>CAZSIJ010000011.1:0-82460 GCA_964607065.1 uncultured Desulfobulbus sp. | reverse complement strand
CCCTCCTCAAGAGCGGCCAACAGGACCAAGCCTTTTACCAAAATCTGTGGGAAACAATAATAAGCGGCCAAGTCTGGCATGGACGTTTGGTCAACAAGCGCAAGGACGGCAGATTATACACAGAGGACGCCTCGATTTCTCCGGTGTTCGATGCCGCCGAGAAGATCATCAACTACGTAGGCGTTAAGCGGGACATCACCGCAGAGTTGGCGTTGACGGCACAGTTCCAGCAGGCCCAAAAGATGGAATCCATAGGACGCCTGGCCGGAGGCGTTGCCCATGATTACAACAACATGCTCAGTGTAATCCTGGGGTATACGGAAATGGCTTTGGAAAGAGTGGCTCCGTCTGACCCGTTGCATGAAGACCTCCAGCAAGTTTTCGATGCTGCCAGACGCTCAACAGACATCACTCGGCAACTGCTGGCCTTTGCCCGTAAACAAGCGATAGCCCCAGTGGTATTGGACCTGAACGTGACCGTTGATGGCATGCTCAAAATGCTGCGGCGTCTCATAGGTGAGGATATTTCTCTGGCCTGGATGCCGGCCTTTGAAGTGTGGCCGGTTAAGTTCGATCCCTCTCAGTTAGATCAGATCCTCGCTAATTTGTGCGTCAATGGCCGAGATGCCATCGGAGGGGTGGGCAAGATAACCATCGAGACGGCAAACGTCGTTTTTGATGATGCTTATTGTGCCAGGAATGTCGGATTCACCTCTGGTGCGTTTGTAATGCTAGCGGTCAGCGACAGCGGCTGCGGCATGGATAAAGATACCCTTGAACAGATTTTCGAGCCTTTTTTCACCACTAAGGAAATCGGCAAAGGCACCGGTCTTGGCTTGGCCACCGTTTACGGAATCGTGAAACAGAACCGAGGGTTCATCAACGTCTATAGCGAACCAGGCAATGGAACGACTTTCAGAATATACATTCCCCGTGAAACAACTGGCATTGTCGAAACAAAGGATTCAAGAGTGGCTGAATCTCTATTGAGTCGCGGTGAAACCATATTGCTGGTGGAAGATGAATCCGCCCTCCTGGTCGTAGCGAAACGTTTATTGGAAAGCCTGGGTTACACCGTTCTCAGTGCGGCCGGTCCTGGTGAGGCGTTGCGCATGGTCGAGAATCACCAGGGCGAAATCCAACTACTCCTGACCGATGTAATTATGCCGGGGATGAACGGCCGCGACCTGGCACATCGTCTCTCCACCCTTTATCCGAGCATGAAATACCTTTTCATGTCCGGCTACACAGCCGAAGTCATCACCCATCAGGGCGTTTTGGACGAAGGCGTCCATTTCATCCAGAAACCGCTGTCAAAAAAGGATTTGGCTGCCAAAATACGGAAAGTTTTGGACACCTAATGCTTATTCAGGACCTCGGGAAACCTCTCGTCAACAACACATTGAGCCTATTCCCACAGAATAGTTTCAGCTGTGCTGGCCCACCTTATCACAGCCACTTCTTCTTCCAAAACCAAGTGAGGATAGCCGCCGGTATCAGGAAAAAAAAGCCCCAGAGGATCGGGTACGACCATTTCCAGTGCAACTCAGGCATATGTTCGAAATTCATCCCGTAAATACCGACGATAAAGGTCAGAGGAATGAAGATGGTTGCGAACACGGTCAGCACCTTCATTATTTCATTCATCCGATTATTGACGCTCGACAGGTAAATGTCGAGCATGCCATTGATCAGATCACGATATGAATCCATGGTGTCAATTACCCTGAGGGTGTGGTCAAAGACGTCGCGGAAATACGGCACCGTCTTTTCCTGAATCAACCCGGTTTCACTGCGCTGCATTGCTAACAAGACCTCTCGCAGTGGGGTGACTGCCTTACGGATGAAAACCAGCTCACGCTTGAGCAGCTGAATCCTCGCAAAAGTCGGAGTTTTGGGACTATCCAGCAGTTTAATCTCAATTACTTCGATCGCCTCTTCCAGGGTATCGGTGAGACTGAAATACTGATCCACCACCGTATCCATGATGGCATAGGTGAGATAATCCGTGCCCAGGGTACGGATGCGACTTTTGGGACTGGCAACCCGCAGTTTAAGCGCATTAAAGAGGAGGTCTTGCTTTTCCCGGAAAGTGAACAGCATATTGCCGAACATGAGGATACTGATCTGTTCGTGATGGACCTTCAGGCTCTGGTCGCAGGTCAGAGTTTTAAGCACAATAAAAAGATACTCGTCAAACTCTTCGAACTTTGGCCGCTGGTGGGTGTTGAGAATATCTTCGAGCACCAGAGGATGGACCCCAAAGTGTTTACCGATGGCTTCCATCATCTCGATGATGGCCAGTCCTTCAAAATGCACCCAGGTGGTACCGCCACTATCCCGACTGCGCAGGACCTCATCGATGGACTGCACCGTTCGTTCTTCGAAATGATCAGCACTGTAGTTGATGAGGGTGATGCAACCCTCTGTCGCTGGCTCTCTACCGACATGGACAAGGGTACCGGGGGGCAATCCGGCCTTTTCGGAAGGATAATTCAGTGATTCAGCCATGGTGATTTCCCCAGACCGCTGTTCCGGCCAATTGCGTGTCATGTTGGTTATTGGATATGGTAGGCAAGACGGGGCGTAGCGTTTTAATTTTCATTTCACATTGATTTAGCAGATATGAAAAACTCTGGCAACACTGGTACTCTCTGACCAAAAGTCGCATCTTTATCTTTGATATTTTCAGAGTCAAGTAGTGGCGGGATTACGGAATTTCCAGGCCTGCTGGAGTAACCGGAACGGGCGGCAACCTATCGGGCCGCCCGATCGATTTGACCGGAGCGGCCCGATAGGCTGGCTATGATGGAATGTGGCTTCTGCGCGGGACCTTTGATGAAGCAGTCCTCTTGAATCAGCGGCCTATCAAGAGGCACGGTCTGGTGGCTTTTCAATTTATTTTATGACGATATTTCCCAGTAGTTCTTCTGCCTGCGTCCGTCCGTTGAAGTTTTTAGAAAGGGCAACCGCTGCTTGCAGCCATTTTCTAGCTTCTTCCGGTTGCTGGTCTCGATAGTAGCCGACTCCCAGATGATACATAACCAGGGGATCACGAGGCAGTAGCTGCTGGGCCTTCTGAACGTGCTCAATGCCTGCCTTGAATTGCCCTTGCTGGATATATACCCAGCCCAATGCGTCGAGCGATTCTGGATTTTTAGGTGCCAGTCCGACCGCTTTTTGAGCAAATTGCAAGGCTTCGGAACCATGCTCGGGCTTCTCGGCCAACAGGATAGCCAAGGGCTGGTACCCCTGCAGCAATTCGGGATTTATTTCAATGGATTTACGATACCATCGAATAGCTTCCGCTTCCTTACCGATCTGATAATACACATTACCCAAGGCAATTGCGGCCGAGGCATGGTCGGGAGCAAGCTCAGTTGCCTTTTTAAAGGAATATATTGCGTTGGCTTGGTCGTTAATCAGGGTATAGGCTTGACCAAGTTCCATATAGGCAGCCACCAGATTCGGCTCAGCCTGGATTATTTTTTTTAAGCTGGAGATGGCCTCCAGGTAGCGTTTCTGGGCGATCCTGCTTAACCCGTTGTACCACAAGGCATACGGATCAACAGGATTATCCTTGAGAAGGGTTGTGCTTTATGTCCAGGTTTGCGGAGGAAAACAATACAGTAAGAATGCAGATAAAATGGATAGAAAGAATATCAATTCAATAATTTTTGCTGGAATAACAGCATATTGAGAAACACTTATCCAACTTCTGTTTCAGGCTTATGGTCAGGATCGGCAACAATCGGGACAGGTCGTTGCCGAATCACGTCCGATATTACCAAGGAAACCTTTGGCAGTTTTCGAAGGCTTTCATAATTGAATGGGTCAGTTTTCCGAAGGTCATATTGTGCGGTCCACCACGCCCATGCGATAACCAAAAATGCGTTCAGTGCCTGTCAAAAGTGGAAGCAAGGTGGAGCGAAGGTTTTTGCTTGAGATATCGAACGAAAGCGTCAGGGTGCATCAGCCGGCGGCAGTTGGCAGCGAAGATTGAGCTCCAAGGTTCCCGGAGGGAGAGACGAGTGTAAGGGGGCAAGCAGACCACCCACTATTGCCGCCAGCTGACTGCGGATCGATTCGGGCAGAGACATGCAGGCACCATTGACGGTCAACGCAATTTCGACTACGGGGGATTGCCGATTACTCAGCAATCGAGCTTCGATAAAATCGGCAATCTCCCGGATCTGATCAAGACGAAAGCAAGTGGTGTCGGCATGCGGCCAATCACTGGCGATGGCCACCACCCCGTCTACCTCATCGCTCAACAGAGGGCCATCCATACCCCGCCTGACCTCAATTTTCGGCACATGGGCGGCATGCTTGAAGCCCTCGGCGATAACAATATCCATATCAAAAAAATAACGGTGGGCCAAGCCGAGCAGACTGATTTCAGGCGGCTTGCCACGGATAATCAGCTGATCAGGGGCCAGCAGGGCTACACTGTCAGCGCCGATCTGGCGATAAATGGCGGTGTCGGTGTGCGGTTGATCAGTCTCTATCCCGATGTCCTTGGTCGACTTGATCACTGCCACCGAATAGCCACGGTCTTTGAGTTGCGCCACCACCTGGCTCGCCAAAGTGGTTTTTCCAGAATTATGCCAACCTATGAAACTGATTACCGGGGGCATGAAAGACTCCTTAAATCGATGGTTTTGAAGTTGCAATTGATCGGCCTGAGATTTTTGCATCAGCAGAGACGCAAGCTCTCTTGCCCTCAACAGATTCTCCAGTGAGGACAATCAGATGCATCGCTCTCGGCCCGTGAGCGCCATGCACCATTGAGCCCTCGATATCAGCGGTTTTTGAAGGCCCGGAGATGAGTACAAGGGACTCCAGGTCCGGTTCCTGCGAGATCAGAGCATAGGCCTCAGTAAGGGTTGCCACCAGATTGGCAAGCTCCAGAACCGCAATATGGATAGAGGGCACCAGCGAAGTAGAGCGCGGCTGTCCCGGTCGGGTCAATTGGACGATAGTGGCCGATTCGGCGATCGCCCATGCAGCCGAGGTGACGCCGATGTAGGCGTTGATGGTGTGTCGCCGTACTTCCGGATCATTGCTGCTGGTTTTATGGATGACGATGGAATCTTTGGCCAGAAGGGGTTCAAGGGGCAAAGCCTGCAATAGGGGAAGATCGTGCATGACGATCTCCTTTGTCGAACCAAACTCGGGTTTGCTGTTCCGGGCGATGGCGGCGATGCAGTTGGCAGTCTCGTCACCAGAGGTGCAGACATGCACCGTTAGATGCAGTGGCCTCGCATTGTCCATCAATTGCCGCAACAAGAGCAGCTGTTCTTCCCTGCCCCTGTTGACGATGGTCTGGAGAGCCTTGTCGTCAGTGGAAGCGAGAAGGTTTTGCCAGGCATCCTCTTGGTCGTTGCCATCACCAAGGGCAGCACGGATGCGATTGAGGAAGAGCGTTTGATTATCCTTCATCAGGCTGTTTCTCTGCGGACAATCCTGCACAATTCTCTCGGTTTTTACTATGAAGATTTCGCCATCGTTCACGGAAAAAAGAAGGAGCCAGCGGCGGCAGATCGCGGCCTTGGGTCCAACCACCACCAAACCCGTAAAGACGGCCGATCACCCCTTGTGGTCCGATAAAAGGTCGCTGCAATGCTCGAAATAACTTAAGGAATATCTCGTAACAAACTTTACTGACGACAATCTTTTGCCAAGCCTTCAAACAAAGGGCTTCAAACCGGTTATGCGGCCGCACCTGCCAGCCTGGATCGCCGTAGGCCAGTTTATGCCGCAGAGCCGCAAGCATCCTGGGCAGGTCGTTTGCCACCGGGCAGACATCCCGGCAGGCCCCGCATAGCGTCTCGCCTTTGCAGAGATCGGCATGCCGGTTAATCCCCGCAAGCAGCGGGGTGACGACAGCACCGATGGGCCCGCTGTAGGGGGAGCTATAGGCATGGCCGCCAATCCGTCCGTAGACCGGGCAGATGTTGAGACAGGCGCCGCAGCGGATGCAGGCCAGCACCTCGCGAAATTCCGGATCAGCCAGAATGCGGGAACGGCCGTTGTCAACGATCACCAGATGGAACTCATCCGGACCGTCAGGATCACCCTCCCGGCTCGGTCCTCCAACAAAACTGACATAGGTGGAAAGTTTCTGCAGCGCTGCCCCTTGAGTGAGAAGTTGCAGCAGCTCGCGCTGGTCATCCAGGGTGGCAACGATCCGCTCCATTCCCATGAGGGCAACATGCAGCCTCGGCATGGTGGTGGCCATGCGGATATTGCCTTCATTGGAGACCAAGGTGACCTGGCCGGTCTCGGCACAGCCAAAATTACAGCCAGTCAGCCCCATGTCGGCAGTAAGCAGATGCTGTCGGAGAGCCTTGCGAGCAGCCCGGGTCAGCGTGGGGGGATCATCTGTATAAGGAATGTGCAGATGTTCTACAAAAAGACGGCCGATCTGCTGCCGGTCCATGTGAATGCAGGGGGCTATTATGTGCGAGGCGGTACTACCAGCCATCTGCACGATATATTCCCCCAGATCGGTTTCAACCACCTCGACGCCGTCGGCAGCGAGAGCAGCGTCGATACCGATCTCGGCGGAGAGCATTGATTTACCCTTAACCACCCGTCGCACATTATGTTTGCGGGCCAGATCACGAACATACTCGTTGGCTTCAGAAGCGGTTGCCGCAAAAAAAACCTGGCCGCCTCGAGCCCGGATACCATCGGCCAGCTGTTCGAGCGCCTGGTCGAGATGGGCCAGGGTCTGCATTCGCCTGGCCTTGACCCGGCTCCGCAAGCTCTGGTCAGGGAGAGAGCGCCAGGCAGCAAGCGCCCCTTTGCCGTAATGCGCCTGCAGGCCGCGCAGACTGCGCTGCAGACAGGGGTTGGCAAGTCCTTCATGGGCAGCTTCGTTATACGAAAGCGGACCAGAAGCCTTCATGCTTGCCCCGCAGAAGCCAGCACCTGGGCAATATGTAACACCTGAAGGGTTTCCTTTCTTCGGGTCATTCGGCCGCGAATATTCATCAGACAGCTAACGTCGCAGCCCACCACAGTGTCGGCGCCGGTTTTCAGGATATTGTCAATTTTATCATCCACCAGAGCCAGGGAGATATCGGGATAGTTGACACTGAAGGTGCCGCCGAAGCCGCAACAGGTATCGGAGCTGACCATCTCAATCAAGTGCAGATTCTGGACATGGCGGAGCAGTTGCCGAGGTTGTTCCCGGATTCCTAAGGTACGTATCAAGTGGCAGGAGTCATGGTAAGTAGCCCTTGCTGAAAAGACAGCACCGATATCAGTTACACCCAGAACATCGACCAGATATTCGGTAAACTCAAAAGTCTTTCTAGCTATATCACCAGAACGTTCCAGCATCTCAAGATCATCTTGAAAGAGTTCGGGATAGTTACGGCGAACCATGGCAACGCAGGAACCAGACGGGCAGACAATGACCTCCGCCCTGGCAAACAACTCGATAAATCGCTGTGCCGCAACAGTCGCCTCGCGCCGATAACCGCTGTTGAAAGCTGGTTGGCCGCAACAGGTCTGCCCCTCGGGATAGGCAAGGGAAATTCCGAGCCGATCAAAAACCCTGACCATGGCATCCCCCACCTCGGGAAAACAGGCATCCACCAGGCATGGAATAAACAGAGTTACAGGTGTCGGCTTGAACATAGGCAATCCTGGAAACAATGAACAGGGACAAAAGGGCAATGCCAGGCGGCTTGTAAGCCCTGTCGTAGACAACGATACAAAGGCTATCGACGACACTCGCAAATTGTCACTTATACCACTCATCCCAAGCGGCAAAAAGGAAAAAACCAGAGGACACATGCCCTTAGCTTGTTCGTATTGGCTCCACCACACTCTCCCATCGGAACAAGTGACAATAACAGTATGCTTTTAACTACTGCCCCAGCAATACCAAAAATCGGCCTCCATCCTCGGTACCGCGTCAACGATTGGAAGCGGACAAGACCTATTTTCCTCTTGCATACTCACGAAAAATAATGCCATAGTTGAAACACTATGCACATCTCGCACAATACCCATCCTGTGACACCTGCACCGCCTGTGGTTATTTTCGGCTGCGGCAACGTCCTGCTTGGTGATGACGGCTTTGGCCCGGCGGTTATCGAAGCGCTACAACCCCTCAACCTGCCGGAAGGGGTCTACCTCGTTGATGCCGGCACCGGTATCCGCGAATACCTGCTCGATTACCTCATGCTACCCAGCCTGCGGCCGGAACTGCTCATTATTATTGATGCGGGTCACCAACAGAGCGGCGCTCCGGGCGTAGTCCTGGAATGCGCGCCTTCGACAATTGCAGCGAAAAAAATCCACGATTTTTCCCTGCACCAGTTTCCTACGGTCAATTTACTCAGAGAGCTCCAGGAAGAGACCGGCATTGAGGTAGTGCTGTTGATCGCCCAAACCGCTGTCATCCCTGACCACATTGCGCCAGGACTCTCGTCGACCATGCTTGCTGCTGTGCAAGACGCTTGTCACCGGATTTTACGAATTGTCGCCCGTTACACCACCTTGGAGGCAACCGCTCCATGATCTACGAGATCAAAGTCAATGAACTGGCTGAAGAATTCGGAGTACACCGCAACACCATCCGCAACTGGATTAATTCGGGCGCATTGCCGGCACAGGAAGGCCCGGGACGACGATACCAGATCCAGTGGGAGGATTACAAACGGCTCTGTGATAAATTTGGCAGGGAACCCCGGATAGCACCGGAACCCAACAGCAAGACCGAAGCTCCTTCTTTACCGAAAAATGAAAGCGCTCTCCCTTCGGTACGCCTGGGACTCAAGACCAACCCACTCTACAACCAGCCGGCCATGGCCGATGTTTGCCTAACCTGCGGCTCTTGTGCCGGAGCCTGCCCAATATCGGGGGTTGACGATCTCGATCCACGCAAAATCATTCGCATGGCCTTCCTTGGCCTTGATGAAGAACTGCTTGCCAGCGACTGGCCATGGAAATGCACCATGTGCGGTAAGTGCGAAGTTGTCTGTCCGATGAATGTCGAGATATTACAATTGATGCGCCGTATCCGTTCCCGCCGCGATCGAGAAAAAGTACCCGCTGCCATCCAGAAAGGCGTGGTCACCTGTCTTGAAAAAGGAAACAACCTCGGCATCCCCAAGGACGACTTCATCACTCTCTTAAAAGAACTGGGCGAGGAATTGGCCGAGTCATCTTGTCCCGGTTTCATCACCCCTATCGATGTCCGTGGCGCCAGAATGCTTGTGACCGTCAACTCCAAACTACCCTTCGCCGAACCTGAAAGCCTGACCTGGTGGTGGAAGATTTTCCATGCTGCCGGTGAATCGTGGACTATCTCTTCGGAAAACTGGGAAGGGGTCAACTGGGGGGTTTACTCTGGCGACTACAGTGCCATGCGCACCATGGCCGAACGGATCATCGACAACATAGAGCGGCTCAACTGCACGGCACTGCTTTTGCCCGAGTGCGGCCATGCCTATTACGCCACCCGGTACGCCCTGGAACACTGGTTTCCCGAATCTCTCAATCAGTTCAAAATCTATACGGTTTTCGACCTATTGCTCGAATATCTCCATGAAAAACGAATTACCCTCGCACCAGTTGTTCACAATAAACTGGTGACGTTTAACGACTCCTGCAACTACGGCAGAAAATCGCTCAAGACCTTTGGCCACGGTTATTTTGAGGAGGCCCGATCGTTGACCCAGGCTTGCTGCACGAAATATGTCGACCTGATCCCCGATCGTGAGGAGAATTACTGCTGCGGCGCCGGTGGCGGAGCCTGGGCCAGCCCCTATGGAGCCGAACGGGTCTTCCATGGCCGGATCAAGGCCAGGCAAATCAGTGAATCAGGAGCGAAGCTGGTTATCACCTCCTGCCAAAACTGCAAAGACCAACTGGAAAAATCGCTGAACCGTGAATTCAACCTCAATATCGAGGTTCAATTCCTGTGGGAACTGGTGGCAAAGGCCTTAGTCAAACCAGGGGAACCGCGATAACCATGAACATAAACCGGCATACACGACAAGAGGCTGCTCCCGAAACACGACCACGAAACTGGTTGAGACGATCTCTCACCATGAAATTCCATGGAACGACAACACATGTCTGACAATACTATGAGCGGTGCAGTCATGGTGGTGGGCGGTGGCATCTCCGGGATGCAGGCAGCCTTGGATCTCGCTGACTTAGGATTCCTGGTCTACCTGGTGGAGAAAACCGGTGCCATTGGCGGGGCCATGCCCCAATACAACAAGGTTTTCCCTACCAACGACTGCTCAATGTGCATTATCGCCCCAAAACTGGTCGAATGCGGACGCCACCCCAACATCAACATCATGACCCTTTCTCAGGTGGTCGATATCAGTGGCCAGGCAGGTGACTTCACCATTCGGGTCCGGAAATATCCCCGCTATGTCGACACCAGCAAGTGTATCGCCTGCGGCCAGTGCAGCGCTCAGTGTCCCAAAAGTGTCGACGATTCCTTCAACAGCAACATCGCCAAACGCAAAGCCATCTATATTAAATATCCTCAGGCTGTGCCGCTCAAATACCAGATTGACCCTGAGGCCTGCCTGAGAATAAACCAACCGGGAACCTGCGGCATCTGTGCAGAGATCTGTCCACCTGGAGCCATCAACTTCGACGACCAGGAACATGATCACGAACTCCGGGTTGGAGCGGTGGTCATGGCTCTTGGGTTCCAAACCTTTGATCCGTCCAAAGCCAAGGTCTGGGGACATGGCATCTATCCCAACGTTATCACCTCGCTCCAATTCGAGCGCTACCTCTCCCCAAACGGCCCTACCGACGGCATTCTGACCCGTCCCTCCGATGGTGAACCGGTAAAGAAGATAGCTTTTCTGCAATGCATCGGCAGCCGAGATAAAAACCGCTGCAACAATGAATACTGCTCCTCGGTCTGCTGTATGTATGCGATCAAGGAAGCGGTCATGGCGAAAGAGGTCAATCCAGAGCTCGAAGTTTCCATTTTCCACATGGACATGCGGACCTCAGGCAAAGAATTTGACCGCTATTACGAACGGGCCCGCTCAGAATACGGGGTTAAATTTATCCGTTCCCGCATTCATGGGGTGGAACCGAAAGGGACCAAGGGTGACCTGCGCCTTCACTACATCAGCCCTCAGGGTAAACAGGTCGAGGAGATCGTTGACCTAGTAGTCCTTTCGGTCGGCCTGGAAACACCGGACTCAATGGTCAAATTGGCTGAGACCATCGGTATCCACATGACCCCGGACCGGTTTGCCTCTATCTCAGCCTTCATGCCGGTCCACACCTCCAGAAAAGGTATCTTTACCTGTGGCGCTTTTAACGGACCGCGCGACATTCCCCAATCGGTGATTGGCGGTTCCGCAGCCGCAGCCAGTGTATCGTCATTGCTGTCGAGCGCCCGCAACACCAGGACTAAAACGACCCCCCCATCGATTGAACTCGATGTACGTCTCCAGGAACCACGGATTGGAGTTTTCGTCTGTCATTGCGGCACCAACATCGCTGGCGTCATCGATGTCGAGGAACTCACCGCCTATGCCAAAACCCTGCCGCAGGTCGTGCATGTGGGGCGTAATCTTTTCACCTGTGCCCAGGACACCCAGGATCTCATCGTGCAACAGATCAGGGATAATGGCCTGAACCGGATTGTGGTTGCTGCCTGCACCCCGAGAACTCATGAAGCGCTGTTCCGCAAGACGCTTAAATCTGCAGGAATCAACGAATATCTGTTTGAGATGGCTAATATCCGCAACCAGAATGCCTGGGTACACAATCAGGAGCCGGAAACAGCCACCCGCAAAGCCAAGGATCTGGTCAAGATGGCGGTAGTCAAGGTAGCCACCCAAACAGCTCTCAAACCACTGCGGATCCCGATTACCCCCTCGGCCCTGATCATCGGCGGAGGCGTAGCCGGCATGATCTCAGCGCTGAATCTTGCCCAACAAGGATTCCACATCCATCTTATCGAAAAATCGTCGCAGTTGGGCGGTAATGCCCTCCATCTTTTTCAGACCTGGAACGGCGAACATGTGCCCCGATTCCTCAAGGGACTCAACGAAGAGGTACAGAACAACCCGAACATCGAGGTTTTCTATAACAGCACGGTCATAGAGGTCACCGGCCATGTCGGCAACTTCAACACCACTATCAAAACCGGCACAAACCGGAAACAAACGATCGAACACGGTGCTACGATTATTACCATTGGCGCCAAACGTTATATTCCCGAGGAATTCGAATACGGTAAAATCCCCAAGGTGGTCGCATCGATTGAGTTCGACAAACTGCACATGCACAATGAGACCAGAGTGGCAAATGGCAAATCCTTTGTCTTCATTCAGTGTGTCGGCTCTCGTAACAAGGAGCGACCTTACTGTTCGAAATCCTGCTGCACCCATTCGATTCAAAGCGCCATCAAGTTAAAAAAAGAAGTACCTTCGCGGCAGATCTACATCCTTTATCGCGAAATCCGCACCTACGGCCAACGCGAACGCATCTACAACCAGGCCCGTGAATTGGGCATCATCTTCATCAACTATGAACTGCACGGGCCGCCGAAGATCAGCCGTGAAGATACTGGAGTACTGGTCGAGGTCTGGGATCATGTCCTCCACAGGCCGCTGGAAATCAAGGCCGATATGGTGGTGCTCGCGGCTGCCACCCTTGCCAGCCAGGAGGCCGTGGAACTGGCCAACATGTTTAAGCTCCCCTTGAACGCCGATGGCTTTTTCCAGGAAGCCCACGCTAAGCTTCGGCCGATGGACTTTAACGTCGACGGCATTTTCGTTGCTGGACTGGCCCACTATCCCAAACCTCTGGAAGAGTCGATTTCACAGGCTCTAGCAGCCGCTGCCAAGGCCGGTCGTCTCCTGGCCCGCAAAGAAATCGCTCTGGAACCCAACACAGCTCTGGTTGACCCGGAACGCTGCGATGGCTGCGGCTTGTGTATTGATGTTTGCCCCTACTTGACCATCCACCTGGTAACCTACCAGGACGAGGATGGCTCAGTCAAAAAATCAGTGACCATAAACCAGGCCCTGTGCAAAGGTTGCGGCATCTGCCAGGGGACCTGTCCGAAGCGGGGCATCACCATCTCCGGATTCACCTATGATCAAATCGAAGCCCAGATTGACGCTGCCCTGTGCGCGGAGCTTTCTCCAGAGGCATCGCTATGAACCGGGAACAGAAAATCATCGCCTTCTGCTGCAACTGGTGCTCCTATGCCGCCGCCGACCTGGCTGGTATTTCTCGCCTGCAATACCCCGGATCGATACGGATCATCCGGGTCATGTGCTCAGGCATGGTTCATCCGGAGATGGTCCTGCATGCACTGGCGCAAGGGGCGGCAGGGGTCATGATCATTGGTTGCCACCTCGGTGAATGTCACTATATCAAAGGCAACGAAATGGCCCTGGCCAGGGCGGAAGTGATTACCGACACCCTTGATGACCTTGGCTACGCGCCCGAGCAATTCCAACTGACCTGGGTTTCCTCGGCCGAACCGGAACGGTTGGTCGAGGCCTTCCGCAACATGTGCGGACGGTTGGCGGTGTTACAATCCGAGCAATCGGCGGACTAGATACTATGAGATTGAGCAAACCTGATGAAACCCAAGCTCAACTTTGAATGGCTGCATGCCTGTTCCGGGTGTGAAATTTCCATGCTCAATTGGGGGGAGCAATTGCTTGATTTGTTCGATCAGGCAGAAATTGTTCATTTTCCCCTGCTTATGGACCATAAATATGGGGGTCAGCGGGGAGAAGGAGCACCCCTCTCGCTGCCTGAAGCGGATATCGGCCTGGTCTCCGGCGGCGTTGCCCACCAGGAGCATCTCCAGGTGCTGCAAGAGATGCGCAAACAATGTCGGACCCTGATTGCGCTTGGCACCTGCGCCACCCACGGCGGTATTCCAGCGATGCGCAATCAATGGTCGACAGCCGACACACTGCACACCGTATTTACAGCCGGCACCGTCGATAATGAGATATCCCCCTCATCTGCCCCTGCTTTTCTTGACCGAGTCTACAGTGTCGATGAAAAAGTGAGGGTCGATGTCAGCCTGCCCGGATGCCCGCCCCAACCGCAATTGATTGGGGCGGTTATCAAGGCGTTGGTCAACAAGGAAGCATTCCAGCTGCCACAGAAGAGCGTCTGCGAGACCTGCCCTACTATCCGGGAGGGGAAGAAAAAAATGGCCCCAGTCCAACGGTTTCTGCACAATGCTGACTATGACCGCGACCAGCCGATCAGCGGGATGCAATGCCTGCTTGAACAGGGCTTGGTTTGCATGGGACCGGTTACCGCCGGTGGCTGCGGCGGCAAAGGTACACCCCTTTGCCTTCAGGCTCGTGTTCCCTGTCGTGGCTGTTATGGGCCGGTACAACCCGGCGGCAATCAACTTCTGGACATGATGAATGCGCTGGCCAGCAACGGTATCGATCACCGTGCTCTTGTTGACCGCAAATCGCTGTTGCGCTTCAGTGGCGCTCACGGCCTGCTTAAGCCGGCCCGAAAGAAGAACTGACGCAGGGAAACCGCTCCCTTACCACTCTGAGGATTTTGTAATCATGGCGCAGGTTATCCATATCCATCCTGTCACCAGAATTGAAGGCCACGCCAGCATCGCCATTCACCTAGATGATAGCGGCCGGGTCAGTGATGCCCGTGTGGAGATCGCTGCTCTTCGTGGTTTCGAGCAGTTCGTTATCGGGCGGCCAGCTGAGGAGATTCCACGGATTGTCAGCCGAATCTGCGGCATCTGCCCCTGGATGCATCACCTGGCAGCAGTAAAGGCTATTGACGGCTGTTTCGGGGTTACCCCCACCCCAGCCGGCCACCGATTGCGTGAACTCTGCCAGGTTATGGCGCACATCCACGACAAAATCCTTCACTTTTTCTTTCTTGCAGCTCCTGATTTTGTTCTTGGCCCGGACAGCGACTATTCGGTCCGCAATATCATGGGCATGGTGCGCAAGGACCCGGAACTGGCGGCCCGCGTCGTTCACATGCGGCAACTGGGGCAAATGATGCTGGAGCGATTTGCCGGCAAGGCCATCCATCCGGTAGCCGGAGTGGTCGGCGGTTTTGCCAAACCGATGAGCAATGAGGAACGCCAAGAGTTGCAACGAGACGCCGCCCTGCTGCTCGATTTTGCATCCTTTGCCCTCGACTATGCGAAAGACAAAGTCTTCGGCCGCTTTCGGGAGGAGATGCAATCCTTGGGCGCCATCACTACCGGCTTTCTGGGTGCGGTCGATGCGCAGGGAAACCTGCAACTCTACGACGGCTTGCTGCGGTTGATGCATCCCAATGGCGAATCTATCGATTTCCCGGCAAGTGACTATGAACTGCATCTGAGCGAACATGTCGAGCCTTGGTCCACAGCCAAGATGGTCTATGCCAAATCCTGGCGCGAGGGTTTCTCCCTCGATCCAGCAGCACCCAAAGGCATCTACCGGGTCAACACTCTGGCCCGCCTCAATGTTTGCGACCGCATTGCCACTCCAAGGGCCCAGGCAGAACTGGAGGCTTTTCGTGAACAATTTGGACGCCCCGCCCAGGGCACCCTGTTGTACCACTGGGCCCGGCTGATTGAACTGGTTTACGCCTGTGAAAGGACCTTGGAGCTACTGGCAGACGATACTATCACGGACCCTGCCATACGCAATCCGGCTACACCACAGGCAGGTCGGGGCATTGGTCATGTTGAAGCGCCTCGTGGCACCTTGATCCACGATTACACCACTGATGACAATGGCTGTATCACCAAGGCCAATCTCATCGTCGGCACCACCCACAATATCGCGCCAATGAACCTGAGCGTGCATCAGGCAGCTTCCAGCCTGATCTGCGACGGTGAATTTGACGAAGAGATGCTCAACCGGATCGAGATGGCGGTCCGCGCCTATGACCCCTGAATTTCCTGCGCGACGCACCGCCTGGATGGCGGTCTGGCATTGGCAGTCACCCTCTATGACCATCAGGGCCGAAGCATCAGGATTTTGCAACGCTAAAACCCCTGTTGATTAACCATCTTCTCCTTGATCATATCTTCTGGATCTTCCTTATGAACGAGAATAACAAAACAAAACAACGAAAAGTAGTCAGGGTCGAAGCACCGAACTGTGCCTGCGGCTATGTCGGACACATGACAGCCGACGAACTCAAACAGCGCGCCGCTCACGATGACATGGATCTCTCCTGTCCAGTCTGCGGGCTTATCCATTTGAGCCGGGAAGAAATTGAAGATCTGGAAAAACAAAAGATCGTCCACTCCAAACGTTATCGTGAAATTCAGCGCCAAGCTTTGGGTGAGGGGTAAGAAGAGGGGTAATTATGCAAATTGGGCATACTGTTCAAGCATTGAAAAAGAGGTGGTATAAACAATTCCTTACTGCTACAGTATGGCTTCCTGTCTGAGGTATATCCACCGTCACCCCATGACAAAGCCCTCATCAACCTGCCACAACCAAATGCTATGACCCTGGCCGTAAACCTCGTAGATAGGCAGACGAAAACTCTGATCATTACCATTCACGGGATTGTTCAAGGAGTGGGATTTCGTCCGTTTGTGTACCGACTGGCCCACCGGCACGGCCTGACAGGGACGGTTGCCAACAACAGTGACGGCGTCCACATACGCATCCGCGGCACTGAGGCAACCCTGGACGATTTCATTGCTGCCCTGAGAACCGAAGCTCCACCATCCGCACGGATCATCCGCCTAGACGTACAGACGACCGAGCAACCACTTACCGCCGCCGACTTCCAAATTTTGCCGAGCAGTCAAGGGGCGCGCCCCAGCACCCAGATCGCCCCGGACATTGCCATCTGTAACGATTGCCTGGTCGAAATCCTTGAACCGAGCAACCGTCGTTTCCGCTACCCTTTTACTAACTGCACCAACTGCGGCCCCCGGTTTTCTATTGTCGAGCAGATCCCCTACGACCGGCCCAACACCTCGATGCGCCTCTTCCCCCTGTGCGAAGCCTGCAATCAAGAATATCACGACCCTATGGATCGCCGCTTCCACGCCCAACCCAACGCCTGCCCTCAATGCGGACCACGTCTGAGCTGGCATGATGGCGATGGCCATTTGATTGCGGGAGACTGCCTGACCTTAGCAGCCAGCGCCCTAGCAGACGGCCACGTAGTAGCAATCAAGGGGCTGGGGGGATTTCATCTGGCTGTCGATGCCGGATCAGCTGCAGCGGTGGCAACGCTTCGACAACGCAAAAATCGCGTCTCGAAACCCTTGGCAATCATGGTCAAAGATCTGGCCACAGCCGCCCGTTTTTGCCGCATTACACCAGAGGAAGCTGCTCTGCTCACCGCACCGGAACACCCCATTGTCCTGCTCGATCGCCTGATGGCTGCGGACTTAACAGACGGACTGGCTCCGGGACTTGGCATACTCGGGCTGATGCTGCCCTACACCCCGCTCCACCATCTCCTGCTTAATCAACCCCGAGCTCCGCTTGCTCTGGTTATGACCAGTGGCAACCGCAGCGACGAGCCGATTTGCACCGATAACGACGAGGCGTTGAGACGACTGAACGGACTCGCTGATTTTTTTCTGCTGCACGATCGGGATATCGTTACTCGGGTTGACGACTCGGTCGCCCGGATTATGGCCGGCACGACCCGACTTTTGCGCCGGGCACGCGGCTATTCGCCGGTTCCCATCCTTTTACGCCAGCCGACCGCCGACATCCTGGCCTGCGGCGCAGAAATGAAAAACAGTTTTTGCATCGTTCGCAACCAGGAAGCCTACATCAGCCAGCATATCGGCGAACTGACCAATGCGGAAAATTTTTATTTTTACCGGGAAAGCATTCAGCATCTCCAGACAGTGCTCGAAGTTACGCCAGAGCAAACGGCCTGTGACCTCCATCCCGACTACATCAGTACCCGTTATGCTCAGAACCTGAAAATCCCATGCCACGAAGTTCAACACCATCATGCTCACACCGGAGCGGTGCTGGCTGAACAGGGTTTAGAAGGCCCCGTCCTCAGTGTTGTGCTCGACGGCAGCGGCTACGGTACCGACGGCACAATCTTTGGCGGAGAGATTTATTTCGCCGACAGACATAGTTTCCAGCGCCTCGGCCGTTTGTCGCACCTCCTGTTGCCGGGAGGTGATCGGGCCGCTCAGGAACCCTGGCGCATGGCCCTAGCCCTGCTCTATCAAGGACTGGGCATGGAGGCCTTTACCGAGGCCAACCAACCGCCGGCCCTATTGGTCATCCCTCCTGAAAACAAACAAATCTTGGGCGCAATGATGACCAAAAGGCTCAATTGCCCACAGACCACCAGCTGCGGCCGGCTTTTTGATGCAGTTGCAGCCCTGCTCGGGCTTTGCCTGTACAGCGATTACGAGGGACAGGCTGCCATGTTGCTGGAACACCAAGCCACCCTTGCCGATCACAAGGAGCACGCAACCTTTTATCCGATCACGCTCCGCGAAGAAGCGGGACTCCAGATCATCGATTCCGCACCGCTTGCCGCCTTGATCCTTCACGACATTGCCAACCAGATCACCATCCCGATCATAGCTCGTCGTTTTCACTCCTGGCTGGCCGAATCTCTGGTGGCTCTGCTTAAAATTTTGAGGCAACGGACGCAGATGACCGATATAGTCCTATCCGGTGGCTGCATGCAGAACAAAGTGCTTTTTGAAACACTGATCGACACGATGCAACAACACCAATTCAACGTGTTCACCGGCGAATTGGTGCCGATGAACGACGGTGGCATCAGTCTTGGCCAGGCCTTTATAGGAGGTACACCCCCATGTGTCTAGCTATCCCAATGCAAGTTGTCGAAATTAGAGGCGGGAGCGATGAGCTGCTCGATCCCGGCGTCGCCCTGGTTGAAAGTGACGGCATCCGCAAGGAAATCCGACTGGAAATGGCTGACCGAATCCCACTGGTCGGCGAATATGTCATCATTCATGCTGGATTTGCCATTCGCACCCTGACTGTTGAAGATGCCGAGTACAACCTCAAACTCATGCGACAGATGGCCGAAACGCTTGGACATCAAGGCCGCTTGCCTGGAGCACCGGAATGAAGTGCGCCGACGAATTCCGTAGCCGGGCAATCACCGCACCTCTGGTGGAAGAAATCAGACGCAGCCTGGTCCGGCCCCTGCGGATCATGGAGGTCTGCGGCACCCACACCATGTCGATTTTCCGCCATGGCATCCGCTCCCTGCTGCCCGAAGGCCTGACCCTGCTCTCCGGTCCCGGGTGTCCGGTCTGCGTGACCCCAGCCAGTCACATCGACGCCTTTGTTGCTGCCGCAAACCTGCCCCAGGTTACCATCGCTACCTTCGGCGACCTGATCCGTGTTCCAGGCCGCAATGGATCACTGGCTACAGCACGAGCCGGAGGAGCCCGAGTGGAAATCGTCTACTCGCCCATGGACGCACTGACCCTGGCGCAACAGGAGCCGGAACGGTTAGTCCTCTTTCCTGCTATTGGCTTTGAGACGACCATTCCGACCATTGCTGCCACCATTTTACAGGCCGAACGGTTGGGGATCTCCAATTTTATGATCATTGCCGCCAGCAAGACCATGCCCCAGGCACTGGAGGCCTTAATGGCCGACCCGGAACTGCAGGTTGACGGCCTGCTCTGCCCCGGCCATGTCAGTGCCATCATAGGCAGCGACGCCTACCTGCCCATGGCCGAACGATACCACCTGGGATGCGCCGTCGCCGGTTTCGAACCCGCCGACATCCTCGCCGGCCTGCTTAGCCTGATCCGACAACACAAGGAAGGCGCGCCCAGGGTCGACAACTGCTACACCAGAGTTGTGAGCCCTGAAGGCAACCGCAAAGCGCTAGCGTTGATTAACGAGGTCTTTATGCCGGCCGACAGCGAATGGCGCGGTCTTGGGGTCATTCCTGGCAGCGGCCTGGTACTACGGGAGAAATATAGCCGCTTTGACGGTATGCTACGACTTGAAATCCAGCTACAACCTACGAGTGAGACCAAAGGTTGCCGATGCGGCGACATTCTCAAAGGTCGCCTCCTGCCCCCGGATTGTCCCCTTTATGGTGCCGCCTGCACCCCTTTGCAACCGGTCGGCCCCTGTATGGTTTCAAACGAAGGGACCTGCGCCGCCTATTACCGCTACAGCGGCCAGAAGGAAAGCCGCCGCAAGGTTGCAAAAGACAAAACAACGCCATGATCCTATAATGATGCGAAATAAAACTCACTCATGATGTGACGCAAAACTCCCGTACAAGCCGCCCTTTCCATTCAGCGCAACTTGTTACAACCTGCCCCGCTCTAAAATGCTTCGCCCCAGCGGGGGCCTGGCCAGTATTCCTAGAAGCGAGGGTTCAAATTTTCGCAACCACGCCAGAACATCCTGGCGCTTGCCCCTCTCCCATTTCCTTTCTTTATCAGTTTGTTCCTCAATCGAACATTCGTTCTCGCTTTTTCTCATTAGACCTCGGCACCATTTTCTCTATTGCCCAGCTCTGGTCGCAGTTTAAACCAGCAGATACCCCTCCCCGCCTGCAAATCTTTCCAATGAATAATTCATTATTGCTTGCAATAAGACACCCTGGCAGCCTTTATAGCATCAATCGCACCGTGCTCCGCCATCCATATAAATTACTCCTAAATATCACATCGCTTACCCTGACCTCCGTAAACTCATTTGGCTCATCAATTATCTCACTCGCACATAAGCAAACTGCACTAATTGTGCAAATTGTGCAAAATATAATAAATGTTGCACAGGTTTGTTTTTGCTTTTATACAACTCACACAAAAGAATTTTGTACCGTTTTTTATAGTTGAGGTGTGTCTGGTCGTCATGCGTACTTAGCAGTGTAACTGTACATCAAGGAGGTAGCAGATGGAGTCTAAGGCTGTTGACAATAATGAGAATCTGTTGAGTGGAGTGACTCGCAGGGATTTCATGAAGTTCTGCACGGCGGTTGCGGCGACGATGGGCCTGCCGATCGGTATGGTCCCGAAAATAGCCGAGGCTATCACCTCGCCCCAACGACCTCCAGTGATCTGGCTGTCTGGTCAGGAGTGTACGGGCTGTGTTGAGAGCTTGTTGCGCACTAATCATCCGTCTATCGACAGTCTGATTTTCGACCTGATCTCGCTCGAGTATTCTGAGACCCTCAACGCAGGGTCCGGCCATCAGGCTGAAGCCCACCGCGCCAAATCAATCGAAGCTAATAAAGGCAAGTTCATTCTGGTGGTGGACGGTGCTATTCCAGTCAAGGATAAGGGCGTCTATTGCATGGTCGCCGGCAAGCCGGTGCTGGATATTCTCAATGAAACTGCTCCACTCGCTGCCGCAGTTATCGCCATCGGATCATGCGCTGCCTGGGGCGGTGTTGCCGCTGCCTCTCCGAACCCCACCGGGGCCACCCCAGTTCACGAGATTCTGAAAGGTAAAGGTATTCCTGTGATCAACATCCCTGGTTGCCCGCCCAATCCGTATAATTTTCTCTCCACGGTCATCCATTACCTGACCTTCAAGAAACTGCCTGCCCTGGATGATAAAGGACGCCCGAAATTCGCCTACAGCCGCCTCATTCATGAAAACTGCGAACGCCGTCCGCATTTCGATGCAGGTCGTTTTGCTGAGGACTTCGGCGACGCAGGACACCGCCAGGGATTCTGCCTCTACAAGATGGGTTGCAAAGGTCCAGAGACCTACAACAACTGCTCGACTCTTCCCTTCAACGATACTCCCGGCTGCTGGCCGGTTGCAACCGGGTCACCTTGCTTCGGCTGTTCCGAGGAAAAAGTCGGATTCAACAGTCCTCTGTTCTCCAAAGCCAAGGTTGTCTTCCCCACCCCTCCGGCCGGGCATACAGATGCGGTTCCTGAAAAAGGTAGCGGGGCCAAGGGATTCGCTTACGGTGTTGCTGGAGCTGCTATCGGTGCCGCTGCGGTGGCCCTAACCAAACGCGATGGTAAGGAAGACTGATCAACAAGCTCGGGAGCGCGAAGACCATGGCAATAAATAGACGGGATTTTCTTAAATTTTCAGCGGGTTCAGGCCTGATGCTGACTGCAGGGGCGACCTCCGGCACAGCTGCCCAGGCGCCGCAACTCTCCAAAGATGCGGTTGGCATCCTCTACGATTCCACCCTGTGCATCGGCTGCAAGTCGTGCATGGTCAACTGTAAATTAGCCAATTCTGAACCAGGCGGGGCTCTGTATCACAAAGAAACCGCGGGAAAGATTCCTTTCGAACATCCAGAAGGGGATAAAGATAAAATCTACGATGCCCCAAAGAACCTCTCATCCAACACTTTGTGTGTCATCAAAGCCCACCGGAATGAAGGTAAAACCACGCCAGACAGCGGCTCACCCACCTTCTCCTTTATTAAACAGCACTGCCTGCATTGCATTGAACCGGCCTGCGTCTCGGTCTGTCCGGTAGCAGCCCTGCAAAAGCAAAAAGACACCGGAATCGTCACTTATAACAAAAACAAATGCTTCGGCTGCCGGTATTGCCAGATAGCTTGCCCTTTCAACATTCCAGCCTATGAATGGGAAAAGGCTTCTCCTTCAGTTGTCAAGTGCCAGCTGTGTAACCACCGCTATGCACAAGGCAAATATTCAGCCTGTTGCGAAGCCTGCCCAACCGGCGCCTCGATCTTCGGACGGGTGGAAGACTTGCGTGAAGAGGCTAAACGACGTCTTGCCCTTAAACCTGGCGACAGCTATGCCTATCCGGTGCAGCGGGTTGACAGCAAAAAGCGAACCGAACAAGTAGTCGCCACCTATGTCAACCATATCTATGGCATGGATGAAGCTGGCGGCACGCAATATCTCTTTCTGGCCGGTGTTCAATTCGACAAACTGGGCTTCAACCCCAGGATTACTAATCAAGTTTATCCTGATTACACATGGGATTACGTCTCCCATGTGCCGATTTTGATCGGTTCCCTCCTGGTTGCCGGCACGGTAACGCGGCTAGTGACCCAGAGGCTAGAGAAAAAAAAGAATGATGCCGGGAAAGGGGATGCGTCCTGAGTGTATCAGGCGACCTGTCCTTGCGAAGAACGATACGAAATGACATTCATCCCCTTGCAATGAGAGCGTAAAGGAGAAAACAACCATGGCCAGAAAAATTACCATTGATCCAGTAACCAGAATTGAGGGTCATCTACGCATAGATTGTGAAGTCGACAACGGCAAGGTCACTAATGCCTGGTCGTCGGGGCAGATGTGGCGAGGCATTGAAATCATCCTCAAAGGTCGGGATCCGAGAGATGCATGGGCCTATGCCCAGCGTATCTGCGGCGTCTGCACCACAGTGCACGCCATGGCATCGGTCCGGGCTGTAGAAGATGCTCTCAAGCTTGAGATCCCTATCAATGCCCAGTTCATCCGCAACATGATTGTCGGCGCGCATGGCGTCCATGATCATATTGTCCACTTCTACCAACTCTGTGCACTCGACTGGGTGGACATTGTCTCAGCCACCACCGCTGATGCCAAAGCCACTGCGGCTCTGGGACAAAAGCTCTCCGACTGGAAGGGCAACAGCTATCAGGAAATAAAGTCAGTTCAAGACCGTCTGAAAAAGTTCATCGGCACCGGCCAGCTAGGCATCTTTGCCAGCGGGTATTGGGGCCATCCGGCCATGAAACTCTCCCCAGAGGTCAATCTTTTGGCCGCTACCCACTATCTCCAGGCGCTGGAGTATCAACGTAAAATCAATACGGTGGTGGCAATTCTGGGCAGCAAGACCCCACACATCCAAAATCTGGCGGTCGGCGGGGTCACTAATCCGCTCAATCCAGACAGCCCCTCCAACTTGACCATCGAGAAGCTGTTTCACATCAAGACGTTAGTCGATGAAGTGGGCGATTTTATTCACCAGGCCATGCTCACTGACGTTGCCGCGGTCGGTGCTTATTACGCTGATTGGACCAAATACGGCGCCGGCGTCCTCAACTACCTGTCGGTGCCTGATATGCCGATGGATACCAAGGGCAAAGTTTTTTCCTTGCCGGGCGGTTATATCCCAGGCGGCGATCTCAGCAAATATACCCCGATCACCAGCCAGAAAGATAAAATGCTGTACGACAACATCAAGGAATCTATCAAACACTCCTGGTACAACGGCGAGTGGGATCGTTCGCCCTACGACGAGGAAACGGTGCCCAACTACACTGGCTATAATTCCGACACCAAATATTCGTGGGTCAAAGCCCCCACCTTCATGGGCAAACCAGCTCAGGTCGGGCCACTCCCTCATGTCGTGGCGATGTACCTCGCTGGACATGCACCAACTAAAAAATATGTCGATGCCACCTTGCAAAGCGTCTCGGCACTGGCCGGAACCACGGTAGGCATCCCCGCCCTCCATTCGACCATTGGCCGCATCGCCGCTCGGGTTATCCGGTGCGCAGTTCTCCACGACACTATAAATGTGCAGTGGCAGGCCCTGATCGACAATATCGGCAAAGGTGATCTTGACACCTTCAATGCCCCGGTCTTCCCGGCTGGTGAGCAACGCGGTACCGGATTTCACGAAGCGCCTCGCGGCATGCTCTCACATTGGATCGTTATCGAGAACGGCAAAATTAAAAATTACCAGGCAGTCGTCCCGTCTACCTGGAACGCAGGTCCTAGAAACGGCGAAGACGCCCTCGGTCCCTACGAGGCCTCGTTGGTAGGCAATCCGGTGGCAGATGCCGAACTGCCGCTTGAAGTGCTGCGTACTATCCATTCCTTTGACCCCTGCCTGGCTTGTGCCATCCATCTGGTTGACGGCAAGAAGACCCCGATTACCAAAGTCAAAGTTTTATGATCGGGGACCCTGCTGTGAAGGCACTGGTGCTAGGCATCGGCAATTTACTCATCGGCGATGAGGGGGTAGGTTGCATGGCGGCGGAAGAACTAAACCGACGCTATACCCTGCCTCCTTCAGTAGAATGTGTAGACGGCGGCACGGCTGGCTTTGAATTGCTCTCCATGTTTGACAGCAAGGAACATGTTATCCTGATCGATGCCCTACGCAACGATATGGAACCCGGAACGGTAGTCATGGTCGAAGGCGAGCATGTACCCAAAGCCTTCATGGCACGTACTACACCGCATCAACTTGGGATCTGTGATGTACTCGCCGCAGCCCAGTTGTGCGAAACCATGCCTAAACACCTGACCCTGTACGGGATAGAACCCAAACAGATGGAGGTCGGCATCGGCCTCACTCCGGAAGTGCAGGCAGGCATGGAAAAAACCATCTGCGCAGTGGTCGATCAACTTCGTCACTTTGGATATGAGGTGAAACACAATGGAATCGAATCCGAACATTAAAACCTGGACTCCGGCAACCATCGTCATGGTCCTGTTTATTATCGCGGGGACCGGGATTGCCCTCTATCGTATGTTCTACGGATTGGGGGCAGCCACAAACATGAACGACGGCTACCCTTGGGGCTTTTGGCTAGGGATGGACGTGCTTGGTGGTGTAGCTATGGCCGCTGGTGGTTTCATCATCGCATGCGCTGTGTATATCTTTAACTGGAAGAAATACCATGCTATTGTCCGCCCGGCGATTCTAACCGCCTTCCTGGGCTACATGATGGCGGTAATTGCCATCTTTCTCGATATCGGCCACCCTTTCCGCCTGCCGCACCCGATGTTCATGTGGCAGTATCATTCGGTTATGTGGGTTGTAGCCATGCACGTTGTCTTCTACACCACTACATTGGCGCTTGAATTCAGCCCCATGCTCTTAGAGCGGCTGGGCTGGGAAAAACCTCTGCGGATAGTGAATAAGATCATGGTCGGTGCGGTTATCTTCGGAGTCATGCTCTCCACTCTGCACCAATCGTCGCTGGGCGCCGTCTTTCTGATTGCTCCTGCCAAGATGTCGCCACTCTGGTGGGACACCAAACTTCCCTTTCACTTCCTAGTCTCTGCCGTCGCCATGGGGCTTTCCATGGTCAGCCTTGAGACCATGCTCAGCGGTAAATTTCTCCAGCATAAGGTCGACAAAGAGATTTTCTACGGTCTTGCTCGTGGCTCGTTGATCGTGCTCTGCTTCTATTTCCTGCTAAAAATGTACCAGCTGTTTGTTGTTGCCAGTCCAGGCATGGCCTTCGATGGATCGGTAGAAGGTAATATGTATCTGCTGGAGATACTGATCGGCGTGGTCTTGCCTATCGCCATTCTCAGCATCAAAAAGATGCGCACCAATGTGCAGATGATTTTCTCCGTCAATCTGCTAGTAATTGTCGGCGTCACCCTCAACCGGTTGAATGTCTGCCTATTTAGCATGGAGCGATTCAATACTTGGCGCGGTTTCAGTTATTCGCCCTCATGGATGGAACTCCTCTTGTCGCTGGGTGTTGTTTCTCTGGGTATCGTTCTCTATAAACTGTCGGCAAAACATCTGCCGCTGTTCTCGCACTGATTTTGCCAATCACTCCCCGGTAAAATCACTACGTCTGGCAGTTGTTTGATGAAGAACTCCATGCAGGGAAGGTCATTCTCCTCCTTCTCTGCATGGAGTTTTTGCATTGAACCAAACCTGTTGAAATTTTCACAATTGCAGGTACCCTCCATGAAATCATTGCAGCAACTTGTTCTACTCTTTAGTGGCATACTCTTTGTTTTGCTGATTCTGCTCACCAGCCAAACCAGGGCCGCCGGGCTAGATTGCCGGGAATTGATCCAAAACAAATGCGCTTCCTGCCATTTCGTCAAATACATCTGCCCGAAAGTTGAGGCCGGCAAAGGAAGTTTCTCCTGGAGAGTGACCGTTAATGCTATGGTCAAGGAAGGCCTCGTGGCCACAGGTCAGGAGCAGGATCAGTTGGTGAACTGCCTGGCTGATCCCGATGAAAAGGTCAAGTCGTTTTGTCCTTCAAAGGAACAAAGGCCCTGAAATATCCTACCTATCACGAACCATCGGCAAAACTGTGACTAAATAGGAATCGGCACTACTTTTTTGCCTTAAATTCAGAAAGTCAATTTTTCGCTTCGTCAATTCTAGAATTATTTTCCACGGTATGCTCTGGGATATCCAAATATTGCATTCTTGCTATACTTGATTATCCAGACGATGTGATGCTTGCAATCCCAGTTCGCGTGGCTTAGACTTCAATCTCATATAGGAGAAGTCTCCTTTTTTTGATTTTTGGGCAGATCACTGCAATTAGACTAAAAGGCATTTCTTATGGAAGACTTGATTAACACCCGTTCATCCATGAAGCCAGATGCAATCGTCAGTCTTGACCACGGCAGCGGAGGCTTGGCCAGCCAGAATCTCATCAGCGGCCTATTCCTCAAATATCTTACCTGCCCCCAGTTGCGGGATTTGGAAGACTGTGCCATGCTCGGCGAATATGCCGGCCGCATCGCTATTTCCACCGACAGCTACGTGGTCGATCCCCTCTTCTTTCCGGGCGGCGATATCGGTGAACTGGCGGTCCACGGAACCATCAACGATCTCGCCATGCGCGGGGCCGTTCCCATTGCCCTCAGTCTGGCCCTGATCATTGAGGAAGGTTTCCTTTTGAGCGATCTGGAGCGAATCATCGCCTCAGTTGCCCGCTGCTCAGAGGAGGCCGGAGTGGCTATTGTTACTGGCGACACCAAAGTGGTTCCCAAAGGCAAGGCAGACGGTATCTTTCTCAACACTACCGGCATCGGCATTGCTTCGCACCGCCATGACATCTCCGGGAAAAAAGCCCAGCCACGCGACGCTGTTATCATCTCCGGCACCCTCGCTGATCATGGCATAACCATCATGAGCAGTCAGGCCGGGATTGCCATTGGCGGTGATATTGCCAGCGACACCCAACCCCTGCACCGACTGGTCGGCGCCCTGCTTGAAGAAGATCCAGGAATGATCCATGTCCTTCGTGACCCGACCCGTGGCGGCCTGGCAACTACCCTTTGCGAGATCGCCCGTGCCTCCGGGGTCGACATCACCATTGAAGAAGAACAGTTGCCAATCCGACCTGCTGTCAGCGTAGCCTGCGAATTGATCGGCCTGGATCCTCTCTATCTCGCCAACGAGGGCAAATGCATCATAATCTGCGCCCAGGATGCTGCGGAGGATGTCCTCAAGTTGATCCGACAGATGCCCGAAGGTAGAGATGCGGCTTTGATAGGACGTGTTGAAGGTGGCTGCGGGGGACAGGTCTGCATGACCACCCGAATTGGCGGCACTCGCATACTGGAACCGCTCACCGGCCAACCGCTGCCCCGGATCTGCTGAGCCCCCTGCCCTTTTTCCTTGCCTCCGGAGCTTAACACCTATGCATGAACTGTCGCTGGCCCATAGTCTGATTGAGCAGCTGCTTGACCTTGCCAAGGAACACCACGCGGAACGCATCACCAGGTTGACGGTGACCCTGGGACCATTTTCCGGCATCGTCCGGGATTCTTTTGAATTCGGTTTCGACAATCTTAAACAATCACAGCCTGCCACCCGCGAGGCCGTTCTCAAACTGGAAACACCAGACCCTGTGTACCTCTGTCTCGATTGCAACAAAGTGTCAGTCATCCCTTTTTTAGCACCAAACGACCCGATGGATATGAAGTACCACAGTCTGTATCCTAAAAAATGTCCATGGTGCGGCTCAAACCGGCTTTCTCCTAAAGACGGGACCGAACTCATTCTTAATCAAGTAGAAATGGAGTAAATGCTTATGTGCGATACTTGTGGCTGTCAACTGCACGAACATCACCACCACGATGCCAAAGTGGTCGAAATCAACCAGAGTCTGCTGGCTGCCAATCAGAAGCAAGCCAATTCCAACCGGCATCATATCGAAGAGATGGGGGCAGTGGCTATCAATATGATTTCCAGCCCTGGCTCAGGTAAAACCACTTTGCTGGAACGGACTATCGACGCACTGAAAGATACGGTTAAGATCGGGGTGATCGAGGGAGATATCGAAACCGAACGCGACGCCGACCGCATCCGGGCCAAGGGCGTGCCGGCGGTGCAACTGACCACTGGTGGCGCCTGTCACTTAGACGCTCCAATGGTCCATGGAGGCCTTCATGTGCTCGAGCATTTTGCCAAGGGCGGCAAATACGATCTGATTTTCATCGAGAATGTGGGCAACCTGGTCTGTCCGGCCACATTTGACCTGGGTGAACACCAGCGGGTTGTCTTGTTGTCAGTGCCGGAAGGTTCTGACAAACCCGCCAAATACCCAGCTACCTTCAGAAGCGCGGATTTGGTATTAATCACTAAAACCGACCTGCTTCCCTATTTCGATTTCTCCATGGACGAGGCCATAAAAGAAACACTTACTCTCAAGCCTGGTCTGGAAATTATTTCTTTATCGGCGACCTCTGGAGATTGTTTTGAGCTCTGGATTGAGTATCTCAAAAAATTACTGAAACGCTAACACAAATCGGGCATCACACTACCTATACTGTTTATAGGTAGCGTGATGCCCGGTTCCCTACAACCAGATATCTCAGCAGCGCAGTTGGTCGAACAGACCCCCCCCTCCTTTCCATTGTCTTTTTTAATACCCTCGCCATACCAGCTTAAAAACTTGTAATTATTTAACAAAACCACACAACTTGGCAGTCTGCCCTAAAAAATTCCTTGCCGGGTTGATTTTGTAGAGATAGATAAATAATTAAGTAAAACTGAGGGTTGCCTCTGAGTCCAAATCGTTGGATCTGTCTTATAAAATGGATCAGCGGGAAGCAGAGAAATAGCCACCGAATGAACCCGTGAAATCAGGATTTTTTTTCACGATAACTCAAACGCAGGAGGTTATATGGCTCAAGAAAACGCACAACAGCACAAATCAGGAGAAGGAGGGGGTTGGATCAGTGAGGACTGGCTAGCGCTTGTTCTTGGCCTTATTATTTTTGGGCTCAGCCTTGGTTCGTTCAAAGGAACGGACCTCCTCGGCTGGGGTGCAAAAACAGGCGTCTGGATTGATCCGAGCAAGGCGATCACCACCATATCATCCCAATATCAGGCGGTCAAAGGCGAGATTACCAAGATTGAAGGCCAGAAGCTCACCCTGAAAAACAAGGAAGGCAAGGAAACGACGGTCACTGTAGATGGCGACACCTCCAAATTGACCAAAGGGCAACAGTATGAGAAACCGGGTATGTCCTCAATCATGTCGGTCACGCTCACCTACCTTTTCGCCCTGGCGATCATGACATTGGGAGCCGTTGCCTTGGGATCCAATGTGCCGAAATTCATGTTCGGTTTTACCTTGGCCTTCTGGCTCAGTTATCTCTGCTGGTTCATGGGTAGTTTTGCCTACGTTGCGGCCACCAAGGATCAGGCCGTCAAGTTCGGCATCCCTTGGTCAATGAGCATGAGCGGCGAGTTCGGCTTCATCTTTGCCCTGATCCTCGGCCTTATCATCGGCAACTTCTTCCCTGGCCTTGCCAATATGATGAAAGAGGCGGCCCGGCCTGAGCTGTACATCAAGACCGGTATCGTCATCATGGGTGCCGGCCTGGGCATCAAAGCCGCTGAATCTTTCGGCTTGGCCTCCAACATCATGTTTCGGGGATTTTGCGCCATTGTCGAGGCGTATTTGATCTACTGGGCGGTGGTCTATTATATCGCCCGTAAATATTTCAAATTCAGCCGGGAATGGTCGGCACCTCTAGCCTCCGGCATCTCTATCTGCGGCGTTTCAGCAGCCATTGCCACCGGTGGCGCCATCAGAGCCCGGCCCATCGTGCCGATCATGGTTTCTTCCCTGGTCGTTATCTTTGTGGCCGTGGAGATGGTAATACTGCCCTTAATGGCCAAGTATTTCCTCTGGACTGAACCTCTTGTCGCAGGTGCATGGATGGGTCTGGCGGTTAAATCAGACGGCGGCGCCATTGCTAGCGGTGCCATCACCGACGCCCTGATCCGCGCCCAAGCTCTCGATATGGCGGGGATCAGCTATGCCGAAGGCTGGATCACCATGACCGCCACCACGGTGAAGATGTTCATCGATATTTTCATCGGCGTATGGGCCTTTATTCTGGCCTATATCTGGTGCGCTAAGATCGACGTCAAGCCTGGGCAAAAGGTAGATGCCGCCGAAATATGGCATCGTTTCCCCAAATTCGTTATCGGTTATGTAATGACCTTCGTCATCCTCGTGATGATGTGCTGGCCATCAGCCAAGGTCATGGGACCGGCCGAGAAAGAAGCAGCTGTACTGAAAGCCTCGGCAACATCCATCGAAACCAAGATGAAGGCAACCACCGACACCACGGTTCTTGCGGGTCTTAAGACCGAGATGGAGAGCGTTAAGGGTAAACAAAAAGTTGTTAATGAAACAATGAAGGAACCTAAAAACTTCCTCAGCAAGGCAAAATCCTCCAGCAACCAGGGAGATGTCTTCAGGGGTCTTTTCTTTCTCCTCTGCTTTTTTACTATTGGCCTGGTGTCTAACTTCAAGAAACTGATGGAGGAGGGACTCGGCAAGTTGGCTGCAGTCTACTGCATCAGTTTGTTCGGCTTCATTATCTGGGTCGGCCTTTTCATCTCATGGCTCTTTTTCCATGGCGTCAAGCCGCCAACAATTTAGCAAGGAGACAAACATGGAACAGCAACAGAAGCCCAAACTGGCTGAAGAAATGAAAAAAATGGAGTACGAACCCATGCTGCCGGTCGAATTGTCCTTGGTTCGATGGAGCATTGGCATCGGTGTCGGTTCGCTCTTCTTCCTGTACTACTTGAGCCAATGGCTCTTCCCTGGAGGGCATTAATCGAACAGGTAAATTTAAAAACCTGAGGCCGATATCCGCATAACGGCAAGAGCTTCACGGTATTCTTCGAGGCGTTGTTCCCATTGGGGCAACGCCTCGAAATCATCGTGCCACGCGGAAAGTTCTTTTTCCTGTATGGACAAATGTCCATCACCTGCTGCAATTACCGCTTCGGGATATTCCATCCCGAATTTCTGCCGTCGCTCTTCAAGCTTGGAGAACGTCTTCTTCACCACCTGCTGACAGTGATTGACCTCCCGGTTAATAGAGATCTCATATTCATCGGTATGCATAGGTTTTCCTTTTGTAGCTGTATATGAAGAGGGGCGCATCATTTAAGTTCAGCAGAACAATTCCTGCCATCGGGACTACCCCTGATCTCTGGTTGACGCCACCAAGTGGATCTTGCCAACACTGTCACCGACCATCTGGGTTAAGCCCATACCTGCAAAGAAGGTATCTTTACTTATCATCAATTTAACGAGAAGACGAAAATATCACAATTCTTCAAAATTCAGAAACAAGTCAAGAGCATTACTCAATATAAATTTTCCAGGCGCAAAACCAGTTGTTGGGATGTCCATCCGGCGGACAACCGATACATTCGATCCTAATGCGGGAGTCGATGGTCTGGGAAAAAGTGGTGTATTCGACCATGCCTGCGGACTTGCAGGGATAATCAGGCAAGCCCTTTCGCTTTCTGGCTGACGGGACCCGGCAGTTATTCATGTAAAAAATGAGACTGTCTTCATTGATATCTTCAATTGATTGTTCATTGATAAAGGCATACATGCGCAAGGAAAGCGCTTTTCTCAAGGCCGGGATGCCGCCGTCATCAGGCAAATTTAGCAATTTTTTAATGCGCTCCGCTTCAAAGGGAGAGTAGCGGGTCCAACAGGTGTCATTGCACCGTTAGGCATCGCCTATGCCGAATTTCTTTTCCACCGCTTGAAACCAGATGCCGTCATTGGCTTGCCAGTTAATGCTCATTTTCTCGATCAGATCGAGCAAGGTCTCCCGAGGTAACGTTTGAAGCGACTGGGAACGCCGTTCTCGGCTGGAAAATCGAGGGTTTTCCCCAGACGATCCACCTGATTAACCATGTTCACCTGCCATACATCGTCCTCAATGTCCATTGCCTTTTCCATCCATCCCGACATGATGCGCCACCTCGGCAAAACAGGCGCCGTAATGGACAATCGTACGACGAAAAGCGTCCATCACGATCTGCACAAGCATTGCATTATCAGCCTCTTTGATTCCCTCATGTACTTCGCTCATTTTTCCCTCCGTGCTGTTTGTCGATGACCTCGGTGAACCCACCAATAGGAACAGTGCCCTGCACCTATCTCCATTGAGCGGGTGGTTTAGAAAAGTATAGCGTTTAAAGATTGAAGCAATATAAGCAAGTGCGATTGCTAAGGGAACTATTTGATCGGTGTAATGCCTTGTTCTCTGTCAGTGTAACCCTGTGTTTCGAGGCGTATAATCCGTGAGGTAACCGACCGATTTTGTATAAAAACGCAAAAGGATGATGCAGATGCAGGCATGCAGCTGACTACCGCTTGAAGCGATCAACAGGTAAAACTGAAGTGCCAAGTGCGATCGGGCAAGTCCGTACAGGAAATTAATTATCAAAAACAATAAACATGACAACCTGATCCCCCCTTCCGTTACATGCCGGGCATAAACAACTAAATGCCATCAGAAACCGTCTCATCTTTCACCAATATCACTTTATCGATCTCCCGTTGAGTGTGCTGGAAAGGCTCATTGACTAACAGGGAAACCGTAACGACATACGTCACTAAGGGCAGCGTCGCATTATTTTCCAATCCTCGATAGTGCGGTCTCATTGCCGATGACTTCCAAGATGAACAGTCTGGCGAGCACCCATGTGCTACGCGCTCCGCCTTTCCACTCACTAAAGGAGACTGCGTTTGTTGGAAGCATGCGCTTGCGACGGCAAACCTCGCCCAGTCAGGTCTCCCAATCTTGTAGCAACTCTTCCCACTGCAAACAACTCATGTTACTTTCCTTTAAAAATATAATTCCAGCTCATCGTCTGCTTCGGCATGTTCGATGCAATGTGAGTGATGAAACTACAATTTTGAGGCAGCTTCGCTACGGATGTGTGGTATTTGTGTTGCATAGCCCTCGCGAATACCACAAAACCGTAGTGCCAGTCGCGCTGCTGACAACTGTACTGAGGTACGAACCTTCAATGGATCAAGAAGTAAAAAGAATAGCGCTCTATGTGCAGCGCTACAAATTGTTGCGTGAAATTGGCGAACTTCAGGTCGAACCCGCGGCCGAGGAGACCGTTTTCCTCAGCCGTTGCTGCAACCTGCTGCTGCAGGATCCAGAATACTGCCTGATCTGGGTGGGCCGGAAAGAGAAAGCCGGGAGCATCGTTCCCCTCACTACCGTTGCCCAGGACGGTTTGCCGGAGCAGCAGTGTCGCCAACTTGTAGCCCAACTGGTTACAGAGACATCGATGAACAATATCGCGGCCCGGGCACTCGCCGAAGGTGAACCGGTCATTTCCGGACTCATAGCTGCCAATAGTGACAACCGGACCCCACTTGGCCAGCTCACAGCTCTTACCGGCAGCCGTTTGTGTGGCTGCTGGCCCTTGGTCTATGATCACCAGCAGTATGGGATCCTAACCATTTTCTCGATCCGCGAGGGTGGCTTTACCGGTATAGAACTCGATTTCATCGCCAATGTGGTGGCCACCATCTCCCGTGCCCTCTCCCTTCGCCACACCTCGCACCACCTGCGCCTGGAACAGGACTTCAACTGCGAGATCGTGCAGACGGTGCAGGCACTCTTGGTTTCGCTTTCCCATTGCGGGGAGATTCTCTCCTTCAACCCCACGGCCCAAGAGGTCACCGGTTATACCGAGGCCGAGGTTAAAGGAAAATTCTGGGTTGACATCCTGATCAGCCCGGACAAACGAGCCGAGAGTCAAAACAGATTCTCCCGTGTCCTCAAGGGCGGCCAGACGGAGATGAATTTTCAGGCCGAACTGTTGACCCGAAGCGGCGAGAAGCGGATCATCGACTGGCACGGCTCCATCCGTCCAGAAATCGAGCAGGGCCGGGTCGGCCTGGTCCTGTTCGGCATCGATATCACCGGCAGGATGGCGGCCGACCGCGCCCTTGACCATGCCCTGGCCAAATGGGAGAACATTTTTTCCTCGGTCCAGGACCCGGCATTGATCGTCTCCGAGCAAGGCATCATCCTCGATGTCAACCCGGCAACCGTGGCAGCGGCGCGTCGGCCTCGGGAAGAGATCATCGGTAAGGGGATGTGCGAGATTCTCCACGGCGGCCGTCGCGCGGGGGCCATTTGCCCGCTCGAGGTCCTGCTCAGCCAGAAAAAGAACCGGATCTTCGAGACCGAGTTGCGCGGGTTACGCGGCAATTTTCTCCTCACCGTCAGTCCACTGCGCCAGTACGATGGCAAATCCGGAGCCGCCTTGTTGCTGGCCCGCGACCTAACCGAGGAGCAATTGATGAAGGCTGAAGCCTTCCGCGCCGCTCAATTGGCCTCGGTGGGCGAACTGGCCGCCGGGGTTGCCCACGAAATTAACAATCCGATTAACGGCATCATTAACTACGCCCAGATCCTTATCGATACTAATCAGATTGAAAACAACGCCCACTTTCTCGGTTGCATCATCAAAGAGGGCCGGCGGATTGCCGGGATAACCAAAAACCTGCTCGATTTTTCCCGCAAACGGGAGGATTTGCCAGAGCCAGTCAGTGTGTCCGTGCTGTTCCGCAACTGTATCGAACTGTTGCAGCATCAGTATCTGATCGACGGGATTACCCTTTCCGAGGAATACGCCGACAATCTGCCCCCGGCTGTCTGCAATCCTCAGCAGATTCAGCAAGTTTTTCTCAACGTTTTTAGCAACGCCCGCTATGCGCTGAACGAGCGCTACCCTGCGTCCCATGCCGACAAGCGGATCGCTATTGCTGCGATTCATAAACAAAGCGGTAATCAGGAGTTTGTCCGCATCACCATCACCGACTACGGCACAGGTATTGAGCATGACCTCATGGACCGGCTGATGGATCCCTTCTTTTCCACTAAATCCAAGGGTGAGGGCACGGGTCTGGGGCTGAGCATCAGCCACAGCCTAATCCGGGAGAATAAAGGCCATTTTCGCATCCGGAGCCAATGGGGCGAATGGACCACCATCATCATCGATCTGCCGGCGGCAGAGATACAGGAGAGATGACCATGCCGGAACAAACCAGGCTGTTCGGTCAAATGGCACTATTCTTTCTTGTTGCTGCCATTCTACTCTTCCTCATGGACCGAAAGATGCTCACCGGACCTGCAGACCTCGACCAGTGGCCCTTTGCCCTGCTCTCTCTGTTGGTTCTAGCCGGACTGTTTGTTATAGTAGCCTGCCTGACGTATGCCCAAATCAGCGTGCTGAACCGGCAAAAGGCCGATCTTGAGCAACAACTGACCACCGCCAACTGCGAATTGAGCGCAACCACCAACAACCTTGAACAACGTGTGGAGCGCCGCACCTTCGAGATCAGTGTGGCCAATGCCTCGCTCCACCGCGAAATCGCCGAGCGCATCCAGGCTGAGACCGAAACCAAAAGGTTGCAGCATCGGATGGAGCTGATCCTCCAATCAGCCGGTGAAGGCATCTTTGGCCTCGACATCGACGGCAAGGTCACCTTTGTCAACAAAGCTGCTGCCCTGATGCTCGGATGGGAGGCCGACGACCTGATCGGCCAGGCACACCATGCCCTCATCCACCACACCCGGCCTGACGCCTCGCCCTATCCAGCGGCGGAGTGTCCGATCCACCAGGCCTATCGGGATGGCAAGGTCCATTTCGGTTCCGATGAGGTCTTTTGGAATCGGGAAGGCCAGAGCTTCCCGGTAGAGTACATCAGCACCCCTATCCTAGAAAACAATAAATTGACCGGAGCCGTCGTGGTCTTCCGAGATCTCGCCACCTATAGCTAACCTCAGCCCGCAACCAGCCCGTTATCATGAACAGCCTTGAACAAGGAACCGCCATACTCGTGATCGACGACGAGGAAAGCCTGCGCAACACCTTTCAGTTTTTCCTCCAGAACCAAGGATACAAACCGGTGATCACCGCCGCCTCCTTTGAAGAGGCCTTTCAGGAAATCAATGACCAGACCTTTGACCTGATCATCAGCGATATCGTTCTCGGCGGCAGCACCGGGATCGATTTCCTCAAAAGGGTACGGGAATTAGGACTCAACTGCCCTGTGGTGATGATTACCGGATATCCCACGGTGGAGACCGCAGCCGAAGCGGTACGCCTGGGTGCCTTTGACTATATTCCCAAGCCGGTTGACAAGGAAACCCTGCTGAAAACTGCACGACTGGCGCTACGGCAACATCAGCTGGAACAGGGACAGCGGCTGGCCGAACAGGAGCGGGAGCGGTACCGGGCCTTTCTTGAAACCGTGTTTAAAAGTGTGACCGACAGTATCGTCACCGTGGACATGAACCTGGATATCCAAGAGATGAATCCTGCGGCCCGCCTGCTGTTCAACGAGTTGCACCCTGGCCTGGGCGATCAGGAGAGCATCATTCCCCTCTGTGGACGGGAAGCCTTCCAGCCCTTGAAAAAGAACCTGCTCCAGGTGCTGAAAACTAGCCATGAAAGCCTACCCCATCTCTTTGAATGCCAAGGGGATGACCTGCAGAAGAAAGTACTCAGCGTCTCCATCGCCCCACTCAAGGACGGGGCTGGCGGCTCTGATGGCGCAGTGATGGTAATCCGCGACCTGACCCAGCCCGAACCGCTGCAGGCCAGGCGGCGGCATCGGTTTCACCGCTTTCTTGGAAGCAGTGACGCCATGCAGGCCGCCTACACCATGATCGAAAACGTTGGCCGAGTCGATCTGGCGGTGCTGATCACCGGCGAATCAGGCACTGGCAAGGAATTGGCCGCCGAGGCCCTGCACGGGGAAAGCCACCGGAAAAACCGGCCCTTGGTCAAAGTCGACTGTACTGCCATTCCGGAGACCTTGCTGGAGAGCGAACTCTTTGGCCACCGCAAGGGCTCGTTCACCGGGGCGGATCGCGACCGCATGGGCCGTATCCTCCAGGCTGACGGCGGCACCCTGTTTCTCGATGAGATCGGCGATATCTCTCCCATGATGCAGTTGCGGCTGCTGCGTTTTCTCCAGGAAAACACCTTTTACCCGGTGGGCCAGGATACCCCTCTGCATGTCGATGTCCGGGTGATCACTGCCACCAACGTCGATCTCAAGGCTAAAGTCCGCAGCGGCAACTTTCGCGAGGACCTCTATTTCCGTCTGCGTGTGATAGATGTCATTCTGCCGCCGCTCAGAGAACGGGGAGAGGATATCCTCTTGCTAGCCGCCCATTTCATCGAAAAGATCGCTCCTAAGGTGAACAAACGCATCAGCGGCATCTCGGATCAGGCCAAACAGTTCCTGCTCGCCTACCCGTGGCCCGGCAATGTGAGGGAACTTGAGCATGTCATCGAGCGAGCCTGTGTTCTCTGCTCAGGGACCACTCTTGCCACCGAGCATCTGCAAGCAGAGATTACCGGGTACCGACACCAGCCCGGACCGAACGCCAACGAGAAACTGGCAACATTTTCCCTTCCTCCAGTGCCGGCCATTCCTTCACCAGAACTCTCCCCCACAGAACGCCTCCTCCAAGCTCTAAAAAAGGCTGGCGGCAACAAGGCCAAGGCTGCCCGTTTGCTGGGTATTGACCGCACCACCCTGTACCGCAAAATCAGAGAATTACAATTGGACATTTCTCAAGCCGACTTCTGATCGCCACCACAGTTCTGTGGCCACGGAACCGTGGTATTGCTACGGTTCCGTGGCTTATCCTGCCCTGTTCCGCCCCACCTCTGTTTTCCTTGCCCCCCTGTTCGCTCCCCGGTACATATTTTCTCAACAAGCCGTTATTGCAATTAAAAATAAAAGAGATCCACTCTCCGCTCTCTCGCCAGTCCTGACGTCGAACTTTATTGCCACTCGATGCAAATTTTTTTTATTTAAAAATACCAGCAAGATATCTAAAGCTCAGCCTTCTTTGCATAAATAGAGGATTGTGTGGCACCTCACGTGCAAATGTCCGTAGCCAAAGGGATAAGTTCATCCTCCGAAGATGGGACACGACGCATGGAACAGACCGCCACCGATCATCAGATCACAGCCTTGCAAACCTTTCACCGTCTCTTTCCCACGGAAGAGGATTGTATTGGTTTCCTCTTTCCACTCCGCTGGCCACAGGGGTTTGTCTGTCCCATCTGCCGGACCCGGCACACCCACTTTACGCCCCGTCGGTATCTCGTCTGTCCACACTGCGGCAATCGCAGTTCCCTGACCACCGGAACCTTGATGCACGGAGCCAAAAAGCCGATCAGGGATTGGCTGCTGGCAATCTGGTGGTTCAGCGCCTCCTCGTTTGATGTCAGCGCCAAGGAACTGCAGCGGTTGCTCGATATCTCCTGCTACGAGACAGCCTGGACCTGGTTGCAAAAATTGCGCTTCGCCATGGGACGGGTGAATGCCAACCGTTGCCGTGGAGTGGTCGAAATCGGCTGTGGCCTGGTGGTGCCGGCATACGAAAGAAAGGAACGTGCTCTGGTGCTGACTGCGGCTGAGATTGTGCTCGCACCCGGCCGCTCTGGCCGTATGCGTATGCGCCACATCGATGCGTTGGATGCAAAGACTCTGGGACTTTTCCTCCTTGAGGCGGTGGAGGAAAGCAGTACCCTGCTCACCGGAAACGAACAGCTTATGTCGCAACTGCAGGCTACTTCCAGTGGCTATTATGTTGTCCGGTTGCAGCCGGAAGAGTCGTCACGAATGAACGAACTGAGTCGAATTTTCGAGGCCTGCCTCCATAACGTGCACCGGGGCGGCGTCACAGTCAAGCACCTCCAGCTCTACCTCAATGAATTCTGCTTCCGAAACAACGCCTCGCTCTTGCCAGATCATTGGGTCATCTTCAAGACCTTGATCACCGGTGTGCTCGGAGAATCTGATGAGCAGTACCTCCAGGCTCGCATCGTAGGCGAGCCCGCCCTGCACAACGGGAGATGGTCATGAAAAATCCGACCCAACTCGGCTTATTGATCCTGACCCTGACCGCCATTCTGGTCTTTGGCTACAACGTATATCTGCGCGAGACCACACCGCCGCAAAGCTCGTATACGCAATTCCTCAGCGACCTCAAGCAGGGCAATATTGCCCGGGTCCATTTTCGGGGTAACGCCCTGAACGGCGAGGACACCTCAGGGCGTTCTTTTGGCACCTTTGCCCCTGATTTACCGACCCTCTTACCTCTCTTGCTGGAAAAAGAAGTGGTGATCAGCGGCGAGGCCGGGGTGACCAGTGGGGCTGGCGATTGGCTCAAAGCCGTGCTGCCCATGGTGTTGTTTTTTGGCGGCTGGCTGATTTTCAGTAAAAAATCGTTCAAGGGCGAGGCCGGGGCAAGTCGGCCGACCCGTTTCACCCCAATCAAAAGCGAACGGGTGACCTTTCATGATGTGGCCGGAATCACCGAGGCCCAGGAAGAACTTCAGGAAGTGGTGGAGTTTCTGAAAAACCCCGCCAAGTACAGTCGATTGGGCGGGCGTATCCCCAAGGGGGTGCTGCTCACCGGAGCGCCCGGCACCGGCAAGACCTTGCTGGCCAAAGCCATTGCCGGCGAGGCCTCGGTTGCCTTCTTCTCCATGGGAGGATCGGATTTTGTTGAGATCTTTGCCGGGGTTGGGGCTTCGCGGGTGCGGGAGCTGTTCGCAGAAGCCAAAAAGAGTGCACCCTGCCTCATTTTTATCGACGAGATCGACGCGGTCGGTGGGCGGCGCTCCGGTGGGCAGGGAAGCGGCGCCAGCGACGAACGCGAACAGACCTTGAATGCCCTGTTGGTGGAGATGGACGGCTTCAGTTCAGAGGAGACGGTCATTATGATTGCGGCCACCAACCGCCCTGACATCCTCGATCCTGCTCTGCTGAGGCCCGGTCGCTTCGACCGCCAGATCACCCTTTCCCTGCCCGACGTCAAAGGACGGCTCAAGATCCTGGAGGTCCATGCCAAAAAGATCATCACTGCCGTAGCCCTCGACCTGATCTCAATTGCTCGATCTATCCCAGGTTTCAGCGGTGCCGAGATCGCCAACCTGGTCAACGAAGCCGCCCTGATGGCGGCCCGCAAGAACAAGGAGTCCGTGGATACGGATGATTTCGAAGAGGCCAAGGACAAGATCGTCATGGGGCTGGAACGCAAGAGCATCGTGGTCAGCGAACAGGATCGCCGGGTCACAGCCTACCACGAGGCAGGTCATGCCATTGTCGCCTTGCTGCTTAAGGAGACCGATCCGCTCCACAAAATCACCATCATTCCCCGGGGCCGGGCCATGGGCCTGACTCAGCAACTGCCCTTGGATGATCGCTACACCTATTCCCGCGAATATCTGCACAACCGGATTACTACCCTGATGGGGGGCCGAGCTGCGGAATCTCTAGTTTTCAACCGCCTGACCACCGGGGCGAGCAACGATATCGTCGTGGCCACGGAAATCGCCACCCGTCTGGTCTGCGAATGGGGGATGTGCGCAGCAATCGGCCCCATTGCCTATCGGCAGAGTGTCGACAGCTTTCTCGGCGACAGTATGCTCGTCAAGCCGCACAGCGAAATGATTGCACGCAGAATCGATACGGAAATTAAACAGGAGATTGCGACCTGTGTCAGCGAGGCCGAGGCCCTGATTAAAAAGCATAACAAATTCCTCCATAAATTTGCCGAGGTTTTGCTCATCAACGAGACCATGGATGCTGAGGAAATTGACATCGTGTACCGCAGCTACCTGAAGGAAAGGGAGCTTGAACGTCTCTTATTAAAAGAAAACAGAGGAAATGATGACACCAGAAAACAGAGCAGCAACACGAAAACCCAAGAACCGCTGGAGGATATCCCATGAAGTGTAACCCCAAATCCGTGATCGTGACTGCGGTTTTGATGTTGGCCTGGGTATTGTCCCCAGTGCAACCCGGCCTTGCCGTTGATGAATTCAACGCACTCGAGATGGTGACCATCGATTCATTGGCAGACCTGTATCAACCTGTGAAATTTCAACATAAATGGCACACAAAAATGGCCCGTTGCAAAGATTGCCACCATCACACCACCGGTCAGCAGAATATGGATCCCAACTGCTTCCGCTGCCATGCCCAATCGCGGGAAACCAGCCGGGTTGCCTGCAAGGACTGCCATAGCAAAAAGCAGTTTTATCCGGAGCAGGTGACCGCCCGTGACAACCCCAATCTCTATCATATCGACAAACCCGGACTCAAAGGGGCCTATCACCTCAATTGCATTCCCTGTCATATAAAAAAGAATGCACCCTCCCATTGCGGGGGCTGCCACGCCTTGACCGAGAAGGGCAAACAGTTCTTTCAAGTGCAGGACAAGGGAAAAACCAAAGCTGCGGCCCCCAAAGAAAGCCATGCGCACTGATCGCGTTGCTCCAGATACTCACGATTCAAGAGGTGAATAATAATGAATAAACGACTCAATCGCCGCGGATTTATCCAGGGCGGTCTCGCCGCATCCGCCGCGGCCACGGTCTCCCTGGCTGGAAAAACACAGGCCGCCACCTTTGAAGGCTATCCCGATTCCATGGGGGTACTGGTGGATCTTTCCCGATGCGTCGGCTGCCGCAGTTGCGAGGCTGCCTGTAATCAGGAACAGCATCTGCCTGCCCCGGAAAAACCTTTCAACGATTTTTCCGTGTTCGATGAGATGCTGCATGGCCAGAAACGACGCACTGACGAAACCCGCTACACCGTGGTCAACCGCTACGAGATCCCCGGACGCGAGCATCCGCTGTATCGCAAGATTCAGTGCAACCACTGCCAGGAGCCAGCCTGCCTGACCTCCTGTTTCGTCAATGCCTACACCAAAACCCCGGAAGGCGCGGTCATCTACAACCCCGATGTCTGCGTCGGCTGCCGGACCTGCATGGTCGCCTGCCCCTTCTACATCCCCACCTTCCGCTATTCCAGCGCCTTTCATCCCCGGATCATGAAATGCATCTTCTGCTATGATACCCGTCTGACCAAAGGACGGCCCCCGGCCTGCGTCGAGTCCTGCCCCCAGGAAGCATTGACTTTTGGCCGCCGTACCGATCTGCTGGATATGGGACGGCAGCGTATCCGCGAAAACCCCGGCGCCTATGAAGACCATATCTACGGCGAACACGAGGCCGGCGGCACGGCGTGGATGTATCTTTCGCCTGCGCCCTTTGAGCAGGTCGGATTCGACACCACGGTGCCCAAAGAGCCTATTCTGAACTATGTTAAAGATTTCCTTTCCATTGTTCCCATGGTGCTGACCATCTGGCCTGCCCTGTTCGCAGGGTTCCACCTGCTGGCCAAGCGAAAGGAAACAAGAGAGAAACAGACAAAGAATGAGGGGGAGGTTTGACCCATGAATATTTTTAGCAAAAATACACCTGAAATTCCCATTGCCTCGCCGTGCAAGCCTGACGGGGCGGTTTGGAGCATCAAGGAAAAATTATGGCTGGGCCTGAGCCGTCAGCAATATCAGGATCAGTTCCTGCGCAATCCGGTTAACTGGCTTCTGATCGCCATCTTTGCAATCGGCGTGCCTTTGATTCTCCAGCGCTATTTCGCCGGCCTGGGTTCAATTACCCATGCCTCGGACGACTATCCCTGGGGGCTGTTTCTCGGTTTCGGCCTGTTCGGGATGGTACCGCTTTCAGCCTCGGGCTTTTTGCTGGGGACAACGGTGGAGATCTTCGGCCGCAAGGATTTTATACCCATCGAACGGCTGGCCTTGCTCAATGGCCTACTGGGATACTTCTTTGCCGTAGTCTATCTGGAGGTCGACCTGGGCATGCCCTGGAGGCTGTATTATCCAATGTTTGTCAGTTTGGGACCGGCGGCGGTGCTCTTTCTGGTGGCCTGGCATGTAGCCACCTATCTCTCAGTCCAGGTAGCAGAGGTTTCCACTGCCTATTTTGAATGGATCGGCTGGCTGAAAGGCAAACGATTCATCAAATCCATCGCCGTCGGTCTGACCATTTCCGGCATTATTCTTTCCACCTTGCACCAGGGAGCCTTGGGTGCACTCTTCACCTATGCTCCGACCAAAATCCATCCCCTCTGGATCTCCACCAATTTCCAGTGGGTGCACTTCTTTTGTTCAGCTATCTTTGCCGGACTCTCGATGGTGATTGTCGCAAGCACTCTGTGTAAAAATTTTCTCACCTGGCGCTGTGATCGCCGGTTTCTCGACAGCGTCGATGAACTGACCCTGGGGCTCGGCAAAGGTTGCGCCTATGCTCTGATCACCTACCTGGTGATCAAGGTGGTGGGGATTGCACACGATAACGATTGGGCCCACCTGCTCACCGGCTGGGGCCAGTATTTCCTTCTGGAAATGCTATTGGCGGTGATACTGCCCATGGTGCTGTTCGCTTACGGAGTCAAGAACCAGAAGGTTAATATGGTTCGCTGGGCCGCGCTGATTTCAGTGCTCGGCATTGTCTGGAACCGGCTGAATACCTCCATGATCTGTTTCAACTGGCAGCTGTATCGCGAGATCCCGCATTGGAAGGAGGTCTGGGTGACCATCACCATCTTTGCCCTCTATTTCATAGTTTATCGCTTTATCCTCTACCGTCTGCCCATTCTTTATCAATGGCAGGGCGACAAATAATGGCCTTGGTCGCGGGTTCCGGCGTTCCCTCTGTCTCTTTCCCCGCCGGGGTCCGCGACCTTTCCGGAGGTAGGCAGTGACAGCTCGCATGCACAGCGGCACGAATTGGGGTTGGGCGCACCAGCCCCTGAACCGGATTTTTTTCGGCATTACCGCCACGGTGCTGGTTTTCCTTTCGCTGGTACTGGCTCTGGGGGTCCGACAGTATCTCCTCTATCACCAATGCCAACAGGCAGTGGCCACGGGCGACCACCTCCTGTTCAAGTTCACAGCCATCAAGGATCACCTCAATGAATCATTGATCCTGGAACAGGACATCAATCTCCAGACCTTTAACGGCGAACTGCAAAATCTGGAAAAAGAGACCGAGGCCCTGACCGCAAATATCCTGGTACCCGAGGGGTTGAAAGCAGCGCTCCCTTCCCGGCTCGATCTGGTCGGACTGGAGGTGCGGCTCCGTTCGATCCAGAATCAACGGGTGGACAAAACTAAGGAAACTGCGGAGTTGGCGCGCTCCCTCAATGGGATCAACATTAACCTGCAGCAATTTCGCTTCCACCTTACCGATTATACACAGACCATTCTCCTCGGACTGCACAAGATCATTGCCGGTGCCCTGGGATTGATCGTGTCCCTAACCTGTACGCTGCTGTTTTTGCTGAACCGCCATCTGGCCGCACCGATTCTCAATCTCTGCCGATTGACCGCGCCACTTGCAGGGGAGGGAGAGGGCGACGGTCCGGAGTGCTCTCTGCACACACTGATCGGGCGGATTACCGTCCAGCTTGCCGGGGATGCCATGCGGGAAGGCAAACCTGGCGACCTTAATCTGTCAGGCCCCGCCACGCTCCAGCGGGAGGCGATCCGATACCGCTATGCAGTCACAGGCTGCATCGGCACGGACCTGGCCAGCGAACTGACCAATAGCATCAACGGGGTGATCAACTACACCCAGACCTTAGTCGATATCGACCAACAGGGCGGCGACCAGCAGCAGGCCGCGCATCGGTATCAGGCGTTGGTCAATGAAGTGCAGAAAACAGCCGATCTTGTGGCTCTGCTCCAGCGAGTCGGGCAGTGGCAGTCAGCGCCAGCATCCAGCGTTTCACTGAAGATGCTGTTCCAGATGCTGACGCTGTTACTCAACAAGCCACTGCGAGCCGACTCCATCGTGCTCAGCCTGCCAGTTGATTGCTCCCATGAAGTGGCGATGACAGCAGGCGATCTCTGGCTGGTGCTGCTCACTCTGATCCATCAGGGACGCCAAGCCCTGAACCGCATCGTGCCCGGTAAACAGACCGAAAAATGGTTACGGCTGGAAGGCATGGCCCTACCCGGTAATGACCGTCGCTTCACCCTCACGCTGACCAATAGCGCCGCAGCCTGGGACGACGAGGGCAGCGGCGAATCAATCTGGCCCAGCCGCACCTTCTGCACACTCCTGTTGCACCGACATCAGGTTGCGCTGACCGCTCCCAAAGTTTCAGGGGGAACGCACCTCATTCTTGAACTGCCTTGCCGCAATTCCGTGGTGTAAGCGCTCTTCCTCTCCCCTCACCCACCTGTTCACCGTTCCTGCCCTTTTCGTCGGCCACCCGTCTCGCTGAACCGAACCTATCCGTTACGCGTCGCAACACAACCGTCCCACGCATGCCACACCCTTGCGAGTTCCGCACCACGCACTTGTGGTTACCGCAGACCACTGCCACACTTGTGCGCCCTGACCTCACATACCGGAATGGCAGCATTTTTATATTAATTTATTTAAAAACAGGATGTTAAGCACAAAACATCTTTTCGTTTTCAGCCCTGGTCAGCTCTGGCATTAAGGGTGCAATTCCTAGGGTAAAGCAACCCTCACCCTGCAGACCAACCCCTATAACAGGAGGACACCATGACTACTCAAATTATCAACAAGAACGAGACCAAAACCGACATCACGCTGGAAACATCCAAATTCACCGTCCGCGTCGTCATGGCCATGTCCGGCCTGATCGGCATCTGGGCTCTGGCTTGCCTGATCGGCGGCCTGGCCAGCGGCGGCGTCGGCAACCTGATCCGAGGATACATCAGTACGATCATCGGCTACTGATTAAACGAGAACCATTAAAAGGAGCACAACATGCCTAACAACAAAAACACTAAACGGGTTTCAGTAATTATGCTGGGGTTGGCCGGGCTAACCGGTCTCTGGGTCTGCGCCGCCTTTATCGGGGCGCTGCATCAGGCCAACTGGCAGGTCGGCGAATTAGCGCGACAGTATATGGTGGCCACCGGCATGATGACCCCCTTGCACACCTTGGTAGATTTTTATACCCACATCAAAGGGGTGGAATATCTGATTTGCGTCGCCTTCTTTGTCGCTTTCCCGATGTTCTTTCAATACGTTAATAAAGAGCCGCGAAGGATTACCGTAGCCAAATAAGCGGACCTGAATGATTTCCCAAGGTGAGGTGAACAGAGAGCTAGTCACCATCCAGCCTTAAAGAGTTAAAAAGCCCGTCCCCCACCAGTTTTAGGAGGGACGAGCTTTTTTTGTGGTGGGTTGAGGGGGAATTGCCTGCTACGGCAACGCATAAGATCTGCTAGGACAGAGGAGACTCTCCGTATTCATCCCGGGCAGTCCGTTGTGTCAGTCTTGCTCCAAACAACGCCCCACCTCGACCAGGTTATCCCTGCTGTAATTTTTGCTTTTCGCGCCGCAGGTCGTATTCCAGTTGCATTCGTGCAAAAGAATCTTCATCCACACCGAAATATCGGGCCAACACCAGCGCTTCCTTTACCGGCAATCGCTGCCTGCCGGTGATTATCCCGCATAGATTCTTTTTGCTAACCCCCGTATCTTTTGCCACTCGATAAATGGATAATTTCCGAGGCAGGAAATATTCTTTTTCCAACATCGAGCCCAAGTTGTTTTTGCCCTCTCTGTTTAGCAGCATAGTCGTACCCTCCAGGGTTCTCCCACCATTGCGTTTTGGTCACCCTTCCTTAACCTGAGTTGAGGAAGGATATCCGCGTCACTCATCGTGATGATGGTGACTTAACGATAGTGATGCACCTATAATGCCAAGTCGTTTTTAAGGAAACAGGAGGCAGCACCAGCCCAATACTCTAGTGGCTGCATGGAGGAAAGAGTTGTACTTGTCCGGGTAAAGTGTAGCGAGCGATGCACATATCTGTGGTATTGTCGCTACAAAGGTGCTGCATCGCCACACCAAGCCGGGATGATCAGGGCTCGATGGTGAATTTCCAGGCACAAAACCAGTTGTCCGGATGAGTATCCGGGGGACAGCCGATGCATTCAGTTTTGATGCGGGGATCAATGGTTTGAGCAAAGGTGGGATACTCGACCATGCCTGCGGACTTGCAGGGATAATCGGCCAGTCCTTTCCGTTTTCTCGCCGCCTGCACACGACAATTATTCATATAAAAAATGATGCAATTATCATTCACCTGTTCAATAGACTGCTCGTTGATAAAAGCATACATCCGTAGAGCCAGTGCCGCCTTCAAAGCGGGGATGCCGCCGTTATCCGGAAGTTTAAGCAGACTTTTGATCCGGGCCGCCTCAAAGGGGGAGAACCGGGTCCAGCAGGTATCGTTGCATCGTTTGGCGTCTCCCATGCCGAACCGCTTTTCCACGGCCTGGAACCAGATACCATCGTTGGCCAGCCAATTGATGCTCATCTTCTCAATCAGATCGTTCAAGGTCTCTTTGGGCATGGCTTTCAGCGCGGTCGGGACGCCGTTCTCCGTGGGGAATCCCAGAGTTTTGCCGAGGCGATCCATCTGATTGGCCATGCTCGCCTGCCAGACGTCATCCTCCACGACCAGAGCCTTTTCCAAGCCAACCTGGTGCGACACCTCGGCAAACCAGGCGCCATAGTGGACAATAATCCGGCGGAAGGCATCCATCACCATCTGGACCTGCAAGGCATTATCCGCCGACTCCATACTCTCTTTTTGATTGTTCATTCTCTGTTCTCCCTGATTGTTTGAGCTCATATGTTTGGTGGTTGTGATGAAGGCTACGAGGACAGGAGAGGCAGGCGCGGTTATCAAGCTTGACTCAATAATCATGTTCAAGAGATGTCCTCAAAGATCGTGTTGCGGACGATGGGGCCGGCTAGGCTGACGGTTTCATACTCCCTTTTAAAAATTAAATATTTTAGCCTCAGCAGCCATATCAATCAGATGGGGACCACCATCTAGTATCATATTCGTATGAAAATCAGCCTCATCAAGGTTCCTGTTTTTAGCACAGGGAGTACAAACACCCACCTGCACTTCGTTCTCTATCAAATAAGGCAAGTAATCATTGGGGCAATCGCCTGTATCGGTTTTCTGGTTGCCATTGCGAGCCTTGAGCGCCCAATCAACACCACTATCGATAAGAAAAAGATTCACCTGATGCCCCTTGCTGTGGGCAATTTTGGCAAATTGAAAACACCGGGTCGCCTTTTCATTATTATTGTCACGCAGGACAAACAAAAAATTTTCCATTTTCTCTCCTAACTCATCGCATAAGAATTATTGTTAATATTTCAAATAATTACTCGTATAAAAGAGGTAAAAACAGATCGGAACATTCATAGCCAACTCAACAATATACAGATTTGCCCCACTACCTAAACATGAATATTTAACGTTTAATAAACAGTTTTTCCACCTTACGATATACTTATTCAGAATAACATGGTTTGTGCGTACATAGGATCGACATGATCAAATAGACGGCTCATGCCCGCCATTCCAGGACGTCACGGTTTGCCAAAGGCCTGGTGGAGCGCATTGACCGCATCCTCAACGGTGCAGTGGCAGGGAATGATCATTGCTGAAAATTCATAACTGCTCACACCGCATGACTTTACCCTCGGTCCTGGCTATGTATGGAGCCGGTTACCGTGGAAATCTCAATCCGGCGAGGGCAGAGAGGCATTCCTGCCAATAAAATTGAGTGATGCAGGACTTAATGTCAAGCAGTGTGGTGTGTGGACCCACCCGTCGAGCAAGAGCACCTTGCCTTCCCGGCTTAAACGTTTTAAAAACTATCTGCGTCGCCAACCGCTCCAAACGGGAAACCCCTTCGAGTCACGAAGCAGCAACACCTCGTCCCCCTTTCCTAACTTCTGTCGCGATCAGAGCAGGTTTAGCATCAAAGGTGATGCGTGAACCTTTCACTTCGATCATGTCTTTGGGCGCAATTTTTACATCCTGGATTTCGATGTACCAGCCGGGACCAAGATGCACCGGGATAGTTTCTCTGTCTGTTTTCACCATGAGGTGGACACCGTACGACATACCTTTCATAGGATGGGTGATTTTACCGATTGAAACGACCTCTCCGGTGATGCTTTCAACAGTCTGAGGGTTGAACATCTTGCACACGGCGTCTCCGGCCCCCAGCCGCCCCCGCCTTTCCACATCATGCCTTGCTGCGCTAAGGCTTCGTTAGAGACCGCGAAACTCAGTAGAGTTACCACGGCAATGAACATTATACTCTTCTTCATGGCTGCTTCTCCTTGGGTTGAGAATAATGAAAATTCGAGGCCTTGGTGTATATTCGCAAAGGCAGGCCTGCTCGGCTGGTTACGCTGATGCAGAGCCCTCGCCCCCCTTATACTCCCGGCGGCCAAGTTGCTGCGCTGTTTCCTCATCGATCTCATCCTGCCAGCCGTTGCGGGAAGTTTCTAGTCGATCAAATTTAACGGTGTAGGGCTTGATGTCGAGCAGTGGCGTGCCATCCAGGACGTCGACTCTGTCCAGCAGGAGTACATTGTCTTTGCGGCCTATCAGCTCAACGATGCTCAAGCCGATGCCATTGGGACGGCACGGTGCCCGGGTCGAAAAAACCCCTCTTTCAATATCCTGAAGAAACGGTTTGACTATCAGTTGCATCGGTCCGGCCTGGTTAAAGTGGAAGAGCAGGTAGATATGTGAAAACCCATCCAGGTCGCTCAAACCTTCAGCGTACTCCGGAAACAGTTCTACCTGCCCTTTGCACCCTTTGGCGTAGACAGGCTGGATGGGGGTCTGCCGAGCAACCACATGTTCACTGCGAATCACCCCAATGGGCGTAAAAATAATGCCTTCTCTCTTCATTTTTTGCGAGGATACGGCCAGGCCATGATGCCGCCTTCCATGACCTTGACATTGTTGTAGCCATACGCCTGGAGGATAGTTTCCGCCTCATACCCGCGCAGCGAGATCTTGCAGAAGCAGATGATCTCCGCGTTTTTATCCGTCGGCAGTTCGGCCAGTCGTGAACGCAAAGCGCCCAGAGGAATGAGGTGTTCGCCAATGCCAAGATGCATCTCCTCAAATTCGGCCGGGCTGCGACCGTCGAGGAAGAAGGGTTGGTCGCCGCGCTGGATTTTTTCCCAGACCTCGGTGACCGAAATTCCGGTCATCCGGCCCTTGAGCTTGTTTTGCATGATATGAGCGGCGGTGATGAAATGATCAATGGCCAAAGAAAAAGGCGGGGCATAAGGCAGATCGGCATTAACCAAGTCTTCCACGGTCAGCTTACCCATCATGGCCATGGCGGCAGTGGCAATCTGCTTACTGACATCGCCAGGTCCGACGCACTGGTAGCCGAGCAGACGTTGGCCCTTGGTGCTGACCAGCATCTTCGACACCAACAGGTCAGCTCCCATGAATCCAGGTTTGTCGGGACTGGCATTGACAGCGCTCTGGTAGTCGGTCAGGCCCATCCTTTCGGCCGTCTTGATGGAAAGTCCGGTGGAACCGGCCGAAAAATCAAAGATTTTACAGATGCCGGTATGGTAGGTTCCGGGAAAAGTGACGCAATTACCGTTGATCGCGTTTTCTCCTGCGACCCGACCTTCAAGGTTGGCCATGTCGCCCATGGGTGCGAAGACCGGCTCCCCACTGATTCGGCTGATAATTTCGACACAATCGCCAGCCGCATAAATATCCGGATCCGAAGTCTGCATATATTGATTAACCGTAATGCCCCCGAATTTTCCGATTTCCAAACCGGCAGCGATTCCCAAACCACTGTTGGGACGAACGCCGATCGCCATGACCGCCAGTTCGCAGTCGATCACCGTGTTGTCCGCGAGTTGGACGCCGGAGAGCTTGCAGTCTTTGCCGACGAAGGCCTTGACCCCCTTGCTGGTGAAGATCTCCACCCCTTTGGCGCGCATGTGATTTTCAACCAACTTTGCCAAATCCCAGTCAAGGAAGGTCAGCACTTGATCTAGCGCTTCCACCACAGTGACCTTGATGCCGGAAAGCACCAAGGCCTCACAGGTCTCGACCCCAATGAGTCCACCACCAATCACCACTGCCTTTTCAATCTTTTTTTCATCGCAGATCCGGCGCAAATAATCGGTATCGGCCATGGTTAGGAGGTTGGTGATGCCATCCAGGTCAATGCCGGGGATGGGCGGCATATTGGGCCGCGCCCCGGTGCTAATGATCAGCTTATCGTAACCGAGAATCAGTTCGCTGCCGGTCTTGAGGTCGCGGCAGAGCACCTGTTTGTTTTGACGATTGATTGCCACAACCTCGGTTTCCACAAGGGCCTTGATGGCCTTGGCCTTGTCAAAGAAGACCGGGTCGCGGACGACCCCCGCAGGCGTACAGAGCAACTGATTGCGGTCATTGAACAGACCGCCGACATAGTAGGGATAGCCACAGGAAGCCATGGAGAGATCGTGCGATTTTTGGACAAGGGTAATCTCGGCAAATTCATCCAGCCGTCGGGCTTTGGCTGCGGCTTTGGCTCCGGCTGCCGAGCCGCCAATGACAATAATTTTTTTCTTTTCCATGTAGATTTCCTTACGGTTGTGATGCATGGGTTGTTTGGCGAATGAAGGTAACGCAAACGGATCTGCGTTACAGTGCAATCGGCTCCTACTCACTATTTGAAAGGAGGAGACAATTGCTATAGCAGTCGTCGCCGAAGCCGAAATTCATGGTTGTTGCACCTGCTTGACCATGTAGGCATTTACAGCCTCTTGCATCGTTTTCACAGCCAGAAAGGCGCAATGTTCTTCTCCATTTGGGAAGGTGCCGAAGGCTTGCAACACGTCTTCGCCTGTCAGGTCGAACAGTTCTTCGGGATTTTTGCCGATAGCCAGCTCGGCGGCAAAGGAGCCGCACCGTCTGCTGAAAGAACAACCATCGGAATGCGCTGCGGCCTTGCTCACCCGATTGTCGGCAAAGCTGAGAAAGATCTCCATGGTGTCACCGCATTTTCCGGTGATCCGTCCCATCGCATCGGCATCTTCGGGTCGGCGTCGAAAAGGATTTAGTCGGCGGTTGCGAGCAATTTTACGCTCGGTTTCGGCCATCAGAGCATCGAATTCTTCGTCAGTCATGTTCATCTTTATTCCAAATGATTGCTTGCCAGTCAGAATGCTGCCTGCATGAGAGGGCACAAAGAGCAACACAGACCGCACAGGCAGGCGGTGTTGCTCTTATCTTGCAGGTCGTTTTGGGTCGTCCGGATTTACCAGTGCGCCTCTTTATTGGCAGCGGCGGCATAAGTCACCTTACCTTCTTTAAAGACCTTGATCGCGTCCCTTACCGTACCGGTGATGTCATCGATCACCTTGACCCCGGCGGCCTCTAGCGTCGCAAAGGCCTTGGGACCGCAATAACCAGTCATCAGTACAGTCGCCCCCTTGTCGCTGACCATGGTGGCCGCCTGGATGCCCGCGCCCTTGAAGGCATTGGCATTGTCGCCGTTATCGACCACTTCAAAGGCCCAGGTGTCGGTATCGACAATCAGGATGTACGGCGCCCGACCAAAGCGGGGGTCGACTTCACTGCTGAGCAGGATTCCTTTTGATGTTACTGCTACTTTCATGGTGCTCCTTTGTTTGTACAATCAGTGACCACCGCCACCGCCGCAGACCTGATCGTCGCTTATTTTTTGAAGATTGCCGGCAACGAAATCCTCAACCACCGGCCGGATTTCCTGGCGGACGCCGTCATGATAGACCTCGATGCCGACTTGTTTGAAACCCATCAAAGGTCGCATGCCAATGCCGCCGACCACCAGCGCGTTGACTCCTGCCTCAGCCAGCAGATTCACCGGCACCATGCAGCCGCCCTGAACATGCTCCTTGTTGGCCAGGATCGAAACTTGTTTGATCTGCCCGTCTTCAACATCAAAGCAGGTGAACACATCGCAGTGGCCAAAATGTCCTGCTCGTATACCGTCTATACCGCCGTTGCCTTCGGAAGGGATTGCTACTCGCACCATGGTCATACTTTTTCTCCTAAATTATTGAATCGTTGCTTTGAAATCCACGATCCCCAGGGGGTTCATGGATGGTGAGTTGATTATTTGCCCCCAGATGTCACGCACCTGCTGCCAGGTTGGGGTCGCCTCGCCGTATTCGAACAGGGTCTTGCCCGCCACCATCGACCGGGTGAAGGCCGAATCAAACGAAACCCGGCCGAGTACGGTGACATTATGTTGGCGCGCCAGTTGCTCGATGGCCTCGGTCATCTCAAGGTTGAGATCAAACTTATTGACACAGACCATGCCTGGAACCTTAAAATGGGCGGCCAACTGCACCACCCGCTCCATGTCGTGGATGCCGGAAACGGTGGGCTCGACCACAATCACCAGCGCCGTGGCCCCGCCGATGGAGGCGATGACCGGGCAGCCGATGCCCGGAGGACCGTCGGTAATGATCAGATCCATGCCGCGAAGTTCTGCCAATTGCCGGGCCTCCTTGCGCACCAGGCTGACCAGCTTGCCGGAATTCTCTTCGGCAATGCCCAGCCGGGCGTGAATCATAGGGCCAAACCGGGTGTCCGAGCTGTACCATTGGCCGCAGCGCTGCACCGGAAAATCGATAGCAGTCGCCGGGCAGAAATCAACGCAGACACCGCAACCTTCACACCCGAGGGCATCGACCAGGAACAGTTCGGTGATGGCGCCAAACCGGCAGAGATCCCTGCAAGTACCGCATCCGGTGCAAAGATCGGGATTGACAACGGCTTTACAGCCGCCCATGAAATCGGTCCGCTGTCGAACCTCGGGCTGCATCAGCAGATGGAGATCAGCCGCATCGACATCGGCGTCGCAGAGGATGCTGTTTTCCGCCAGAGCGGCAAAAGCTGCGGTCAGGCTGGTTTTGCCAGTACCGCCCTTGCCGCTGATGATCACTATTTCGCGCATGAAACCACCTTGCTTTTTGCTGCGATGATTGTTGCAATGTCCCGGTGCAGAGCCACAAATCGCTCCCGCCATTCCGGAAATTCTTCAACGATATTTTTACCCTGAGAATAGGCCTCGGCAATGCGGCGATCAAAAGGGATGGTCAGCAGGATCGCTAGCCCTTCACGCTCGGCATACTCAAACACCTTGTTGTCGCCAATGTCGGCTCGGTTGACCACCAGCCCGCAGGGAATATCAAGCAGTCGGACCGCCTTCACCGCCAATTTGAGGTCGTGGAGGCCAAAGGGGGTGGGTTCAGTGACCATGAGAATGAAATCGGCCCCGTTCATGGCAGCAATCACAGGACAGGAGGTGCCCGGCGGCGCATCGATGATGGTGAGCCGTTCAGGATCTGCAGCTGCCCGGACGCGTTTAATCAAAGGCGGCGACATAGCCTCGCCGACCCGCAGCTGTCCGTTGATAAAGCCAATAGTACCCCGCGTACCAAAGTTGAGCGTCCCCAGCTCCCGGCCGGTCTCGGTGATCGCTCCTTCAGGGCAGACCGCCATGCAGCCGCCGCAGCTATGGCACAGCTCTGGGAAAACAAGCACCTTTTTGGCCAGCACCGCGAGCGCATTGAACCGGCAGATAGCCGAACACTTGCGGCAGAAGGTGCATTTTTCCAGATCAACCAGCGGCACAGGCGTTTCCACCCGCTCGCTCCGCTCGATCACCGGCTTGAGGAAAAGGTGGGCATTGGGCTCCTCAACGTCGCAATCCAGCAACTCGACTCCAGTGCCCAGGGCGAGTGCCATATTAACGGAGACTGTAGTTTTGCCGGTGCCGCCTTTACCGCTGGCTACGCTGATGATCATGATCTTACCGCCCCTTGTTTAGGTTGCTCCACGGGTTGCATGAGGGCACCAATCTTTTCCAGCACTGCCAGCAGCGCATCGGCGTCGTTTTCAGTTGGTTGAGGAGGCAGTTGCATCAACACCCCCAACCCCTCGGTGGCTTCATGGAACTCGTCGGCTGTAAGCGTACTGACTATCGCTGTATTGACCAGCGGATTAACTTTGACGAGTTGTTTAGTAAAGGCGATGCCACTCATGTCGTCGAGCTGCTCATCGACAATTACCAGATCCACCAGCTTACCCTTAAGCAGCGCAATCCCGGCCGCCCCAGTCGCAGCAGGCGCCAGTTCGATGGCCTGTTCGTGCCATAACTTGTCCATCAGTTCGGAAAACCGCGAAATATCTTTTGTTGCAAATAAAACTATCAAGAATATGCTCCATAAAAAGCCAGCTGCCGCGGCTGCTGGCTGTTGCAGTAGTGTTGGAACCGTCGACCTGCCTAGTTAACGGTTACCGCCTCGTCCTTGGCCTTTTCCGCCTCCGCCTTGACCGCGATCCGCGCTGCCTTGACAGCGACCTAAGCCCTGACCTTGTCCTTGACCCGGAACGGCATCGGTTGGGACGGCTTGGGGCTGATCATCAGGCTTTGCTGTTCCGGTCTGCTTGCAGACACCTCGCTGTCCACCGCTCCGGGGACCATTCCCTAAAGGACCTTTTCCATTCATTCCAGGCATATTCATACCTCCATTGGCTAAAGTGAATCTTTCGGGCAGTGTTCAGGATTTTCCTGCCAACCTCACAGACCTTTCCGTGGCGGTTGCACTGCCATTGTCGACATCACATATATTGGTAACGGTTGCGGGAGGTCGTCGTTACCGACCGCTTCCTCGTCGCCCGTTGTCGTTCAATGCACCTATTTCCTGGCCTTTACGAATTTTCCCCCGGCAACAGATATGCCTGCCGCAGCCCGGCATCTTGAACTCTGCGCCGAGCGGATGGCCTTGGATGAACGTTTTCAGCACCAGTTGGACATCACCGGCAATAAAAGATATCAACTCAAGGCCAGCAGCCTCCAGCAGATTAGCCGGTCCCTCGGAAACTGCGCCGCAGATGAGAATACCCACCTGCTGCGCCTGCAGCAGCTGCAGCAACTCCAGAGGCCGGTCCGGATCAAAGGTCAGGTACGAGGTGTTGATGAGGGCATCACCCTGAATCTCAGCGATCAGCAGGGTCCGTGCCGAGTCGAACACTGGCGATACCCGCTGCTCCCAAACGGTCACTGCTATTTTTTGCCCTGCGTTTTTTGCCTTCATGCTTCTTGTCAAAGCAAGTTGCGTGCCGGCAAAAAAGATAAGGGGTGACTCAGCGTTACTTGTTGGAATAATGATATTTTATGGAAAAGTATGTTTGCGGGAGCCCTGGATACAGAAGGCTACGGTTCCAAATGTGCGACCCTGTGCGACTCTTTACAATCGCAAGAGTACGACTCTTCAGGGTCTAGGGAGGGTGCTGCGGCCGTCAACCCCGGGGAGGTTGAGGTTGAATTTTTTGAGTTTACGGAACAAGGTGCTCTTGTGCATACCCAGCTCTCTGGCGGCGGCCAGACGATTGTAGCCGTTGCGCTCCAGGGCTTCCCGGATAATCTCCTCCTCAGTGGTCCGGCGGAGGGTCTGGAAGGAGGAGGATACAGAAGCAGGTGTGGCGGTGGTCGTCATGTATGCGGGGAGGTGGTGGCTGCCGATCATCCCCTGGGAACAGAGAATGAAGGCATGTTCGATGATATTCTCCAATTCTCTGATATTGCCGGGATACTCATGGGCCATTAACCGTTCCAGGGCAGCAGGTTCGATGCCGGTTACCGCCTTGCCGCGCAACCGATTCATCTTATCGATGAACCGTTCAATCAACAACGGGATGTCTTCCTTGCGTTCCCGTAAGCTGGGTAGCCGCAACCGCACGATATTGATCCGGTAAAACAGGTCCAGGCGGAACTTGCCCTCTTCGACCAAGGCCTCGAGGTCGCAGTTGGTGGCGGCCAGGATGCGGACATTGGTGCGTTGCTTCTGGACGCTGCCCAGAGATTGAAATTCGTGTTCTTCAAGCACCCTGAGCAGTTTCACCTGGAAGGCGGGACTGGTTTCTCCCAGTTCGTCGAGCAGGATGGTGCCACCGTCGGCCAGGGTGAAATAACCGGCTTTATCAGCGACCGCATTGGTAAAAGCCCCAGCCTTGTAGCCGAACAGTTCGGATTCGAGCAGAGTATCGGGCAGAGCCCCGCAGTTGATAGCGATAAAGGGTTTCTCCCTGCGGGTCGACAGGTCATGCAGGGCTTTGGCCATCAGTTCCTTGCCCGTGCCGGTATCGCCTTCAATCAATACCGTGCTGTCACTTTCGGCAATCTGGGGCAGCACCATAAAAATTTTCTTCATCAACCGGCTGCGGCTGACCATGTCGCCCTGCTGGAAACTGCCGCTCAATTCCCGGCGCAGTTCCTCCACTACGGTGTTGTCTCGGAAGGTCTCCACCCCTCCTAGAATCTCGCCCTCTGCATTGCGCAGCGGTGCGGTGGAAACGCTGATCGGGATCCGTTTTTTATCGCTGTTGATGATATAGGTCGAGCTGCTGACAAAGGAACGACCTTCCTTCATGGTCCGTCTCAGAGCGCAATCCCCTTCGCACATGTTGGAGCGAAACACCTCCCAGCAATAGCGTCCTATGGCCTCGCTACGTGAGATACCTGTGGTTTCCTCGGCTGCCCGGTTGAACGATGTGATCCGCCATTCGTGGTTGACCGTGAAAACGCCATCGGAGATGCTTTCGAGGATAATATCGGTAACTCCTAATTCTTTGGTATTTTTTTTGTTGACCATTGTCTCTCTTGGTGAAATCTGGTCGCGACTCATACTGCTCTTTGATAATCTGACTGAGGGCTGGCAAGGTTGCCTGGTTCAAATATACCACCAACTCGATTACCCTTTATGGAATACAGTACACAAATGTTTATTGAGAATGCTCCATGAGCACACGATGCTGCACTCAAAGCTCGAGTCCGTGGGCTTCGAGAAGAGAGGCATCGGCCAGGAGTGTTTGCATCAGACCATCGGCAACCACGGTGCCATTGTCGATAATGATTAAACGCGTACAAACAGCAGCGGCGCGGGACAAATCGTGACTAGCCAACAACAACGTTCCTTTAAAATCTCGCATGATAGCTGTCATGGCTCGAGAGGCACGCGCATCAAGATTGGCCCAGGGCTCATCAAGAGCAAGAATCTTTGGTTCACAGGCCAAAACAGCGGCCACCGAAGCACGCTTCTTTTCACCTCCCGACAGATGATGCGCACAGCGGAGTTCAAAGCCGGCAAGCCCTACCGAAGATAAGGTCAGGGTGACTTGCCTGCGCACCTCCTCTTCTGATTTCTTCTGATTGCGCGGCCCAAAAGCTATATCCTCACCAACTGATGGGCAAAAAAGCTGATCATCAGGATACTGAAAGACGAGCCCAAAAAAAGATGGGTCAGACGCCACATGAACTGCTTGCGATGGGCCTCTGCCACCGATTTCGAGTTTGCCTTCAGCATGCAGCAGCCCAGCCAGACAAAGTAGCAGTGTGCTTTTACCTGCACCGTTGGGCCCTGCCAGACAGACTTTCTCCCCATTTTCAATGCGTATATTCACACCGCGCAGGGCATCTGACCCATCATGGTAACGATAGCGAAGGTTTACGGCATCAATAGCCGGCAATAGATCACTCATTGTAACAAGAGCCTTACTGTAATCAGGATTATAATCATAAAAGCCAGCACGAGTTTTTCATGGACAGGGAACGGAGAAAAAGCAGAGGTTGGGATCTGCCCATTATACCCACGGAGATGCATGGCTCCATAGACCCTTTCCGCACGCTCGTAACTGCGGACAAAGAGATTACCGACCAACTTCCCAACAATAATGGCTTGCGGCAGCCATTTCGGGGCATACCCTCTGGCGATTGCGGCGCGACGCAATCGGATCGCTTCATCAATGAGAATATGAAGATAGCGATAAGTTAGCGCAATCATATCGACAAAGATTAGAGGAATATACAGCCCGCGGAATCCATCCAAAAGTCGATTAAAAGGCGTAGTTGCAACCAGTAAGATGAAGGCAACCACTCCGAGTATAGATTTTAAGGTTGTACCGACAAGTATCCAGAGACCGGTGACAGAGAGATGGATCCCACAAAAAAGGATCGTTTCACCGCCTCGAACAAAAGGAAGCCCCAACGCTACCAGAGCCGAAAAGGGCAAGACCATCAGCGCCCGTTTCAGAACAAGACCTAAGGGGATGTGTGACAACGCCACCGTCCAAAGCAGCAATCCTGCATAAAAAACAAAGGTCAAAAGATGCTGCGGAGGGATGGAAACCTCCAACACAACGAAAAGAAGGGCAACGAGAATTTTGGTTCGCGCGTCAAGACGATGGACGTGGGAATCCAGCCGACTGGAACGGTCTATAAATCCATGGCCCATAGACGGAATTTATTCCTGAATATTTTGTCAGTTTTGGTTGGTTTAAAGCCGGTCGTTGGCAGGTAGAACCAACCATGCCTGCACCGCAAATATGGTTTGATCATTCACGGCGAAAAAAATACTCTACCACAACTGTGCTGGAAATCATCTTTGACAAGAGCACAAGGAAATTATTTGTCACATTAACACACTTGCCATAACCCTGACGTGACCAATTGTCCGCCGACTGGCGATACCATGTGCAACAGATCTCTTGTGTCCCATGCAGCGCATGGAGAAGGGTATTCTTTCTAACCCAGCAGAATCACTCCTGCCATCAAACCCATTGCTGGTTCATCGGTTGAAGGCACGTGTTCATCTATTTTCCCGAACTGCCAGCCAAGGGCTTCCATGAGAAGTGTAAAATTTACACCCAGAGCAGAGAGTGACGGCCTCGCATAAGCCGCGTGCGGACAGGTCAGTTGCCGCTCCAATACCACACAGACATCCTGCTGCTGGCAAAAAAGTTCTTTACAGGAACCGGCTGCCAGACCTCTGGCAAGTGGAAGCCCCAAACGTAACGCCTCTTTTTCGATGGCAGCAGCTATTTTATGAATGTTTCGTGCTATCACAAGACGCTCAGAACCCATCAACTCTGTAACCGGTGCATCGATCTTAAACACCAAGACCTGCTGGTAGTTGTGCAGCAATTTCCTAAAAACAGCGGGTTGCATGGCATGGGGCGGGCAACCTGGAGCCAGACCGTAACTCGGACATCGGTGCGGCTCGACACAGAGAGCGGCAAAGCGGTCTTCTACAATCAATATATCTGCCGGGACAATCTCGGCTGCCGTGGCCCCAAGAGTACGGGCCAGCTCGATCAAACCATCCATATTTTCTTCAGCTACCGCCTTCACTGCTCGACCTATTTAACCAACCGTCGGCGCATAGTCGTAAGTGCCAAAAAAAGAAAGCAGAGAGTAAAGAGCACCAGATACGACAAGCTGAGTAGCGGTGAGGTCTCAACCCTGCCCAGACAGAACAAGCGAGTCAGCTCAACCAGATGATAGAGGGGAAAGACCAGAGCAGCTGACTGTGCCCAGACCGGTAGACCGGAGACCGGAAAAAAAGTGCCGCTGAACAAAAACATGGGGGTGATAAAGAGAAAAATCGGCAGATTGAACATGTCGATAGACGGGGTTATCCCGGTAAAAAACATACCAATCGAACCAAAGGCCAGACCGCCGAGAAAGGCCAGAGGTATCACCAACAGTCCCGACGGAAAAACAACAAACCCGAACAGACCGAGGACAAGCAGCATTATCGCTGCTGCAGCGGCGGCTTTGGTGGCACTCCAGACTATTTCAGCAAGGATGATTTCTTCTAGGGACAGCGGCGTGGTCATCATACCGTCAAAAGTCTTCTGGTAGTACATCCGCACAAAACTGGCGTAGGTGGTTTCGAAAAACGAATTGTACATAATAGAGATGCCAATCAGGGCGGGCGCCATGAACTGGGTGTAGGTCAGCGCTTGCCCCCCATACGACAAATTGGTCACCAAACCCTGAAAACCAAGGCCGAAAGCCAGGATATAGAAGGCCGGCTCCAGCAGCGGTACCATAAAATTGACCTTCCATATCTTGCGATAAACGATCAGGTTACGTTGCCAGACACTCAAAAATCGCCAGGAGATGTTGCGTATCCGTATCAATCTCGTAACTCCCTGCCAGTTAGACGGAGAAAGACATCTTCTAAGGTAGCCGAGCGAAAGGTGCACTGTTCGGGGCGAAAGGTGGTGCGGATGGCCTGTTCAACGATACTGTCGCCGTTACTGTAGATGATCAATCGTTCTCCCATCTGATCAAAGCCGACGCCCTGGTCATCAAGAAACTGCTTCAGCTCAGGACCCGCCCCGCCGACCTCAATGATGGAAGTGCCTATATGTTCGCCGATCAGACCGGTTGGAGTGCCCTGGATCAGAATTTTCCCGTGGTCCATTATCATCAATTGATCACACAACTGGGCGGCCTCTTCCATATAATGGGTAGTCAGCATGAAGGTTTTGCCAAGAGTCCGCAGATGCTGTAGCCGTTCCCACAATTGGTGCCGGGACTGGGGATCAAGGCCGGTGGTCGGTTCGTCGAGGATGATCAGTTCGGGATCGTTGATCAGAGCACGAGCCAGAGTCAGCCTTCGGGCTAGACCGCCGGAGAGTTCCCCCACTTTAGCCTCAACCTTCTTCTCCAGGGCAAAGAAATGCAGCAGTTCTTCTGCCCGCTGCCGGGCCTTGCGCGCCGGAATACGAAAATAACCGGCAAAGACTAACAGGTTCTGGAGAACTGAAAGATCAGGGTCAAGGGTGTTGTCCTGCTGACAGACGCCAATGCGGGAGCGGATCTGCCTCCACTCGGTCTCGATGTCCAAACCGAAGACCCTTAAGCGGCCCCCGCTGACCGGTGCAAATCCATAGATCATGCGGATGGCCGAGGTCTTGCCTGCACCGTTAGGTCCCAGCAGGCCAAAACACTCCCCCGCCTGCACCTCAAAGGAAATACTATCTACAGCGGTGAACCCATCGTATTGTTTACACAGATACTCAGCTTGAATAATGGGCTCAGTAGCCGCTCCCGATACAGTCATTCTTTGCTCCGCTTGATTTTGTGATCTAACACATCGAGGCAACTGGCGACACTTGCTTTCCCAGTCAAGCCTAGCGAAGAATCAGATTCTTTTATCGTGACGCAAAAGGCTCTGTAGGCTGCGATGGGCCGCGAGATACCGTGCATCTTCTGCGTAGGTGGCCGGATAAACAGTCGGCACCGGGTGGTGCTGCAAGTCACGGTCAACATTGACAAAGGTGAACAAGCAGGAGTTGGAGAGGGCCTTAGTGGTCCTATCCCGGCTGATCCGCTCGATGCCTGCCTCGACACAGATAAAACTGTCGTTGGTGTAGACGACCCGTGAGGTAAAATGCAGTTTGTCACCCATCCGTACTGGATGAAAGAAATTAATACGGTTGACCGCCGCAATGATCGAACGGTCCGGGGCCACTAACTCCGAACAAATCGAAGAAAGTTCAAAAGCCCTTCGAATCAGATATCCGCCAAAGATCATGAACGGCACATTTTCCTGCTCCGGGTACATGCGTTCCCAGGCGTCTGTTTCTAGACGGCGGCAGAGATGGCCGGAAAAACCGGCTTCTTCCTGAGCTTGGTGCAAGCCGGCCAGCAATTGGTATTCCTCACGACTGGGCGGTTCACGCAAAGCTGCCTGCTGGTGTCGGTATTCTTCTCTTCTCGCCAGAGCCTTACCCGCCCTTCTCTTTTGGATTGGTTCGATATATTCCAAGGGTGGCAGGACCACGCTGACCATACCTTCACCGTAACCTGAGCGAGCTACCATGGTGAAATAGCAGGAGGCGATATGCTGCGTTGGCTCACCAGCCTGTTCCACCCGAATGCCAATCTCCAACGAACTGCGACCGACATGATTGATACACGCGGCAACCGTCAGGTCGCGCGTTACGTCTACAGCATGACGAATAACGATGTTATCAATTGCGGCAGTCACCACCCGTGCGCTGGGGTGAAATTGGTTGACGTATTGCAAGGCGGTTTCTTCGGCAACCTTGTCAAGGATCTCCAACAAGAGACCAAAACGCAAGTTGCCCTGCAGTGGTTCATCCACAACCATGTAACGGCGACGTAGGGCAGCATCGCTGCCAAAAGGAAGGGTCTGGTGAAAAACGGTTTCGCTTGGTAGAGTCATGTATTATTGCTCATAAGATATTGACGGATAACAATATTTCGACACAAAAAAAGTAAGGGATGGTTTCTGATTTTGCAAGGGTCGAATGGTCTACGCAATCATCAGCTCAGCATTATATTGGTTCTTGGTCGTCGCCCCCCCTGATCAGGCTTGCCTGTATGATTCGATTCATCACAAAAGTTGATTAGTTATCACTATAACTGGTGTTTCGCTGAACGAAAACCTTGTCAATAATTTGAGCAAAAAGGTGAGACATGCTAAACTTGCTTGACAAAGTCCCCAGGATATTTTAGTAATCGCGCACTTAGACATAATATGGCCCCATCGTCTAGTGGCCTAGGACACTGGCCTCTCACGCCGGCAACAGGGGTTCGAGTCCCCTTGGGGTCACCAACGTAATTTCGGTTACTTAGGTGATAAAAATAAGCTCACATTAAGCCTCCTCACTTACCGGTGTGGGCTTTTTGTGGGCTTTTTTTGTTTTTCAATCTCGAGTGTGATAACATTTTCGAGTTCTTTTACCCCTCCACTCTCAATAAACTTTCTCCATTCCGCATAATACGCATCGCAATAATGGATGTTGGGAGCAATTGGGTTGGAGCTATCTTCGCAAATTAACTGATCGCATGTATTTTCATTCCCTACAGGGCAGTCGCAAAGGTTACCTGATGGATAGCACAGCATCACATCACCTTCCTTTCCTTCAGTTGGTTGTAATCCGTAATCGACTCAAGCCCCGGCAAAGCCTCTATGGCCTCCCTGCTCCCCTCCTGCAACGAATGAATATACCGTTGCGTCGTGGCTATGCTCCCATGCCTGAGCATCTTCTGTATCTCCACGAGGGGAACGTTCTTGCTAGCCAGGATTGATGCGAACAGGTGCCGAATACCGTGGAACCCGAATTGCTTTACTCTGGCACGAGCGCACAACTTCTTCAACCAGTGCTGGCGGTAGAGATACGGAACCCATTTGTCATCGTCGGTGTGGTGCATAAAGACGTGACCGAGCAGGCCAGTTATCCTTCGCTGCTTGTCAAGCATTCCCACAAGTTCGTCGCCGATTGGCAACCAAGATTCTTTCCATTCTCCGATTGCATTTTTTCGCCACAAAAGACGAACCCTACGCGCGGTAAAATCAACGTCCTTCCAACGTAGCCTGAAAACTTCGTCCCTTCTCGCTCCGGTATGAAGCAGGAAGAAGAGCATGCACTTGTCCTGTCCGATATCGACAGATTCAAATACAGCGAAGAACTCAGCGAGACTAGGGACGTTTCGTTCATCTCTTACCTCTGCGAATCTTGGAACTGAATGGAAAGGATTTTTCTCGGGCAATCCTAGGAAGACCTCACCCCATTTCCACGCTGCACGAAGATTTTTTCGGCGCTTGTTCGCTGAATTTCCCGACTTACTGCTTTCACTTTGCAGAAAATCAAGAACATCTTTTCCAGAAAGCTCACATGCGGGCGACTCTGGTATAATGCCACTTGAAAACAGCTGCCGAAAAGCAAAGCGTTTTTCCTCGTACGTCGATTGAACAAATCGATCTTTTGCATAGTCAAGGTAAGCTGTCGCCCATTCATGCAAGGACACCGTGCGGATCGGTTCTTCCTTCTCCGGTACCCCTCGAAGAATTCTTTCTTTTTTCTTCCTTTCCCACTCCATCGCTTCTCTTTTCGTTTTGCACCGATGCCGACTGGCTTTCTCCCCGCCGATTCTCACCTGTGCCATCCATTGACCGCTTGATTTTATCTTGTATGGCATTTTTCACAGCCTCTTCATAAAAATAGATTCTGCCATCAAGAATGAATCCGCCAAAGGCAGTATAATTCTTTCTTACGACTCTGGCATTAATTCCCGTCATCTTTGCCACCTGCGGGGGAGTGAGCCTTGACCCTAGTTCGTTTATCATTTCATCACCGGAAATTGTCGGATGCGGTAAATATCATTTCAAAAGAGTCCACCACCAGCAGTAATAAGTTTTAGGAACGCCGCCGCATCTTTTCTGCGCTCCACAAAAGCAGTCATCATTTCGTTGGTGCATTCATGCAGCCCATTCGCAGTAAATAGGTCATGTATTCCAGTGTCGGATGTTTATGAGCTGCTAATCTTCTTCCGCCTTATATTCCTTATCACCTGCCCTTAAACGCTGCACACAATAAACATATTGTGTATTTTAAGCAAAATAAAAAATCACAATATGTTATATTCTACTGGCCATGTATTCAGGTTGTAAGGGTTAGGGAAATAAGAAAAAAGCGCAAGGCAGGGCGTTATCGGACAATGTTAAGACAACTCCCTCTTCCGGATACAATCTCGAGTAAATTAGAAGCAAAGAGACGAAAGTGATAAAGCTAAAATAATCTTCATCTTCCTTTTTTAATTATAATTTCTCTTGTTTAAGAATGGCCTTGCCGATAATTTTGAACTTCAATCCTGTCATATCTTTTATTGGGTAACGAGGGTTAATAGGCTTCAAGAATACACTCTGACCGTCTATGACCAATTGCTTAAACACCATATCATCGCCATCTTTTACTAATACGAAATCTTCGTTTTTGACAGCTAACGAGGGGTCAACTACTATGACTTCCCCCACGCGAAAGCGCGGTTCCATTAAGTCTCCTTCAACCTTCAAAGCGAAGGTGTCCGGTCCACAAGGTTCAGCGAACCGGATATATTCTTTGGCCAACCACCTTGCAACAGTATCGATCTTTTCATCTAATTGTCCGGCTTCACTCATAGAGATAACCGGGATTCTCAGGGGCGGAAAGTTACAATCTTCAGTAAAATAAACTCGTTCACCCTCTAAGCAAAGTTTTCCATACAATACCCAATCGAGGTTCCTCCCAATTTTATTCGCAACAGAAATTATCCATTTATATGGAAATGATCGACTTTTGTCGTTCTTGTAATTGCTTAAATTAGCTGCTGTCATACCTAACATTTGGGCCAATTCTTTATCCGTATTAACCCCAAAATGTAGCTTCAGCCTTCTTATACAATCTTCAAGATTCAAATTTTCTTCCATTTTCATAATGCCCTTGACTGCTCGAAACAATTTGTGTACAAAATACCCATTACGTATACCTTACCAGAGAGGAGAAATTTTTCAAGGATTAAATTATCCCTGAAAATGATCGTAGCCTAGCACTCGAAGGCAGTCGCTATGATACGTTCGCTTCAACGTACGTTGTAGTATCGAATTAAGTTCAAGGGTCAAAGGTTCCGGATAACAACGGATGAAGCTGGCTTGAGCTACTCCAAAAAAAAGGGGGGTGCGACGGTGCGACATGACATGGCTGGATACAAGAGAGACCCATTAAGCATCAATCAAGGTTCAGCAGTGCCCTATTTCAACCAAGCGAGGAGCTGCTTGCGACATAAATTGGATGTGAAAATAATGGAAGCAGTCGTAAAAAAGATGAAAAAGAAAAAAAGTGAAGTTCGGGAAAAAAGAGAAACTATCTCTTTCAGGGTTGCCCCCGTCGAGAAACTCGAAATTCAAAGTATGGCCGATTATGCAAGGGTAACTGTCGGTTCGTATATTCGTAAAAAAATTTTGAAAAATGTTGTTACGAAAAATTGCACAGTGCCCTCTTTGAATAAGGTGCTCTTAGGTAAGCTGATCGGTCAAATTGGCCAGGTCGGCTCCGACATCAAAAAGATTGCAGAAAAGTTGAACAAGAGCGACACCGTTTTTACCGAGCATACCGAGCATGACATAAAAATCTGCTGTGACAAGTTATCGATTTTACTAGACGAAGCACTTAAGTCCATAAAGGTGTCTTAATTATGATAATCAGAGGAAATAAATGCAGACAAGCACTAAGGGTGGGGAAATACCTTCTCGCTCAAGGGAAAAATGATCGCATTGAATTAATTGGAATAAGAGGAACTTTGTCATCTGATATTTTATGCGCAGTTGCTGAAATGAATGGACTGGCGACAGGGTCCCGAGCTGAAAAGCCTTTTTTTTTCGTTTCGATAAATTTTGCAGAGGGGGAATACCTCTCGCCTGAGCAGTGGGAGCATGCATGGGCAATTTATGAGAAAAACCAAGGACTAGAAGGTCATCAAAGAATAATCGTTCAGCACGAAAAAGAAGGGCGTGTACACCAACACGCTTTATACAATCGGGTGAATAGGGACACCATGAAAGCTGCTCCTATGTCAAACGACTATTACAAAAATGAGATGACAAGCCGCCAGCTTGAAAAGATCTTTGGCTTTGCTCCCGTGAAAGGCCGGCTCTTTCTCAAAGAAAACGAACGGCCTGCCAACCGCAGCCCGACATATAACGAAATAATCCAAGGCAAAAGAAATGGCGTTAACGTCCGCAGGTGGCGCGAAGAAATCCGGCAGATCTTGGCTGAAAGAGAAAACATCAACGGGATCGAGCTAGTCGCTGCATTTGAAGAAAAAGGCTACATGGTAGCGCGAGGGAAAGTTAGTTATCTTGTTATGCTCGATCCAAGCGGCACCCCGCATAACATGGTGAAAACCCTCAACCTGAGAATAGGAACCGGTGAATTTAAAACGCGTTTTGGAGACATTGCCCCAGCTGGTTTGCCGACCATCGAGCAAGCGCAGGAAATGCAAAATTTGAGACTTTTCGGGCTTGGAGCCGCAAAAAAGGCTCCGGAAAAGTGCAATTCATCGCATATAATGGCTGGTAAGTATAACCATGAGCATATGGCAAATCAGCTAACAAACGATTTGCACCTTGCAATCGACCGATATAATGCAACACATCAGGTTCGTACGGTAAAAAGAATGGAAACACACGGAGAGATGAAAAAACTGATTCAAAATAGAAATGAAAGATTTACATACAACTCGTCACTTAAAATAATTGCAGAAAACGCATCGGAAAATATTCTTAAAGAGTCATATGAAATAAGTGAAATGCTGTTGACTGCTATAAAACAACATTCAAATAACCAGCTTATGATAGAAAGCGAGATAACTGATGAGAAAAAATACTACTATCATCAACTAAATGAAATTAATAAAAATATAGAAATAAATACTATTACAAATAAAATATTTCTAGGTCTAAGTGTTTCAGCTAAAGATTTTCATGGTTTAATTATTAATGATATTGAAAGAATATGTCAAAATGGTCGAAAATATTTCGATAATATTTTTCAACAAAAAGAACGGCAAAGAACTTTTGAAAGAGAACGTTAAAGTGTAGTATTTACGACTTGATTTGACAGTTGCTAGTTTTTCATGGGTGCCTGTCAGGTCAGAATTGATTCAAGTTTTTATCCTTCCAAAATTTTATTCCATCCTCAAGAGTTTCCTGTGGCGTTCGCCCACAGCACATTTTTCCCTGATGAGTTCTTTCGGTGTTGTAGCGGGCCAGCCATTTATCGAGGTCTTTTTGGAGTTCCTCAATTGTGGCGTAGAGTTTCTTGTGGAAAGTCACCTGGTAGAATTCATTGAGAATGGTTTTGTGGAATCGCTCAACCACAGCAGCCTCCGTCATCTCTTCAACACGGTATTTGATGTTGGGTCTGCGACGGGTTTATTCGATTAACGCATCGATCCCACCGTTACCAACGGCCGCTTTGTAGCGATAGAAGGTGTCTCTGAAAAGATCCATGATTTTGCAGTCCCTCGAGACATTGGAGAGTTCTTCTGCGAGATTGAGCAATCCAATCTTGTGTTTTACGATTCGTTCGTTACCATGCAGCATGAGGGTTGCCTTCATTTGTTTTGATGGTTGGTTCGCACCATTATCAAAACTAGTAACCCTCATTTTTTCAAGTGAGGTGTCAGATCAAGTCGAAACTATCTCAGTTAAAGTGTAGTATTTACGACTTGATTTGACAGTTGCTAGTTTTTCATGGGTGCCTGTCAGGTCAGAATTGATTCAAGTTTTTATCCTTCCAAAATTTTATTCCATCCTCAAGAGTTTCCTGTGGCGTTCGCCCACAGCACATTTTTCCCTGATGAGTTCTTTCGGTGTTGTAGCGGGCCAGCCATTTATCGAGGTCTTTTTGGAGTTCCTCAATTGTGGCGTAGAGTTTCTTGTGGAAAGTCACCTGGTAGAATTCATTGAGAATGGTTTTGTGGAATCGCTCAACCACAGCAGCCTCCGTCATCTCTTCAACACGGTATTTGATGTTGGGTCTGCGACGGGTTTATTCGATTAACGCATCGATCCCACCGTTACCAACGGCCGCTTTGTAGCGATAGAAGGTGTCTCTGAAAAGATCCATGATTTTGCAGTCCCTCGAGACATTGGAGAGTTCTTCTGCGAGATTGAGCAATCCAATCTTGTGTTTTACGATTCGTTCGTTACCATGCAGCATGAGGGTTGCCTTCATTTGTTTTGATGGTTGGTTCGCACCATTATCAAAACTAGTAACCCTCATTTTTTCAAGTGAGGTGTCAGATCAAGTCGAAACTATCTCAGTTAAAGGAAGGTGCGGTTCGTTTAAAATCAATAAATGGAGCGACGTTGAATGGAAGAATTCTATAACAAAGATACAGTATTAGGATCTGCAAAATGGTGGAAATATGAAGGAATGGATGACCAGGATGCCCCGGAACACCTTGAATCTCAGTTTTTTATAGGCAACAGCAGATTCGGAAATATAAATGGTCGAATAATAGTGAAACCGAAGAGGCATATGTTATGTGTAGCGCCTACGCGTTCAGGAAAAGGAGCCTCGCTAATCATACCTAATTTAATATTCAATCGGAGTTCGACTCTGGTTATCGATCCAAAGGGTGAATTGGTGTTTCACTCAGCGAAAAGACGGCGGGAATTTGGTCAGAGAATATATGTTTTAGATCCCTTCCAGGAATATCGAAAAAATTACTGGAAACTAACCGGTGATGTTGAAGAATTAACAAATTTCAACCCGTTCTCAGTATTAAAAAATGAGCAGAACAAAGATTATATCCGATATATCGCTGAGTCACTGATCATTCTTCGCGGGGAAGAATCTCATTGGGCGGAAAGCGCTCTAGAATTTACTGAGGGTATGATAGCCTACATGGTTGAGAAAGGTGACGTCGAGCCTTCCTTGCCATATTTTCGGTCTCTAATTACCAAGCCCTACGTTTTTATAGCCAAAATGGCGTGTGAAACACAACTAGATCCTTGGCCTGAGGATAGTATTGCAAGGCGCAAGCTAGGAAGATTTGCGGACAAACATCTTGGAAGAAATAAAGAGCTATGTAGCATTATTTCAACGGCAATTACTCAAACCGGCTTTCTTGATGACCAGGAACTCAGAGAACACTTATCTACAACCTCACCAGGGTTCTCACTTGATTGTCTAACGGAAGAAGGGGCGGGTTCAACAATTTATCTGGTTCTACCGTTTGACAAGATGCAGACACACGGACGCTGGTTACGCTTGATCGTTTCTTTGGCTATCAGAGAGGTCTTCCGCTGTACCAGACAATTAGATCATAAGGTTTTATTCCTTCTTGACGAGTTTGGGAATATAGGTCCTTTGCCGGCCATAACTAGTGCATTTACTATGGGAGCTGGCCGTCAGATTATGATTTGGGCTTTCTTGCAAGGACTTAGCCAGATTAAACGCGATTATCCTTCTGACTGGGAGATATTCATCGGGAATTGCTCTCATCTCCAATTTTTTAATATTATGGATCAGTTTACTGCTGAATATATCTCCAGTTTGCTTGGGACTACTACTGTTCGTATCAGTCCAAAGGGTGGCGGGAAAGAAAGACCTGATAGCCAGACAATCTCTGGCTCATGTTTTGATCAAGTTAAAGATGAATATGCTCAGTATTTGTCAAGAGAACTGCTTCAACCTGGAGAGATAAGAAGATTACCGAAAGAGTACGGTATATTAATTAATCGACATGAACCGCCTATCTTATATAAAAAAATAAAATATTACGAGGAACCGCCCTTCAAAGAATTTGCCAGAGAAGATCCTTATTATAAGAAAATAAATCAGGAAACTGCGCCAGAACATCAAGAGTCATAGATTGCGGCCGTTAACAAATTTCCGGTTCTGGAAAAGTTCATTCTTCAGATTACCTACGTACGATTAAGACAAGTGACATGTAAGGCTAAAAGATATTTTGTATTATTCATAATGAAACTATACACAAGATTCGGTTGGTGATTCCAAGCATAACGCTGGATTTAATTAATTATTTTTCAAGAGGTTATTTATGGAAGAGGAGTCTACTGCAGTAATCGTGGTGTCTCAAACTGATGATAAATTAGTCAATGAGGCTATTGTAAAAATCAAAGAAATTTATTTCAAGCATGCTACGGCATCCTACTCTGAAATCGCAGAATATCTTTTTGAAACATTTTTTAATAGCGATATCGAATTACTCAGAAAGAGAACTCCAGCACTGGACAAAAAAGAATCTTTTCACATGGTCTTCAAAAGGCTTAAAGATGAAGATCCTAGTTTGCCAGGAAAGTCATGGTCCTATAATTTGTTAAGGCTTAAAGTGCAAGAGTACGACTACCATGATGACGAAGAGCTTTTCCAGACGTATGGAAAGCTCTCCCTTAGCCACAAAACGGAACTGCTTAAAGTCTCTGATCTAGATAAAAAAAAGAAATTGATTAACGATGCTCATGAAAATAATTACTCAGTTAGAGATCTGAAAACGCAAATCAGCGAAATATGCCCTCAAAAACCAAGGGAAAAAAAGCCTCTCGCTTTTACGAAATACGTTGAAAATATTAGATCAAAAATTGAAGAATGGAAAAAGCTCTTTGATCAATACTCTAACATGGGTCCGATCCAAGACGATGCAGACAAAGTAAAATACAAGATCCAGGAATTAGAAAAGGTAATTAATAATATTAAGATATGAAAACGAGGCGGGATATCTGATGGTGGAGGATGTGACGACCAAAAGTTGTGATCAAAATGGTGCCCGAGGGAGCTCGGAAAAATACATCTCACGACAGAAATGAATAAAATAAAATGATATTGCTACAAATCCGCTTCAGCAAAAGCAGGCTCTTCCTACGAGCATGATCGTGGCCCATTCTCAGGACTGGCTCCTGCTTCCGCTCACTTAGTCGATAGGTAGCCGTATAATGCATCAGCTAACCTCCAAATCAAGCTAAATGATTGGTTAAATTCAGGCTATAGCAGGAATAGATATTACGTTTATATATTGAGCATTATCATGGGTTTCAGACCCGTCATCAATTAGCCTTCCATGTTCAATGCATATTCCGGACGAAAACGGCCAGCATTCCGGCAGTAAAACGGCCAGTATTCTGATTTGATTGCGACCGCCACACCCATTTAAAGCAGGTTGGCTTCGGTTGACGAGCTGGAATTTTATTTATGTCGACTTGCCAAGAGGTGAATGATAAACACGAGTAATAAGAAATGCTGAATTGGCACCACGGATAAAGGGAAACTAAAAATGAAATTCATTCTCATGACGGTAGTTAGTTGCATGACTATTATGCAGTTAGGGTGCAGCCTCTACCAAAAAACATTTTCGCAGAAATCACCCGCAACAGTGTCTAGTGAGCCTGCTTCTCCAGCCTCTTCTGTTTTGCCTGCTGCTTCAGAATGCCAATCCCTGGAACAGGGTATTGAAAGGGCAAGAAAAAGGTTAAATGAGCTTGAATCATTAAGCAATTCAAAGCAATGCAATTGAGTTAATGATCCTCGCTATCCGTACAGCTCGAAGCAAGGTAATGCTCGCGATAGTCACAAGCTGTATTGTTGTTTCTGTGATCGTGTGGATGGTAAGTCTTACCTTCGCGTTCGGTGTTCATTGACTTGGGTTTGATAATTCATACTTAGCTTCAAGGAAGGTTACATTGAGCACATCATCCCTGATGTGGAGTCTGCTGTTCAGCTCAATCGGGCTTGGTTACTTCCTTTATGGCAAAAAACAAAACGCGATAGTTCCGCTTTTCTGCGGCTTGGCAATCATGGTCTTTCCGTACTTCGTCGTTAATACTATTCTTCTCGTCGTAATCGGCATCGTACTCGCCACAATGCCATACTTCTTTCGAATCTGAACATTACTCCTGCCAGACTGCCAGACCATTACCACCGTCTTCCCCTTTCTCTTTGAGACAATCCAGACCAGCCAGATCTTAACTGCTGATCCTAGTTCTTATTTTACCAATCGAGTCCCACCTGCAATTTATCAATCTCGCTGATCGTCATTCTCCCTCGCTATTCCTCTGTAAACACTTCAATTTGAATTCATCGCTTCATGATGATTATTTTTTTATATACTCATGGCTATAATATGAAGAGATATCCAAAAACATTAATACCGTAGATGGCTATTTTTTTTCAAGGATACAGACGCTGCTGACAAGTTACAAGAATACTACCATCCCCTATTAATAATCGAAGAGAAGAAAGCCTACTAAACTCCTACCACTCCTTAATACCTCTGCCAACACACCAAGCTCCTCTTACTTACCACACATCACCTATCCGAACGCCCTATCTTAGTCCGTTAGGACTATGTAAATAATAATCTATTTACAAGAGTAAATACAACAGAGACGCATATGAAAGATAAAGTAAAGGTAATTTTAGCACCAGATACCTATCAAGTGCAATTACTCTTAGATACTATTGAGAGGTATACTGATATGTATAATTACATCTCACGGATAGTACACAAGCAAGATCACAGAAAACCAAGGGATCTGTATTACTGGAAAGTAACTGATCGTTATAAAAATTTCTATGACCTAGTTCGGCATGAATTTAATGACCTCAATACTAATCTAATTCCATTAGCTTTTAGAAAAATAGCTAAAGCATACAAGAAAAAGTGGCCGAGTGAACCACATAGAATTAGCGGCATATTGGATTGCAGCAACTACACCATATCAATAAAATTTGTTCTGCCACCACCGCAGAATATAGGGATGTTGACTATATCTACGTTAGCAGGTCGAATATCTTTGCATTTTATATTTGATGATGATCAGCGTAAAGAATTAGGCGTTGCGTTTAATCGTAAAAAATTTCGTGATTACCAATTAGTTTATCAAGATAATCAATTCACCTTGATAACTGATGTCTATGATCAAAAAATCAGACAGAAAGTTCCTGAACCAATACCTGATTATATACCAATCACTGATTCGTGTTATTAATGAATATTTATCAAAAAGACGTATACGGTATCAGATAGGTCTTGATTCACGCTACTGCTTACATGTTAGTAAGCCTACAGCAGCGCTGTGTATAGTCTTTTATCAATCATGAATTAACTAGTATGTAACCAAGCAAGAATAGTTTATCAATCTGCAAATAAAACACTTATTTAAATGATATCTAGAATTATCCAATCAGATAACATTTGCTAGTTATAATAACGCAAACAATTAACTAGTTTTTCAAAAACACAATGGAGTCGAAAATGAAACATAACGTTAAAATAACATTATTGCCGGAAGTAAATCAGGTTCAGTTACTAATTGATACTATCGATATGTATAGTAATTTCTGTAACTATATTTCAGGAATACTACACAAGCTCTATACAGCTCAACCAATTAATAAGCATTATATAAAATTAGTCGAAATAAGTCGAGATTTGCAGAACGCAGCCCATCGTGAATTTCCAGCTATAAATCACCATTTGATTCCGTTAGCTTTTAGAAAAGTAACTAAATATTACAAGCATAGACCTACAGCAAAGGAAGCATATGTATTCAGTGGGGTTTTGGATTGTAGCAGCCCTGTAGTATCAATCAAATCTAACTTTACCCAACCGAACAATATAGGCATGTTAACTATTCAAACGTTGGTAGGGCCACAAGAAATTAACTTTACATTTAATGAAGAAAAAAGAGATGAAGTGTCTGAAGTATTCAGAATGTTCAGGAATCTTGAATTTATTCTATTTTACAATAATGGTAAATTCTACTTGAGTACATTGATAAACGATGATCGCAAGGAACAGAAATTACACATTATGGAGAAAGATCCTTTTCGCATAGGTAGGCATTATTTATAAAGAAGTTTTTTGAAAATACATAATAGAATTATGTGCTTAGATGTAATCAGTTCTGTTTTTTTATTAAAGCAAAAGTTCAAAAAAATACAAACAAGGCATTTGCATTCAAGCAATATCCATTGCTATAATCAGCAAATTTAGCAAATAACGATCTATCATTGCAGTTATTATAAATATTTACCGTCTATTAGTCACCAGTCTGTAGTTAATTATCAATAATACGCACTAAATTTTTACAAAAAATTATGTGATGTCAAGCAAGTTGTCACTAGCAATTGTGACAATAGAAGTCAAAAATCATAAATGGAGAAAATCGAAATGAAGCAAAAAGAAAGGGATGAGATGTTTTTATATACTTTATTTGAAACGTACGACACTAAGGACGATCTCAGTGAAGATGTTATCGACAAGCTATATCACTTGCAAAGATTATGTGACGCGAAGGGGGTTAACTTTGACAGGTGTTCTAGAGCCGCAAATTGTTTTTTTGACGTTGATAAAGCGAAGATAAACAATATGCGCCGCATTGGACCTCACATTGACAATTCAGTTTTAATAATTGATGTTGAACCTGAAAATCCAGATAAATGAATAGTTCATTACAATCTCCCAGAAAAACTGGTCGATAAATCTCACCACCACAGATAATTATAATTACCTTCGATTATTTCCGCAAACTCCTGCTTGTACCTACTCAAAATTTCCATAAATCACCAAGCCAAAATTTTACAGATCAATTTCAGTCAGGTTATAGCAGGAGTAAACATTACCGTTTCAGCTTGAGCATTTTCAGCTTATTCCCGGAAGCTTGGATATAATAACATGCTTCATTGTTCGTCATGAAAACTGAGCGCCAGTGGTCTTGATTTTGATGAAGTTAAGTTGCCGTTGGATGGCACCACCGTCACCTGCTTAAATCAAAACATTCAGCTGTTCAAGGCCACCCCTGCCCTACCCCACCTCGTATAATATTTGCGTTGTACCAGAACTACCTCTTAACAGACCATGCGGTTTCGCGTGCGGTTTACTTCATGATAACTATTTCATAATAGTAGGATAATGGCGGAACTACCGACAGTTCCGTCCATAACCTCCAGTTGATTTTGTGTTTAATTCCAAGTGCCAAAGTAAAGCAGTCAGCATTTAGCATGTATGGACTATTGACTGACGGCAACCGCACCATGAAAGCCATAGCAAGTAAGGCAAATCTGCAATCAGTACAACTTAGAGAAACAAGGAGAATATAAGGAAGAAGTTGAAATCTTCACAGGCATAGACACAAACGGCGGGTGTCTTGGGAATCCAGGTCGTAGAGGTTCCACAGTTCGGAATGTAATGTGTTAAGCGGAAAAGTGAGGTCGAGGTAAGGTGTATATTTACCTTGAGGTGATTGAACTATGAATGAAATTAAAACCGTTTTCAAAAAAGAAGATAAAGAAAGTTATCTTGTTACGATATTGCCTGAAAATGCTTTAACAAAAGGCAAGCCAATAAATGAAATTGCTAAATTTTCACAATAGCAATTATCGCAATCAACAAATTTCTAATAATACAAAGGGGTTTGAAATGGCCAGAAAATTATTACTAATAGTGAACCCGTATACGTTTCAAAATAATATACTTAATTACAGTATCAATATGTACTGTGCATTATGTGAAACTATTTCATTAGAATTACACAATCGATATGAACAAGATCACATAAAATTTAATTGCTGGATTCTTGACGAGACAAATAAAAGTTCACATTTAAATATCTATAATAAATTTCCATTTATAAATAAGAATTTTCTTGAATCGGCATTCTTCAGAGTTGCCAACGACTACAACAATAACAAGCTTGATGAATATTACAATTATATCAACATTTTTGATTGCAACAACCGTACAACGTCAATAAAGTCAATTTATCCATCACCATGTAACGATGGAATGTTAAGGATGAGCACCTTAACTGGTCCGCAAACAATGCCTTTCTCGTTTGATGATACAAACCGTAGGGAGTTAGAAGTAGCATTTAACAGCCAAGTTTTCAGAGAGTTTGAGCTAATTCTGTACCATGGTGTGTTTTGCCTAACAACATATTTTTATGAAAAAAATGAAATTGATCTTTCTAATGGTTATATATATTTATCAGATGAAAGTATTTCAAAAATTACAGAGCAAAATTACAACAACACCATATACAGGGATAGTGATACAAATCAATGAACTCACTATAATGAATAAAGATTAAGCATATGACCAAATACAATCAGGAATTGTACAAACAATTATCATCTTTACGCATATTACATACAAGTAGAGCAGGGATGTGATCTTTAAATCAAACTACTGCAATCGCAATTAATCGATTGTAGTAGTTTGGTTTGTATTAACATTTCGCATTTCACGATGCGAGACGAGAAGAACTGTCTAAATAAAAGGAGTCTGTCAGAAGACTCAACTCTTTTTACGATCTATTTCACACCGATTCTAACACGAACACTCCAGAACCATTAACATTGCCTTGAACGGCAATAAGCACTCAGACCACTGGCTTTACGGCCACGTCGCGGCGCTTGGCATGATATCCACAAAATGGGACTATTTGACAAATATTATTTCCGAAGCAAAACTAGAGATAAAATTTTTTTTGCTGAAATCGAGCAATGAGGCATGACCTGATATTTAAAATCATAGTACCCGTATAAGGAGTCAGGCGCCCTCTAAACACAGCACTGCCATGGCGCTTGATCGCGCCATGGCAGTGCTGTGTGTTGCATTCTCCATTATCTCTCAAATAAGGTCAAAGCTTTGCTTACATGGAAACGTTGACCGTGTTCGGAATCTAAATATCCACAGAATTTTGAGTATATTTGCCTGGTTGAATTCTCATCGAGGGTGCAGTAAAGATTAATGGTTTCCCTCTTACTGTTCAGGTAGATAATAGTCGCAATTATTCCCAGCCAATCACAAAAGGATTCAGTATGAAAAATCCTTCAAGCCTCAGCATTACTCTCACCATTCTATTATTCATATGTTCACTCCCTTCTATCGGACTTTCCTGGTCCGGTAAGGTTGTCTCTGTAACGGACGGTGACACCATTAAAGTTCTGCACGATGGCAAAGAAGAAAAGATCAGGCTGTACGGGATAGACTGCCCAGAGAGAAAAAAGGACTTCGGTCAAAAAGCACAAGACTTGACGAGCGCCTTAGTCGCTGGGAGAAATGTTGAAGTTCAGCAAAAGGATATTGATAGATACGGGCGCATTGTTGGATTGGTGTCAGTTGACGGCCAAAGCCTCAATGAATTGATCATCCAGAACGGTTTTGCTTGGGTTTATCGGAAATACTTCAAAGAAAAGTTCTGCTCTGACTGGATCAGGACAGAGGAGATTGCCCGGCAACAAAAGAAAGGTATGTGGAGAGACTCGGTTGTGATTCCGCCTTGGGAATGGCGAGCAGCACAAAAGGGAAATAACGGCTTTGCCTTGTTTTCTTCTGTCTTTAAAGAATAACACCTTCACAATTTATCACATATCTCATCTTAGAGAGGATTTTATGAAAAAATGGAACATGCTGCCGTTGCTTGCTTTTTTTTTCATGACATTGATTCCGTGTGTTTATGCGGCAGATATGCCGACGAAAGTAGACCGTCCGGTAATCAAGATCGGTGATACCTGGACCTACACCAAATCGATCGGCACGAATGTAAGGACCTTCACTTCTAAGGTTGTAGAAGTGCAGCCTGATGGAGGATACCAACTGGAAGTGCAAAGTTCTTCATCGAGCGGAACGTGGAAGGAAAAATATGATTCAAATGGCAATGTGGTGAAAGATTACGGGTCAATCTATTCTCCCAGCCGAGAGATTTTCCGTTTTCCTCTTGAGGTCGGTAAGGTGTATCCATGTTCTGAGTTCTCCAGGAAAAGCCCAAAGGATCCTTCGATCAATATAAGCATGCAAGCAGAAATCAAATCTGTTACCCAAGATAAAGTTACTGTTAAAGCGGGCACATTTAATACAATTAAAATCGAAATCGAAATACCTTATCAAGCAAGAAATTCATCGAGCCGTGTAGTCGAAACGTACTGGTATGCGCCTGAAGTGGGGCGGTGGGTCAAGAGGCATTACAACGACCTCGGCAACAAAGGCCTGGAAGCATGGGAGCTCGAGAGTTTCAAGCGGGGGTAATGGATTCTAGAAGTTATTCTTTCATCAGGGCATATGAAAAAAAAATCGGTACGGTATCGCTTGTAAAAGGGAATTATTGAGCATTAAAATCAATAGGCAGGGCTTAACGGCTCTGCCTATTTTGTTTCACCCCTCGGTTACCAAAGTGTTCCCGTCGTAGCTCGGCCAAACATCCTACCAAAACAAGGTATAATAGATAGTATTCGTAACTTTGAGCACACCATAGAGGTATGCTTTGTGGCAATACAGCACTGACACGGCGGTATCCCGGCAGGATGGAGCTGCCCTCCTTGGGGAAGTGGTCGAGGTCGGTCTTCTGGCAGTGAGCACGGCACTCATCCGGACGGCAAAAATAATCTCGTTCGGGTCTACGGCTAGTTGCATGATGGTTTCTCCTGTTGAATTGACAAAAAAATAGCACCGCACCGTAATGGCCTAGGGCTGGAAATGGGATGGCTGAACCAATCTCAGCTATTCATATAAGAGGGTTAGAATTGCGATGTTGTGCGGCGAGATGAATTGGGGGAACAGTGACCGGAATGGTCAGAGGGTTCCTTGTAATCTGTGATTTTAGTTATTGGAAGAGCAGACGGTCTCGTTGATGGCAACAATGTTTTTTTTTGGCTCTGAATCAAACTCAGCCAGATGTGTTGCTTTCCGGAGTGGCCTCAACGAGATCAAAACCACCATTGATAGGCAGGAGGACCGTGAATGTGGTCCCATCTTCAGGTCGGCTTGTCACCAGGATCTCACCGCCGTGGTTTTTCACAATCCCATAGCTCACCGACAAACCCAGCCCTGTTCCTTTGACCGCGGGCTTGGTGGTGTAGAACGGTTGGAAGATCAGTTCTATGTTCTCGGGCTTAATGCCGATACCTGTGTCCTTAATCGCAACCGCAACCTTGTTACCGTTACCTTCCTGCCAGGTGCTGACCGTAATCACCCCACCAGGTCGCAAGCAAGCATCAGCGGCATTGGTCAACAGATTAAGGAAAACTTGTTTGATTTGGTCGGGAACTGCCAGAATTTCGGGCAAATTTGCGGCGTAATTCAGTACTACTGAAATCCGTTTGCTCTTGAATTCGCTCTTATGCAACAACAGTAAAGAATCAAGGGAGTTGTGCAAACTCATTATAACTTTCCTTCCTGAGGAAGGACGGTTGAAATCCTGAAGGCTGCGGATCAAATTCTTTATCCGCTCACTTTCGTCGATTGCGGCGTTCAGTAGTTCACTATCCTCCTTTTCCAATATCGCTCTTTTCCTCAAACCGCTCTAACAGCAATCTACCATCACTACGACTGTACAATTTTAACTTGTTAGCGGTACCGTCAGCGGTGACTGAGTCCAGAAGCTTTTTGTTGTATAAGCAAATCCGCCCAATGTTAACTGAATCAATCTCAGCTATTCATATATGAGGGTTGTTTTTGCGAGGTTATGCGGGGGGATGAATGGGGGGAAGCCGAGACCAAAACGGCCAGAGGGATTGTGAAGAGAAGGTTAATCTACCTCAAGTTAAATAATATCGACTCAACCTGTTCCAAGCCAAACATCCTATTGAAACAGGTTCAATTTCCCACACATCCAGGCCTGCAACGATATAGCTCCTGGGATCGAATTCCTCGAAGTCAATATAGGAGTTTACCATCTCGGCACATAGGCCGCCAAGAGCATTCAGGCTATCAATATTGAGAGTATACCCTTTACAGCCTCTCAGATTGAGAGATTTCTGGTCCCTGCTGGAAGGTTTCCTGATAAAAGCTGCATTCAAAATGAATGACTAGTCAGCTAGATAACTGATACTGTTTTTTCTGCAATAAATTGGGCAGTTATTTGCAAAAAGGATTTATGGAACGTAACGTCGCAATAGCAAAAAGTCGATGTCGAACACGATCAACGAGAGAGCTTCCTCAGCTACTCTCATCGACATAGAACAGGCCAAGTCCGAAGGGATTAATGGATTTCAAGATAAACCTGTGACCAAGAAAGGGATTGCTACGCTCCTCAAGAAAATGCTGGATGAGAATAGAATGAAAAGTTGATAATGCTCAACTTTTTCCAGCTGAAAGGGAATCTTGAAATTTAGCTCAGTAAGCCCCGGCAGCACTCACCGGCAAATTTTTTCACGAAGATCATGCTCTTCTGGCTTTTAATCCGATCGGTTTTTCACCACCACTGATGACGACAGTGCTATCAAAAAAACCGCCGCTACGGGGTAACCTGCTGAGAGGTAACGACTATGGCAATCAATCACTTACTATGCAACAAAGGTGTTACCTTGAACGATAAGCTTACCGACGAACAACTCAACAAAGCCATGTGTGGTGCTTGTCCTAAATGCCTTTTTGGTCATGTGGTCGAAACAAAGATTCCTGATGAACCTGCTGCTTGGATATTATATTGTGAACGATGCAACTTCTCGTATCTTCACAACCTCAACCCCACCTCTACAGACACCAAGGGGGCACACTAGCAGGACGTTGAAAAAAGGGACCTACGAGACGTAGGGTTCTTTTTTTGCCCCTCTATAGCTCTTTGACAGGGAGCGTCGGCTGTTTTTTCGTTATGGTGCGTTGTTGATT
>CAZSIJ010000010.1:0-89264 GCA_964607065.1 uncultured Desulfobulbus sp. | reverse complement strand
ACGCCATCTTTCATATTCTGCGCAATGCCGGAATTATGCGGCCACGCACCAACCCCCGTTTGGTAGTCTGCTGGGGCGGTCACTCGATAACTCCTGCTGAATACGATTACAGCAAGGAGGTCGGCCATCAGATGGGCCTGCGCAACCTCGACATCTGCACCGGCTGCGGTCCGGGGGCAATGAAGGGGCCCATGAAGGGGGCGACCATCGGCCATGCCAAGCAGCGTAACCCGAATGGCCAGTATCTCGGCATCACCGAGCCCGGTATTATTGCCTCTGAATCGCCCAACCCCATTGTCAACGACCTGGTGATCATGCCGGATATCGAGAAACGGCTTGAGGCCTTTGTCCGCACCGGTCACGCTATCGTCGTCTTCCCCGGTGGTGTCGGCACGGCTGAGGAGATTCTTTACATTCTCGGCATCCTGCTGGACCCGGAAAACTCCCGCATTCCCCTGCCGCTGATCTTTACCGGTCCGGCTAGTGCCAGCGGCTATTTCGAGCAGATCGACCGATTTATCACCGACACCCTCGGCCCGGTTGCCCGGCAATTGTATCGGATTATTATCGACGATCCGGAGGCAGTGGCTCACCAGATCCAGGAAGGAATAGATCAAGTTCGCCAATTCCGCCGCAAGACCGATGACGCCTACTATTTCAACTGGCTGCTCACGATTCACCTCAACTTTCAGCTGCCTTTTGAACCAACCCATGAAAATATGCGCAGCCTCGACTTGCGCAAAGGGCAACCGCCGCACCTGCTGGCCTCACATCTCCGCCGTGCCTTTTCAGGGATTGTCGCCGGCAATGTCAAGGAAGCTGGCATCCTGGCCATCGAAGAAAAAGGGCTCTTCGAACTTCGAGGCGAGGCACGAATCATGCAACCGCTCGACACCCTGCTCACTGCCTTTGTCGAACAACGGCGAATGAAACTGCCCACCAGCACCTACAACCCCTGCTACCGTCTCATTGCTGAAGACGAATAATACAAAATTTCTCATTGCTCTGATCCGTAATCTTGCATAAATATTCAACTGGCTGTACAAACGTGCCTCAATAATTCGCTGCCCCGCACCTTCCCTCCAATATTACGAGGACTGTTCATGTTACGAGATTTAGCTCTTGCCGCTAAGGCCGCCTGCAGCAAAGAGGATCAGGAAAGCCTGATTCCGGTGGTAAAACAATTGCGCGACCTGGGCGAAATTGCCCTCAAAAAAGGCCTGCTCGCCCTTGAAAGCGAATTGCCGCAAATCAAGGATCCGTTTTTAAAACTGGGTATCCAACTGATAGTCGATAAAACCGAGGCGGAGAACGTCCAGGATATTCTGGATTCGGACATCTACTACAACGAATCCAACGGCCGGGAACTCCTGAAAAAGATCATCATCAGGGAAGGACTACTGCGGATTCAGGCAGGCGATACCCCCCGCAACATCCTCATTTGCACCAAAATTTTCCTGGGCAAACTCGAACCAAACCAAAACGGCTGGTAGGCGAACTGAGAGCTGCCAGAAGATGGCACCATTCTCATGACATCGCACCAGTCATTTCAATTGCGGGAAACGCAAATGCATGCCGATAAATTCATCGACCTTACGTTAGTTCAGCAGAAAGAACAGGTGAACAACCGGTTCCAATTCCGGGAAGGGGTGGGCTGGTTCACCCCGGAAGGGTTTTTTGCGGGCAGATACATGGAGGATGTCATTGCTGCCCTCATCGATCTCGAGGAGGCCGAAATCAACACTATAGGCGACTGCATGACCGGTTGCTGCATGGTACCCCCACGGCTGGAGGATTTCGTCAGGAAGCCTTAAGCGATTCCAGCGTCCGGTGATGGATAACCCTGTCGGTTGCGGGGAGGAGAGGGGTCAGGAGGGCTGCACTGATGGAGGTCGAACCGGCATCGCTGCTGATTGGCGGCCGGAGGATTGGAATTTCTGCAAAAGCCTTCTCAAAACATGCCCTTGCTCGCCGGTAGGCGATCGTATCCACACGGCCCCCTCGCTGCACCTGCCCCTTATTATCAATAGCATGGCCGAAGCGGATCCATTCCCGTCCAGCCTTATATTGCCTGATCGCACCCGTCACCTCACCATCGCGGAGCAGGTATTGGGCAATTCTCTGTATGACAACATGCTCCGGCCCGCAAATGATGGCCCGCTTGTCACTCGCCGCCAGCGTCCGATAGACCCGAAACGTAAACCAGGCAACCAGTTGTTGTTCATTGCCTGGCTGCAGCAGCTTGCGGAAGATGACGTCATACAACTGCTTTTCACCGATGTAGATGGTAGTTTCTATCTTTAATTGCTGGGCATAGGTCAGGCTCTGCTGATCTGCGGGATGATCCCCGGCCAGAAGAGCTCGCAGTAAATCCCCAGCCTCTTTGACATTGAGCCCTGAACCGAATCTGTATCCCAGTTGGGCCAGCCGCTTTTTCTGGGGATCAGTAGCCGGTTGGTAAGGCTGCTGTTCAATCCACTTGGCAATGAGTCCGTCTCGTTGCAGGGCCACAACCCTGACCTCTGCCTCGTCAAACCCTCTGTACGTTTTCCGCATGGCCCTTCCGGATTTTTCTTTAATCCCGACCACGTTAAATACCGGCATGCAACACCACTCCCTTGCAAAAAAAAGCTCATCAATCAACCAGGACCCCGCCATTACCGATGAGCCGGTCCAACAGCAATCATTTGAAACGTAACGGTTTTTCACCAATATCCGTAGGACCGCTTCTTCTCGATACAGATGACGCCAGACGGGTTTCATCCAGCTGATGCTGGCTTTGCGGTTCCTTGGTCGCCTTTGCCACCTCATTGAGCGAGGTGATTACTCTATTCATTTTATCATTTATTTTCGACAGTTCGGAGAGAATCCTGAAAACAAGAATAGGCAGCAGCACTGACATCACCCCCACGATGACAAGGACCACCAGACCGACAAGAGCAAAAACATAGCCAGCCCCGCCCATTAATAATTTTTCCATCAAACCCGCCTCGCGCTTTTCTCAATCCCTAAACCAGAACAAGGCAGCTATCCGCCTCACCAACACAGGGCACAGTTAAACATAGACCTGATACTCGGGTTCAAACATGAGGGATTGGATGTGTTCGAGCAGATCATCCGGCCGGGGTTTACTGGCAAACCCATTTTCATACGCCACCTCGGCCACCGCAACCGCCACCGCCAGCGACACCTCCCGTATTCTGGGCAGGGGCGGGAAAACGCGACCATACTGCAGATCCGCTTCCGTAACTTCCTGAGCAACGACGCGGGCCGCCACCAGGAACATCTCGTCTGTGACCCGAACCGCACCACTCGCCATCACCCCCATACCGACTCCCGGAAAGATGTAGACATTGTTGCCCTGAGACGGAAACAGTTTTTTGCCATGAGCCATGACCGGTCCGTAGGGACTACCGCTGGCAAAGATGGCGCGCCCTCCTGTCCAGGTGTACGCTTCCTCAGCTGTGCATTCAGATTTCGAGGTCGGATTGGAAAGAGAAAAAATAATGGGCCGTTCGTTAATCCGGGCCATGGTTTCCAGGATCTCTGGGGTGAATCGCTTGGGTTGTCCGGAAACGCCAATAATCGCCTGCGGTCCCAGCATCTCGATGGCGGTATGAAAATCGGCGACAGGCGGATGATCATGGGCATAGAGAAGCTTGTGACCGGTGAGATCGGTACGACTCTTGACAATCAGTCCCTTGGAATCGACGTACCAACAGCAGAGGCGGGCCTCCTCTGGAGAAAGCCCCTCATCGATGAGGGCGGAAACCAACAATCCGCCAGTGCCAAGACCAGCTTCCCCGGCACCAAGAAAGAGAAAGCGCTGGTCTTTGAGCTTGCCGCCGGTGAGGCGCAGGGCCGAAAAAATACCGGCCACAGTCACTGCGGCGGTTCCCTGGATATCATCGTTAAAGCAGCAGACCTGATCACGGTACTGCTGGAGGAGACGGAAGGCATTGCGATTGGCGAAATCTTCGAACTGAATAAGTGCTCCGGGAAAGACCTGCTGCACGGCAAGGATGAACTCTTCGATCATCTCGTTGTAGAGTTCGCCGCGGATGCGTGGATGCTGCAAACCGATGTAGAGCGGGTCATTCAGGAGCCGCGCATTGTCCGTACCCATATCAAGGGTAACCGGCAAACTCAGGGATGGATGAATACCAGCGCAGACCGAATAGAGGGCCAGCTTGCCCACTGGAATACCCATGCCGTCGGCGCCGAGATCGCCCAGACCCAAAATGCGCTCGCCGTCTGTGACCACGATCACCCGAACATTATTGTACGGCCAGTTCCCCAGCAGTTCGGCTACCCTGCCCTTGTCACGGGCGGTGATGTAAATGCCGCGTGGCCGCCGGAAGATATGGCCGAATTCGAGACAGGCCTGGCCTACGGTAGGCGTATAGACGATAGGCATCAGTTCTTCGATATTGTCGAGCAGTACCCGGTAAAACAAGGTCTTATTACGGTCCTGGAGGGCGATAAGATAAACATAGCGTTCGATATCGGTCGACTGTTTGCGCAGGTTCTCCAGTATTCGCTGCACCTGCTCGTCGATGGTATGGACCCGGGGCGGCAGAAGGCCAGTCAACCCCAACGCCTCCCGTTCTTCCAGGGTGAATGCCGAGCCTTTGTTCAGGCTTGGATCACGGAGCAGGGCGATGCCGGTAGGCAGACCAACAAGACGGTTGCGAGCGCGCTCCCTGGCTGCGGTATCGGTAGTCGCGGTCTTTTTCAGCATGGACTGGAGATTGATGTGGCTGAGAAATCGTGACAGGGTCTCACCATCAACCAGATCTTTTTCAAAACGGATGAGCATCTCATCCTTTTCATGGACTATTTTGTACATAACAACACCTTCTCTCGTGTATGGCGTAAATGCCATGCCGTGCCTGCCGCCGTCTGCTGTGGACAACGCAATCTGCATTGTCTGCAAACGGGTAGCAATAGAACCGATTCCTGAAGCATTACAAACCGCTGCCCCCCCTGTCAAGGCTATCCAGACTGGAACCAGTTCATTGTCAGGACAGACGGCAATATCAAAAAATTGCAAAAACCTTTCTCAAAAAGGGGTTTGCTGCGGGGTGCGACAGGAACACATTTTTCTCACGGTGATGGTCTCCCTACCGGTCAATATACTGGCCAGAAGCAGCGCATCAGGATCGTGGGACGCGAAGTTTTGCGCCACAACCCGCTCGCTGACATTTGCGTAACAGTACCGGCAGCCGTGCGGACAGGTATTATAGGCACCGATATCAATGCTGGCCATGCAGCCGCAACCCGGCCTCTGACCACTATTTTTTTTGATGCGGACCGGGTGTCCCAGAATCAACTCCAGCACTCGGTCGTCAATACACCGGGCCGCCTCTATCCCACATTGCTCGTGGAGAAAACTGTCGCAGCAGGCGCTGAGCCGCATCCCATATTTATTGGCAATGGCTGCAAGCTGGGACACAAACCGTATCTTCTCCGCATCCCCGATCGCCAGCAGTTCAACACCCTGCATATTACGTTTGCATTTCTCATACAGGCTCAAAAAACTGATCGTGCATCTGTGGGTAGAGCCATGCAGTTGCCTGGCCAGATCCTCGAACCAGTGGAGATGGTAGGCGGTAGAAAAGTCCGAGGTGAAGAGAATAGGATCAAATCGCCACAAGACCCTTTCCGGACCGATCCGTTGTGCCAGTTCATGAAAGACAGCGATGCGTTCGTCCATGGCCGGCAGATTTTTCTCGAGGGACTGATCATAAGCAGTAATTGTAAATTGAAAATAGAAGCGATGGCCCATCCGACAGATTTCCTCAAGACGCGGCAGCATCGGGGCCGGGTTTTTGGTCCAGAAAACAATGCAGTCTACCTGCTGCCGGTCCAGGGAAACCTGCGAGACCTGGTTGGGGTTAAAAGGGTTGCGCACCAACACAGACCCCTGTCGCAAACGGTTCAGCAACCATTCCGTATAAAAAGCCGGAATATCGGTCCGCCTGCTGGCGCTGATGATCATCGTCTTTCTCTGCCTTGCTGTTCTTCCAAAATGGGAAAAAATCCTTCTCCTGTCCTTGTCGATGGAAGTAATTACCGGATATTCACAATTATGAGTTGACTCCCTATCGCCAAAAAGTTAGCTTCATTATAACAATCTCTATTCAATTAGCTAGTTATCTTAGCAGACTTCATCTATCCATTCCCACGGAGTAGCACTGTTGCTCCACCTCTATAGTGACACACTACTATGAAAAAACAACTCCTTGAGCTTCTCATCTGCCCGCACTGTCTCCCCTCGGAATATTCGTTGGTTGCAGATATCCGCAAGGAAGACAATGGCGACATCGAGACCGGCTCTCTGCATTGCCCGCACTGTACTGCTCAATTCCCCATAACAGAAGGCGTGGCGCTTCTCGACCCCTACAGCTCAGACAGCCAGCAGCCCACTAACAAATATGAGAATATGGAAGTGGTGTCGTCCTACCTTTGGAGCCATTATGGCGAACTGTTCGACGATCCACACGCCTCGCAGGCCTATGCAACCTGGGCAGAATTAATCAACCCACAGGGCGGCATTGCCCTCGATGCTGGCGGAGCGGTGGGCCGCTTCACCTTCGAGATGAGCCACCGCTGCGACTTTGCCATCGGCATCGACACCTCCCACGCCTTCATTCAGGCAGCGAGGCAACTTATGAAGGAACGTTCTCTGGCGGTTCGTCTCAAAGACGAGGGTCTGCTGCACCGGGAGGTCACCATCCACTTGTCTGATACGTGGCAGAGCGACAAGGTCGAGTTTGTTGTGGCCAACGCCCTGGCCCTGCCCTTCCGGAAAAAATCCATCGCCGTATTCTCCTCGCTCAATCTGGTGGACAAGGTTCCCTCACCCCTCCAGCACCTGCAGGAGATGAACCGGGTCACCCGCGACAGGGGAGCCCAATTCCTGCTCTCAGACCCATTTTCTTGGTCAACCGAGGCTGCACCTGTTGACCAATGGCTCGGCGGCAAACCGGAAGGACCTTTTGCCGGCAAAGGGCTTGCTAATGTGGCGGCACTGCTGGCAGGTTGCCAAGAGGATTTGAACCCCGCCTGGCAGGTAGGCGAACCTGGCAGCGTCTGGTGGAAAATAAGGACCCACACGAACCATTATGAACTCATCCGCAGCTGTTTTGTCCATGCTGACCGATAGGAGAAGACGATGATCGTTGATACTGTGTGCCGTTTCTGCTCCTCCTGCTGTCCCATCGAAGCCGAGGTGATCGACAACCGCCTGGTTACAGCCTGGCGCAAATCCTTTCTCGACCCTAAAAAACGGCTCTCCTGCGCGAAACTTGCTGCAGCCCCGGATATTGTCTATTCCCCGCAACGACTGACCACGCCTCTGATCAAAAATGACGATGGCTCGGGTTTTCGCGAAGCCTCATGGGACGAGGCGCTTGAGCTGGTGGCGGCCCGATTCCGTCACCACCAACAGACCTCGGGAGCCCAGTCCGTTGCCTGGCTGCGCGGCATGGCCGCCGACTGGGGGGCACCCTGGGATTACCCCAACCGGCTGATGAACCTCTTCGGTTCCCCCAACACTATTGGCAATGGCTCCATATGTTTTGTCGCCCGCGATTTTGCCCACTCCTACACCTACGGCGCCATGGCCTTCCCGGAGGCAAAAAGCGCCAAGTGCATCATCGTCTGGGGCAAGAACGACGGCAACACCGCATTAAGTGCGGCTGAGGGTATCCACTGGGCCAAAGAACACGGGGCAACACTGATCGTCATCGACCCTGTGCAGACCGCGCTGGCTCGTAAGGCTGACCACTGGCTGCAGATCAAGCCGGGGCATGACGGCCTGCTTGCCATGGCGATGATTCACGAGATCATCACCGAGGACCTGTATGATGCCGATTTTGTCGACCACCACACCACCGGTTTTGATGCGCTCAAAAAGGTAGCCGCCGCGTACCCTGCCGAGGCGGTTGCCGACACCATCTGGTTGACCGTCGCGCAGATTAAACAACTGGCCCGCCTCTATGCCACCACCAAACCGGCCGCCATAATCGACGGCAACGGCCTGGACATGCACCGTGAGGTGTTCGATACCACACGGACCATTGCTATGCTCCGGGCCCTGACCGGCAATCTCGACAAACCGGGCGGCGACGTCCTGCCGCAGCCTATTCCGGTGCGCAATATCCAGCTGAAAGAGCGGTTGCCCGAGGGAGTGCTGCCGATTACCCAGCAATACCCCCTGTTCAACACCTTCAGCGACACCTGGGGCAATCAGGTGCAGGGCTGTGTGGTCGATGCCATCATGGACGAGTCGCCCTATCCCCTGAAGATGGTGGTGGTGCAGTCCGGCAACCCCGTTATTACCATGGCCGATTCAAACCGGACCAAGGAGGCATTCACCAAAGTGGAGACCTTAGTGGTTATCGATCTTTTCATGACGGCAACCGCCAAACTCGCTGATATCATCCTGCCCGCTACCACCGGCTTTGAGAAGACGCAGCTCAACCGCTCTTCCATCCGCAACAACCCGATGTTTTTGCAAGATGCGGTTATTGCTCCCGTTGGCGATTCCTGGCCGGATTGGAAGATTATTTTTGAACTGGGGAGAAGACTCGGATTCGCGACTGAATTCCCCTGGCAGAATGCCGAGGAGGCTATCGATTACCAGCTGGAGCCTGCAGGGGTCACGGTGGCGCAATTACGGCAGAATGGCAAAGGATTGCGGATTGAGGAGTTGCGCTACGAAAAATATAAAACCCAAAAATTCAAAACCCCTTCGGGCAAGGTCGAATTCTTTTCCGATCGGCTCGCTAAGGCAGGATTTCCGGGGGTCCCTTTTGCACACGGACTAGGTGAAAACCCGATCAGCTTTGCTGAGCGCAATGCCGAGTATCCCATGCTGGGAATCAGTGGCAGCCGCGATATCCGCTTCACCAACTCGCAGTTTCGCACCATCCCGGCTCTGCTTAAAAGCGGTGCGGGCGCTGTGGTCGATATCCATCCCGAGGATGCGGAACAACAGGGCATAGCAGAGGGTGAGACCCTGCGGATAGAGACCCCGAAAGGCGCAATCGAGATGACGGCGCGCATAGCAACAACAGTGCGTCCCGGCACTGTCCGCATTGCCTGGGGCTGGGGTGATTACGATCCGCGCTGCAACCTCAACACCCTCACCGAGGACGACCAGCGGGGCAAGGTAACGGGCACCTCCACCAGCAGGAGTTTCATGTGTCGATTGCGAAAAATGGTGTGATCGTTCGGGAACAGGCAGAGGCAAATACGCTCGAAAATAAAAAAAGGCCTCCTTGTCGAGGCCTTTTCTCTTCTGTTTAATGACAACGGGTCAGTGTCTGCAAACGTACGCTCCTCCCTTCCGCCCACTGGGCCTTAATGGGTGCTGTTCGATCGAATCTCCTTCAGTTCTTTCCCCCAACCCTCCCGTACCACATCAAAAAGCGACATGGCCAAGTGGTACAGGTTCGGAGCAATGCAGTACTCGCTGATAAAGAGTTCCACCTCGACATCGGCAGTCATCAGGGCCGATTTCAGATCGCTTGCCGATTCAACATCCCGCTTCAACGCCTTGTAGGCCAGACTCCGGGCAACATAGGCAACGCCACGCTTGCTGTTGAGCCTGAGGGCCTCATTAAAATCGTCCAAGGCCTTTCCCGTATTACCGTTGTTGAAATAAGCGATGCCACGCAAAAAGAAGAGACGTTCGTTGGTCGGGTCGCTATCCAGGGCATGGGTGAAGCTTTCTACGGCTTCCTGAAAACCACCCTTTTTCAGATGGGCAAGCCCCATCGGCACATGGACCTTAGCCGCGTCGAGTCCCTCGGCCAAAGCACTGTTGAAATCCATGATACTTCTCTCGTATTCACCGCGCAAAAAATGCCTTTGTCCTTTCCGAAATGCTGTGCTGTTCATCATGGTATGTACCCCCTGTCCGCAAAAAAAAATTAAAGCGGATCTGGAATTCAATTTACTATTTAAGAATCATTATCGATTCCTGATGTAATAAATAATCATTCCATGATAGTTTGCCAATAACCCTATAAAAAAGACACCTCTATGCAGAGGCTGAAATCCTCAATCGAGCCACGCCTCCACCTCGCTTTGTTTGGGCACCCGACCGACGCATTTGACCTCGCCGTTTATCACCACTGCAGGAGTTGAGAAGACCCCTAGTTGCGCGATCTCCTGAAAATCCTTTACTTTAACGATGGCTGCGCCGATGCCTTTGGCGGCAACCGCAGCCTCAACAATCTTTTGCGTCTTGTCACAGGAGGCGCAACCCGGTCCACAAACTTTGATGAGCATATCCGACCTCATTAGTCCTAAATAATCATGTTAAACAGGTAGCCAATACCAACGATACCGCTGCCCACCACCAAAACAAAGACCGCAATCAATTTGAGTTTGAGCACCTTGCGAAGAATGATCATCTCCGGGAGGGACAGGGCGATAACACTCATCATGAAGGCCAGCACCGTGCCCAAGGCCGCTCCCTTGCCGAGCAGGGCCTCCACTACCGGGACGATTCCGGCGGCATTTGAGTACATGGGGATGCCGACTGCAACCGCTGCAGGCACCGACCACCAGACATCCTTGCCCATAATCCCTGCCATAAAGTCCTCGGGCACATAGCCGTGAATGAGGCCACCGACCGCGATCCCGGCGACCACATACACCCAGACCTTGCCAACGATATCGCGTACCGCTTCTTTGCCCTGTTCCAGTCGGTCGGCCCAGGTGAGTTGCTGCTCAAAGACGATAGCTTCGCCGGCACGCATCTCCTGCACCCAATCTTCCATCCAAGACTCGAGTTTCAACCGACCGATCACCCAGCCGGAGACTATGGCGATCAAAAGGCCGGTGCCCAGATAGAGGGCTGCGACCTTCCATCCCAGCAACCCGTAGAGCAGCACCAGGGCGATCTCGTTGACCATAGGCGCGGCGATGAGAAAGGAAAAAGTCACGCCCAACGGGACCCCTGCCTGGACAAAACCGAGAAAGAGCGGTACCGCTGAGCAGGAACAAAAGGGGGTAAATACGCCCAGCAGGGCAGCCATAACATTGCCAACAGTTTCACGCTTGCCCGCCAGGTATTTGCGAGTGCGCTCCTGGGTGAAAAACGAGCGGATCACACCAACCACATAGACTATCAGGGTCAGCAGCAGCAGCACCTTAGGGGTGTCGTAGACAAAGAACTGGACAGCATCGCCCAACTGACTGGGCTGTGCAATACCGAGCAGAGAATAGGTGAGGAAGCTCGAAAGAGGCTGAAGGTTACGGTAAAGTGTGAACCAGAGCCCCAGGCCAAGTGTGCCGATGACAACAATCTTGACCCAAGAAATGCGATTATTGTTCGTTGATTCGTGATCGGTTCCCGGTTTGGCACAACCGCAGACGGCTGGTTGGATGGGTTTCATGTATCTCGTCCTTAGTTTTTTTGGTAAGCAGCCCGCAGGCAGTCGGCCTCGGGCAGGGCCTTTATCATCTCTTGTAGCAGTGCATCCTCGTTCAGCCAGTCCCGCAACTTGATCAGCATGGTGCGCACATACGAAGATTCGCTATCGACGGCCTGGCTATAGATCATCCAAGTGCCCTGGCGTTCTTTATTGACCAGACCCGCATCCTCGAGAATCTTCATGTGGCTGGAAACTGTGGGCTGGGCCAACCCTAAAACCTTCTGGATCTCGCAAACGCACAATGCCCGGTCTTCCAGGAGCTTGACCACCCGTACCCGGTTAGGATCGGACAGAGCTTTCATGACTCGTAACAATGTTTTCATGGGACCCTCTTTATTATTCCTATATAGATATATATCGATATATAGGGCGCCAACTAAGTGATGTCAAGCTATTCATTTCATGTCGATGCAAAAGAAATATATATCCTCAGGGCTGCCCACTTTCACTTGACGGCACCAGAGGAATATTGAATACTTTAAAGTACCACAGAGTTACGACGTAAGACTTCACAATGCTATCCATTCCCACCAACACAACTCACAATCATCCAGACACATGGCTCAACTTTTCCCAAACATGCGACTTAGCGTCAAAGTTGCCCTGATGGGCGCAGGCAGTGTCTTGATTACAGCAACAGCCCTCGTCATCCTTTCTGTCTGGCAAAGCGGCCAGTACAACAACCTGGCGCAGAAAGAGGTGGACGATTTAATCGAGGCCGACCTCAATCATATCACCCAAAGTGTCTACAACCTGGTCCGCACTGAAGACGAGGCAGTCCAGTCACAAATAGACACCAATCTCAATGTTGCCAAACACATCTTGGAAGATGCTGGGGGCGCAAGCCTTGCTAATGAGTCGATCACATGGACGGCGACCAACCAATTCACCAAAGAATCCGTCGAGGTGAACCTACCCAAATTTTTTGTCGGAAAAAAATGGCTTGGCAAAATTACTGATCCGGCCATTGAGACGCCAATTGTTGACAAGACGACCCATCTGGTTGGAGAAACTGCCACAATCTTCCAGCGTATAAACGATCAGGGCGACATGCTGCGCGTTGCCACCACGGTGCAGACCACGACAAACGAACGGGCTATCGGGACGTACATCCCTGCCGTCACCCCTGATGGGTCTCATAACGCGGTCATCTCTACCATCCTCAAGGGTGAAACCTATCACGGACGCGCCTATGTCGTGAACGCCTGGTACATCACGGCCTATGAACCGATATTCGATCAGGCCGGCAGCCTGGTCGGCATGCTCTATGTCGGTGTCAAACAGGAAACTGTAGCCGCCCGCATCCGCCAGGCCATCCTGCAGAGCAGCGTGGGTAAAACCGGCTATGTCTATGTTGTAGGCGGCAAGGGAGAAGAGCGCGGCCGATATGTCATCTCCTACAATGCCCTAAGAGACGGCGAGGATGTCTGGGATGTCCGGGACAGCGACGGTCAATACGTTACCCAGGAAATCGTAAACAGAGCGCTCGATCTCAAACCAGGAACCATGACCACCATCCGTTATCGTTGGCAAAACCTGGGGGAACCGGCGCCACGCTGGAAGATTGCCCGTCTCGCCTATTACGCGCCCTGGGACTGGGTCATCGGCACGAGCGTGTACGAAGATGAACTCCAGGCCTATGAAAGCATGCTCAGAAAAGGTCGAATCCGGATGATCCGCATCATGGGCTTGGCGGGTCTGGTGATTATCGCGCTGATCGGCCTGCTCGGCATGTGCATCACCTGGTCGATCATGCGACCTGTTCGGCAAATGACCGAGGTCGCTGAAAAAATCATCGACGGAGACTTTCACCAGGTCGTTCCCGTGACAACCCAGGATGAAATCGGGATACTGGCCCACACCTTCAACATCATGACCGACAAACTCAACCATTCCATGGAGAACCTACGAGAAAGTGAGGAGAAATATCGGGGTATCTTTGAGTATGCTATTGAAGGACTCTATCAAAGCAGCCTTGCCGGCCGCTTTATCAGCGCAAATCCCGCATTAGCCCGAATCTTAGGGTACGACTCGCCCGAAGATCTCATCGTAAACATAACCGACATCAAGCATGATTTTTACGTGAACCCGAATGACCGCGACACCCTGCTCGCGGCCATCTCAAACCATAGACAAGCGTTTGGGTTTGAAATTCAGTGCTACCGCAAAGATCGCCGCAAAATATGGATTTCCATCAGCGCCCGCATGCGCCATGACGAGGCCGGAAACCCGGCCTTTATCGAAGGGTTTATCACCGATATCAACGCCCGCAAATTGACGGAAGAAGCCTTGGTTGAATCAAAAAACTACCTGGACGAAATCATCAACAGCGTTGGAGATCCTCTGTTTGTCAAGGACCAGCACCATCGATGGGTATTGATCAATAACGCCCTCTGCAACTTAATGGGCCGATCCCGCAATGAACTTTTGGGGAAATCCGACTACGATTTTTTCCCAAAAGAAGAGGCCGACATCTTCTGGGAAAAGGATGAACTGGTCCTGGCAAGAGGAACGGAGAGCATCAACGAAGAGTCGTTCACTGGTGCCCATGACATCGTCTACACGATCGTCACCAAAAAAACTCTGTACACGAATAAGAATGGCGAGAAGTACATTGTCGGCATCATCCGGGATATCACCGATCAGAGACGGGCCGAAGCAGAGAAAAAACGCCTTGAGGCGCAGCTCAACCAGTCCCAAAGGATGGAGGCCATCGGCACCCTGGCCGGCGGCGTTGCCCACGACTTCAACAATATTCTGCAACCCATGTTGGGCTATGCTGAATTGCTGAAAATGCACCTGCCCGCCGACAACCCCCAGCATCGCTATGTGGATCGATTGTACACTGCCGGTCTGCGGGCAAAAAGCCTTGTCGACCAGATTCTCACCTTCAGTCGCCTATCGGAACGCACTATCGCCCCTGTACAATTGCAGACGGTGTTGGAAGAGGTCTATAAATTATGCCGATCAACCATCCCTGCGAATATTTTAATCAGAAAAAATATTCAAAACAATTGCTCATCAGTCCTGTTGGATCCATCGCAATTCCACCAAGTTGCCATGAATCTGATCATCAACGCGTATCATGCCATTGAGCAAACAGGGGGAGAAATATCGATCTGTTTGCAAGAGACTGTATTGAAAAATGACCAGATGAAGGATACCTCCCTGCCGCCGGGTCGATATGCACTCTTCTCTGTTGCCGACACGGGATGCGGCATCGAACCTTCCATTATGGATAAAATTTTCGACCCCTATTTTACGACCAAGGAACAGGGCAAGGGGACCGGTCTCGGACTTGCCGTCGTCTATGGCATTGTCAAGGAACTCAAAGGCGATATCAAAATTTTGAGCGAAGTGGGGAAAGGAACAACCATCAACATCTACCTGCCGTTAACCGGTGCTTCTGTAGAAGTGAGCTCCCCTGCTGCTGCAGCGCAAACGTTCCCGACCGGCAGTGAACGTATTCTTCTGGTTGACGATGAGGCCATGATAATCGAAATGGAAACACTGATGCTTGAAGAGCTCGGATATCAGGTGACCTCCCGACTCAGCAGTATCGAGGCTTTGGAATTATTCAAAACCAATCCGCAAGCCTACGATCTGGTCATAACTGATTTGACCATGCCGCAAATGACAGGAGACCACTTAAGCAAAGAAATAATAGCGGTCAATCCGGCCATGCCGATCATCATCTGCAGCGGCTACGGTGAGATGATAGGCAGTGCGCAAGCAAAAGCCATCGGGATCAAAATGTTATTAAAGAAACCAACAACCATAGCGGAAATGTCACAAAAGGTCCGGATGGTGCTGGATGAAGCCTTAGCAGCAACACATGAAAAGCGGCCTCCGGCTGACGATTTAAACGATGAATAATCAATAATGTCCGGTTAAGGACTTGCATATATAGTTTCAGGTCTCTATTAAGTACCAAGCAGAGCCTGTTTGCTGTTCAATTCACCAATCTTGACGATGACCAGAAAGCGCAACGCTACGAATGCCTTGCCTTGAGATTCAAAGAGACTTTCGGTAAAATCGCAGTTTTTTCAAACAGCTAAAACAAATCAACAACCCGAATTTCTCCCCTTTCAAGCTTCCCCCATTCAATGATGCTAGCGGGTCGGACAGGGGTAATGATGCTCCCAGTCCACTGCTTATCAAAAGCTGACCAAACGGAGCGCTCGATAACATGGCAAACGTGGTTATCATCGACGACGACCCCATCTTTCGGGTTCTCCTGGCCGAGCACTGCTCCTTGCTGGGCCATGAGGCCGAGGTTGCCGATAGCATTGAAGCCGGCAAACTGCTGCTGAACAGGGGATCGACCGATCTGGTTTTCCTCGACGTCCGCCTGCCTGATGGCAACGGCCTGGAGCTGTTGCCGTTTACCCAGTGCCTCCCCTCGGCTCCGGAAGTGATCATCATCACCGGCATGGGCGATGCTGACGGTGCGGAATTAGCCATCAAGAACGGGGCCTGGGATTACTTGCAAAAGCCGCTCTCCCGACAGGAGATTATTCTCCACATCCGCAGAGCCCTGGAATACCACGACAAAAAATCACTACGCGCCTCGCATGTCAATCTCAAACGCGACGAAATCGTCGGCAAGAGCAAGGCGATCAGCGCCTGCCTGGATCAGATTGCCCATTGCGCTGAAACCGACACCGGTGTGCTGATCACCGGCGAGACCGGCACCGGCAAGGAGTTGTTTGCCCGGGCGATCCACGCCAACAGTCCGCGGGCCGCAGGTCCCTTTGTGGTGGTTGATTGCGCCAGCCTGCCCGAGCAACTGGTGGAAAGCCTGATCTTTGGGCATGTCAAAGGGGCGTTCACCGGCGCGGGCAACGATCAAAAGGGCCTGATCGAGCTGGCCGATGGCGGCACCCTGTTTCTCGACGAGGCCGGTGAGTTGCCCCTGGAGACCCAAAAAAGTTTTCTCCGTGTCCTCCAGGAACGAGTGTTTCGACCGGTAGGCAAAGACCGGGAGCAGAAAAGCAATTTCAGGTTAGTGGCCGCCACCAACCGCGACCTGACGGAACGGGTTCGGCAAGAACTGTTCCGTAGCGATCTGTATTATCGACTCAATGCCTTCAGTATCCATCTCCCCCCACTCCGCGAGAGGGAGCAGGATATTGAAAAACTCACCATGAGCTTTGTCTTCACAATCTGTCGTCAACATCTCTTGCCCATCAAAGGGGTGGTGCCCGAAACGCTGGAAACCCTGGCCGTGTACCCTTGGCCGGGAAATGTGCGCGAATTGAAAAACACCTTGGAGAAAGCCATCCTTGCCGATCCCAGAGACCCAGTCCTCTATCCCATTCATCTGCCCCCGGAAATCCGCCTCTGTCGGATTCGCTCCATGGTTGCCCAAAAACATACGCAGCCTCTTGCCGGTATTCCTTCCCCCCTGGACGACCAGGCACGATGGCCCGAAACCTTGCCGCCCTTGAAAGAATATCGCCGCATACTCTCCAATGATATCGAAAAGCATTACCTGCAGCGCCTGATGCGGACAAGCGGCGGCGACATGACCAAGGCCTGTACAATCTCCGGAGTCAGCCGTTCCCGCCTCTATGACCTGCTCAAACACCACGTCCTGACCAGCACCACCGAGTATTGTCCGAAATAATCGGATGCCCCCCTGCCCTTGTCCTGTTTTTCAGGACAATTGCCTGATCCTGCGCCCCCCCTCCCGACCAGCATTGGCCAAACCATCTGTTTTTAATTGGAAAAATTAATCCATTCATCCTGGCACGATTCTGGCTAACTCCTGGGCACATCATTATTGGAACAATGATGCCAACGTGCCATATACTTAAGGAGATCCTGTATGAAGTTCAATTTCCGATCCATTCAATTCAAATTGCTGACATCCGGGCTGTTGTCCGTCCTGCTGCCCCTGCTCATCGTCGGCTATTTCTCGGTGACCAAATCATCGGATGCACTGATGACGCTATCCCAGGAAAAGGCTCAGACCATGGCGGGCGACCTCGCCCGGCTGGTGAAAAATCTGGTACATGCCGAGCAAGACACGGTGGCCCTGCTGGCCATCGATCGGTCGATTGTCGCCGGACTGGAAAAGCTTCGCCAGGGCGACCCAGAAGCGAAAAAGGAGGCATCCCAAGCGGTTTTTGAGATTTTGCGCACAAAATTCCAAACCATCAACGCCTCGCAACACTACCAGGGGCTGTTCGTCACCGATAACGCCGGGCAGATCCTCACTGGCGTCCTGGCCGGTGGCGAGGAATACGCCAAGGTATCGGTGGCCGACAATGAAGAATTCAAGAAGGCTAAACAGAGCGGGGCCGCCAGTGTTGGCGAAATGATCCTGTCAAAAGCCACGTCCCAGCTGATTGTGCCGATCGCCGCGCCCCTCAATTCCACGGACAAACCGTTTACGGGGGTGATTTGCCTGGTCCTTAAGGCCGATTTCTTCACCCGCCTGGTGGCCGACCGTAAGGTAGGGGAAACAGGCTATGCCTACATGATCAATCGGGAAGGAATTATCCTGGCCCACCCCAAGGCGGAACATCTTCTCAAGCTCAATGTCTCGACCATCAAGGAAATGTCCAAGATCAATGAAATCATGATGGGCGGCAAGAGCGGCGTGGCCGAATATGTGTTCAAAGGAGATAGTAAAATCGCCGGCGGCGCGCCGGTCGAGATCAATGGGTGGTCGATTGCCGTCACCCAGAACGCGGAGGAGTTTCTGCGCGCCTCGGTGCAGATTCGCAACATCATCCTGGCCGTTGTCCTAGTCGCCTTATGTCTTGCCGGTTTGGTCCTGGTGGTTTCCATTCGTAAGATTGTCCGCCCCATCAATGCCGCGGTAGCCGGTCTGAAGGATATCGCCCAGGGCGAGGGCGATCTCACCATGCGCCTGCAGGTGCTCAGCAGGGATGAGGTCGGTGAACTCGCTAAATGGTTCAACATGTTCATCGATAAACTGCAGCACATCATCCAGGATGTCGCCGCCGGTGTCCACACCCTTTCCTCCTCCTCGACGGAACTGTCTCAGATTTCAGAGCAAATGAACCAGGGCGCCCAGGATGCCTCCAACAAATCCAACAATGTGGCGGTGGCTGCCGAAGAAATGAGCGCCAATATGACCAATGTTGCGGCGGCCATGGAACAATCAACCACCAATACCAACATCGTGGCCACCGCTTCAGAGGAGATGTCGTCCACCATTGGCGAGATTGCCCAGCATGCGGAGAAAGCGCGTTCAATCTCAGAAAACGCCGCAAAAAAAGCCAATGAGGCCTCGCAGAACATCAACGAGTTGGGCAACTCGGCAAAATCCATCGGCAAGGTTATAGAAACCATTACCGAAATCTCGGAACAGGTCAATCTGCTGGCCCTGAACGCGACTATCGAAGCGGCGCGAGCCGGCGAGGCGGGCAAGGGGTTTGCGGTGGTGGCCAACGAAATCAAGGAACTGGCCAAACAGACCGCAGCAGCGACCTACGATATCAAGGACAAGGTCGGCAACATTCAGGACACCACCACCAAGACAGTGCAGCAGATTTCCGAAATCAACACGGTTATCAAAGATGTTCACGAGGTCGTGGGTAGCATTGCCACGGCGGTGGAGGAACAAAGTGCGGCTACCGCTGAAATAGCCAGCAACGTCAACCAGATGGCTCAAGGCATCAGCGAAGTTAACGAAAACGTCAATCAGAGTTCGGTGGTCGCGGCCGAGATCGCCAAGGAAATCACCGATGTCAGCACCATCGCCGGCGAGATGTCCGCCAGCAGTTCGCAGGTCAGCGTCAGTTCCCATGAACTCTCGGCCCTCGCAGAACAACTCAATCAGATGGTGGGGCAATTCAAGACCGAATAACCAACCGGTCAATTGAATGCAAAGCCTTTCGCCCTGCACGCCGCCTCTATGAACAGCGTGGTGTGCAGGGTCTTTCTTGCTATGTGGCACGCCCGTTGTTATCCTTGTGAGTAATTCCTTCAGGCCCCTCCCCCTCTTTCCGAGCATCAATGCATAGTGATATACCATGGCAGACAGCAACCAAAAAATTGACCAACTGATACCTTTCGAGAAACTGCGATCCGCGCTGCAACGTTTCTGCGCATCTGTCGAGTTGGGCTGTCTCATCGTAGATCCCAAGGGAGAGGTAATAATCGAGGAAGATTGGCAATGTTTCTGTAAAAATAATTCCTCGACCCCACAGCCCACCACTTTTAAAAGCTGTATGGAGATCGAAAATTTTTTCGCAAACAAACAGCCTGTCGATAAAAAAAACCTCGTTTTCACCTGTGATAACGGATTCAGTTTCGCCGGCGCGCCGATTATGATCGAAGGGCAGCTCGTCGCCAGCATCTTTGTCGGTCTGTTCCATCTTGTTCCGCCTGCACAAGCCCCCCTGCAAACAACAGCCGCTGCAAAAGGATTCGAGGAGACGACCTTTCTCACTGCCGCAGCACGAATCCCTGCATTCTCAAAAAAAAGGTTGCGACAGACTCTGGGACAACTGGAATTCATCGTTGAGTTGCTGGCTGAGATGGGCCGCAATGTCTTGCTGGAACGACGCGCCAACCAGCAAATCCAGAAAAGCGAGGAACGCTATCGACATCTGGTCGATGCCCTGCCGCAGATTATTTATGAAACCGATCTACAGGGGTCCGTCACCTTTGCCAACCAGTCGGCTTATGAATTTTTCGGCTATACTCCGCAAGAACTCAGGGAACAACACGATCTCTCTGTTTTTATCGCCGCATCCGACCGCGAAAAATTAGCTGACCGTTTCAAATCCCTACTGTCCGGTCAAATTCAGGAGCCCGAAGAGTATTGGTTCTTGCGGAAAGACCGCAGCATTTTCCCGGGGATTGTTTTCTCGCGGCCAATATATGCCGACGGAAAAGTGCAAGGGGTGCGAGGTGTCATCATCGACAACACTCACCGCAAACATGCCGAGGAACAACTACGGGAGAGTGAGCAGCGTTACCGGACGCTGTTTGAAGGAGCCAACGACGCCATCCTTATTGTTGAACGCAATAGCATCATCAATTGCAACGAGAGAGCGCTGCAGATGTTCAAACGTTACCGACAGGAACTCATCGGAGCATCGCTGACCAACCTTTCGCCGCCCTTGCAGTCGGACGGCCAATTATCGGCATTCAAAGCGGAGAGAATCTTTACACCGACTAAACATAACATGCCTATGTATCTGGAATGGGACTTTCGCCTGCCGGACGGTAATATCTTGGCGACCGAGGTTTCCCTGAATCGCTTTGAGATGGCGGGGCAACCTCTAACCCAGGCGATCTTTCGCGATATTTCGGAACGCCGCCAAGCCAGACGGATTCTCGAAGAGCAGGAGGCAGCATGGCGGGCCATCTTTCAACATGCACCCTTCGGCATTGCTATCAACCGAATGAGTGATGGGGTATATCTTGACGTCAATCCTGCCGTTGAAAGAATCAGCGGCCGACAAGCAGCTGAATTCATCGGCAAAACATCGCAGTCTTTCCTGCCTCCATCCGAATACGCAACGAGCAGGAAGGTAATGGAAACCTTATTGCAGACCGGATGGGCCGAGAACCAGGAGACTGTCGCCGTAAAAAAGGACGGAACTCAAGCGCACCTTCTCTATTCCGCCGCCACCTTTCAATTGGGCGAGGAACTCTGTGCAATCAGTATGTTCGTCGATATCACGGAACGAAAAGAAATAGAGGAAAGGCTGCAACAAAGCGAAGCTAAACTGCAGAGCCTCTTTCAGGCCGTTCCGGTCGGCCTGGCGATCCTCAAGGATCGGGTCTTCAGAGCGATCAACGTGCGCCTCTGCGAGATTACCGGTCAAGTTGCCGCCGAATTGCTCAACCGCTCCTCCCGCCACCTCTACGAAAGCCAAGAAGAATACAACCGGGTGGGAACGGCCATTTATAGCCAGCTACAAGATCATGGAACCAGCTATGTGGAAACCCGGTTCCGTCATCGGGACGGTTCAATGCGTAACGTTTCCCTGTTCGCGGCGCCCATTGACCCCCACAACCCCGACGCCGGAGCGGCCGTGGCCATTCAGGACATCACCGATCAGAAAAAATTGTTTCAGGAACTCAAATACAGTGAAAAACGTTTCCGAACCCTGTTTGAGTCGGCAAGCGAGGCCATCCTGATTATCAAGGAAAACAGCAGCACGGGCACCACGATTATCGACTGCAACATGAAAGCCCTGGATATGTTCGGCTGTGCACGGCACGAAATGCTGGACCGATCACCCCGCGATTTTTCCCCGGCGCTCCAACCGGATGGCCGGACTTATCTGGAGAAAGGACCCGCCTATATTGCTGGAGCGCTCCAAGGAGTGCCGCAACATTTTGAATGGCTGCATAGCCGTTTCGACGGGACTTTATTCCATGCCGAAGTAAGCCTGAGTGCTATGGAACTCGCAGGAGAGCTGTATATACAGGCGATTGTCCGTGACGTCACCAAGCGGAAAAAGATTGAAAAAGCCTTGCGGGAAAGCGCGTTCCGATTCCGCTCCTTCTTCAACACCAACCCCGAGGGAATCCTGCTGATCGATTTCGAAGGGATGCTCATCGATCTCAACAAGACGTTTCTCCAGGAAAGCGGTTATAGTCTAAGTGAATGTACACAAAAACATTTCAAGGAATTTATCCCGCCAGAGGATCAGGCAAGGATCGTGGGGGCCATCCTTGAACTCAAATCCGGTTTTTCGCAAAACGGCCCCCTGCACTTCTCCTATATTGCCAAAGATGGCTCCAGAGTCCCGGTTGCCGCCAAAGGCTGGCTGGTTGTAGATGAAAACAGCAGGCCCCTCTACATGGGGGTCTTTATCCGCAATCTGACCAAGGAATTGGCCTTGACGGAAGAAAAAAACGCCTTGGAAAAACAGGTGATCCAAGCGCAAAAAAACGAGGCTATCGGCACCTTGGCCGGGGGCATTGCCCATGATTTCAACAATATCCTCGGTGGCATCATCGGCTATACCGAACTGGCGTCCTACCGGATTCAAGCGAATGTGGACCCTAAGATCCGAGAGTATCTCGAACGAATTCTGGAAGGCGGCAATCGGGCCAAAGAACTGGTTCAGCAGATCCTGCGCTTCAGCAGGCACAGCAACATGGCTTTGATCCCTATCAATCTGGTACCGGTGATCAAGGAATCCATCAATCTGCTGCGCTCGACCCTGCCAACCACCATTGCAATCCAGCACCGGATGGAAGTGACCAGCGACCGGATTCTCGGCGACTCCACTCAGATCCATCAGGTGGTCATGAACCTTGCCACCAACGCTTACCATGCCATGCGGGAAACCGGAGGACTGATCACCATCTCCCTGGAAAACGTAACGTTGCCCCAGGCCCGGCAATTCATGACTATGACTATCCCGCCAGGGGAATATCTGCAGATCAGCGTGGCTGATACCGGCTCCGGAATACAGCCAGCAGTCCTGGAACGGATTTTCGAGCCCTATTTCACCACCAAGAACGTTAACGAAGGCACCGGCCTGGGCATGGCAGTTGTCATGGGTATTGTCAAGAGCCACAAAGGACTAATCGAGATAGCCACTGTTCTCGGCAAAGGAACCTGTTTCGATGTTTTTCTGCCGCTCACCCATAGCATGACCGCCGAAATAGATTGCGAGGAGAACCACCTGCCCCTCGGTCACGGGGAGCGGGTGCTCATTGTCGACGATGAGGTTTTCTTTATGGAAGTGGTTCAGGAAAGTCTTAAGCTGCTCGGCTACCAAGTCACCGCCAGCCAGAGCAGTTTGACCACCCTGAAAACCTTCCGGGATAACCCCCTGGGGTATGATCTGATAATCACCGATCAGACCATGCCGGAAATGACCGGGGTGCAACTGACCCAAGAAATCCGCAAAATCAGCAGCACCGTGCCGGTCATCCTCTGCACCGGGTACAGCGAAACCGTTACCGAACATTCCGCCCACTATTACGGCGTAACCGAATTCCTGATGAAACCGATCAATATCCATGATTTGGCTAAAACGATTGAAGCAGTTTTGTCAAAATGCAACGCCGCGTGAAGGACATTGAAAAGTCCCCCTCGCAGCACGGTGCCCCTCCCTACATTCTCTTTGACGGCAATCCCCTTGCTCCGATTGCTCACATCCTGTACAGTCTCCCGTCATCTCTTTACCCGGATCCACTGGAGGGCCTGAGACTTGCATCCCTTGAATGAGTCGAAATTCTAAGATAATCTAATAGATCGAATCGAAAAACAGTTTCCCATCGGACAAGAAAAAAGGATTACCATACCCATGGCACGCCATGTCGAAACCAATAAAAACCCGACCGCAGGAACGGAACGAATCGGCATCAAGGTGCTGGGGGCGATCAGTTTCGCCCATTTTCTCAACGACCTGATCCAATCCCTGATCCCGGCGATCTACCCCCTGCTCAAAGACAGTTTTTCCCTTAACTTCACTCAGATCGGACTTATCACCCTGACCTTTCAGATGTCCGCCTCGCTTTTGCAACCGGCGGTGGGGATCTATACCGATCGTCACCCCCAACCCTATTCGCTGACCTGGGGCATGGGCTGTACCCTGGTGGGGCTGATAGCCCTGTCCATGGCCCCAAGTTTCGGTCTGCTGCTGATCGCGGTCGGCCTGGTCGGCACCGGCTCGGCGATCTTTCATCCTGAATCCTCACGAGTGGCCCGCATGGCCTCAGCCGGACACTACGGGCTGGCTCAATCGATTTTCCAGGTCGGCGGCAATGGCGGCACCTCCTCCGGACCGCTCCTGGCTGCCCTGATCGTAATCCCTCAGGGGCGGCACAGCCTGGCCTGGTTTTCCCTGGTGGCTCTACTGGCCATGGGTATTTTGTGGCGGGTCGGTGGCTGGTACAAACAAAAGCAGAGCGAGGAGCGGCAACGGCGAGCGACACATCCGGCGGCTGTCCGCCCGGCAAGCCCACGACCTTCGGCATCTTGGCCGATCTTCATTCTTCTGGTGCTGATGTTTTCCAAATTCTTTTACACTACCAGCCTGCACAGTTATCTCACCTTTTACATGATGCATAAATTCCAGGTTTCAGTGCAGTCGGCGCAACTGCACCTGTTCGTCTTTCTCTTCGGCGTAGCCTTGGGCACTATTCTGGGAGGCCCTATCGGCGACCGGATCGGCCGCAAGCAGGTTATTTGGTGGTCCATTTTCGGCGCGGCCCCCTTTGCACTCGCCCTGCCTTATGCAAACCTGTTCTGGACCGGCCCCCTGACCTTTGTTATCGGCTTGCTGATGGCTTCGGCCTTCCCGGCCATTGTCGTGTACGGTCAAGAGTTGTTTCCCGGCAAGGTGGGGATGATTTCCGGCCTGTTCTTCGGACTGGCCTTCGGCTTAGCAGGAATCGGTGCTGCACTTCTGGGCCGACTCGCGGATTTCCGCAGTATTGAGTACGTCTATCAGGTATGTGCCTTCCTGCCCCTGTTAGGGCTGGCCGCGATCTTTCTCCCTGATCTGCGCAAACGGATGGCAACTGATACATAATTGGGAGTGTTAAAACACATGAAGACAGAAGAACGAATCGTACGAGCAGGAGCCAACGGTACCCTGATCGGAGAAAACGGTGAGAAATTGACCCCTCCAGATGATTGGGCATTCCTCCCTGCAGGGGACGCGGCCATCACCAGGAAGGTGAAAGCTTTGAGTGCGTTTTGGCGCGTTCAGACCCAGATCGGGCGACGGATCATTTCCAAGGGTATCTGGGCACCGGCGACGCTCATTGAGCAAACTCGGCTGGAAATCGAAACCCTGCGCACCACCGATGCCTACAAGAATAAACTGGCAAGCGACCGGATGCGAAGGGCGCAGAAACAGACCGAATACGAACAGGAATTTAATCATGCGGTCCGCGCCTTCCTTGCCTTTGCCCCGAAATATGCAGAAATGGAGCAGGACATAGCCGAGGCTGTCACCACTCATGCCATCCCCGTCGGCAGCGGCACAGTGGCTCGAACCGCTATGATTCCCATCGAAGAGCGAGCCGACAAGGCCGTGATTGCCTGGATGCGTCACAAAACCACGGCTTACGATTCGATGTCGATTGCCAGGGTCAAGGGGGAACGACGAGAGGTACGACGGATGCTTGCCCGGCGTTCCGTCGATCTGTTGAAGGCCTATCGCGAGGGACGGGTGCCAGGGTCTGATTGTCCGTTGCGTAAAGCCTTGGAACAATCAGCAAAGTGCAACAACCCATCAGCGGCATAAAATCACTTCATAAGCCCTAACCGGTTGCGACCGGCCCTGGCAACCATCTATTTATTTTTCCGTTGTTTTGATGTGATCGTAAAAAATGAAAAAATTAGTGTTGACACCCGTAGACGACCGGTCTATTATGGACATCATGAAAACTGACACCCGTGAACATATCCTAGCCTGCGGCGGCCGCATCATCCATCACAAAGGCTTCGCTGCCACCGGCCTGCAAGAGATTCTTAAGGCCGCCGACGTCCCCAAAGGCTCTTTCTATTTCTACTTCAAAAGCAAGGAGGAGTTTGGCCTAGCTCTGGTTGACCACTATCAATCCCTGTTCGCAACTAAGTTACGGCCAATCCTCACGGATGGCACTCGTCCCCCGCTGCAACGGCTAGCCCGGTTTTTCCTCTGGTTTCGTGATTATTTTGCCCAGGAGGGATATATTAAAGGTTGTCCGATTGGCAACCTCACCCAGGAACTCGGCGACACCAACCCCATCTTCCGGGAAAGATTGAACACTGCCCTGGAAAACCTTATCCGGGGGGTGGTTAAACAACTCCAGCAGGCCCAGGATCAGGGCGAACTGCGCCGTGAATTGTCGCCGGAAGAAATGGCCCGATTCATCATCTCCGCCTGGCAGGGTGCTTTAATCCGAATGAAGGCCGCTGCTGGCCCCGAACCGCTGGACAATTTCCAAACCATAGTTTTCGAGGTGCTGCTGACCTGATCCGACAGCCGTTCAATCAGGTGACAGCTTTTTTTATTTCAATAGGCGACCAGTCTACTACCAGGAGGTTACCCATGTATATTCTCGACTATCAAACCCCGGAACAGGCAACAGGCAACGTGGCAGAGATCTATAATTTTTTTGTCACGAAACGCAGCCCGGTGCCCGCACCCCTGCAGCTGTTGAGTGCCAGCCCCGGCCTGCTGCAACTGCAGTTCGACCAGATCAACTATTTCGCAGGCCACCAGGCCCTCAGTTTTCCCCTGCTGACCGCCATTCGTTTTCTCGCCGCCCAAGTTGCCTGCTATGATCAATGCATAAATCTGAACCGCACCTGGCTGAGCAAGACCGGATTATCGGCCCAGGATCTGACTGATCTGGCCGAAGGAAAAACCGTCGAGGCCTTTTCCAAGGCGGAAAATTGCTTACTGGCCGCTGTTGCCAAGATGCTGCGTAAAGAAAAAATCACCGAGGCGGAATTACAGCAACTTCGTGATCTGGGCTGGAAAGACAGCGACATCCTTGATGCCTGCGCCCAAGGGACCAGCCTGATTGCGCTTTCCTATCTGTACACGGCCTTCAGCCGGGAAGCAGCTCCAGCGGTAAGCTGAATTTCATTCAGGCAGTTCGGCCGAAACGCAGTGACCCCTGGTTTCACATGACGGCTCATCCAATTGTTCTTTTACAAATCTCGCCTTGGCTGACAAGGCGAGATTTCTCTGTGCAGATGTCTCAGCAGTGAGGTAAGAAATTATCTTGAAATGATGCAGCAACAACAACAAGCTAATATGATGGTGACATGACGGGAACGAGGGACAAACCCGATCATCAACCCAGCGAGCAGGTGTGCATTCGCTCGCTGCCGGAGATGCCGGGTCTGCAACTGATGCGGGCCAGTTATCAGACCCAGACCTTTCCCCGACACAGCCATGACGGGTTCGGGGTAGGAGTGATTGAACTGGGTGCGCTTGGCTTTTCCTACAGGGGCGAGCAACTGATCGCACCGGCGGGATGCATTAATACCGTCAACCCCGATGAGGTTCATACGGGACAGGCGGCAACAGCGGAGGGCTGGACCTACCGGATGTTCTACCTCTCCGCAGGTCGCCTCCAACAAGTCGCAAACGACCTTGCCGGCCGCCCGACCGATCTGCCTTTTTTTACTGCCGGGGTGATCGAAGACCCCAATCTTGCCCGCCTGATCCGGCATGTACATGTGCAGCTTGCTGATGAACAGATCGAACGCCTGGAAAAGGAGACCCTGCTCCTGCAGATGTTCTCCCGGCTGATCAGCCGCCACACCTATACTCCGCAGCTATCCGGCAAAGCCGGCGCCGAACATGCAGCAGTGCGGCGAGTGATCGACTATCTCGACACCCATTTCGACGAGGATCTCTCAATCGATACCCTGGCTGGTATCGCCTGCCTGAGTCCCTATCATTTCATCCGCACCTTCTCGGGTCAGACCGGGCTCACTCCCCACGCCTGGTTGATGCAGCTACGGACCCGCAAGGCCAAAGATTTTTTGGGCCGTGGTCTGCCTATCGCCGATGTCGCGGCGCAGACCGGCTTTAGCGACCAGAGCCATCTCAACCGTAGTTTTAAACGCCTTTTGGGGTTTACACCGGGACAATACCGCAATTCCGTACAAGACGCCTGAAACCCATCCGCTGTACATTCTCCTCGACATCACCCAAAAAAAAATCCGGGAGAAAACAATGACAACGTACGTCCACGGCTACTCCTCACAGGAGGCTGAACGACTTAAAGATCAGGCAACCACCCTCGCGGCCCTGCTGTATGGGGATCTTCGCTACCCCGAGGGAGCAACCGTCCTTGAGGCGGGATGCGGGACCGGATGCCAGACCGTATTCCTAGCTTCGGCTAACCCGAAAACCCATTTTGTATCGATTGATCTCTCGCCCTCTTCACTGGCAACGGCGCAGGAGGCGGTACATGCCCATAGCCTGACCAATGTTCGGCTGCAACCAGGAGATATTTTCGATCTGCCGATCGCCGACCATAGCATTGACCACATCTTTGTCTGTTTTGTCCTTGAACACCTTAAAGATCCGGCCGGAGCCCTGCGCTGCCTCCACCGGGTGTTGAAAAAGGGCGGGACAATAACCGTGATCGAGGGGGATCACGGCTCCTTCTACTGCCATCCTGAGACTGTCGAGGCCAGGCGCACCGTCGATTGCCTGGTGCAGATCCAGGCCCACCTGGGTGGCGACGCCTTGATTGGCCGCCGGCTCTATCCACTCCTGGTCGAGTCGGGGTTTGCGCAAACAAAGGTCGAACCGCGCCTGGTCTATGTGGATGGTAGCAGGCCGGAACTGATCGAGGGCTTTTCCCGTAACACCTTTATCGCCATGGTCAGGGGTGTGCGCGATCAGGCTCTAGCACTTGGCCTGATCAATGAACAAACTTGGGACAAGGGGATTGCTGACATGGAAAAAGCGGCAGAACCGACCGGTACTTTCTGCTACACCTTTTTCAGAGCCGTGGCCCAAAGCAACGGATAATCCACTTAAAAAAAACAGGGGCAGATAAAAAATGCAGGTGAAAAATCAGGCTTCGATTTTTCACCTGCATTTCAGTATGTTCGTTATGGTGCAGTCGTGAAGAGGTCAATGACTAATTCGAAAATCAGCCTTATATTTTAATTTGTTTCCAGGTTAACCGTATATTTATGCTCATGAAATCGACCCTTATTATTGTCGTCCTCTTTGTGCTGGTTATGCTGATTTTCAAGACACCTCAATATTATCAAGGCCCGACCTCCGACCATTTTGATGGCACCCGTTTCTTCAATCCTGGCAAGCCAATGGACAAAGGGTTCTGGGATATCATCAAATGGCGTTGGACGCGTCAACCGCAGCCTTGGCCTGCGTACAGCGAGCTGCCCGGCACCGACAAACCGCCACAGCGAGTGGCTGGCAACCAGCTGCGCGTGTCGTTTGTCGGCCATGTGACCGTACTCATCCAAACCCAGGGTCTCAATATCCTCACCGACCCAGTCTGGTCTGATCGGGCGGGACCCGTCTCCTGGATTGGCCCCCAGCGTGTTCATCCACCAGGCATCCGCTTTGATGATCTACCGCCTATTGATCTGATCCTGATCAGCCACAACCATTACGACCACCTCGACCTGGCCACCCTGGAACACTTGTGGCACCGCGATCATCCCCGGATCATCACGCCGCTGGGCAACGATACCCTGATCCATACCCGCATTCCCGAGGCAAAAGTCGAAGCCCACGATTGGGGAATGCAAATCTCTGTCTCACCAGAAGTGACGGTTCATCTGGAACCGATGCATCACTGGTCGGCTCGCACCCCCGTTGACCGCAACCGTGCACTTTGGGCGGCCTTTGTCCTTGCTACCCGAAGCGGTGCCATTTATTTTGTCGGTGACAGCGGTTACGGAAACGGCGATTATTTCCGGGAGGCCCATAGAAAATTTACAGAATTCCGGCTGGCCATCCTGCCCATAGGATCCTATGAACCCCGCTGGTTTATGACCTATAATCACATGAACCCTGAAGAGGCGGTGCGAGCCTTTCACGATCTGGGAGGTCCCCTCACCCTGCCCACTCATTACGCTGCCTTCCAGTTGGCCGATACCGGATACGAAACTCCACTACGCGACTTGAAAACCGCCATGCAGGCTACCGCTGTCCCGGAAGAACGTTTCCGTCCACTCCGACCCGGAGAGCATTGGTGGGTGCCCTGATCGCGACCCACGCAACCCATACCACAAGCACAGGAAGGAAGCCGGTCTCCTCAAACCCTCCCCTAAAAGTTCACCCGGGTCATTATGACTCATTAGTCCCCCCTGGCCTGGGTCAAAATGACACGAACTCGCAGGCCAGAGGTTCGCTCCTGACCGGGAAACACATTGTTTACCCACCCCTTAGATACTCGAGATCCTGTCATTTGTTCCCCTTCCAACCTTTTGCATGACTCCCTGTCGAACAAAGCGATTCCTCGGCATGAAAGATGCTTATAGTTTTTTAGGTTTTCAGAGTAAAATCCATACAGCAAACGCACGCCAACATGGTGTTTTGGATTATTGAGTAGAGACGCTCTACCTGTGAACACCAACTTGATATAAACCTTTTTCAAATCTGCCAGTTACGGGTAAACATCGGAATAATTAACGCGGAGCCGGATGCATGGATATCACAAAATTCGCCATTCCTGAAATTATCTTCGGCCGCGGCAGTCTCAATCATGCCGGCCAGTGCGCCCTTCGTCTCGGTGCCAAAAAAGTCTTTCTGGTCAGCGATGCTGGTATCGAAGAGGCAGGATGGCTGCAGCGCCTCATGGATATCCTGGAAAAAGAGGGTATCAAATGGGTCTACTATCCCGGCGTCACCTCCAATCCCCGGGATTTTCAGGTGGAACAGGGGGCCGAATTCTACTTGAAAAACGGCACAGACGTGATCATCGCCATTGGCGGCGGCAGTGCCATGGATACCGCCAAAGGCATTGCAATCATAGCCAGCAATGGCGGCAAGATCAGTGATTACGAAGGGGCCAACCGGGTGCAACGCCCACTGCCGCCGATGATGCTGATCACCACCACCGCCGGCAGTGGTTCGGATATCAGCCAGTTCTGCATCATCACCGACATGAAGCGCGGGGTCAAAATGTCCATCATCACTCGGACGCTGGTGCCCAACATCTCCATCGTCGACCCCTTGATCCTGCGGACCAAGTCCGAATCCCTGATCATCCAGAGTGCTGTCGATGCCCTGGCCCATGCCATTGAAGCCTATATGTCGGTGATCGCCTCACCGTTCACCGAAATGCACTCGCTCAAAGCCATTGATCTCATCCTCGCCCATCTGCAAAGCGCGGTTGCCACCCGCTCGCTCGACGCCCTGGAACAGCTCAGCATCGCCGCGGTCTCCGCTTCCATGGCCTTCAGCAACGCCGGACTCGGTGCCGAACACGCCCTGGCCCATTCTCTGGGCGGCCATTTCGACATGCGCCACGGTGTGGTACATCCGATCCTGCTCACCAGCGTCATGCGCTTCAACCTGCCTATCAATCCTAAAAAGATGGCCGATATCGGCCGGGTGATTCTCAATCGCCGATTGGGATCCGACGTCGAAACCGCACGGGCAGGCATTGAGAAACTCGACGTTTTCTTTGCCTCTTTTGATGTGGCGCAGCGCCTGGGCCAAGTTATCCCGGAAAGTGAGCGACACCACCTGGAACCGATCTGCAAAATGGCCGTGCATGACGCCTGCAACCTGACCAATCCAAGGCCTGCGACCTGGGAGGAATTTCTGCAGATCTGCGAGGAGGTGTGGTAATGCCCCGCCCGACGACGCTTGAAGATCTGGTGGGAATTGAACACTGCAAACTCGGCTTTTATCAGGAACTGCAGCAGAAGGTCGAGCAGCTCAAAGGCTCCAACCTGGAACTCGAAAAAAAACGTAAGGAGATTCAGGCCCTGCTTGACGGCATCACCGACCTGATGGTGGTCCTGTCAGAAAATCTGTGCATCCAGCGGGTCAATCATGTCTTTAACGACTGGTTTCCAGGGATTGACCCGATCGGCCGCCACTGCTACACTATCTTTCGCGGACGGGAGAGCCGCTGTACCGACTGCCCGGCCCTGCGTTCGCTGGATCGCGACGAGATCGTCAAAGACCTCTGCATCTACAAGGTCGGCAATGGTGATTTCAGACACTACGAGATCATCGCCTCGCCGCTCAAGACCAGCCCCACCAGTGAACGTCAGATCCTGCTGTTCAAGCGGGACGTCACCCGGGAAAAGGAATTTCAGGCCCAGTTTTATCAGGCGGAAAAAATGGCTACGGTCGGTGCCCTGGCTGCTGGTGTCGCCCATGAGATCAACAACCCCCTCACCGCGATCCTCGGCTTTGCGCAAGGATTGCAACGCCGAAACGCCCGCCTGCAAGGAAAGATAGACGAAGCGCTGTATGACGACTTTAAGGAATACACCGAGACGATCATCAAAGAAAGCCTGCGCTGCCGCGACATCGTCCAGACCCTGCTCACCTTCAGTAGGCCCACTGTTGCAAGCCTTAGCCATGTCGATCTTAACCAGTGCGTCACCGACACCCTCTTCATCCTCAAACATCATTTCAAAGAGCAAAACAATCTCACTGTAACGACAGATCTTATGGACGATCTTCCCAAAATACTCGGTGACGAATCGCAACTCAAACAGGTGATCATCAACCTCCTCACCAACGCCTTGGACGCCACCAGTGCAGGCGGCACCATTCGCATCAGCACTCTTGCCGACGTGCACCATAAAGTTGCACTGGTAATAGAAGATTCCGGCTGCGGTATCCCCCTGGAACTCCAAGATAAACTTTTTGAGCCTTTCTTCACCACCAAGCCCGTCGGCAAAGGCATCGGCATCGGCCTTTCAACCTGTTACACCATCGTCCAAAACCATCACGGAGAAATCTCTGTCACCAGTTCGGTCGGCACGGGATCGGCCTTTCGGGTTACCCTCCCAGGAGTAGAATAATCATGGATAAAGAAAAATATTCTATACTGGTCGTCGATGACGAGGAATCGATCAGAAGATTGCTGCAGAAAGAACTGGCCAATAACCAGCGTGAGATCCATACAGCCGCAGACGGTTCCGAGGCCATGGCCATGGTCCGCAAGCATTGGTTCGATGTGGTCATCATGGACCTGTGGCTGCCGGATGTCTCTGACCTAGACCTGCTGATCCGCATCCGGGAATCGATCCCCCATCTCGAGGTGGTCCTGATTACCGGGCATGGCGATGTCGATATTGCGGTGGAGGCCATGAAACTCGGAGCCTATGATTTTATCCGCAAGCCCTTCAACCTCGACCGGCTCGACTTGATTGTCGAAAAGGCGCACCAACGGGTATTGCTATCGCGAGAAAACGCTGTGCTCCGCCACAGCACCGGCCAGGAACACAACAAAGTCCGGATTATCGGTAACTCCCAGGCAATCCGCGATATCCAGTTTCTGATCGACAAGGTGGCCCCGGCCCGAATACCGGTGCTGATTACCGGCGAATCCGGGGTCGGCAAGGATGTGGTCGCCCGACTCATTCATCAACGCTCGCCCTTGGCGGGAAATCCGCTAATCATCAAAAACTGCGCCTCGCTGCAGAAAGAACTGGCCCGCAGTGAACTGTTCGGCCACCTCAAGGGCTCGTTTACCGGTGCCGATGACTCGCGCGAGGGGTTGCTCTCCTTTGCCCACGACAGCACACTGTTCCTTGACGAGATCGGCGAGCTGCCGCTTGAGGTCCAGGCCTCGCTGCTCAGGGTCCTGGAGACCGGCAACTACCGGAGGGTGGGCGAGAAGGAGGAGCGCCAGGTCAATATCCGCTTTCTCTTCGCCACCAACCGCCATCTCGCCGATGAAGTGGAGAAGGGCCGTTTCAACGAGGCTTTTTTTCACCGGATCAACGCCTTCAGCATCCCGATCCCCTCCCTCAAGCAACGCAAGGAGGACCTGCCCTTATTGGTGGATTATTTCCTCACCAGCCTTAGCCCCGACAATACCAGCTACCGCATCGTCGAGCGCGCCATGGCCTGCCTCCTCCGCTACAACTGGCCCGGCAATATCCGGGAACTGCGCAACGTCATCGAGCGCTCTATCATCCTGGCGGAAAACGGGATTATCAGCGAACGCTGCCTGCCGCGCGAACTGGTTGAATCCGCCGACACGACCAGCGCGACCCTCACCCTCGAATCTGTTGAAAAACAGCACATCCTCAAACTGCTCGATTTTCACGGCGACAACCGCCAGCAAACCGCCGAGGCCCTGGGCATCAGCCGAAAAACTCTGTATCGGAAACTGACCGAGTACGGGATCAGCTGATCTCGTCCATCCATTTCCGCTCGCCACCCTCCGTACACCTCTCCTCTGGCCCGGATTATTCGGGACAATTTGACCCATCCGGCTCCTTTGCCGGTACATTCTGTCACAACGCCCGGAAACGGGCACTGAGCAAAGGTTTCGAACTCCTGGGCACCTGAAAGGCCTTCACCTTAGCGCGGCCCTGGCTGTGCCTGGGGCAACATGTCCGCAATCTCTGAACGTACAAGTCTCAACATATCGAAACAACGGCATTTTTCAAATGGCACGCTGCTTGCTATAACAAAAGTACGCGTATTTGGATCCAAAGAGAGGTAGCAGCAACCCCAGGACCCCAAAATTAAGAAAAGGAAGGTAACATCATGGCAATTCGAGAAGAAGTATACGGCTATTTTATCCCCAGTGTGACCCTGATCGGCATTGGCGCTGCCAAGCAGATCCCCGCTAAGATCAAAGATCTCGGTGGCACCAAACCGTTGATCGTCACTGACAAGGGCATCACCGGCGCGGGCATCACCAAACAGATCACCGATCTGCTCGATGCCGCCAAAATGAAATACGTTGTGTATGACGAGACAATCCCCAACCCCACCGATAAAAATGTCCATGACGGCGTCGAAGTTTACAAAAAAAACAAGTGCGATAGCCTCATCACTCTCGGCGGCGGCAGCTCTCACGACTGCGGCAAGGGTGTCGGTCTGGTGATTGCCAACGGCGGCAAGATTCACGATTTCGAAGGCGTTGACAAATCCACCAAGCCGATGCCCCCTTATGTAGCAGTCAACACCACCGCCGGTACCGCCTCCGAGATGACCCGTTTCTGCATCATCACCGACACCAGCCGCAAGGTGAAGATGGCTATCGTTGACTGGCGCGTTACCCCCGGCATTGCCCTCGACGATCCTCTTCTGATGATGGGCATGCCTCCAGGCCTGACTGCCGCCACCGGTATGGACGCTCTCACCCATGCAGTTGAGGCGTATGTTTCCACTATCGCCACCCCGATGACCGACTCGGCTGCTGAAAAAGCCATTGAGCTGATCGCCAAACATTTACGCCCGGCTGTGGCCAACGGCAGTGACATCGTCGCCCGTGAGGGTATGTGCTATGCCCAGTATCTCGCCGGCATGGCCTTCAACAATGCCAGCCTTGGTCACGTTCATGCCATGGCGCATCAGTTGGGCGGCTTCTACGATCTGCCCCATGGCGAGTGCAATGCTATCCTCCTGCCCCATGTTGAACGGTTCAACCTGATTGCCAAGATGGATCGGTTTATCAAGATCGCTGAGTTGATGGGCGAAAACACCGCTGGTCTGGCTCCGCGCGATGCCGCCGAGCTGGCACTGGTAGCGATCCAGAAGCTGTCTGCCGATATCGGCATTCCTTCCGGTCTGATCGAACTTGGCAAACGCTATGGCAAGACTGTTAAAGCTGAGGATATCGACGTCATGACCGGCAATGCCCAGAAAGACGCCTGCGGCCTGACCAACCCGCGTCGCCCCAAGGATGCCGACGTCAAGGCAATCTATACCGCGGCCCTGTAACCAAGTTTTACTTATGCCGGTGACGCCAGCCTCCCCCTGTTCCCCCGATGCGGGCCGGGCAGGTGTCACTGGCTGTTTATGTTCTCTACGTTATGCTGTGGTTGGCGTTGCGGGGCAGGAATCTTTTCTTGCCCCGCCTTTTATCGCACTTCTGCGCCTGGGTGACAAACAGGGCAAACGATGGGCACAAGAGTTGACAAAGGGGGATTTCTAATATAAAATTTTCAGACAACTTATTGATTTTTTGATTTTTTTCATAATTACACACCAATATCGACCGTAACCGGGTACGGGTTCCTGCGGGAGCCCTATTTTATCCTTTTTTAAAGAGGAGTTATCGAATGGCTGATAAAATTTTTCGCGTTAACATGTCGGACCTGAGCACCAAGGTCGAAGCTGTACCCGAGGGATGGATGGGGCTCGGAGGCCGAGGCCTGACCTCCACCATTGTTGCGGCCGAAGTCATCCCCACCTGTCATCCCCTGGGCAAAAACAACAAACTCGTTATTGCACCAGGCCTGCTGTCCGGCACCTCGGCAGCCAATTCCGGCCGCCTCTCCTGCGGCGCCAAAAGTCCGCTGACCGGAACCATAAAAGAGGCCAATGCCGGCGGCACCTCGGCGCAAATGCTCGCCAAGCTCGGTATCAAGGCCCTGATCATCGAGGGTAAACCTGCCGATGCCAACAAATGGTACAGTCTGCATGTCAACGGAGAGAGCGTCACTATCAAGGAAGAAACCGAGGTGATGGGCCTGGGTAACTTTGCGGTGGTCGAGACCCTCAACAAACGACTGGGCGCCAAGGCCGGCGTCATCAGCATCGGACCGGCCGGTGAAATGACGATGTTGGGGGCCAATATTTCCATCAAAGACCCGGATAACCATATACGGTCCTGCGGTCGTGGCGGTCTCGGCGCGGTCATGGGCTCCAAAAAAATCAAATTCATCTCGGTGGAGCCGACCGACCAGAAGGTAGCCATTGCCGATCCCGAGGCCTTTAAGGTTGCCAGCCGGACCTTTGCCAAGGCCCTGATCGACAACCCCATCAGCAAGGCTCTGGGCCAATACGGAACCAACGTGCTGGTCAATATCATCAACGAATCCGGCGGCCTGCCCACTCGCAACTTCACCAGTGGCCAGTTCGAAGGTCATGAGGCCATTTCCGGCGAGACCATGTACGACACCATCGTGGCCCGGGGCGGCAAACCGAAACACAACTGCCATCCGGGTTGTGTCATCAACTGCTCACAGATTTATGCCGATGCCAAAGGCGGGTACAAGACCTCGGGTTTTGAATATGAATCCATCTGGGCTCTGGGGGCCGACTGCTGCGTCGACAATCTCGACCACATTGCTGAAGCCGACAACATCATGGACGATCTCGGTATTGATTCCATTGAAACCGCCGTCGCCTTCGGTGTCGCCATGGAAGCTGGTGTGCTTCAATTCGGTGATGGCGCTGAAGTTTGCCGCATGCTTAGAGAAGAAGTCGGCAAAGGCACCCCATTAGGACGAATCATCGGCAACGGCGCGGGTTCTGTAGGCCGGGCGTATGGCGTCACCCGCGTCCCAGTTGTTAAAAACCAAGCCATTCCGGCCTATGATCCACGGGCCATCAAGGGCATCGGCATCACCTATGCCACCTCCACCCAAGGTGCTGACCACACCATGGGCTACACCATCGCCACCAACATCCTCGGTGTCGGCGGCAAGGTTGATCCGCTCAGCAAGGAAGGCCAGGTGGAGCTGTCGCGCAATCTGCAGATCGCCACCGCAGCCATCGATTCCACCGGCATGTGCCTGTTCATCGCCTTTGCCGCACTCGACGATGCAACCTGCCTGCCGGCCCTGATCGACCTGCTCAATGCCCGTTTCGGCATTCACCTGGTTGCAAACGATGTCACCAACCTCGGCATGACCATCCTCAAAACCGAACGGGCCTTCAACATGGCTGCCGGTTTAACCAACAAAGACGACCGACTACCGGAATTCTTCTCGGAAGAGCCGATCGCCCCGCACAACGTAGTCTGGGATATCAGCGACGAGACCATCGACTCGTTCTGGAACTTCTGATTACTGACGTATCCATGCAGCTCACGGTCAAACTTTTTGCCTATTTCCGGGACAACCGGTTCAAGCAGAAGCAGGCAAACTATCCCGAGGGAACCACGGTAGAAGATATCATCCGTTCCCTCGGGATCAAACCGGACGAAGTTGGGGTGACTATGATCAATTCACGCCACTGCGAACTGCACCAGGTTCCTGCCGAAGGCGATCAACTGGCTATCTTCCCGATGATCGGTGGCGGATAAACACCCCGCACAGCACCTCTTCCACCCGTATTTTTTGCACAGCGACGCCCTTCCTTCTCAAATTGCACCAGACCAACAAGGATAGCATGAAAGATTTTTTTAAATTGATCAGTTCTTCCGACTTCGTCTCCCTGTTTGCTGGATTCACGCCCCTTGAGCAGGAAACTATTCCTCTGGCCAAGGCCCGTAGTCGGGTTCTGGCCGAGGATATTATCAGCAGCGAGGCCTTGCCGCCTTTCTCCCGCTCCACCATGGATGGTTATGCAGTGCGGGCAGCCGACACCTTTGGCTGCTCCGAGTCGGAGACCGCCCTGCTGACCGTGATAGGTGAAGTCGCCATGGGGATTTCCGGTCAGGCCTTCACCTTGCGAACCGGTCAAGCCGTGCGCATCTGGACCGGTGGCGAACTTCCGCAAAAGGCTGACGGGGTGGTTATGGTCGAATACACCCAGCCTTTTGACCAAGAAACGGTTGCGATCTACCGGCCAGTAGCCCCTGGTGAGAATGTTATTCGTGCCGGAGAGGATTACGCTCCTGGCGCCGCTGTTCTGATGCGGGGCAGCATGCTCCGCCCCCAGGATCTGGGGGTGCTCTCGGGCCTGGGGATAACGTCCGTGCCGGTCTATCACCAGCCCAGGGTCGCCATTCTCTCGACCGGCGATGAACTGGTGCCTGCCGATCAGTTGCCGCCTCCAGGAAAGATTAGGGATATTAATTCCACAACCTTGGCAGCCCTGGTCGAAGAGGCTGGGGGACTGCCGATTCCTTACGGCATCTGCGATGACGATCTTGACGGGATCCTCACTGTTTGCGCCAAAGCTCTCGAGACCGCCGACATCCTCCTGCTTTCCGGCGGCAGTTCAGTAGGCCGTCGCGATTTTACACTGGAGGTTTTCAAAGCCCTGCCGCAGACAGAAATTATGGTGCATGGGGTTTCGGTCCGGCCCGGAAAACCCACCATTCTTGCTCGGCAAGGCAACAAGGCTCTGTTCGGGCTGCCAGGCCATGTAGCCTCCGCCCTGGTGGTCTTTCACCTTTTTGTCCGTCCCCTGCTCCGCCAGTACAGCGGGCTAGGTGCTACGCTCGGATTGCAGACCATTCGGGCGATTACCGAACAACAGATCCCTTCGGCTATCGGCAGGGAGGAGTATGTGCGGGTCCGGCTGACCCCTCAGACAAATGGCGGGCTGCCACTGGCAAGTCCGGTTTATGGAAAATCAGGCCTCTTGAATCCTCTGGTCCGAGCCGACGGCCTACTGCCGATTGATCGCGACAGCGAGGGGCTTGACCGGGGTACTGAAACCACGGTTCTCCTGTTTCCATAAATCTCCCTCAACCCAATTGAGACTCCACCATGAAACGAAAAATCTATCTGCAGATGCAATCCAGGGAAGAGGCCCAGCAGTTGTTCTGGTCCCGTTTCAAACACTACAGCACTGGCTCGGAGACCGTTCCTTCTCGCTCCGCTTGCGGTCGAGTCACCGCCGGACCGGTCTCTGCCCGCTTTTCCTCGCCCTCGTTTCATTCAGCCGCCATGGACGGCTTGGCGGTACGGGCTGAAGACACCTTTAGCGCTGCCGACGACACCCCCCTGACTCTGCGGATCGACAGCGGTGAAGCGGTAATGATCAACACTGGCTATCCCCTGCCGCCGGATAAAAACGCAGTGATTATGATCGAACAGGTTCTGCTCAGCGACGACGGCAGTTGCGGCGTTATCCGCGCCCCGGTCTACCCCTGGCAGCATGTCCGCAAAGTAGGGGAGGATATCGTGGCCACGGAATTGCTCTTTCCGACCGGCCATCTAATCCGGCCAGCCGATGTCGCCGCCCTGATCACGGGAGGCTGCGCCACGGTTTTGGTGCGCAGACAGCCGCATGTGGTTATTCTGCCCACCGGCACCGAGCTGGTCCAGTTGGAGGAGCACCCGGAGTTCGTGCCTCCCGGCAAGATCATTGAATCGAACTCCGCGGTTCTTTCTGGTCTGGCCGCACAGGCTGGGGCCAAGGTCACCATAACCCCGATCATCAGCGACGAATTCGACTCGATTAAAAACAGCCTGGCCGCCATTGTCGCTACCGATGTCGATCTGGTGATCATCAATGCCGGATCGTCCGCCGGCAGTGCCGACTACACCGCGCAGATCATCGAAGAACTGGGTGAGGTACTCACCCACGGCGTCACTATTATGCCAGGCAAACCAACCATCTTAGGGGTGATCAATAACAAGCCGGTTGTCGGCATCCCCGGTTATCCTGTTTCGGCCATTATCGCAATGGAGCAGTTCGTGCTGCCACTTTTGGCGCGGATTCAGGGGGTACATCTGCCGCCCCAGGTCACGATCAAAGCGCTTCTTGCCAAAGATCTGCCTTCAAAAAGCGGGATTGAGGAATTTCGGCGAATGATTGTCGGCCGCATCGGCAGCAATTTCGTAGCCGTGCCCTTGAAAAAGGGGGCGGGCGCGATCACCACCCTGACCAGGGCCAATGGTATTCTTCGCATTGATGCGGCCTCTGAAGGCGAGATGCACGGCCGCGAAGTGGCTATCGACCTACTCACCCCCTTGCCTCAAGTTGAACAAACCATCCTCTGTACCGGCAGCCATGATCTCTGCCTGGATGTGCTGGGCGACTTTCTCCACAAGGAAGATCCGGCCTATCCGCTGGCCTCGACCCACATCGGGAGCTTAGGTGGCATCATGGCCCTGAAACAGGGAATGTGCCACATCGCCGGCTCCCACCTGTTGGACCCCACGGACGGATCCTACAACACCTCGTATATTTGGAAATACCTGGAAGGCCGTGATATCCGTATCGTCACCCTGGTGTATCGCGAGCAGGGCTTCATTGTCCCTAAAGGCAACCCCAAGAGGATCATCGGCATCCACGACCTGTTTAATGAGGGCATCACCTTCATCAACCGCCAGGCCGGTTCAGGCACCCGCGTCTTGCTCGATTATGAAATCGACCGCAACAACCTCGATGCCGAAGGCATCAGGGGTTATGAGCAGGACGAATATACCCACATGGCGGTGGCCGTGGCTGTGCTTTCCGGTAAGGTAGATGTTGGCCTGGGGATCAAGAGTGCCGCCAAGGCGCTGGGGCTCGACTTTGTGCCGCTGGTGGAGGAGCGCTACGACCTGCTCATTCCGGGCGAATTGTTCGACACGCCCATGATCCAAGCCGTGTTAACAGTGATAAACACCCCGCTTTTTCAGGAAACCGTAAAAAAAATGGGTGGCTATTCCACCCGGGAGACCGGAAGGTTGGTAGCGTTGAATTAAGACTGCAGATGCAGAGAGATGCTATTCAGTGATCAAAAAATCGTTATTTTTCAAATCTATAGGCATCCAATTATTGTGAAGCGAAGAGGATAAATTAAGCAGCAATTTTACGGTCTCGCTGACCTGGAGACTGGCGACCACGGCCACAGTGAAGGAAAGCACCGACGGAGCTGCCTGTGGTTGCACCGTCCGCTCCGGGTAGAGGTGAGCGATCAGATCATCTCCGGGCAACTGCACCCCCACTTGGCCGTACCAGCCGTTGACGGCACCATGCACCAGAGGAATATCATTATGGGTGCACAGAGCCGCCAGATCCCGCCGGGCCTGGGCGGTGTCGAGACAATCGACAACCACATTGACCTGCAGAGCGTCTTCGTTGGCAACGGTTCGAAAATCCACCGGAAAGGGGGTCAAGGCACAAAAGGGATGAATGGCCGCCGAGCGGGCCGCCGCCACCTCGGCTTTGTTCTGCCCCATAGTCTGGCCTGGGGTCCGGCTCAATGCGTTAAGCTGGCGGTTGCAGTTGCTGGGGGCAAAGACATCGGGATCAAAAAGGTGCAACTGCCCAACCCCGATGCGGACCAGTTCCTCGATCACATAGCCGCCCAGTCCACCACAACCAATGACAGCCACCCGGCTCTGCTGAAGGGTCTGCTGCTGGTCGGGGGTCAAGGCACCCTGATTGCGACAGAAATACTCTGAAAAATGTGGCATCGGCACAACCCGGTTGGAGGCAAATTGATTACTGATGTTTTTTTCAAGGTACTGTCACCACCGTTTCCTGTCAATCGCTCTAGCTGATGGGAAAGTATTGCATGCAGGTCGGCCAATACAAACTTCAGCCCCTGATCCTCAAACAAATGAGACAATCTGAACCAACCGGAACAACAGATGCGGCAAAATCGTAACACCTCCCGCGGAGAAACCACCCGCCCCTCTGGATGGATGCGCTGGCTCACTATCGTCTTTCGTACCGCGCATATCGGGGTTGCCGCCGTTTTTTTTGGCGGTTGCGTACTCTATGTCCCTTTCGTCCAACTGGCAAACTGGCATCACCTGACCATTGCCACCGGCAGTGTCCTCCTGCTCCTCGAATGGCTCCACGACCCGCAATGGCTGCATCGTGGGAAAGGCCTATTGGCGGTCCTCCATGTTGGTTTGGTGGCGCTCGTCCATCTTGCACCCGGCCTGACCGTCCCGCTTCTCTGGGGCGCATTGGTCAGTGGTTGTGTTGGCAGCCACATGCCGCGCCGGTTTCGGCATTGGTCGCTGCTGTATGGGAGGGAGGTTTGGGAAAAAAGATGAAACACTAAGGAGTGATATTCTTCAGGCTTTCAGTGAGGAATCCCTTTGTTACAGGAAAGAGCGATAATTGCAGAGTACGATTCGGCTGATGGTCATTGCTGTTTTATAGATTTTCTTATAATTAAATCTATGGATCAACAGGGCGTTGAACAACAGTTGGTTTGAATAACTCGACTGAATTCCTCTTGGTGTCCGCAACAGATAACCAAGCAAGTCGTACTAAACCTCTGGGATGAATAATTGAGCGAAAAGATGCGTTGACGTTGGGATGTTCTTCGCAGCCGATCCACGGATTAAGGCATTCAAGCTATCATACGTATTCAATCTTACGATTTTGTAATTCATACCTGCCATCACGCTAGGAAATAAACACTCCCCGCCTCTACGCCTTCCACCTTTTCCGTCATTAATCTGTACATCAAGCAGACATCGAATCGACAGATTCATTTGCTCTAACAATCTGATTCTACGATAAAATAAATGTTCAAAAAAGCAGACTGCTTCATTATTCAGAAAGCAAACTGTAGCAAGAGACAGATGCTAATTCGATAGATTCCTTCGCTCTAAAGACCAAAGTCTCCGTGATAGCAATCATCTAAAACATGTAATATTTTCCTGCACCAGTTCATAAATGGGATCAATTCTCAATAAAACCTAAAGTTTAAAATTAATTTAATAACAAATAGTTAGAAACAAGAACACTGTTGAGACATACCCCACTGTGGCACATGACGCTAACATGTGGCCCGATAATTGCTAAAACAGTGTGGTAGCAATGCATTTGACTTCTTGGGTTTGCGGTTTCACTTTGTCGCCGCCTGCTCAATAACAATTCTCAAGGAGGATGGTTTCTATGACTACACGGAATAATTCCGCATCTGACAAAAGGGGGGCACATCCTTGAAAACCCACATTTTGAAGAAAAAAAGGTATGGCATGAATACGTATGTAGCCGCATCAATACTAAGTATTGGCGTCGGAGCATGTTTTTCGGGACAAGCGCTCGCTCGTGATACAACGCCCCCAATCATTAAGGCAACAGTAACTGGAACTCTGGGGACCAACGGGTGGTACACAAGCAATGTCACCGTTGCATGGGCCATTTCCGACACCGGATCGAGAATCACAAGTACCTCGGGGTGTGGCAATGTATCCCTCACCACAGACACAACAGGTACAACCTATACATGTAAAGCCACCAGTGGGGGCGGGACGGCCAGTCAGTCAGTAACCATCAAGCGGGACACCACGCCGCCAAAAGGAACAATCGTCACCCCTGTCAGCGGGACAACGTATACCCAGGGCCAGACAGTTAAGGCAAGTTACACCTGCGCCGATTCAACATCAGGGGTATCCACCTGCACTGGCACGGTTGCAAACGGCACCAATCTCGACTTAACCTCCTCCGGCAGCAAGAGTTTTAGTGTGAAGGCCACGGACCAAGCTGGTAACGCAACGAACACCTCAATAAGCTATACCGTAGCTGCAACAACGGCCGCCACAGTCAATGGCACGCATCTCTTCGCCTGGAACGACTTGGGGATGCACTGTGCAGATTCTGACTTCTCCGTATTTACCCTGCTGCCACCGTTCAATGATCTGAACGCCCAGTTGGTGGTGAACGGCAAACTGATCAACGCCACAACTCAATCAGGCTACAAACTGACGTATCAAGCCACTCCTGACGCTACAGGTTCGGTGAACAGCTACAGCGCAGGTAAAACCAACTTCTGGAATTATGACCTGCCGCTGTTCGGAGTCAACCTGGTTTCCGATGTCGGGCTTACTGGCAATCCGACCCCCTCCAATACCCCGGCCCCGATGACCTGGGATGGAACCTACAACTGGTTTGACGCGACCGGTATTCCTATAGTACCCATCGACGACAACAATAAACCTAACTACTTCCCGATGGTCAAAGTCACGGCCCTTGACAGCAGCGGCAAGGCGATTGCCAGCAGCAACGCCGTGCTACCGGTTTCCAGCGAGATCAACTGCATGACCTGCCACGCCAGCGTAACAGGCAGCAGTGCCGCCCAACCCAAAGCTGGCTGGGTGAATCAGGCCCCAGGCTCTGAACAAGACTGGCGATTGAATATTCTGCGCCTGCACGATGAAAAGAATGCCGGTCCCAGTTACACCAGCCTGCTCGCTGCGAAAGGCTACGGCACAAAACTTGAATCTTCACCAAATAACGGCAAGCCGGTACTGTGCGATACCTGTCACAACAGCAACGCCCTAGCGGTATGGGGGATCAACGGTACAACCGGTATCTCCAATATGACAACGGCCATGCATAATCGCCACGCCAACGTCACTCTACCTGGCGCCACCCAGACCCTGGACAGCATCGCCACCCGCGTTTCCTGCTACAACTGCCATCCGGGCCAGAAGACCGAATGCCTGCGCGGCGCTATGGGGAATCCTGTAGACGCAACCGGCAAGCACATCATGGAATGCCAGTCCTGCCATGGTTCGATGCTGACAGTGGGCAACAAAGCGCGTCAAGGTTGGTTCGACATGCCTACCTGCCAGTCCTGCCACCACGACGGTACACGGGAAACTGTGGCCATCAAGACTGACGGTACGTTCAAGTCCTGGGCCGACGCGCGCTTTGCCTCGAATACGGATACGCCCTCGACAGGGTGGAGCCTGTTCCGCTTCAGCACCGGTCACAGCAAATTGCAGTGCGAGGCTTGCCACAACTCGACCCATGCCGAGTTTACCGATAAACCCAGTGCCAACGGTAACCAGGCGAACGACGTCGCTTCGGCAGTCAAGGCCCAAGGGTATGCAGCGGCTATCCGTGAATGTACGGTCTGCCATACAACCATGCCTAACAGCATCAACGGCGGTCCCCATGGAATGCACAATCTCGGCCAGACATGGGTAAGCAGTCACCATGATGCGTTCAACAGTACATCTAAGGAATCCTGCTACTACTGCCATGGCACCACCAGCAGCGGGTCACCCTTGGCAGTGATCAAGGTGGCCAAGACCTTTAACATCGGCGATCGTGGCATCAAGACCTTGGCCCCGAATTCGCGTGTCACATGCTGGAGCTGTCACAACGGCCCCAATCCCTAAACTGTAATTAGCAGGTAGGCTATGCCTGACAAGGCGTAGCCTAGCGTACCACCTCTCCGGACAATCTCAAAAAAGCCCTGATCATCAGGGCTTTTTTTTTACTCTCCCGATCAGCATAGCCAAAAACTGACTTCAACTGTTGTAAAAACAAAACTTCTGTCCCGTATGAGGCATACTTGGCAAGAGCATCGACTCGGTACAAGTGCAATCAGTTGCTTCAACACGCTATGTCAATGGATATGGCTATGATCTTCTTGGTTTGCATGCTCTTTTCCGCAAAATAATTTTGCGGAAAAGAGCTCTCCGAGCCTCTTATTATTGATCATTTATGAGACAGCAGTGGTTGATGGTAGGGAATATTGGTATAAAGAATAAATTATCAATTTAGAGGAGGCAGAGGTATGAGAGCAGGAAAAATGTTGTTATGTATTCTGATGGTAGCAATTTTCACCACTGGTTCGGCCTTGGGCGAGGATAAAACCCTGAAGATGTCGACCACCACCAGCACCCAGGAGTCTGGATTGCTCGATGTGCTGCTACCGGCTTTGGAAAAGGACACCGGCATTACGGTCAAGGTGATAGCCAAGGGCACGGGAGCAGCCATCCGTGATGGCATCGACGGCAATGTCGATGTTATTTTCGTCCATGACCGGGCGCGGGAAGATGCCTTTGTTAAGGATGGCTATGGCACCAAACGGTATGCGGTAATGCATAATGATTTCATCCTGGTCGGACCGGACAGTGACAAGGCGAAGATCAAAGGTACGGCCGAAGGCGCCGAGGCTTTGAAAAAGATAGCTGAAGCCAAGGCCACCTTCGTTTCCCGCGGCGACGATTCCGGAACACACGCCAAGGAACAGGAATTGTGGAAGGCTTCGGGTATGGCACTTGAATCCGCTACTACCACCATGGAAAAAGAGGGAAGACAGGTCGAGGTCAAAACCGTGCATCCAGCGGCGGCTGCCAACTGGTATCTCTCCGTTGGTCAGGGCATGGGTAAGACACTGACCCTGGCGGACGAAAAACAGGCGTATACCTTGGCAGACCGGGGCACCTATATCAAATATAAATTTGGACGGGAAGTGCCGGTCAACCTCAGTATTCTCTGTGAAGGCGGCGCCCAACTGGCCAACCCATACGGAGTGATCCCGGTCAACCCGCAGAAGCATCCCCATGTCAAGTATGCGCTGGCCGAGCAATTTGCCCAGTGGCTGACTTCGGCTAAAGGGCAGCAGGTCATCGCGGGCTACACCCTGCTTGGCAAGCCGTTGTTTTTTCCGGATGCTGTCCCACCGACGATGTAAGTAACAGCTCTGTGACGAAATACCCAATTTTGTTAGGTGGCAGGGCGGATAGGCTCCTCGATTTCGTCCGCCCGCACCTTGTATTTTGTCCCCTTTCCTTGGTACGCGATGACCTTTTTCCTTGAAAGTTTTTCGTCAGCCCTGCGCCTGGTCGCCACGCTCGACCCGGAACTGGTGACCATTATCCGGGTATCGCTCTCGGTCAGTGGCATTGCCACGGTCTTGGCGGCCCTAGTCGGAATTCCCGCAGGTTTTGGCATCGCCTATGGCCGACTGCCCGGTAAACGGATCCTGATCACCCTCCTCAACACCCTCTTGGCCCTGCCCACGGTGGTGATAGGCCTCTTTGTCTACACCTTCATTTCCAGGCGTGGCATCTTCGGCCCTCTTGACCTCCTCTACACCCAAAAGGCCATGATCATCGGCCAATTCATCCTGATCCTGCCGCTGATCGCCGCTCTGACTATCGCCGCGATCAGCCGTGTCGATGAACGCTACCGAAAGACCGCTATGACCCTAGGTGCCAACAGCTGGCAAACAGCACTGGTGGTGCTGCGCGAAGGCCGGTTCGCAATCGGTGCGGCCGTCATTTCCGCCTTTGGCAGGGTCATTTCCGAGATTGGGATCTCCATGATGCTCGGGGGTAACATCAAAGGCTTTACCCGCACCATGACCACCGCCATGGCCCTCGAATACGACAAGGGTGCCTTTACACTGGCAGTCGCCTTGGGCCTGGTGCTGATGATCATTAGCCTGGTCATCAATATCCTTTTCAATCTCATTCAGGGGAAAGGCAGCCGATGAGCCTCTACACCCTCCACCAGGTCACCCAGCGGTACGCCGACCGGACGGTGCTCGATATCGACTGCCTGGATATCGAGGCAGGTGGGATGTATGCCCTGCTCGGTCCCAATGGCGCCGGCAAAACCACGCTGCTCAACATCCTCGCTTTTCTGGAATCACCAACAACCGGCACAATCACCTTTACGGGAACAGTAGCAGGAAATTCGCGGGCAGCGATGTTGGCCCTGCGCCGTCAGATAGTGCTGGTGGATCAGCATCCGATCATGTTTTCCACTTCAGTTGGTCAGAATATCGAATTCGGACTGCAGATCAGGAAAATTGCAAAAAATTTACGGCAACGCATGATCGACGAGGCCTTGGAAACGGTGGGACTCCGGACCTTCAAAGGAGCCGCAGCCCATGAACTCTCAGGAGGTGAGACCCAACGGCTGGCGCTGGCCCGGGCTCTGGCCCTCTCGCCCCGCGTCCTGCTCTGCGATGAACCGACGGCCAGCGTCGATGCGGAGAATCAGGGGATTATCGGCACGTTGCTGCAACAGATCAATGCAACTCGAGGAACTACCATCATCTTTACCACCCACGACCGGCAACAGTCCGCCGCTCTGGCCGAGCAGACCCTGGTTTTGGAGAACGGCCGCCTGGCACCCACAACCTATGAAAACAGTTATGCGTGCATAATAACCCCAAAAGATAATGGTCACCTGAACTGCAGACTCCAGGGCAAAGTGGATATCCCGTTGGTAATCCCGCCTCAGGGACTCCCCTCTGTCGGTGGCCACGGAAGGGTTTACGTAGATCCTGAGAAAATACTCCTCTCACGGCCTGACGATCCGGAGAAATCCGCTCATGAAATTACTGGGACGGTTGTGCTCATCATGGCCGAGAATGACAAAATTAGGGTAGTGGTCAATATCGGGGTACAGATTGTGGTGCTCATGGAGCACACCAGCTACCACCGCCAACGTCCCGCCATCGGTGAAACAGTAGCCCTCCGCTTTCCATCGAACACCCTTGTCCTGCGGAGTGCGAACGATCCGCCATCATGATGCCGCTTTAAAGTGTGGCATCACATCATCTCCGGTCGCCGATTAATCATCTTCCCAAAACTTGAACCCGACCAATATTTTTAAGTTGTGTATTGGTTTTTCAAATGCTAGATATATAAAAAATCTATAAGACTGGTTAAGTTGGCTGGCGCTGGCCGCGGGCTTCAACCCCGTTGGGCTAACTGTGAAAAGAAGGCCGTTTGGTTCGATTCCAAAACCAGTCTCCAACACTCCCCCTTACCTATTTCTCCATCCAACCGATGCCCCCGATTAATCAGGTCTGAAATCATGCCAACCAGTCGCCCAGCCTGGGATTTTGACGACGAGTTCGACGGTGGTGAAGAAACCTGCGGACGGGTGATCGTCAACCTCTACCTCTATATCCGCAGCCAGCAGCCTGGCTACCGGATTCTGGTCATTTCCCGAGACCCTGGCGCGCCGATGGAATTGCCAGCCTGGTGCCGGATGACCAAAAACGAACTGAGCGCAATGCAGCACCCCTATTACCTGATCACCTTGAAACCTCATTTAGTAAGGAGATAGTACATGGCAAACACATTCTGCGTCACTATTACCCATTGCAAGACCGATCCGGATAAGGCCACCCTCGGCTTTGTCGTGGCCAACGCCGCCCAGGGCAGCGAGAAGGAGACCATGGTTTTTCTCAGCTCAGACGGCGTCTACTGCGCTGTCCCCGGGGAAGCCGCCAAGATCGACGAAGGCGCGCCCTTTGCCCCGCTCAAGGATCTGATGGACAAGTTCCTCAAGGCTGGCGGCAAGATTTATGTCTGCACGCCCTGCATGAAAAAACGCGGCGTTGCCGAAACCGATCTCATCAAGGGCGCCACCCCTGCCGGCGGCGCGGCCCTGGTGGAATGGTTGGCCAACGGCTCACCGGCTGTTGCGTACTGAAAATTCCAACTGGAGGATCACGCCCATGGAATTTGACGCCAACGCTTTCACCCCGGACGCGGTTTTTGATGGCGGCGATCTGGACTGCGGTTCCGGCCTGATCCTCCTGATCAGAGAGCAGATGCTGAAGACGCCGGTCAACGGCATCCTGGAAATGCGCAGCCGGGAACCAACGGTTGCCGATGATCTGCCGCCCTGGTGCCGCATGGCCGGCCATACGTACCTGGGGAAAGCATCCGGTAACGGCTTCGCCCGCTATTTTGTAAAAAGGGGAAGTGGCGCACAGCAGCACGACGAAGAAACCCTGCGCAAAGACAAGGAAGAAGCGAAAGGCTATGCATGGCGTCTCAGGGCCAGGTCAACCGGTCATCTCAAGTCGACCATCTACGCCCGCAACTTCTCTTTCGAGGTCGGCCAGCCCGCAAGTTTCGAGGAACGCGATGATCGCCCCTGCGCCCTCGAATATCTTTTCGGGGCGTTGGCGGGATCGCTGACCACTGCTTTTGCCACCGAGTGCGCCCGAGACAACCTGGAGATGGACGATATCGAGATCTCCTTGAACGGTTCGCTCAATAATATTTTAGCACACATGGGCCTGGAAGAAGGTGACCCTGCGGTGCAAAGAATCGAACTCAAATGCTTCACCTCCACCTTTGCGGACGAGGAAAAAGTGAAGACTGCCTGGGACCGGACCGTACAGCGCTCGCCCCTGGTGGCAACGCTGGCAAAGGCGGTAGATCTGCAAATAAAAATAGCTTTGGTGTAAAAATGACTGAACCTAAATCCTTTATTACCACCCAGGTGGGCTCATGGCCCCGCTCCAAAACCATGCTTAAATCCTTGCGGGGTTTCCAGAAAGGTACCATTACACGCCAGGACTTCAACGCGGTTGCCGAAGAGGAGATCCGTCGCACCGTGGTCCTGCAGGAGCAGGCAGGTCTGGATATCGTGGTTGACGGCGAGCATCGGCGGGAAAGCTTCTATGCTTTCATCACCGATAAAGTCGTCGGAACGCAGTTGATGTCGCTCGCCGAGATGCTGGACTTTGTCGAGGATAAGTCAGAGTTTGAGGAGATACTCAGGACCATGGATATGCCGGCCTCAGCCGTGAAAAACCCGACCTGCATTGGTAAATTATCGCGACGGGAGCCCCTTGCCCTTGAAGATCTCCGTTTTCTTCGCACGCTGACGAAAAAACCGATCAAGATCACCCTGCCCGGCCCCTACCTGCTGACCCGCTCCATGTGGGTCGGCGCGCTAACCCGTGCGGCCTACCGCGATCCCGGGGAGATGGCCGACGACATCGTCCGGATACTGCGCGAGGAATTGACCGACCTGCGGGATGCCGGCTGCGATTTCGTCCAGTTCGACGAACCTGTGCTCACCGAGGTTGTCCTCTCAGAGGAGTGCGGTCGCCGTACTTTCATGTGAGCGACTCTGGCTACCCGCCGTGACGCGGGTAAGGAACTGGAATTCGCGGCCGAACTGATCAACCGTATTACCCAAGGGATCGACGGTATCCGCATCGGCGTGCATGTCTGTCGCGGCAACTGGAGCAAACAGGAAGAGGTGTTGCTTACCGGTGATTACGCTCGGCTGCTGCCGGCGCTGGAACGTATGCAGGTGGACCAATTCGTCCTTGAATATGCAACACCGCGGGCAGGCGACATTGAGGTGGTCGGGCAAGCACTGTCTGACCGGGAATTGGGTTTGGGAGTAGTCAATCCCCGCACCGATACGGTAGAACCAGTGTCGGCTATTGTTGCCAAAGCCGAGCAGGCACTTGCCTTCTACCGGCCTGACCAGCTGTTTTTGAATACCGACTGCGGCTTTGGCTGCTTCGCCAGCCGTTCGGTCAACGTGGAGGAAATTGCCTTTCGCAAGTTGTGCGCCATCGTCGAGGCAGCACGGGTCCTGCGAGCAAGGTACGGATAACCCGGGAATTTTTCAAACGAGAACGTCGACATTCTCCTGTTCCGCTGCAGCCAGCAGATGGTCAGCAAAGGCTGCGGCAACGGGTGACAACGCCCTGTTTTTACGCCGCACCAGATAGAATGGCCGCTGACCTGAAACATCCTCCAAAGGAAGCGCCACCAGGGTTCCCTGGCGCACATCCTCAGCAACTGATCGGCGCGAGAGCATGGAAATGCCGATGCCGGCCTTAATCCCCTCCTTGACGGCTTCATTGGAGCCGAGCAAAGCAACATCCTGCAGATCGCTTTCCTTGTATCCCCATGTTTCGAGAATGTGGGCGATGACCTTTCTGGTTCCAGACCCAGGCTCCCGGAGAATAAAAGGTTGGCTAAACAAGTCACTGACCGTAAGCGGTTGTCCTTTGTTCAAGAAGTTGCCTGGATGCGCGACCAAGCTGAGTGTGTCATGAAAGAGAGCGGTCCACTCGAGTCCTTTCTCATTCCATATCGCCCCAACCAAACCGAGATCATACTCACCTTCCAGCACTTTTTTTGCAATTGTTTGAGATCCATTGATGTGGACAACGGTCTTTATTTCAGGGAATTGGATGCGAAATGAGCCGATCAACTTCGGCAGGATGTAGGTCCCGGGGATCGAACTGGCTCCTATGAACGTATTGCCGCTGAGATTGCCGTTAAACTCCATTATGGCCTGAAAAGTCTCTTGTCGCAGACGCAGGATTTTGGTGGCATAGCCATAGAGTAGCCGTCCCACCGGCGTGGGCACCACCTCCCGGCCAAGGCGATCAACCAATTTCTGGCCAAGCTCCTCTTCAAGATTGCGGATATGATCGCTCACTGTGGGTTGTGAGAGCCGCACGGCCTCTGCAGCTTTGGTAAAGCTTTTCAGCTCGACAATCTTACAGAATACCTCAAGTTTCCTGATTTCCATTGTTACCGCCGCTTGGTTGAGGATCGTCTCAGGTGTTTTTGATGGTTTGCAGTAATTCCAAAAAAATAAGTTGGTCGAATAAAACGGACTGTTGCAAACAGCCCAACAACCCACCATTTTCTTAACCGGGAATCAACAGCCCCCACTGACCTTTAACCTAAAAATATCCTTCAGTCTGGGACGATACGCGCTTGCACAACCAGCTTAGAGCAATGAGCAACAGCCTGCAACAACTCAGCACACCCCAAATCCTGTCCGGAAAAGTCAACTGCCACCGGTGACATAAAAAGATGTTGCCGCCTGGCGGCAAAGTCGCAAAAGGCCTTGCCGGAGATGAGGATACCGTTGGCCAACAGGTCATGTACCCGGTCAGTAGCAATACTGTTGAACAGTTTCAGGGTGACAAAACCGGATTCAGACGGGATTGCCGTTGTCTTTACTTCAGGCTGGCTGCGCAGGGAGCCATGCAGCCCCTGTCGCCGGAATATCGCGCCGGCAAGGCCCGGCATGGCGGCGGAGAGGGCCAGAGTGGAACCTGCAGACAAAACCCGGTCAAGACTGTCAACAGCACTACCGCTGATAAAGATGGTCTGCACCCTGTTTTCGATATATTCCGCATTGAATCCAGGGAGCGAAAGTAAGAACGGCAATATCGCAACCGGTTGGTCAATGGCACAAAAAATACCGTGCTGCAGCAGTGAAGCAAAACCGGCAACGGTTTCTTGCGGCATGGTCAAAAGCAACTGGGGAAGGAGAACAGTAGGAGGCATAGGCAATTAAACATTCGTTAGAAGCATTCAGTTCATGGTCAATATCTTCCTACCATACAAGGCTGCGCAGGAAAACCGAATACAGAGCGGGACACTTTTCCTCTAGCCTTTTGACTCCTACGTTTACCCCATCCTATTTTGCCAAACAAGCCGAATCGGCAGAAGAGCCGCCTCCCATTACGTTGTTTTCCCTTTATTATTAAGGTATGATGACCCATAAATTTTCCGTAGAAAATGGCAAGCAGCACATGTAGGCAGAAATCCTTACGAAATCACGACGAAAGGAGGCAACCATGAACAGACGGCAATTCATCCGAGAGGTCTTCCTCTGGTCGGCCGGAGCGACCCTGGCCATTCCCCGCTTCAGCATCCTGCCAGAAGCCTTGGCTGCTGATAAACCGCAAGCCCTGCTCAGTGTTGCCAAAGGTGAGGATTATGCCGCCCTGGTGGCCCGGGTGCTCAAGCCGCTCGGCGGCATGGCGCAGTTTGTCCGACCGGGAGACCGGGTGGTGGTTAAGCCAAACATAGGCTGGGACCGCAGCCCGGAACAGGGGGCCAACACCCACCCCCAAGTCGTTAAAGCTGTGGTTGCCCAGGCCCTGGAAGCCGGGGCGCAAAGAGTGCTGGTTTTCGACCGGACCTGTAACGAGCAGCGACGCTGCTACACCAACAGCGGCATCGAACAGGCTATCTTAGACCTCAACGATCCGCGTGCGGTGATCGAGCATATCGACCAGCGCAAATTCGTACCGGTAAACATCACCAAGGGCAAATCGCTCACCAAATGGGAGTTGTATAAGGATGCCCTCGACTGCGACTGCTACATCAACCTGCCGGTGGCCAAACACCACGGACTGTCCCGACTCACCTTGGGGCTCAAAAACAGCATGGGGGTTATCGGTGGCAGCCGGGGTTCGCTCCATCATGACCTCGGACAAAGTCTGGCCGATTTAGCCACAGTGATCAAACCGAAACTGACCCTCATCGACGCCACCCGCATCCTCCTGCGCAACGGCCCCCAAGGTGGTGATCTCAAGGATGTGAGCAAGACCGACACCCTGATTGCCTCGGCTGATCCCGTAGCTGCCGATGCCTATGCCACCCACGCCCTGTTTGCGCTTTCCCCCGATGCCATCGACTCGACTGTGGCCGCCTACAAGTTGGGGCTGGGAGAGATGGCCCTGGACCGAATCCAGGTTTTGACAGCCTGATGCGGCGAGCCGGCAAACACATCTCCCCGTCCGCTTGGAGACGAATCGGTCAGTCCCTTTTCCTGCTCCTCTTTCTCGTCCTGTTCGTCAAGACGGACTACGCAGGCCAAGATGAACTGACCTGGGTCGTCAATCTCCTCTTCCGCGTTGACCCCTTCCTCGCTGCTGCCGCCATGCTGGCTGCGAAAACTGTGATCGCGCTCATGCTGCCGGCCTTGGTTACCGTCGGCCTGACCTTTATTTTTGGACGTTTTTTCTGCGGCTGGCTCTGCCCGATGGGGACCTTGATCGATATCAGCCGACGCCTGCTCGGGCCTCAAGGTGTCGTCTCCGAACCGGGGCAACGCCAATGGAAATATTATCTCCTGTTCTTCTTCCTTACCGCCTCCTGCTTCGGTCTGCCTCTGGCCGGTTATCTCGATCCGTTTTCCCTGCTGGTGCGGGGCCTCACCTTTGCCGTGCATTCGGCCCTTGACCATGCGACCACCACCTTGTTCACCTGGACCTATCAGCAGGCGCCTCCCTGGGTGAACACACTGACCGAGCCGCTCTATGCTCTGATGAAAAAATACCTGCTGCCCTTTGGCGGCAAGGTATATGCTCTCTCTATTTTTTCCCTGCTGCTTTTGCTGATCGTATTGGGCCTCAGCCGCCTGGAAAACCGATTTTTCTGCCGTGAGATCTGTCCGCTCGGAGCCATGTTGGCGCTTTGCTCCCGTTTCTCCCTGTTCGGACTTGCCGGAGGCACGGCTGCATGCGGCAAATGCAGGCAGTGCCGTACCGTCTGCCGCATGGGAGCCATTGACGATGCAAGAAGCATTGCTTCGGCGGAATGCACCCTCTGCCTTGATTGCCTGACCCATTGCCCCCAGGCCCGCTTTCGCTACGGTTGGCGAGGCCAAGTCTCAGGAGGGCAGCCAATCAACCTGTCGCGCCGGGCCATGGTCAGCTCCTTGGCTGCAGGGGCACTTACGCCGCTGGCCTTACCATCCCGGCCGCTGGCCCGGCGGGCCGAGCCCATGCTCATCAGGCCCCCCGGAGCCCTGGCGGAGGCCGCATTTCTGGGCTCCTGCGTGCGCTGCGGCGAGTGCATGAAAGTCTGCATCGGTAACGCCCTTCACGCCACCTGGCTAGAAGCCGGACTGGAAGGCGTTTTCACCCCCCGTCTCCTCAGTCGCATCGGTTACTGCGAATACAACTGCACCCTCTGCGGTCAGGTCTGCCCCACTGGCGCTCTCCGAAAACTTAGCAAAACTGAAAAGCAAGCAACGGTCATCGGCCGAGCTTATTTCGACAAAAACCGCTGCCTGCCCTATGCCAATGGCATGCCCTGCATCGTCTGCGAAGAACATTGCCCAACGCCCGACAAGGCCATCAAATTTCGCGAGGCCCAGGTACTTAATGCCAAGGGCCAACTGGTAAATCTGCTCCAGCCCTATGTAATCGATACGCTCTGCATCGGCTGCGGCATCTGCGAAAACCGTTGTCCCATCAGCGGCGAGGCCGCAGTATTCGTGACCTCGGCAGGCGAAAGCCGTCATGCGGGGTTGTCGGCAACAGAGGGGTATTAACGGGAGTTCATGGAAAATTCTCAATTGACAGGTTCCTCCAATCCCCACGCCCTTTTTTCCCGATTCAGCCCCCTAGAACGGGAGTTCGTCCCCTTGCTTTCGGCGCATAGGAAACAGGAAGGAAGCAGAGAAAAATGGATCAAAAAAAATGAACAATCTGATCAAAATATTTTGTGGATATCCTGCTAATCAGGTAACACTACTTGATCATTGCAATCCAGCGCGTCGAATGCAGCTGAGTGCGTAAACTCCTGCCCCAATACGCTGCATCTCTGTTTCTTGTTGTCGTGCTGCCGGACGATTCTTGACTCTCCTAGAATCCGTATTCTTTAATAGCCCCACCAATCCATACCGACATGTCCAATACTTACAAAAATACCCTTCTCCTTGCCCTGATCGCCGCCGGTCTGGCAGGCAACCATTTTCACTTCCCGATTTTCCTCGATACCGACTTCCTCTTCGGCAGTATCTTTGCCATGCTGGCGCTGCAGTTGCTCGGTTTTGGCCGGGGCATTGTGGCAGCCCTTATTATTGCTAGCTATACCTACATCCTCTGGAACCACCCCAATGCCATCATCACCATGACCCTCGAGGTGGCCGTTGTCGGCTGGTTGATGCAACGCCACAAAATTGGGATGATGCTGGCCGACATGCTCTATTGGCTCATCATCGGCATACCGCTGGCCTATCTCATCTACCACCTCGCCAGACACATTCCTTTCGGCAGTGATGCCAATTTTCTCCTAACCAAAATGGCGGTGAACGGCATAGCCAATGCCCTGCTCGCCCGCCTGCTCTATTCGAGCTTTGCACTCTGGTCGCGCTCCACCCAGACCTCATTCCGTGATCTTGCCTACAACCTGCTGGCTTTTTTTGTCTTATGCCCGGGGCTGCTCATGCTGGCGATTGAGAGTAGAAACGATTTTATCCAAACCGACCGCAATATCCGCACCACCCTGATTCAAGACAGTAAGCACGTACGTGACAGATTGAGAACCTGGGTAGTCAACAGAAAAACAGCCATAATCAATCTGGCGGAGATGGCTGCTACGCGAACGCCGCTTGAGATGCAACCTTTTCTGGAACAGGCGAAGAATTCAGATATCAACTTTCACCGTACTGCACTGCTCGACAGAGACGCGACCATTACCGCCTCCTACCCTTTGCTTGACGAGCTGGGACAAGTCAACATTGGTAAAAATTTCACTGATCGCCCCTTCATTCCGGTGCTCGAAAAGACGCTCAAACCGATGCTCTCAGAAGTTGTCACGGCGAGAGTCGGCCCACCCAAGCCAATAGTATCGATTCTGGCTCCGGTTGTCATTCAACATAAATACAGCGGCTATGTCATCGGCGTTTTAAGCCTGGAGCAAATTCGGGAGTATCTCGATATCAGCCTGGATCGACATGACTCTCTCTACACACTGCTGGATAAAAACGGCAATGTCATTATGTCCAACCGCACCGACCAAACCGTCATGAAACCCTTAACTCGCGACCAAGGGACGCTTCATCGCCTTGATGAAGAGGTCAGCCAGTGGATGCCGGTTGTGCCGCCCAACACCGCCACTGCAGATCGCTGGAAAAAATCGGTCTATGTCGCTGAAATAGCCTTAGGCGAACTAGCAGAATGGAAACTGATCCTGGAACAACCGGTGGTGCCTTTCCAAAAATTGCTCTTTCATGAATATTCCGGAAAACTGACCCTGCTGTTCTTTATTCTTCTCGGAGCGCTGGCGCTGGCTGAAATGATCAGCCGCTGGTCTCTAGTCACTCTCGAAAAACTCCGCCTGATCACCTATCAGCTGCCAATCAAATTGGCGACGGATGGGCAAATGATTGCCTGGCCTGAAAGCGGCATCAAAGAAGCAAATCATCTGGTCGAAAATTTCAGAGCGATGAGCGATTCACTGACGGAACAGTTCAATACTGTACGCCAGAGCAATGAATCCCTGGAGCAACGGGTGGGGGCACGGACGGCGGAGTTAAGAGAGAGCGAGGCGCGCTATCGATCCATTCTCCATGCCTGCCCTGACGACATCACCATCACGGATCTGGAGGGACGAATTCTCATGGTCTCCCCGGCGGGCTTGACCATGTTCGGTTATGACAGGCAGGAGCAGTTGCTGGGGAAGGTCGTCACCGATTTTATTGTCCCCCAGGAGCGTGACCGGGCATTGGCAGAGATAGCGCTGCTGTTCCAAGGCCAATCACCTAACCCCGCTGAATTTCAGGGGTTGCGTGCTGATGGCAGCACCTTTACCTTCGAGGCAAAAGGCGAGTTCATCTGCGGCGCCAACGAACAACCCGTCAGCATGGTCTTTGTCGTCCGTGATATATCCGAACGGAAACGTGTCGAGAAGGAGAATGCAAAGCTCGAGGACGAAAACCGGCAACTGCAGAAGGCGGAAAGTCTCGGCATGATGGCCGGAGCCATTGCCCATCATTTCAACAATCAACTCGGTATCGTGATCGGCAACCTTGAGATGGCCATTGACGACCGACTGCCCGGCACGGAACCATCCATAACACTGACGCACGCCATGCAGGCAACTCTGAAGGCCGCGGAGATCAGCAGCAAGATGCGCACCTACCTTGGTCAAGTGACCGGCAAGCGCATCCACCTGGACCTGTCCGAAGCCTGCCTGCAAAGCCTGTCTCTGCTTCAGGCCTCAGCCCCAAAAAAGTTGGCCTTTGCAACCAACCTGCCTTCTCCTGGCCCTACTCTCCGAGCAAATGCAGGGCAGATCCAGCAGGTGTTCACCAACCTGGTCACGAATGCCTGGGAGGCGATTGGTGATCATCAAGGAACCATTGAAATAACCGTCAAAACGATTTCTCCGGGGGAACTCTACTCCGCAACCCACTTTTTCCCCATCGGGTGGCAACCACAACACATCTCCTATATAAGCCTGGAAGTGAAAGATACGGGTTGTGGGATTGCCGAGGAAGATATCGAAAAACTCTTTGATCCATTTTTCTCCCATAAGTTTACCGGCCGGGGTCTCGGCCTGCCGATAGTGCTGGGGATTATGAAAACGTACAACGGTGCAATTGCCGTGACGGGTGCAACAAGAAAAGGCAGCAGTTTCCAGGCCCTTTTCCCTTTATCTGATGAAGACCTAGCCGAACACACCTGATTACTATTTTAGTTAACCATAAAAATTTCTTAATCTGACATACTTGCAGAGAGTAGTTTATGGACGAGCAAACGAACACCGATTTCACCGAAATCGCATTCCTTAAAAAACGGATTGCTGAACTGGAAAAGATGGCAGCACGAGAGGTACAACACCGAACAGCCCATGAGCACCTGAAGCAACTTTATGAAAAAGCACCCTTCGCGTACCAGTCTCTCGATGAAAACGGTTGCCTCATAGCAATGAACCAGACCTGGCTGGATAAACTCGGCTACACGCACGATGAGGCCATCGGCAGTAATTTTAGTGCCTATTTACCCCCAGAATGGCAGGACCATTTCAATGCGTACTTTCCCCGGTTCAAAGCGATCGGCGAAACGCTCGGCGTCGAGTTCGAGATGGTCAAAAAAGATGGCTCCACCCTCTTGACCTCTTTTGATGGCAAGATCGTCAAAGATACCGAGGGCCGTTTTCTACAAACCCACTGCATTTTCCATGACATCTCCGAGCGCAAGCAGATCGAAGAAGCATTGCGCCAGCGCGAGTCCTACCTCTCAGCTATTATCGAAAACCAACCCGGTCTCTTATGGCTCAAAGACAGGGAGGGCAGGTACCTTTCCGTCAATTCGGCCTTTGCCCAATCGTGTGGCCTGGAGAACCCTGAACTCCTGATCGGCAAGACTGATCTCGATGCATGGCCCTTGGAACAGGCTGAAAAATACATTGCTGACGATGCTAAGGTCATACAATCACAGCAACCTTACGTGATTGAAGAACCTATCTTCGACAACGGTAAATTTGTATGGTTCGAGACCTATAAAACCCCCATTATAGACAAGCACGGCAAGGTGATTGGCACGACGGGTTTTTCCCATAAGATCACCGAGCGCTTGCAGGCCAGAGCCTATAGGGAAATGGCCCGGGATATCCTGCAGGTTCTCAATGATCCTTTTGGATTGTCCGAATCCATCCAGCGAGTTATCGACATATTAATATTACGAACCGGATGCGATGCCGTGGGCATTCGCCTGCAAGAGGGGGAGGATTTCCCGTTTTTCGCCCAGCGAGGGTTTCCTCAGAATTTTTTACTGACGGAAAACTCGTTGTTGGGACGGACAACAGAGGGCGGAGTCTGCCATGACGAAGCCGGCAACATTATCCTGGAATGCACCTGCGGATTAGTCATTTCCGGAAAGACCGACTCGACCAGCCCCCTCTTCACAGCAGGCGGCAGCTTCTGGACAAACGATTCATTCCAACTATTGGACATCCCCGCAGAGGAGGAGCCCCGGTTCCAACCACGCAACCAATGCATACACCACGAGTATGCCTCCTTTGCGCTGGTGCCTATTCGCAATAAAGAACGAATTGTCGGACTGATCCATTTCGGCGACCAGCGCAAGAACTGTTTCACCCTCAACTCGATTGAGCTCCTGGAAAGCATCGCATCGCACATCGGAACAGCACTGATGCGCAAACAGGCAGAGGAAGACTTACTGATAGAGCGCAAGCGTCTGGCGGATATCATTGCATTTCTGCCCGACCCAACCCTGGCCGTTGACAGGGACGGACGCGTCATCCTCTGGAACAAAGCCCTGGAAATAATAACAGGAATACCAGCTGCAAAGATGATCGGCAAAGGCGATTATGCCTACGCGATCCCGTTTTATGGCGAAGCACGACAACAGCTTATTGATTTAATTTTTGAGGACAACCAGGAAATCAAGGCCCTGTATCCTTTCATCACCCGCGAAGGTGAGGCCCTCTCAACGGAGGTTTTTGCCAAAGCTCTTTACGGTGGCAAAGGCGCATGGGTTTTTGCCAAGGCCTCGCCACTGCGCGGCCAGACGGGCAGAATCATTGGCGCAATTGAGAGCATTCGAGACATTACCGACAATAAACAGACAGAGAGAAAACTCAAAACGAGCCTCTCTCGACTCGAAGCCCTTTTCAACGCTACGGATGACGCAGTGATTCTGCTTGAACCTAATGGCATGATTCTCGATCTAAACGCGAACACGGCGTGTCGTCGCAATATAGACAAAAGTGCCATGCTGGGACAAAACCTCTTTGATTTTCTGCCCACAGAAGCTGCCAAAGTACGCCGACAGGCTATTGACCAGATTCTCACCAATAAATCGCTGATCCATTATGATGAAGCACGTAACGAGAAGCACTACCGGATCCGCCTCTTTCCCGTTATGGATACGCAAGGTGAGGTCGTCCAGATAGCCCTCTTTTCCCGAGACATTACCGAAGGCATGCAGGCTAAGGAGGAAAAGAAGAAGCTACAGGCGCAATTGATTCAGGCGCAAAAAATGGAGGCTATCGGGACCCTGGCAGGCGGTATAGCCCACGATTTCAACAATATTCTCGGAGCGATTATCGGCTATGCCGAGATAGCTCGGGATGCCACCAACCCCACAGAAACGTTTATCGTCAAAAGCTTGAACAAAGTATTAGAAGCCGGTAACCGTGCCGCCGCTTTGGTCAAGCAGATTCTTACTTTCAGCCGCCAGACTGACATCGATCGGGTACCGGTGAATATTGGCCATGTTGTCAAGGAAGCCGTCAATTTCCTGCGCCCATCACTGCCGTCGACTATTACCATTAAACAAAATATCAATTCTGCTACCAATCACATTCTCGGCAATCCAACCCAGATGCAACAAATCGTGATCAATCTGTGCACGAATGCATTCCACGCCATGGAGCAGCACGGTGGCACCCTCGAGATTGTGCTCAAAGACTGCGTATTCTCCCGGCAGGATATCCTCCATCATCCGGGTATACACCCCGGCAGGTTTGTCGAGCTCACTGTCAGCGATTCAGGCCAAGGCATTCAACCAGAAATACTAAACAAAATCTTTGAACCCTATTTTACCACCAAGAACGTAGGCAAAGGTACCGGCATGGGGTTGGCCATCGTGCATGGCATCGTTAAAAGTTATAGTGGGTTCATCACCTGCGAGAGCGAACTTGAAAAGGGCTCCACCTTTCACGTCTTCCTCCCTGTTATGTATAAAAAGGGTGCGATTGAGACCAGTCGCGAACAGGAGATTACCGGAGGCAATGAATCGCTCCTGCTCATTGATGATGAGAAGTTACTGGCGGAGATGGGCAAATCAATACTTGAGCAATTGGGGTATACGATAACCGTGCACACTAGCAGCCTTGAAGCCTTGGCCGACTTTCAGCACCAGCCGGACCGCTTCGATTTGGTGATCACCGATCAGACTATGCCGGGCATGACAGGCAGTGATCTGGCCCAACAGATGCTGCGTATACGGCCTGACCTGCCGATGATTCTCTGCACTGGGTACAGCAGTATTATCACAGAAGAACAGGTTCTTGAAATGGGCATCAAAGGATACGCCTTAAAACCTTTCACCAAAAGAACTCTTGCAACACTGATCAGAAAAGTGCTGGATGATTGAAAAATGCCGGGTCGATGACCAGCAGATCTGAATAGGCACGCCGAAAACCTTGCATATCTTCTTGGTTGGATGATATGGGTACGTGGCCACATTTGGCCACCCTCGCATCCGATTGCACCAAAAAACCAACCCTTTTACCACATGCAACTTCATGATTAAAAAATTAGCGACCCTGGTCCTTCCCTTCCTGCTTGCCTTACCGCTGCTGGCGACTGCTCAAACGACGACAAAGGGCACGAAAACCGTCAGCATCAACCCAGAAACCCCCAGTCCCAACCGCTTTATCGTGCGTGGCAAAACGCTGATCGACCTGACGCAGCCGGAAAAACCGGTCTTTTTCAGAGGTATGGGCTATTCGCCCTTTTTACCTGGAGAAACTCCGGTATTGCTGATGCCACCAGGCAATGACGACCGCTACCCTACGCACCTGGGCCTGATCAAAGACCTGGGCAGTAACTATATCCATGTCTTTCCCCGGTTCATGCCGTCTAACTTCTTTACAGCTCTCGATGCAACCGACTTTGTCTACAGCCAGGATGTTTGGGTCTGGGCCTACGAAGAGGATTTCCTCGCTCCTGCCTTCCAGGAAAAAACACTTAAAGATATCAAAGACGTCATCGACCATACCTACAAGGTCGGACGGCCGGATCGTCTGGTTCTTTTTTCCATCGGTGATGAGCTGCAGGCAAAATGCGTCATCTCCACTGACGCCCGCCACCCCGAGGTGACTGCATATAAAGGCAAGCACCTGAGTGTGACCAACCGCACCCCTACCGAAGTGGCCATGGCCAAACTGGTCGATGAGGCCATGGACTACGAGCTGACCCGGTATGGCCGCCGCCACCTTTACTGCCACACCAGTTGGACCCATATCGGCCCGATAGCGAACCGTCCGGATCTGGAGGTCAGCCAGGAAAGCCTCCTGGTTCCGGACATGGGCGATCTGGTCTGCATGAACATCTACACCTATGCCAACGGGGTCCACACCTCGCCGCCCGGTTCTGTAACCGGCACCACGTATCAGGGCTACCTTGAGCAATTGGCCGCTGAAATGCAAAAACCCATCTTGGTCACCCAGGTGGGGCTATCGACTTCACCGATTGCCCCCAAGCCTTGGATACCAGGATTCGGCGGCCATAAGGTCGAGGATGTGCCATCAACCTTGCAATCGGTATGGCAGGATATGCGTACAGCGAAGGGTCGTGAAAATTTCTGTGGATTGGTTTTTTTCGAATTACAGGATGAGTGGTGGAAGACCGCCAAAGACCTAGAGGGTACCCGACGGCATGACCCGGATGACCCGGAGCAGTGGTTCGGCCTATATGAGGTGGGCAAAAACCATACCCTGATCCCCAAGGGCACTATCCCGGCAATGGTGAAGAGACTATTTTCCGAACCGTGAGAGGTGGTGGTGTTTAGGCTGTAGGCTTTAACCTCTACAGCCTAAACGCCTGAACCGTTACTTAAAATAATCCACCACATACTTGATGGCGGTGGAGATCATTATACAGACCAGCATCCATTTGATTACTTTGGCGGGAACGAATTTTTGACAGCGCGCCCCCAGATACATCCCTCCCATGCCGCCCACACCAAAGAGAATTCCAAGAAGCCAATCCGGGGCTACTGACACCTGTGGATAGAAGGGTGCAAGAGCTGAATAGAAAGCCACTCCGGCCACCGAAGTGACAAAAGTGCCCATCAAAGCTGCCCCGGCGACGGTGTAGACCGGTAATCCGAAAAAAGTCACAAGAAAGGGGGCAATAATCGCCCCACCCCCGATCCCGTAAATCCCCCCCACAATCCCAACGATGAAACAGAGGATAAAAATCCCGACTACCGAAACATCGTAGGATTCTCCCTGGAAGGTAAAGCCGAACCGCCGCAGATTGCGGTGGGTGATGCTGACCGTTGCTGCCGGATTGCCGAAGGTCGCATTGAGCGGACCGGCCGGTGCCGCGGAGTTGCCAACGCTTTTTTTGAGCAGATCCCGTATCATCTTGATGCCGATGTAGAGGATAACGGCTGCGGCAAATAATTTAAAATTCCTGGGGTCGCGCAAGGAAGTAACCCGGACAAACGCACCGATGAGCACGCCCGGCAATGTACCTAAAACAACGCTCCAGACCAGCGGCCACACCATCCTCCCTTCCTTGCAATACCTGTAGACCCCGGAAGGGATAGCAACGATATTGTACAGCTGATTGGTGGAACTCACCGAGGGATTGGTATAGCCGAGAAAGGACATCTGGAACGGCAGGAGAAGAAAAGCACCTGAAATTCCGCCCATGGAGGTGAAAAAGGAGACCACAAAGGCAACCAGCGGAGGTATCCAGGGGTCGACGGTAACACCAGAGATAGGAAATAACATGCAAGCCTCCTTGAGTCGTATTTTTTAATTAACAAAAACACGATATCTGTTATTTTCGTGTCAGTATATACAGCTCCCCAGAAATTGCAACACTCTGATTATGCCTGACATATGTTTTTTGTTTGGCGACGGTGGGAACGTTCTGGTTGAAGGGTGATTGCGATAGCCATCGAAACCCTAGCGGAACTCGAAAGATTAATACGTGTTCCAACTAACCTTAAACCGGAAGCAGATATTATTTCGCTGCACTTGTAATCAACCCTGCCAACAATTGGCTCCATTACAACCGATGAGGCCTCATTACCAAAAAAAACGGAGACAGTGTCGCAAAAAAACCACCAGCGTCTCGGTTTTTTCTCAGCACCTCCGGATTGTCGCTTGACACTTGCTCATTTTTTCAGTTTATTCGAGACTTCGCAAGGTGGACGGGTGTTTTACCCCTGCTTGTTCGTGCTGAACTTTTTCTAAGCCTCAGTGTTCACACTTACGCAATCTTTACCCCTCACAGGTAAGTTCATATGGCTTTTTGGCGAGTACCTCTGGATGCACAGGAGATTCAGGTAATCAGGGGAATGGTCTGCATCATCGACGACCGGTGCAAAGGATGCGGCTACTGCATCGAATTCTGCCCCAAGGACATCCTCCACTTCTCCGACAAGTTCAACCGCAAAGGCTACCACCCGCCGGTGGCAACGAAGCCCGACGAATGCGTCAACTGCCATTACTGCGAAATCATATGCCCCGAGTTCGCCATCTATTCGGTGGAATTCCCGGCAGCGACTGTCCAGAAATAACTCTCTTTCCCCGAAAGCAAGGACCCCTTTTATGAAACCAGCAGTGCTGACCGGCGAACACTATATCACCGGCGATATCGCCTGCGCTGAAGGCGCGATTGCGGCGGGCTGCCTGTTTTTCGGCGCCTATCCGATCACCCCGGCTACCGAGATCGCCGAACACATGGCCGAGCGGCTACCCGATATCGGCGGCACCTTTATCCAGATGGAAGACGAGATCGCGGCCATTGCTTCGATACTCGGTGCCGCCTGGACCGGGGTAAAAAGCATGACCGCCACCTCCGGCCCCGGCTTCAGCCTGATGATGGAAAATCTAGGCTTAGCGGTCTGTACCGAGACACCTTGCGTGATTGTCAATGTGCAACGAACCGGCCCTTCCACCGGCTTGCCCACCATGACCGGCCAGGGCGACATGATGCAGGCTCGCTGGGGTTCACACGGCGACTACGAACTGATTGCCCTGGCCCCCTCGTCACCGCAGGACTGTTTTTACCAGACTATCCGCGCCTTCAACCTCAGCGAAAAATACCGGGTGCCCGTATTGGTCATGGCCGATGAGATCGTCGGCCACATGAGCGAAAAGGTGGTCATCCCCGAGGCGGACAAAATCCATCTGGTTTCGCGGCCCAAGCCCACCGGACGCAAAGACCGGTTCAAACTCTACGAACCCGGCCCCAACGGAGTGGCCCCCATGCCAGCCATCGGCGACGGCTACAATATTCATGTCACCGGCCTGACCCACGACGAACGCGGCTATCCGGCCATGAACGTTGAAGCCCAGGAACAGATGATGGATCGGATCAAAGGCAAGATCCAGAACAACCTCGACGATATCATCGAAACCGAGAGCTACCGCATGGAGGATGCCGAGATTGTTATCGTCAGCTACGGCATCTCAGTACGCACCGGACTGGCTGCAGTCGATCTGGCCCGGGAAATGGGCTACAAAGCAGGCCTGCTGCGCCTGGTGACGGTCTGGCCCTTTCCGGAGGCGATGATCCGTGAGATCGCTGGCCGGGTAAAAGGATTTATCACCGTGGAGATCAATCTCGGCCAGATCCACTACGAAGTCGAGCGATGCGCGGGCGGCAAGGCCCCGGCCTTTCTCGTTGGTAGCGCCGGCGGTAAAATCATCCACCCGGACAAGGTGATTGCCTGCATTCAGGAGAATTTTACATTATGACCACCAATCCGAAAAAGCTGGCCAAGCAACCAGAGCATCCGCTCGACGACCTGATCCGCACCGAGCGCATCCCTCACATCTGGTGTCCGGGCTGCGGCATCGGTACGGCCTTCTCCTCCTGCCTCAGCGCGATCAAGGCCACCGGCATTCCGTACAACGAGTTCACCATGGTCTCAGGTATCGGCTGCTCGGCACGCGGCGCAGGCTACATTAAGCTCGACAGCTTCCACACTACCCACGGCCGTGCCATCCCTTTTGCCACCGGCATCAAGATGGCCAACCCGAAGCTGAAGGTAATTGTGTTCTCCGGTGACGGCGACCTCTTTGCCATTGGCGGCAACCACTTCATCCATGCGGCCCGACGCAACATGGACCTGACCGTGATCTGCGTCAACAACCTGACCTATGGCATGACCGGTGGCCAATGTGCGGCGACCACCCCCAACAAGGCGAAGTCGACCACCACCCCACTCGGCAACCCGGATGCGCCCTTCAACCTGCCGCTGCTGGCCTATGCTGCCGGTGCATCCTATGTCGCTCGCTGGACCATCCTCCAGACCCGGGACCTGACCACGGCCATCAATGAAGCCATTGTCCACAAAGGGTTCTCATTCATCGAGGTTCTCTCCCCCTGTCCGGTCAATTACGGCCGCCGCAACAAAGAAAAACCGCTCGACACCCTCAAGCTTTACCAGGATCGGACCATCATCAAGAACGGCGCCGATCCGGCTAGGGCCGATATCGATTTCGAGAAGGGCGTGGTCATCGGTAAGTTCATCCACATCGACCGCTCCACCTGCGACGACCGCTACACCGAACTCCACCGTCCCTGCAGCGACGACTGATCAATTAACATTCCCTTACGTTTCGGTAACGACCACAACCATGAGCAAACCAACGAAAAACAACCAGACCGAGATCATTGTCACCGGATTCGGCGGCCAGGGCATTATCCTCGCCGGTCGCATCCTCGGGATGTCGGCGTCGCTCGGCGACAGCAAGGAAAGCACCCTGGTGCAGGCCTACGGTCCGGAATCACGCGGCGGCGCCTGCAACGCCCAGGTCATCATATCGGATAAGCCGATCCACTACCCCTATGTCAATAAACCCCATATCCTGGTGGCCATGTCCCAGGCTGGATATGACAAATTCGTTTCGGCTTTGGCCCCTGATTCCATCCTCCTGGTCGACCAGGATCTGGTCAATCCACTTGATGCCCCCTGCGATCACTTTGCCATTTCCGCGACCCGTATGGCAGAAAACCTTGGCAACAAGATGATGGCCAACATCATCATGATCGGCTTCTGCACCGCCATAACGCAGGCGGTTTCCACCGAGGCAGCGCTGGCGACCATCGTCCAGTCGGTACCCAAGGGAACCGAGGCGCGGAACATCGAGGCCTACAACAAGGGATTCGACTACGGCCTTTCCACCCTCAAGGGCCGGGAAAAGCGGGCTGCAGGCCAGACAGGAGCATTGGCACAATGACACGACAAAAAGAACGCCTCTACCGGGTGATTGTTGCCGGCGCTACCCCGGAAGGCATCGCCGCCGCCAACAAACTGGGCGAGATGGGCATCCCGGTGACTCTGATTGACAGCTCCCCCGACCTTGACCTGAAACTTTCCGCCGAAGAATACCGTCTGCCCTCGGGCCTGACCTTCAACCATGCCCATCGGCCCGGATTGATCCGGATCATGCGCAACAGCTCTGTCCGCACCCTGCTGCCCGCCCGGATCACCTCGATCAAGCACACCGCTCAGGGTTTCAGTGTACGTATCGACCAGGAACAGACCTTTATCGATCCCGACCGCTGTACGCTGTGCGGCAAATGCGTGGCTGCCTGCCCGGTCGACACCCCGAAAAACGGCAAGGCGTTGCGCTCAAACGCCCGGACCAGCCTGCCTGGACGTCCCTACATCGACAAGCGCAAACAGCCGCTCTGCCAGGAAAACTGTCCGCTTGGGGTCAATGCTCAAGGGTATATCGCCCTAGCGGCACAAGGCAAATATGACGAAGCACTGGCTTTGATCCGCCGGGATAACGTCCTGCCGGGAATCTGCGGCCGAGTCTGCACACACCCCTGTGAAGAATCCTGCCGTCGAGGCGACGTCGATGATCCGGTCTCGATCCGAGCCATCAAGCGGTTTCTCGCCGATTACGAGGGCGCTGATGCAGCCCGACAAGAGGCAGCTGGCAAGGCAATCGCTGCCAAACTGGAGGCAACCCGTCCAGAAAAAATCGCGGTCATCGGTTCCGGCCCGGCCGGCATCGCCGCAGCAGCTGATCTGGCCAGGAAAGGCTACGGTGTCACCGTCTTTGAGAAAGAACGAGAGATCGGTGGCCTTCTCCGCTACGGCATAGGCCAGCACCGGTTACCACCTGCCATTCTGGACAGGGAGATCGGCCTCATCGAACGGATGGGAGTCACCTTTGTAACCCAGCATGCAATCGACCTAACCTCAGACCTTGACCGTTTGACCCGCGAGTTTCAAGGCGTGATCCTCGGCACCGGCACCTGGCACGACCGCAAGATGGGCGTTGCTGGCGAAGACCTGGAGGGAATCGAGGGCTGCCTTGCCTTTCTGTCCCGCCGCCATTGGGAAAACCTCACCCATCTGCCCGAAAAGGTAGCCGTGGTCGGCGACGGCAACGCCGCCTTTGACCTGGCCCGGACCCTGGCCCGCATGGGGGCCAAGGTGAGCATCATTTCCTGGTTCGGTGCCGATAATATCCCAGCCGACCCGGACGAGGTCCGCGAGGCTATTGAAGAAGGCATCACCATCATCGACACCACCCAGGTGGTGGCCTTCCGGGGCAAAAACGATATCAAAAAATTCAAACAACTTGAATGCATGCGCACCAAGCCTGGCACCCCCGATGCACGCGGCATCGCCTGGCCAGTGCTCGTGGAGGGGCAGCAACCCTTTACGCTAGCCTTTGACCGAGCCTTTGTCGCCATCGGTCAAGTCGGCGGCTTCACCAAAGAAAGCTTTGGTGGCCGCCTGAAGGTCAGTGAGCGCGGCTTTGTCGAGACCGACGAGTTGATGCGCACCTCGAACCCCCGTATCTATGCGGCCGGCGACGTGGTTTCTGGGCCCTCTTCTGTGGTCAGGGCTATGGCCTCGGGTCGCAAGGTTGCTGAGACTATCCATGCGGACCTGACCGGTATCGAAACACTCAGCCCAGCCTCCCGCCCTGCTGCCAGAGAGTTCCGCTGCATTCCCGACGACCTGCCCAAACAATCGCGGGCTCTTATGGCTGAGCGGCAGGCAGACCTGCGTAAAACGGATTTTCATGAGGTGGCGCTTGGCTTCAACCGCCTGCAGATGGCTGCCGAGGCGAGCCGCTGCCTGCAATGCGGGGTTTGTTCCGAGTGTTTTGAGTGCGTGGCCGCCTGCGGGGCGCTGAAAGCCATCGATCATTTCCAGGAAAAAGAGGAAATCGTCGAGCAATGCGGGGCCGTGATCGTTGCTGACCCGGCCATAGCCCCCAACATCAAAGGCGATGATATCATCCGAGCCTATGGCCCCAAAGCGGCCCGACCGGATGTCAACGACATGATTGTCAGGGGGTTCGACGCCGCTGCCCGGGCTATGCTGCTGTTGGGCGGCGCTTCCCGGAAGACTAAAGGCCACGGGCTGGCTTTCTCCATCCCGGATGCCGGCCTCTCCCCCGAAATCCGCATCGGGGTCTTTGTCTGTCGTTGCAACGACAGTTTTGGCTGGCTCGATGGCATGACCGACACCCTGGACCAGCTGGCTGCCGCCGACCCAACCATCGTCCACATCGAAGCCATGGACTCGGCCTGCGTCAAGGAAGGCTCGTCAGCTATCATTCGGGCGGTGCGTGAAAAGGGCATCACCCGCATCGTGCTGGCCTCCTGCGTCTGCTGTCCGCTCAACTTTGTCTGCAGCTCCTGCACCGATCAGCGCAGCCGTTTGAAAAGCAACCTCTTCTACGGCACCGGCATCAGCCGATCCATGGTCGAAACCTGCAACTTGCGCGGCGAGATCCTGCGCCTGGTCGTCAGCAATCCAGAGCTGGCACTGCAGCGGTTCAAGGGCTTGCTGCACCGCTCGATCAAACGCACGCTGAGCCTGCAACCCATGCTGGCCGTTGACCGCAATTACAACTTTGCCGCCGCTGTAATCGGTAATTCGCAGGCTACCCTCAACAGCGCTCTGACCCTGGCTGATTCGGACCACGAGGTCTTTCGTTTCGGCACGGCCGAGCAACCGTTAAAAGACCAGGTCGAACATGCCAACATCCATAATTTTCCGGATTGGAACGTCAAAGGCATCAGCGGCACCATCGGCGATTTCCAGATCCTGATCGAATCCGAAGGCCGCAGCCAGGTGCTGCGGGCCGGGACAGTCATTCTCGGTGAAAAGGCGCGGCGACGCATTGCCTATACCCACCAGGAAGGGTTGCCGAGTTGCACGGTCGAATCACCGGTCCAGCAACGAGGCGTTGCCGGCATCCCCTTTGCCTATCCATGCGCCACCTCGGTGCCGGGCCTCTTCCTGGCCGAGCCGACTGCCATCAATGTCTCCAAACTCAAAAAAGGCACGGCAGCGGCCATGATGGTAGCAGCGGCCATGCCGCGTGGACCCCGGCAATCCAAGGGCTTCACCGCAGCCATCAACGAAAAAATGTGCCGGGGTTGCGGCCGTTGCGCCGATGTCTGCCTCTACCATGCGGTAACCCTGCAACCCAACGACATCAACGGCTGGCACGCCATCGTCGACGAAGCCCTTTGCAAGGGATGCGGTAACTGCATCTCGGTCTGCCCGACCAGCGCCGCCGACAGCCCCTACCGGAGCCGGGTCTATCTCGAGCAGGCGCTCGAGGAACTCCTCACCAGAGACAGTGTCCATGAATAAGCAAACCGTAAGCGACAGCAACGTGAAAATACTCCTCTTCCTGTGCAACTGGGGAGCGCATGCTGCCTTCCAGACCCTCCAGGACCAGCGGCAAGCCATCCCGGACGAGATCCAGATGGTCCGTACCCCCTGCACTGGCCGCATCGACCGCGCCCTGCTGCTCAAAGCCTTTGCCAAAGGCGCAGACGGGGTCGCCCTGGTGGGCTGTGAACCGGGAACCTGTCGCTACGGCAGCGGCACCGCCACCTCCCAACGCAACACCCAGGACCTGGGCCGCATCCTCGACATCATGGGCCTGGGCCGGGAACGGCTGCGCTTTGTCGGTTTCCTCCCTGAACAATCGGAGGCAATGCTGAACTTTCTCCAGGCCTTTAGTGCCGAGATCCGAACGCTTGGTCATACAGGCATCGAAGCCGCGCCCTTACTTCCGGCTCCGGTTGAGGACACTCGCAAAAAAGACCTACAGCAGCTGATCGCCACCCACGATATTTATGCCTGCCAGGACTGCGGCAAATGCTCCTCCGCCTGCCCTCTCGCCCTGATCGGCAAACCCTTCTCACCCCGGGCCATTGCTGCCTCGGTCATTGCCGGCGGTCTCCATACACCTGGCGTTCAGGAGAATGTATGGTCTTGCCTGACCTGCGGCCTCTGCTACAACCGCTGCCCGTCAGCTGTCAATTTTCCCGAGTTCATCAAAGATCTGCGCAGCTTTTATCGCCAGAACGAACTGCCGGGCCAGGAAACCCACGGCGGCTTCTTTCACTCGCTGCAGCGCTCCATGACCTCACCGGCGATCCAACCCAAACGCTGGACCGATCTGCCCACGGACATTCGCACCGATCCGGAGAGCACCACCTTGTTCTTTGGCGGCTGCGCCCCCTATTACGACATCTTTTTCAGTAAACACTCAGATGTGCAAACGGAAAAGATCCTGATTGACAGCCTGCGCCTCTTGAACTTTTTCGACGTCACCCCTCGTCTCCTCTCGGATGAGCGCTGCTGCGGCCATGATCTGCTCTGGTCCGGAGACAAGGAGAATTTTGAGCGTATCTCCCGCCTCAACATCGACCAGCTCAACAAACTCGGTATCGAAACCGTGATCACGGCCTGCCCGGAATGTTTCATGACCCTGCACACCACCTATGCGTCCCAGGGTCTCCCCATCAATTTTAAAGTGGTGCATATCTACGATTTCCTTGAAGAGCAGATTGACAAAGGCGCGGTCGGTTTCAAGCCGCTGGATCGGAACATCACGTTCCAGGATTCCTGCCGGCTCGGCCGTCTGGAAAACCGAGTTGAGCTGCCTCGCAAGCTGCTGCAGCGATTAAAACCGCTCAAGTTCGAAGAAATGAAGGAATCAGGCGGGGCGGCGATCTGCTGTGGCAACAGCGCCTGGATCGGCTGCGACAGTTTCAGCAAGGCCATGCAGGTCAAACGGCTGGAACAGGTGCAGGCCACCGGCAGCGATCTGTTAATCACCGCTTGCCCCAAGTGCCAGATACACCTCAAGTGCGCCATGGAAGACCCCTTCCGACGCGAGCAGCTCAGTGTCGAGATGATGGACCTTACCAGTATTATCGCCCAGACCATCCGCTGGGAATGAGTAAGAGGCTGTGGACTTTAAGGGGAAACCTAAATATCTACAGCCTAAACAGCTACTGCCTAAACAGCTATTTGGAGAACGAGCATGTCAAAATTCACACCCGCAAAAACCTCCGCACTCGGTGATGCTGAACCCCGCATCGGTGTGTATGTCTGCCATTGCGGGCTTAATATTGCCCAGACAGTCGACTGTCAAAGGGTTGCCGAGGGAGCCGCACACACTGAGGGCGTCGTGATCTCGAAGGATATCGTCTATGCCTGTTCCGAGCCGGGACAGCAGCAAATCAAGCAGGATATTCTCGACAACGAGCTCGACCGGGTGGTGATCGCCTCCTGCTCGCCTCGTTTACACGAGTCGACCTTCAAGAAGATGGTGGAGTCGGTGGGAGTGAATCCCTACATGCTCGACATGGCCAACCTGCGGGAGCAGTGCAGCTGGGTGCATATGAACGACCGCGAGAACGCCACCCTCAAGGCGGAAACCCTGGTCAATATGTCGATCGCCCGAGTCCGGCATCTCGAACCCCTGACCGAAGAAATTCTGCCGCTGACCGCAAAGACTCTGGTCCTTGGCGGCGGCATTGCCGGCATTCAGGCAGCGCTCGACCTCGCTGACAGCGGCTACGACGTCACCCTGGTGGAAAAGAACCCCTCCATCGGCGGTGTTATGGCGCAGTTGGACAAGACCTTTCCCACTATGGATTGCTCGATTTGAATCCTAGGTCCTAGGATGACGGATGTCGGTCGACATCCACGCATAAAATTACTGACGTTGAGCGAAGTTGTTGATGTAAAGGGTTATGTCGGCAACTTCAAAGTAAAAATTATCAAAAAGGCCCGCTACGTTGACGAAACCAGTTGCACCGCCTGCGGTGATTGCGCCAAGGTCTGTCCGGTGCTGCGACCCGATGAATTCAACATGGGCCTGGGCTCGCGCAAAGCGATCTACTCGCCCTTTCCTCAGGCCGTGCCCTCCGCCTACCTGATTAACAGTAAGGAGTGCCTGGGCCACAATCCTGCGGTCTGCTCAAAGTGTGTCGAGGTCTGTGCCAAGGGCTGTATCAATTTCCACATGTCGGATGAAGAAATTATCGAGGAGGTCGGGACCATCATCGTCGCCACCGGCCTGCAACCCTATGATCCTACAGAGATGGACGAGTACGGCTACACCCGTTTTGACAATGTGCTCACCAGTCTCGAGTTCGAACGTCTGGTCAATGCCAGCGGTCCCACCAAGGGCTCGCTGATCCGGCCCTCGGATCGTGAGCATCCGAAATCAGTCGGGTTCATCCAGTGTGTGGGTTCGCGTTCCGCCAAAAAGGGGAATCACCATTGTTCCAATGTCTGCTGTATGAACACGGTCAAATCAACCTTCATCATCAAGGAGCACTATCCTGATGTCGAGGTCAAGGTGTTCTACATCGATATCCGCGCCTTCGGCAAAGGCTTTGAGGACCTGTACACCCGTAGCCGCCGCATGGGTGCCCAGTACATCCGCGGCCTGCCCGGATCGGTGGAGGAGATGGACCAAAAATCCCTGCGGGTCGCGGTGGAGAATTCGGCCACCGGCAAACTGGAATTTCATGAACTGGACATGCTGGTCCTTGCTCAAGGCATGAAACCAGCTCCGAGTACCCAACGGCTCCAGGAGATCATGGGCTTGCAGCTGACCTCGGACGGCTTTTATCTGGAGGCCCATCCCAAACTGCAACCGGTTGACGCCGCCACCCGCGGTATCTTCTATGCCGGTTGCGCTGAGGGACCCAAGGATATCAAGGAGAGCGTCACCCAGGCCTCGGCCGCCGCCATGCGGGCCATTCGCCTGATGCACAAGGGTGAGATCAGCACCGAACCGATCACCTCGGTGGTCATCACCGAGAAGTGTAAGGCCTGCGGCAAATGCGCCGAAGTTTGCCCCTACAATGCAATCACGGTGGATGTGAAGAACAAGCGACCGGCAGTGGTTAATTCCGCAGCCTGCTCCGGCTGCGGCACCTGTTCAGCCGAATGTCGATTTGATGCTATCACCATGAACCACTTCACCGATGCCCAGATCATGGGCCAGGTGGACTCCATGCTCGATATCGCCCCGGCAGAGAAGATTCTAGCCTTCGCCTGCAACTGGTGTTCCTATGCCGGTGCCGATTACGCAGGGGTCTCACGCCTGCAGTACCCCGCCAATATCCACCTTATCCGGGTGATGTGCTCGGGCCGGGTGGACGAAAAGTTCATCTGGGAAGGATTCCGTCAAGGGGCACCCGTAGTTCTGGTCAGCGGCTGCCATATCGGCGACTGCCACTACATCGACGCCAACCACTGGACTGAGAAACGGGTGGCCCGCATCCACAAAAAGATGGAGAAGATCGGCCTGCGACCGGAACGGCTGCAACTGGAATGGATCAGCGCCGCCGAAGGCATCCTTTTTGCCGAAACCATGCAAAAGATGGAGGTCCTGCGCCGGAGCGTCACGGCGGAAGAGATCGCCGAAACCCAAAACATCCTCAGCAAGTTGTAACGCCTCTGTTTCACCTGCCATGCCGGGGCTTACCATAAGCCCCGGCATGACTTTTTTTCATTTCCCCGTCCTAGACCTTGTCGTTGAATTGTCTCCTTGTTGTCCGTAACTATTTGGGATAACAGACAGACAGCCTGCGATCCCGTGCTCTCTCATCCCGGACAGCAAACAGAACTCAACACAAAGCATCCTTGACACCACATTCCATTTTGACCGATACTACAAAAAGAAAAGATCTTAAAAAAGACTGACAAAAAAGAATAATTTCGAGGGCTGGTCCATGAACAGATGGCTGACAATGGCAAGCTTTTTCGCGTTTGGATTAGTCACGATCCTTTCCCTCTCCACCTGTAAACCCACCCCCAAACATACCGGTCCACCCGACAAAATCACCCTGGCGTATTCGACCGCACCCAACGCTATTCTGGTCCACATTGCCCTGGCAAAAGGTTTTTTTACCGAAGAAGGGCTGAATGTTACGCTCCAGCCCCATGCCTTTGGCAAGCTTGCACTCAAAGCGGTTCTTGACGGAAAGGCGGACATCGCAACCATGGCTGATACGCCATTCGTCTTTGCCGTTATGAATGGGGCTAAGATAACCGCTCTGGCGACAATCCAGTCCTCCAACAAGAGTGAAGCCGTTGTGGCACGGCGGGATCAAAATATTACCAAACCAACTGACCTCAAAGGAAAAAATATCGGGGTAACACTCGGCACAACCGCCGATTTTTTTATTGACACCCTGCTGCTTGCCAATGGTGTAACGCGAAAGCAGGTGACACTTATCGACATGAAGCCCGACGAAATGGCCGCTGCCCTCGATAAGGGAACGGTTGACGCTGTTGCAACCTTTGAACCCACCGTTAAACAACTTGAAAAACGACTTGGAGAAAACGGCATCGTATTTTTCGGAGAGTCGATCTACACTGAAATGTTCTGCGTTGCCGGGTCACAGGAATATGTGCAAAAAAATCCTGAAGCAATCAAGAAATTCCTGCGAGCACTCATTAAAGCCGAGACCTTTACCCAACAGCATGCCGAAGAAGCAAGGCGGCTGGTGGCAGCATTTATCGACTTAGACAAAACTCTTCTTGATGAATTGTGGAACGATATCACCCTCAGGGTGACTCTGGATCAGGCCTTGCTGGTGGATTTTGAGGATCAGTCGAGATGGTTACTAAAGAATAAATTTAGCTCTGGTAAAGAAATGCCAAATTATCTCAGCTATATCCACATAGAAAGCCTCAAGGTCGTTAAACCAGTAGCTGTCAGCATAGTCCACTAGGAAGTAGCAAAACCATGCAGATAAAGACAAGGCTCACCCTCAATGCCTTCATCTCCCTTAGCACGGTCATCCTCATCATGCTTTCCCTTGCCTGGTCTTATCAGGCGACATCTATTGCTGACCAGGACATGGAACTGGTCCATAAAATGCGGAAGGTTGCCTTTGAGAGGATATTGTTGCGGGATGAATATTTATTATATCAGGAACCTCGGGCAACAACCCAGTGGTACATTAAATCCGAAGCCCTCAGAGACCTTCTGGTTGAGGCTGATTCACGTTTCGACCAAAAAGCAGACCAAGTTTTGCTCCAGAGCGCACAAGAAAATTTTGAATCAACCTACTCCGGTTTTACAAAATTCGTAGAGAATCACACCCAACGGGAAACGGACTTGAATACAAAGGTCGGCTTCAACGATGCAGAGTTACGACAAATCAGCCAGGTGTTATTAAAAGCTTATACTCTGACCGATAACATTAACAGCCTGCACGAATCAGCCCTAGCCAAGTCAAAAAGCGCGCGGGACAGCGGGGCAATTATCATTGTGCTTTTCTTTCTTGGCGGCACATTTGCCATCATTATCAATTCAGCTGTTATCAGAAAAACCCTGACACAACGACTCACAACACTTCAAAGAGGGGTCGAGATCATCGGTGCTGGCAATCTTAATTATCGCATCGCTCTAGAGGGTGCAGACGAGCTTTCCGCCCTGGCACAGGCAAGCAATACCATGGCCGCCACCTTGAAAAAATCTTTCACCTCAGTGGATAATTTAGAAAAGGAAGTCGAGCAGCGCAAGCGAACAGAAGAGGAACTGCGGACAACCAGCGACTATCTCAACAAGCTGATTGATTATGCCTCATCTCCCATTATCGTGTGGGATCCACAGTTTCGCATCACTCGTTTCAATCACGCCTTTGAAAAACTGACCGGGAAGATGGAGCAGGAGGTTCTCGGCCAATCCCTGGAAACACTTTTCCCTCTCGATTTGGTTGAGACCTCCATGGATCGAATCCACACATTGTTGAGTAGCGAAGGTGGAGAGCCCGTCGAAATCAATTTCCGACACACTAAGGGATCAGTGCGTACCGTTCTCTGGAACGCGGCCACGCTCTTTGCAGCAGACGGTGTGACACCTCTGGCCACTATCGCCCAGGGCCAGAATATCACCAAACGGAAACAAGCGGAAACAAAGCTGGCCACCACAATCCAAGACCTGCGACGCTCTAACCAAGAGCTGGAACAGTTCGCCTATGTTGCCTCACACGACCTGCAGGAGCCGCTGCGCATGGTGACGAGCTACACCCAGCTGCTTGCCGAACGCTACCAGGATCAGTTGGACGACAGAGCCAAAAAATTTATTTATTACGCGGTCGATGGCGCGGTCCGCATGCAGTTGCTGATTAATGACCTCCTCGTGTACTCCCGTGTTGGCACGAAGGGAAAACCGCTTGAGCCGACTGATGTGCATACAGTGCTGGGAGAAGCAAAAAATATTCTGGGAATGGCTATCTATGAGGCTAAGGCGATCATTACCAATGACGAACTGCCTGAGGTGCGTGCCGATACCTCGCAGTTAGTACAATTATTCCAGAACCTGATCGGCAACGCTGTGAAATTCCGGGGTGAGCAATATCCGCATATTCATATATCTGCACGTGACGAAGGCCAGGAATGGTTGTTCTCAGTCAGAGATAACGGAATAGGCATCGACCCCCAGTATGCAGACAAGCTGTTTATCATTTTCCAGCGCCTGCACTCGCGTGATGAGTATCCGGGCAGCGGCATCGGCCTTGCCATCTGCAAGAAAATTATCGAGCGCCACGGCGGCAGGATCTGGTTTGAGTCAGAACTGGGCAAAGGAACGACGTTCTATTTTACTTTCCCGAAATAACCAAGGGGGCAACATTCTATGGCAAACACTACAACGATTAGGCCAATCGTTATTCTTCTGGTTGAGGACAATCCCGGTGATGTTGACCTGGCACGGGAAGCGTTGGCAGCAGGCAAGCTGCACAACACCCTGCAGGTGGCAAGGGACGGTGTAGAAGCTATGGATTTCCTCCACAAAGCAGGGAAATTTAGTGATGCACCGCGTCCGGACCTAATTATTCTCGACCTAAATCTGCCCAAAAAGGATGGCAGACAGGTGCTTGCCGAAATCAAGGAGGATGAGAACCTCAAACGCATTCCGGTGGTCATCCTGACCACCTCGCGCGCTGAGGATGATGTCCTTAAATCATATAATCTGCATGCCAACTGTTACATCAACAAACCCATGGAGTTACAACAATTCCTCCATGTGATCCAATCCATCGAAAAATTCTGGCTGAGCATCGTGGTCCTTCCTGATACTGAGAATAGGTAAACATGGTACTGAACATTCTGCTTGTTGAAGATAATCCCGGTGATGTCGATCTGATCCGCATGCTACTGCCGGAAACAGGGTCGGCAAGCTTCCACGTTGAATCGGCAAAGCGCCTGTCCGAGGCGAAGGCACGACTACAAAGCAACTCCATTGATATTGTCCTGCTTGATCTCGGCCTACCTGACAGTAACGGACTAGAAACATTCAATAAATTGAAAGCTGTGGCATCTGGAGTGCCAATTATCATTTTGACCGGCAACATTGACCAGGAACTTGCGGTCAATGCGGTCAAGGAAGGTGCCCAGGATTTTCTCATCAAAGGGCAGATAACCAGTGCACTTATTGTTCGCTCCATACTATATGCTCTTGAACGCAAGCGATCTGAGGGGAAACTCCACCGGCAGATCGCCATCACAGCGGCCATCAACCGAATCCTTCAATATCCTTTTAATGCCAGTACCGATAAAACGGTGGTCTCGGTCAGTCTTTCCGAGGCTAAGAAACTGACCGGTAGCCCCGCAGGTTGGATCGGCGAAGTGAATCAGTCGGGCGACATGGTCACTGCTGCTGTTGACCCGAGCGATTGGGATTTCAGCAGTTTTTTGGCAGCGGAAAAGGCGATCAGTAAAGATCTCGGTATCAGGGGCATTTTTGAGAGTGCCATGAACGAAAGGCAATCGTTGCTCATAAATAATCCTGGTCAGAATCCCCTCTTTGCCGGGCTCCTGAACGAATATTCACTATTAACTGCCCTTTTGGTGGTCCCCCTGCAGCAGAACAATCGAATTGTCGGCATGATCGTGGTTATCAATAAACCTTCAGGCTATGCATCCTACGACCAGGAAGCCCTTGAGTCGCTCTCCCTGGTCTTGTCGGAAACACTGCAACGCAATCGCAAAGATGCCGAACTAGAGCTCTTACGGGCAGCGATCGAGCAAGCTGGGGAAACGGTTGTCATCACCGACACCAACGGGACCATCCAATATGTCAATCCCGCCTTTACAGACATAACCGGTTACGACAAAGCAGAAGTAATCGGCAAGACTACGCGTATCCTCAAAAGCGGGCAACAGGACAGTGCCTTTTACGAGACGCTGTGGAACACCATTACCAAGGGTGAGACCTTTAAGGCACGAATGGTGAACAAGCGTAAAGACGGCAATTTCTTCACCGAGGACATAACAATTTCTCCCGTATGCAACGCGTTAGGGGCGATTGTTAATTATGTCGCTGTCAAGCGGGACGTCACAGAACATATCCGGCTTGAGGCCTCTTATCAGCATGCGCAAAAGCTTGAAGCCATCGGCACTCTTGCTGGTGGCATCGCCCATGATTTTAACAACATTCTGACAGGTATTTTGGGCTACACAGAACTCGCCGCAGAGGAAGTCGGGGAACAGAGTAAGGCAGGAAAAGATTTGCAGCAGGTGTACACATCGGCCAGACGGGCTGTTGATTTGGTCAAACAAATCCTTACCATCAGCCGACAGGTGGAGAAACAAAAACAGCCCGTAAGAATCCAAAATATTATTAAAGAGGTGCTCAAACTGCTGCGTCCCTCGATAACAACCTCAATCGAAATAAAAAGCACAATTGATCCGGAATGTCCGACAATTTTGGCGGATGCCACTGAAATATACCAAGTGATCATGAACCTCTGTACCAACGCCTACCATGCCATGCGTGATACGCAGAGTACTAGCCATGTCCTGGAAATACAACTGGTGCCAGTTGTTGTGGACGAAAATAAAGCACTGATACTTGGATACAGCATAACACCAGGCAGGTTTGTCAAACTGTCAATATCCGATACTGGCTGCGGCATGAGTACCGAGATCGTTAGAAAAATATTCGATCCCTATTTTACCACCAAAAAACCAGGAGAAGGGACCGGTCTGGGGTTGGCAATGGTCAACAGTATTATCACTCGACTAGGAGGTGCAATTACCGTTGCAAGTACCCCTGGGCAAGGCACAATATTCTCTATATATGTACCCGCTGCAAAAGAAAACAACCTGCAACCAAAAGTACCACTCTTTAAAAACACAGAACAATTAAAGGGTATCGAACGGATCATGGTCGTTGACGACGAGGAAGCCATCGTCGAATTACTGAAAAGATTGCTCGCAGAGTTGGGTTACCAGGTTGCTGCCTTTACAGATAGCGAGGAAGCCATGATTGCCTTCAACCAGGATCCCAAGGCTGTTGATCTCCTCATCACTGATTTGAATATGCCAAAGGTGATGGGCACGGATCTGGCCAAGGCCTTTCTTGCAGTTAGACCGAACCTCCCCATTATCCTATGTACGGGCTACAGTGAAACAGTTACCCTGGAGACTGCCCAAGCCATCGGTATTAAAAATTGTTTGTTTAAACCGGTGGAGAAAGACATTCTCGTCGGGTTGGTACGAAATCTCCTGAATGAAAAAAACGACGTACTTATAAAGGAATAATGTCCCTATATTGAGGGATTAAAAAAAAGTTTGGCTTGCCACCAGATATTACGGTTTTCCCCCGTAAGCAAAGGGATTGTAACGATTCTCTAACATGAGCATCCACGCCGTTGCGCAGGTGCTTGGCAGCGGATTGGCGTACCAACCAAAGGGAATCAGGTACCGTTTGCTCGCATAGAGATACGGATGGGTCGGCAAGGACAGCAGGTGTGCATAGTTGCGTGGCTGACCGGGAAAACCTACGGCTGCATAGGAATCTATGCGCAGATTTCTGATTGCGGTCAGCATTGATTGTTCATCGCGTTCGAGTGTTTCCAGAAAGCGGTGAGCCGTATCGTACTGCGGCGATTCCAGCGGAATTGTCTGATAATAGGCGAACATATTACGAACCATCAGAATAGCACCCGCGGTCCATTCGGTGGAAAGAATGCCTTGCCGGTAGGTGCCGTCGGCATTGAGGCCGTTGCCATCCTGATCCGAAAATCCTACACCCCACAGCGTCTTACCAACGCCGTACCCACCCCACTGCTTGACCTGCTGCCAGTTCTGATAGGCTGCTCCAAAACCGAACCATTGATCGATCTGCCGTGCGCCGAGCGCTGCAATGCCCCAGGTATTGACATCCACTGCCTTAGGCTGGGAGTTAGCAACCCAACGGCTCTCACGTTTCGGATCGTCTGCAAAACCGCCTTGAACAAACTCGCCATTACGCCAAGCAGAATTTTTAAAAAAAGCGAGCAAGCCAGCTGTCTGGCGATTGCCATCAAGGGTACCCCCATTGATCATCGTATCGCTCAGTTGTAATGCTTTGCTGATCGCGCTCTTCTCAGTAGCACCTAACATCTTCTGGTGCTCGATTGTCGCCTGTAGGGTGGCTCGAAGTACATTCAAACCCGCATACAAGGAAAAAGTGTTTTCAACCGCCACTTCGTAAGGGTTAATCAATTGATCACCTTGGTTGGCTACTGTGCCAGCCGGCGCGTAATAGACCGCGCCTGAGGGCGATTGCATAGCTGCAAATGTAGGCAGGAGATCAAGGGCGTTTTGCACAGCACGATCTTGATACGGTATAAAGGTTCCTTTTAAGCCGATGACGTAATGGATATATGCGGCGTGCAAGGGGCCTATTAAAAAGGCCCAGGCATTTTCTCCGGTGATTGGCTTCCAATCGGTCCAAGTCACCTTGCCGGGTTGATAATCTAGATTATGAGCTGGCAATGTGCTGGTTTTGATCCGATCCGCATATCGTGTTCCTGCAAAAGGGTCAGATGAAAGCCAATTGCGAGGAAGCATACGAAAGGTGTAGGCATGCTTGGGGTTGGTGATAATCTGATGGTTGTATACAAACACCTCACCGACAGTCATCGCACGATTATCGCCGATTCCAGCATGGTTGGCATTGCCGCTGTAACCTTCCTGAAGTAGCTGATTTTGATTGTTTACCAGTGCGTAAGCATCCTGATTGTCGGGGATTTTGAAATGATTGATAACATAACCCAGCATAACGGCAATCTGCCAGGTTGCAGCATCGTAAATATTGGCCCCGTCATGAGTATTTATACGTTCGGTCTGGAGATCACCAGCGACGCTCTTCTGAGGGAGCAATGTGTACGTATGCCAATCATAAGTGTCGGTAACCGTGCAGACATTTCCAGGCAATAGGCACACATATTCACCCCAGTAGGCAGCGTTATCGACAAAACTGAGTGGCAAACGCTTGCCCTGAAGCAGACCTGTGGTGGATAGATAGAGAACACCACCAGCGGTCTCACGATCACTGACCAAAAAACGATAGCTGGATTCCAGCTCAATGCTGGTACTTTGGGAGTGGACCGGGACAGGTGGGACCACCATCAGCAGGAAGGCTAAAATATTCCAGATGTATTGGAGTCTTGTAATTGAGCGGTGTCCAATCGGTAGAACCATATACAATTCGAATCTCATGCGATTTCAGGGTTGAGGAACGATCGAAGTATTTCCCTCGATCGAGAGAAAATTAAGAGTGGTATGTATGGTAAAGAGTGGCAGGAACAAGGCCATAAAAAAAATATTGAGTACGGGGATTATGCTGATCAATGCTGGTAACAATCCAAGGCGGAAGCACTGGTTTCGGTACTGCCGTACCCAGTGGATTTTTTGTACAAGGCTCCAACGATACCGCGACGCTGGAAAATCGACAAACATCAACGCCGAATAAAAAACGTAGAGAAAAAACACGGTAACTTGCCCAATGACAGGAATGAGGTTGGCAAGTAGTGCAACTACTGTAACGAGCAGGCCAATGCCAGCAATTTTAACGCCCTCCCATAGATCGATAAGGATCCCAGACAAGGTGATCATTGCCTCCCCTTCTCCAGCCTTTTCGGTATACAGGTTACCAGCCCAGGTACTGAGGAATACATAGCCGGGCGTAGTCAGGCAATAGGCCAAGACGAAGGCCAGGTAAAATGAAACCCCTCTGGAGAGCACAAGAAAAATCCATTTGATCGCTGTCCATCCCCACAACAGAGGCCAATGCCAAAGTCGTTCAACCACCGGAGGAGTGCCAAAACAGGAGACAGTAAATTTGTCAATCAGGTTAACAGAGAGATGATAGCCCAGCCCGGTGAAAACTCCGGTCATCACGACGAGAATAAGGCTCCAACCCAGTAACCGGGGATTGCTACACAGGAATATTAGGGAAGTGTGCAACGATACCCAGGGTGGCGGTTTAGTCCCGCATCCTGGTCGAGGGGTAACTGTATCCATGGTGTCGAGGTGGGGGGGGAACGGCAAAGGTTAGGATCTAAAATTGAAACAGATCGAAAGAACTCAATAAAACCGAAAGTTCTGTAAAGAAATAGAATAAAGATTAATGCAAGAGGAAGGATTAAAGCATAGCGAACATACTGTCATCCCCGGAAAATTCTTATTATCCGGGGATGACAGTGAAAGGTGCGTTACCAAGAAATGGCTAATAAATTAATTTTAAAAAACTAAATGGCTATCGGATAGAGGCTTATAGCAAAGACACAAATAACCAAGATGAAGGTACATATCGGCGCCAGTTGCGATGGTACAGCATCATTGAATTGCTCCTCGGCTTCATAAAAATACATATTGATAATAAGCCGAAGATAATACCACATAGAGATAATGCTGCTAACTATTCCCAGTACGGCCAGCGCAATGTGACCGGCATTAATTGCGGAAGTAATGATATAAAATTTACCCATAAACCCGGCAGTGGGTGGAATGCCAGCCATGGACAAGAGAAAAATACTAATAGCGGCTGCGGAATAGGGTCTGACTTTTGCGAGTCCTTTAAAGTCTTCAAAAGTTTTTCGTTTTTCACCGGCCCCACCCAGATAGGAGAGTGCTGCGAAAATTCCTAGGGTCCCGGCTGCATATGCAGCCAGGTAAAATGCGATAACACTGCCGGTAAAATCTTTAGTGCTGATTGCTACGAGGGCAATGAGCAGATAGCCTGTGTGGACGATACCTGATGCTGCCAGCATTCTTTTAAGCGATTGCTGGCCAATAGCGATGAGATTGCCAACAAACATTGTAAAGATGGAAATATAAAACAAATACTTGATCCATCCGGCTTGAAGGGAATTATCAATGACCAAAAAGTTGGCAAAAACAGCGAAAACAGCAGTTTTTAGGGCGGTTGCCATATACCCGGTAATTGGAGCCGAAGCGCCTTCATAAACATCAACCACCCAGGCATGGAAGGGAAAAGCTGCTGCTTTAAAAAGGAAGGCAACCAAGATGAAAAAAGAACCGCCTATAATGGCTGGTGACTGTGAAAATCCATGAGTGGCTATGAACTGGCTAATTTTAACAAATTTAGTGCTTGCCGTTGCTCCATAGATAAAGGCGCTGCCCATGGTGAAAAAAGCACCTGCAAAAGCTCCTAGCAGGAGATATTTGAGAACCGCTTCCGTGCTGATCACATTTTTACGATCGTAACCAACAAGGATGTAGATCGCCAGCGACATGATTTCCAGGGCTATAAAGACCGATATCAATTCTTGGGCCATGGTCAACAAAAGCATGCCTGATGCTGCGAATACGGTAAGGCTGTAATATTCAGGTGTACAAAAGTTGTTTTGTTTAAAATAGGTTTGCGAGCTGAGAGTGGTAATCAAACCACACGCCAGGATGATCAAACCGGCTGCCTTGGAAAAATTGCTCACTACAAGTATGCCATTGAACGCCTCGGAAAAAACCACGGCGTTACCGGATATACAAGAACTGAGCTGAATAAGAAAGGCTATGGCGAATATAAACGCACTTCCATAGGCGGTTATTTCATTATTCAACTTTTCATACGCAGAGGTGAGCATTAACAGGATCGCCCCTGCACCAACGATAATCAGTGGCATTAGTAACATTAAATCGTTCGTCATGATGGAAATCCGGCCTTATTTCTGTTCAATGGTGAGCTCAGGAAGAAGAGCGTTGATAGTGACAGTTTTGGCTACAACAGGAGTGTTTTGCGCAAATTGCAGAGCCACGGAAGGAGTGATTTTGCTGAGAAATGGCTGCGGATAAATCCCCATTACGATAATCAAGATAATTACCGGCAAAAAGGTTAATCCTTCAATCAAACTAAGATCCTTAAAATTTTCCGAAGCGGCTGTGGATTTTTCAAAGAACACTCTTTGAAACATCCACAGCATGTAACACACTCCTATAATCAATGAGGCGCCTGCCAAAACACCGATGGTAGTGTTGAATTTAATAGCACCAAGAATGATCATAAATTCACCTATGAACCCGCTGGTCCCAGGCAAGCCTACGGAGGCAAGCATTGCTATAGCAAAAAACAGTGCAAAAACAGGTGCTTTAGAAGCGATGCCACCCAGATCCTCAATAGTCCTAGTGTTGGTTCGTTCTTCAAGAATTCCTGCGAAGAGAAACAGAACACCTGTGCTGGTGGCATGCGCCACTATTTGATAGATGCTTCCGGTCAGGGCTTGCATGTTCATGCAGAAAACACCAAGGGCAATTATTCCCATATGAGAAGCCGATGAAAATGCCAGCATCCTCTTGAAGTCTTTCTGAGCAATTGCGGCAATACCGCAATACATCATGCCAATTACGCCCGAATAAGCGAGGAGAAGGGCAAATCGAGCGAATTGTTCATCAAAAACGGGCACCACAAATCGAATAACACCGTACACACCAATTTTGGCCATAATGGCTGACAAAACGAATGTTGTAGCTGAAGGGGCTTCGGTATAGGCATCCGGCAACCAGGTATGGAAAGGAAACAGCGGGATTTTGATGGCAAATGCAATCATAAATCCAAAGAATGCAAGCGCTGCGACCCGTCCGCTCAAATTGAGCTGGGCCATTTTATCAAGCGCAAAACTCCATTCATTAAATTGTGCGTGATAACTCACACCAAGATAAACAATTGCCGCTAACATCAATAACGAGCCAGCAATGGTGTACAAGGTAATTTTAAGTGTAGCCGGTAGTCTCTTAGGTCCTCCATACAAGCCAAGCATGAAGAATACAGGTAGAAGCATAACCTCCCAGAAAATATAAAAAAGAATCATGTCTGCAGCGCAAACAGCACCGGCCATGGCTCCCTGGACGATCAGGAGATTAGCATAATAGCCTTTTTCTTTGGTCGTAAAAACGAGGTAGACCATCGGTAAAAGGACGGATCCAGCCATAAGGATAAATAAGCTGATTCCATCTATGCCAAGGTGATACGCAACACCAAGAGATTGAATCCAAGGAGTATACTCGACGAATTCAAGATGGCCGGTTGCAGAAAAATTAGCATATAAATCAAGGCTGAGAATAAGAGTGGCTAAAGAAATTATCAGCCCTGATACTCTAGCGATAGTCCTGCTGGCAGGAGTCACTAGGAGCAGCAACCCAGCAAGGATTGGCAAGAAAATTATGACTGAAAGGACATGTTCGAACATTCTTTCACCTTATCTAGTTCAACGATTGAGAGAGAAACAGGCTCATTAGACTCAGCCCTACGATCATATAAATTGCATAAATTCTGACGTATCCAACCTGGAACACTTTAAAAGCTGTCCCAATAGCCATATAGAATGTTGATGCTGCTTTGACCGGACTATCAGTGACATTGGGTTCAATGGTTTTCCAGATAAGCGAACCGATAGTTTTGTAAGGTTGAACAATTAGAGCGTGATACAATTCATCGACATAGAATTTGTGATAAGCAAATTCAGCGAAGCCTTTGAATTCAGGTTCAGAAGCACCTTGACCAAATTTTGAATAAGCAATCTTGATACCGATTGCAAAGGCAACAACACTTGCGCCGATAGCAAGAATTTCAAGAAAATGGCTAGCCGTAGGATGGTGCTCAGTTAAGCTGGGAGCCAACCAATGGGAAACCATCTGACTGCCACCGAAGATTGCTGGCAGATTTAAAAAACCTGCAAACAGTGCGCCGACGGCCAGAATGATGAGGGGTACGGTCATGACGGATGGTGATTCATGCGCATGATCAAACGCTTCCTGGTCACGAGGTGTTCCATGAAAGACTACGAAGATCATCCTGAAGGTGTAGTAAGCAGTCATACCGGCAACAAGAACACCCACCATCCAAATACCGTAATGACCAGTAGCCAAAGCGCTGTAAAGGATTTCGTCCTTACTGAAGAAACCAGAAAAAGGAGGGCAACCAGCCAGAGCAAAGGCGCCGATCATCATGGTAAGATAAGTTTTCGGCATCTTCGACTTCAAGCCACCCATCTTCCAGATATTTTGCTGATGATGCATAGCATAAATAACCGAACCGGCACCAAGGAAGAGTAAGGCTTTAAAAAAAGCGTGAGTGAAGACGTGGAAAATACCCGCGGAATACGCAGCGACCCCGACACCAGCGAACATATAACCAAGCTGACTTACAGTTGAGTAGGCCAGTACTTTTTTAATATCATCCTGGAACATGCCAAAGATAGCAGCCAGAAGAGCAGTAAGGATTCCGACCCAGGCGACAATGTT
>CAZSIJ010000009.1:89016-91890 GCA_964607065.1 uncultured Desulfobulbus sp. | reverse complement strand
AGTTTTCAATATCTGGTGGCACACGCCTTCTGCGCCTACTGTCTGGGCATCTTCGCCTGTATCGTCGTGCTCAACCTCCTGCTCGGTTTCAAACAGGCGACGACGGGGGTGTTCCTCTTTGCGGTCGTGGCGCTAGCCTTTGCCAGCCTCGAGCTTAGCCCTGCACAACAGGGAGCATCGGCCTTCACTGCCGGCACTTTTGCCAGCCGGCCCGGATCAACAAAAGGGGCTGAAAGCTTCCTTTTTTACGCCTCCACCTGCGCCCATTGCGAAAAAGTAATTGCCTCCCTGCAAAAGAATAATTGGGCGACCGTCCATTTCAACCCCATCGATCAGGTCACAAGCCTCGAACTTCCCGGTAGCCGCCGCACCAGCACCTACTCGCCAGCAGCCAATAGAGCCCTGCTCGCCTCGCTGGGCATCGACGAAATACCCGTACTCATGACCCGAACCGCCGAGGGAGTTACCATCCGCCGAGGGGAAGCTGCCCTCCTGGCTTACTTCAGTAAGGTCAGTTTCGCTGAAGCTGCGGGGCAATCGCGTGCTGCGGTCGCACCTGCCCCCCCATCGCTCATTCCAGGCCTTGAGGCCAGCAAGGATGGCTGCTCGGTTGCAGCCGATTGCACCGACGGCAGCAGTGGCAGCAGCGGAGTCTCCCGTCAGCCGTATCGCTAATCCTCTTATCCCGCCCCCTTTCCGGCTCAACAGCCAGCAGCAAGGGCCTGCTCCAGATCCCAACACAGATCCTCGATATCCTCGAGACCCACGCTCAAGCGGACCAGATCCGCACTCACACCTGAGAGGCGCATTTCCTCGCTGCTCAACTGGCTGTGGGTGGTGCTCGCGGGATGGATGGCCAGGCTCTTGGCATCGCCGACATTGGCGACATGGCTGAACAGCCGCAGACTGTCGATGAACCGCTGCCCCGCCTCCCGACCACCCTTGATGCCAAAAGCGACAATCGCCCCGGCCCCTTTGGGCATGTATTGGTTAGCCCGCTGAAAGCTGGGATGGCTGGCCAGTCCGGGATAGGCGACCCAAGCCACCTGGGGCTGTCCCTGCAAAAACTCCGCAACCTTGAGCGCATTAACCACATGCCGCTCCATCCGCAGACTAAGGGTCTCGACCCCCTGTACGGTCAGCCAGCTGTTGAAGGGTGAGGCACATACGCCTATATCGCGCAGCACCTGCACCCGAGCCTTGAGAATAAAGGCAGGCGGCCCGAGGCTGCTGTACACCAGCCCGTGATAGGAGGGGTCCGGCTCCATAAAATTGGCAAAGCGGCCACTGGTCCAGTCGAAATTGCCCGCATCCACCAGCAGCCCGCCAAGGCAGGTACCGTGCCCATTGAGGAATTTGGTGGTGCTGTGGGTGACGATATTGGCCCCCCATTCGATCGGCCGGCACAAGTAGGGCGTGGCCAGGGTGTTGTCGATCACCAGGGGCAGCTGATGCGCCCTAGCAATAGAGGCCACCTCCGCAAAGGGAAACAGCGTCAGGCCGGGATTACCCAAGGTCTCCCCGTAGATGAGCTTGGTATTGGGCTGGATGGCGCGTAGAAAGGCGTCCGGATCATTAGGATCGGCAAAGGTGGTGGTAATGCCCAGGCGCGGCAGGGTATAGCGCAGCTGGTTATAGGTACCGCCGTACAGGCTGCTGCTCGAGACGATGTGATCACCGGCCTCGCAGAGGGTGAGCAGGGCGAGCGTCTGGGCGCCATGACCACTGCTGGCCGCCAGCCCGGCGATCCCGCCCTCGAGATCGGCCACCCGCTTTTCCAAGACATCGGTGGTCGGGTTCATGATCCGGGTGTAGATATTGCCGAACTCCTTGAGGGCAAAGAGATCGGCCGCGTGCTGGGAATTTTTAAAGCCATACGAGGTCGTCTGATACAGGGGCAGGGCCCTGCTGCCGGTACTCGGATCAACGGTCTGACCGGCGTGGAGTTGGCGGGTGGCGAAACCGAACCGACGTTCTGGATCTGTCATAGTACAGCCTCCTCAAAGGGGGGTGGGCAGGAAACTTTCGGGCGGGCACACACGGAGGCGGTTCTCTTACAAGAGCGGATTACGGCCTGACATCAGCTCCCTCCGGCAGCGGCAAACCTCGAACAACCGTAACCGTATTGGAAACCATACACCATTTCCGGCCCGATCACGAACCTCTTGTCATCCGAGCTGCCGGATTTTGCCCTGTCACCCCAGTGTCAAAATTTCAAGCTCTGTAGCATTGGTGCGGAGATCCCCTAAAGGCACCCCCGTAGAGATTAGGCTGAACGACGCCGTCACTATCGCTGCAAAACGGGTATTGACAAACGAAAGCTCGTGGTATGTACTAAAGAAATATATCTTCTCCAAACGATTGCAAATCGAGAACCTTATGCGTGGCCGATCACAAAACTGTAATGTCAAAGACGGCAGGATACGAGTAACCTGCCCGAGATGCGGCAAAAAAAAATTCGTGACGATCGTATCCGGTCTCAGGAAAAAAACGGTCCGCTGCGTATGTGGCATGTCCACCCTCTGTACGCTCAACCATCGCGTGTTTCCACGGGAGTCAACTTGCGGCAAAGCCCTGATTATTCTGGAAACCGGCCGAGAATGCCCGGTGTATCTGTGCGACTTCTCGCTCGCAGGGGTCGGCTTCCTCGTACCGTACCAATACTTGAGCGCCTTCTCCCCTAACCATGACATCAGTATCAAATTCCGCTCTATGGCCGGTCCAATGGTACAAAGAAGAATTCGAATCAAGAGCATTCTCAATAACCGGGTCGGGGCGCAAATCCTCGGCAACGGGCTTACCGCCTCGTAACACCCTGTAATTGCTCCCTCAAGCGCAACCCGAATACACCAAAAGTACCAGATTTCCTGGTAC
>CAZSIJ010000009.1:0-88916 GCA_964607065.1 uncultured Desulfobulbus sp. | reverse complement strand
ACACCAAAAGTACCAGATTTCCTGGTACTCTATTGCGCAGTATAAACAGTATAAATACACCAGGATGCGTATTTCTTTTCATGCTACACATGGTAAGTATTGTAACCAAGAAATAGTTAGGTAAAGGAACAAAAGCACTGTCGTGAAAAAGATTGTTCAATATTCAAACCCAATTTGGTTCTCTCAACAAACATGATTGCAAACAAAAGAACTATTGAACGCTTTGATCTCGTGTTGCCTGCCTGTTTAAAAAGTGCAGGCGCGGAAAAATGCGACACCTTTACTCGCGACATCTCGTCGCAAGGTGCTTTTGTCCAAACTGCAAGTCCGCTCTCTCTTGGGGAGAAGGTTGAATTGGTTGTGACCCTTCCCTCTGGAAATAATTATTTAAATGCTACGGGCAAAGTCATTCGAGTGGAGCAGGACGGAATGGCGATTCAGTTCAACAGCGCAAGCACATTTTCCGTTTCGAATGCAACTCATTAATTATAGGCAGATCAGCTTGTTGCATTAAAAGAATATTCACAAAAAGAGCATGTAGACTCAACCCGGAAAATGAAAAAATAGCACGGGTTGCAAAATAGAGAAGTTATAAACAGTATTTACGAAGTTTTTATCTAAAAAACCTTAGGAGGGTAAAATGAAAAAACAATTAATTAAAGCATTGGCAATTGGTGCTTTCACACTTTTGACGACCACCGTAGGAAGTGCAGCACCTTTTAGTGGTACGGTCTATGACGACTTTAATACCAGCAACCCACAACAAACGCTTATAAATCTCTCTAATGGTAATTATACTAATTACTGGGATGCAACTTTTTCTGTTACTAAAATTAATTTTGACACCAACGACTATGGTGCGAATTGGACAAATTTTCTAACTGGAGATGGAAACAACGGCTTCGTTGCCGGCACGAACAGGAGTGGGTATAATTTATTAACTGATTCTATTTCAACTTCAACCAGCCATGCCTCTTTTCTTACAATTACAGGGAATGCATATTTTTCGTCGATTTTTGATATCATCCATGACGATGGTATTATTTTGAAAATACAAAAAAATGCTAATACATGGGTTACATTCGATTCTTCAACCCCGACTAGCGAACTTGATAGCAAATTTCATTTAAGTGATTACTCTCTTTCCGCTGGCAACTATAACTTTAAGCTATACTATGAGGCATGGAACGGCACCCCTGAAGTTCTCAAAGCAAATTTTGGTACACCCGTCCCCGAACCAGCCACCATGCTCCTCTTCGGCGCCGGAATTGCTAGTCTAGCTGGTGTAGCTAGAAGAAAAAGAAGTTAATTAGTTTTCCAGTCTATCGGAATCAAGAGGCAGGGCTTAACGGCTCTGCCTTTTTTTGTACGAACAGGGGGAGCCATAACCTCTGCCCCCCATCCTGGGCTCACTGGTCCTAAGATAAAATAATACAGCTTCCCGATAACCAAAGATGGTCCGCTCTTTCAGGCGAGCCTGAGAGAGATCAAGGAGAAGATATTCGCCAAGAGTTTTCCGGCTGGATCGTCCTTGATGCCAGACTTCGCCAATAAATTTCAATGTGCCTGAAGGATTGACTTTTACAGCAAATCCACTTAGTGTAGTATCCCTTACGAAGTAGGGTTTTAAACTGGGTTTAAGACCTAAAAAAAACGGTCCGTAATTGAGACCTGCGACAGTTTTCCCTCTTCTGGTAGATGCACAGGAGATGAATTGTCGTCGGATTTGGATGTCGAAGGGGAACAGAGGGTTACAGAACGTAACCTCTAACGTGCTGGAAAAAATGGCGGAAGTGCATGGGAATCGAACCCACCTGCCGAGTTATTCGCCCGACACACCGGATTTGAAGTCCGAGAAGGCCACCAGTGCCCTTTCCACTTCCGAAGTGATTTGATATCTAATAGTTATTAACCAGAAAAACAACTTTTTATTATCGTTCCCCCTGTGCACCAGCAGACCGGGGGAAACGACAGGAAGGGCTAACCACCCAAATTTATTCAATGGAATGTGAACAACTAATACGCCTTATCAAAGACTGGTATGTCCGGGTCAAGCAGGAAACAATGGCCCCTGCCCGGATGATGCAGTTTGTTGATCAACATGTCAAAGGATGCAAAACCTGCCAGTCCGACCTCCTGCTGTCGGACGAAGTCGAAAAAGTGCGGGATTTCATCCTCCCGGAAGCAAAACTTCCGAAAACAGTCCGCTCATCCGACGAGAGTTCGACCCCGGAAATCTCTCCCAATGAAGATGATGAGATGGATGAAGACAATGAGTTTTCAGATGACAGCGACGAAGACCTGGATGACCCTATAGACGATGAGGATCCGCTGAACGACGACGATATAATTTGACACATGTTCGGTTCGCCTTTCCCACCTTAGAAATCCCCTGCCGCACATCTGCCCCCGACACACCGGATTGCGCCGAGATTTTCTGCCCATTGACGGCACGGAAATCTTGAAAAAACAGAAGGCAGCGAGAAGGACAGAATCTCAACCGGCCGCTGTTCTGTTGGTGCTGGCAACCGTTTGTGTCCTGTGGTCGTTGCTATCGCCCGAGACACTGCAACGTCTGCACGCTTGATTCACACCGTGCAAACAAACCGGCCCGAGAGTACCCGTACAAGAGATTAGCCCGATTTCAGGATAACATACAATGCCCGCATACCGCACCGCTTCCTCTGTCTACCTGAACAACCTGAGGGGAATACTGCTCTTTCTAACGATCCTGCTCTCCCCCTTTGCAGCGGAAGCCGACGATACCATTTCGCTTTTCATCCAACAGCGTCTTGAACAGCTGTATTTTGAAGAACAGAATAAGATTGGCGAAGAACGAATTTATTGCGCCAGCCATCTCCTTGATTTGTACCGTAAAAATCAATTCCAGCTGCTCTGGACGAATCCCGACAACATTGGCCAGCTGCTGTCTGCCATCATTGCCAGTGCCGATGAAGGGCTTATCCCCGACGATTATCACCTCAAAGCCATCACCCGGTATGATAACGAACTGAAAGAAACAACCTCGTCGATGGCCAAGAATGTGGAATACGATCTGCTGCTTTCCGACGCCTTGGTCCTTCTGGGCCAGCACAAGAGGTTTGGCAAGGTCAATCCCCGCGAGGTCGAAGAGAAATACACCCTCGAATCGGCACCTCCCCGTTCCTCACCCATCGACACCTACCTCGCCGCGATCAGAACCAGCACGGTCCGAATGACCCTGGATCAACGCTCCCCCGATCATCAGGCCTATATCAATCTAAAACAGGCATTGACCCAATACCGGAAGATTGCCAGCAATGGCGGCTGGCAACAAATCCCTGGGGGCCCCAGCCTCAAACCTGGCATGCGGGATGACCGAGTCGGGGCTCTTCGGAAACGATTGACCGTCACCGGCGATTTCCATTCTAAGGGTTCGTACGACCCTACTTTGTATGATGAACCCCTGGTAGCTGCGGTTAAATCCTTTCAAGCCAGGCACCACATGGAACCCGATGGCGCCATCGGCAAGACCACCCTGCAGGCCATGAATGTATCGGTAGCCGAACGTATCAACCAGATCCGTGTTAATCTGGAACGAACACGCTGGGTTATTCGTGACATGCCCAGTTCCAGCCTCATTGTCGACATAGCCGGATTCAAGGTGCATTACTACCATCAGGACAAACTGATCTGGTCCAGCAAGGTCATGGTCGGCCAGCCGTTCCACCAGACCCCGGTCTTCCGGTCAGCCGTCACCTATCTTGTGCTCAACCCGACCTGGACCATCCCCCCCGACATCGTTAAAAACGAAACGATTCCCACCATTATCAAAGACAAGAATCATCTGCAAAAACAGCATCTCCGTGCCTTCGACAGCAACGGCATCGAAGTCGATCAAACCTCGATTCCCTGGAACCAGTACCTGGGAAAACATTTACCCTACACGCTCCGCCAGGATTCCGGAGCTGACAACTCGCTCGGCCTGATCAAATTCCTCTTTCCCAACCCGTACCATGTGTATCTCCACGACACACCGAGCAAGTCATTATTTGGCAGGGCTCACCGCGCCTTCAGTCACGGATGCATACGGGTGCAAAATCCCATCGCGCTCGGGAAAATGCTCCTTGCTAATGACCCCGGCAACACGACCACCGGGGAAAAATTTGACCAGATCATCGCCTCGGGCAAGACCACAACCGTCATCCTCAAACAGCCACTGCCCATCTTTCTCATGTACCTGACCACCAATGTCCAGGATGGGGTAGTGCTTTTCAAACCTGACCTCTACAGCCGCGACCCGGGGATCTTTAATGCGCTCAACAGGCCGCCCGCCTCTTTAAAACAACCGACGCAAACCCCTGAATCCAAGGCGCAAAATTCGATAACGACCGGCAACAACGAGAACCATGTACCGCCCCAGGGACACGGCACCACAGGATTGCAATATGCGCAAGGTACCTTGTGAACTCACCCTCGGCAATGGCGGCGATGTCATTGTCATGGTGCAGCTGGACGACGACGGCACGCTCCACATCCCCAGATTTGCGACCTATGGCAGTTTTCAGGAAGGGGTGCTGAAATGCAGGGTCACAGTTCCTGCAGATCGGGACTGTGTCCGGCAAGAGGTTTGGGCGGAAGGCCCCTCCACGAAATAACGCCAGCTTGAGCATTAGTCAGCGCAGGATATAAGCAGCGCTGACAGGATGACTTTTTCAAACCGACTTCCCCAACTCACCCCAGCAGAGCCGTCGGTTTACGGCGAATCACCCCATCCGCTGCCCAAAGGGCGATACCGGCACAGATCAAGGGTGTTGCGGTCAGCAGTAGAAGGCCGGACAGCCAATGGAAACCCCAGATCGCATCAAACATCAGCCAGGCGACTGCGCTGGAAGAGCCATAGCTTACCAGGATGGCGACCAGGGCTGCCGCTCCCCCCAGAAAACCGAATTCCAGCATGATGAGTGTCCGGATCCTCCCGATCCCGGCCCCCAGCACCCTGAGCAGGTTGATTTCCCGCTCCCGTCGCAAAGCCTCCTGGCGTGCGATCGCCCCCACGACAATCAGCCCGGTCGCCAGGGCAAGGCTGCCCATGAACCGCAGCGAACTGATCAGCTTCCCGGCAATGGACTCCAACTGCGCAACCGTTTGGGTGACGTCGATCACCGAGACATTAGGAAATCGATCAACCAGACGGTTCACCACCGCTGGCCTCTCCTCCGGGGCAATCCGGCTCACCGAGGCCAGCCAGGTCTTGGGGGCGTCATCCAGCACCCCCTTTTGCAGCAGCATAAAAAAATTGGGTTGAAAACTGTTCCAGCGTACCTTGCGCAGGTTAACAATCCGCCCCTCCAGCTCAATCCCCTGAATATCCAAGACCAGCCGGTCGCCGATGGTTACTCCCAGCCGCTCGCTGAACTGTTGCTCGATCGAAATTTCAAAAGGCTGCTGGGTCTCATCTGACCAGGGTTGGGTGCTCATGGGCGGCCCCTTGACCACGATCTCGGTTGCATCCAAATGCTCCCGGCTCGAAAAATTAAACTCAGTTCGCCGCCACACACTCTGTTCTGCGCCCTGCCGCTGCATCCGCCACTGGGCAAAGGGCACTGCGTTGACGCTGACGATCCTGCCCTGCACCATGGGGGCAAGCGGAGAAAGGACCGGACCGGTCGATTGGAAAAAATCGCGCAGTGGTTGGCGCTGCTCATCCTGGATATCAACCAGGAAAAAGACCGGCAGCTCAAGGCCTACGGGCTGACCGATTTCCGCAACCAGCCCTTTTTCAATCTGGGGCACCAGATTTACCAGCAGCATAACGGTGGCAATGGCCACAAAAACGGCGATGGCAGACACCCGGTTGCGGTAGAGATTGCGGTAAACTATCTTCCAGCTCAGATTGCTGGTCTGCGACCACCGGCGGCAACGAGCGAGGATCAGGGAAGCGGTCAGAGAGAAAAAGAGGATCAGCGTGACAAGTCCCGCGGCGAACACGGCTCCCTGCTTCAGGGACCCGCTCAAGAAGATCGCCAGCAGGGTCAGCATGAGGACACCCGGCACCATGCTGGCAATCAGGAGCAGGATTTTCGACCTGTGGGTGTCACTCTCCGCAGCTCCTTCCTGAAGCAGGTACAGGGGCCGAACCCGCAAAAGAGGCAGGTAGACCGGAAGACAGAACAGGAGGCTGCCGACAGTACCGACCAGCAGGGTGAGGAGCACGCTGACCGGGTCAACCGCCAGATTGAGCTGGGTCGGGATAAGGCCGGTGAAAAGGGTGCCAAAGAACGGTAGCAGCAACCAGGCCAGGAACATTGAAAAGCCTGCGGCGGCAAGGCCAAGCAGCATAACCTGTCCGGCAGAGAGGGCCAGGCATTGGCGACGACTGGCGCCGAGGCTAAGCAGGATGGCTGTTTCCTGCACCCTCGCATGCAGGTGTTCCCGAAAGAGATAGGCGGCAGCCATGCCGGAGAGAAAGAGGGAGATCATGCTGGCAAAGCCGAGAAAGCCGCTGAAATAAGCCACTATCCGCCCGAGCCGACGGTTTATTTCCAAGGTGTTGACAACCCGGATATCGGGAGATTTGCCGGCATCCCCGGCCAAAGCCGTGTTGAGACGAGCGAAGATTTGTGCGGCATCTCCGGCGGCCGGCAGACGAATGAAGCGCTTATAGGTGATCCGGCTGCCGAAACGGATCAGGCCGGATGCATGCAACTGATGCAGGCCGAGGTATATTTTCGGTGCGAGGGTAAGGGTGGTCAACTCACTGCTGGGGTCATGATCAAAAAATGAGGCCGCTTCATAATCGGCCTGGCCGATTTTCAGGATTGCACCAGGACCGACCCCAAAGGTGCGGGCCGTCTCCCGGCTCATCAATAGGTGCCGTTCCTGCTGGAGACTGTGCATCACCTGGGCAGGAATATCTGCTCCTTCACTGCGAAAAGCCCCGTACAGGGGGTAAGCCCCATCAATCGCTACAATCTGGGCCAACTTGGCAATCGCGGGGCCCTTGACCATCGAATAGAAGGCAACCTGCTCGGCAAACTGGCTGCCCGATCCGACGATTGCCGCACAGGTCTGCACCTCTCGCTCAGTCAGAGGACGTGAGGACTGTAACACCAGGTCGGCAGTGAGCATTTCACGGAGATGCCCATCGAGGTGAGAGTGCAACGAACTGCCAAAAGAGCTGATGAGCAGAAATCCGGTGAGACCGATGGCGAGATTGACGATGAACAGCAGGGTGAAACGGCGGTTGCGGGAGAGGCCGCGCCAGCCGAGTTGCAGCAGGACATTCACAGCAGGACACCACGATCAAGGCGCAGCTGATGCGTGCAGCGGCCTGCCAGTTCCTGGTTATGGGTGACCACCAGCATGGTCATTTTCGCTTTGGCCACCAGAGCAAACAGCAGATCAGAAACCTCCCGGCCGGTGCTTACGTCGAGATTGCCGGTCGGCTCATCGGCGAGTAAAATTGCCGGTTCGACCACCAGAGCCCTGGCAATCGCCACCCGTTGGCATTCGCCGCCGCTAAGTTGCCCCGGCAGATGGTTGCGACGCGACGACAGTCCCACCTGCTCAAGGATTGCATCGATTTTTTCATGACCGCTGGGACGGCCTAACAATTCTAAGGGCAGGCTGATATTTTCTTCCGCAGTCAGATGCGGCAGCAGATGAAACTGCTGAAACACGATGCCGATATTCTCGGCCCGGAATCGGGTCAGTTGAGCTTCATTCATGGCGACCAGATCGGAACCGTTGACCACCATGCGCCCCTGGTCCGGACGGTCCAGTCCGGCCAGCAGGGCGATCAAGGTTGACTTGCCGCTGCCCGACTGACCGGTGACCGCCAGGGTCGATCCGGCTGCCAGCGAGCAGTTGACGCCGGTCAGCACCGGCAGAGTTCCCGATCCCGGCAAGGGATAGGCCTTCCACAAATTTTCGATCTGAACGATCATGCTGTTCACGTATCCTCCCGATGGACGCTCACGGTTTTTTCGCGGCAGTGGTTGCGAGATGCTGCTTGAGGAGAGGATAGACCTGCAAGGCGATCTTGCGATGCCCCTCGCCATTGGGATGGATGCCGTCAGCCTGATTAAGCGCGGCCACCCCGCCCACCCCTTCCAGCAGGAACGGGATCAACTCGATTTCGTAGCGTGCCGCGAGCTCCAGATACACATTGCGGAAGGCTCCGGTGTACGCATCGCCGTAATTGGGCGGCAACTCCATGCCGGCGAGGATCACGCTCATGCCCTGCGCTTGGGCGGCGCTGATCACTTCAGCCAGATTCTTTGCCATTTCCTCGATGGTGAGGCCGCGCAGGCCATCGTTGGCGCCAAGCGCCAGAAACAACACCGAGGGACGGAGCTTGCCGTACCATTTCAGCCGCGCCATGGCACTGGCCGAGGTGGAGCCGCTGATACCGCCGTTAACGATTCGGACATCCGTGATCCCGTCACGAACCAGCATGGCACCGAGCAACTGCGGATAGGCTTCTTCCGGCTCCACGCCCAACCCGGCGGTCAACGAATCGCCCAGGAAAAGGACGACCCGTTCCGCCTGGGCGGAGCAGGAACAACAACCCGTAATAAACAGGACCCACACAATGATCCGAAGCTGACGCATGCTTATCCCCTGTCCCGAGCAGCGGCCTATGCCAGCGACCCGTTATTATTTTCAATGCCTGCCTCTGTGCATAGTATTGCTTTTCATGCCCGGATGCGACGATTATCATCCGAGGTTCGGAGCGTTTTCGATTGGTTATGCGGCTTGGTGCATTGACGGCACGGAAGTCCACTGTATAATACATTGAAATTTACATGAACTTTAGCAAGTGAGAAATACCATGATCAAGAAGTGTTGCGGGTTACTGATCGCCCTTATCAGCAGTTGTACGTTGGTCCTCCTGCACCCTCTGGAAAGCCGTGCCACAGAGAAGGTGCTGAAGGTGCTGGCCAGCACCTTTCCCATCTACCAGATCACCCGCAACATCACAGCAGGCAGCGACAGGATCGCGGTGGACCTCATGATTCCGGCCCAGCTGGGCTGTCCCCATGATTATGCACTGGTGCCGCAGGATATGAAAAAACTGGCCAAAGCCGATCTCCTGGTCATCAATGGCCTCGGCCTGGAAGAATTCATGGGAGCACCGTTGCAAAAAGCCCATCCAGGTCTCACTATCATCGACAGCTCTCAGGGGATCGGGCAAATCCTGCAGTATACGGAAAGCAAACCAGGTAAACGTGACCATTCGGAGCCCGGACAGGAACAGCACCACGACGAGGGACCCAATCCGCACCTCTTCGCCAGCCCCCGCATGTCGGCCTTGCTGGCCCAGAATATCGCCACCCGGCTGGGTCAGATCGATCCAGCCGGGGCCAGTCTCTATACCAGCAACGCCCAGGCCTACGCCCAGCGAATGCAGCGGCTCGCTGATGATTTCGCAGCCCTGGGCAAGCGGTTGCACAACAACAGAATCGTCACTCAGCATGGCGTGCTCGATTACCTGGCCCGGGACATTGGCCTTGCCATCGTGGCTGTGGTGCAGGCACATGCCGGCCAGGCACCCTCCGCTGCGGAAATGCTGCAGATCGTTGCCACCGTGAAACAGGAAAAAGCAGGTGCGCTGTTCACAGAACCACAGTATCCAGAGGCGGTCGGCAAAACGATTGCCAAGGAAGCCGGCATTATTGCCGCAACCCTGGACCCGGTGGCCAATGGTCCGGAACAGGCACCTCTGGACTATTTTGAGCAGGTTATGCGCACCAATTTGGCAACCCTGGAGAAAACCCTTGGCAGCAACTGATACCTATCTGCGGCCACCACCCGTGGCAACCGCGGTCCGCTTTGACAACATATCGGTTGAACGCGGCGGCGTGTCCATCCTCGACGGGGTCACCGCCATGGTGCCCAAGGGCAGCTGCACCGCAATCATCGGGCCCAACGGGGCAGGAAAGACCACCTTGCTACTGGCTCTGCTCGATGAAATTGCCTATGAGGGCCGTATCCATCTCACCGGCAACGGCACGCGCCCCCAAATCGGTTACGTGCCGCAGCGACTTGCCTTTGACCGGGGCATGCCGCTGACCGTCGATGAATTCCTGGCTATGGGTTTTCAGAAAAAACCGCTCTGGTTCGGCATCAGCTCCGGGCTGCACAAGCAATCCATGAACATCCTGGCTCTGGTGAAAGCCGAGCATTTGGCGGGCCGCAAGATCGGCGCCCTATCCGGCGGAGAAATGCAGCGGGTGCTGCTGGCGCTCGCCCTCCTTCAGGAACCCGACCTTCTGGTGCTTGACGAACCCTCTGCAGGGGTCGATTTCCAGGGAGAGCACCTCTTTTGCGAACTCCTCGATGACCTGCGCCGGATCAAGGGATTCACCCAGCTGATGGTCAGCCATGACATGGCCACGGTCACCCACCACGCCACCCACGTTATCTGCCTCAACCGCAAGGTGGCTGCGGAAGGTCCGCCGCAGCAGACCCTGACCAACGATAACCTCACGGCGATTTTCGGCATGCACATGGGCTTGGTTAATTCCCGATCCATGCCCGACGACAGCGCCGTCTGCTCGGCATCCTGCTGCCAGGAGCCTTCTGATGCCTGATCTGTCGCCGCTCTATACGCTGCTTGCCCATTGCCTCCCCTTTGAGTGTATGCAGGCCCGGTTCATGCAACAGGCCCTGGTCGGCGTGCTGCTGCTCGCCCCGATGGCGGCCGCCATGGGAATCATGGTCGTCAATTTCCGTATGGCCTTTTTTTCCGACGCCATCAGCCATTCGGCCTTTGCTGGGGTGGCCCTGGGCCTGATTTTTGCAGTGGATCCCGACTGGACCATGCCGGTTTTCGGTCTCCTGGTGGGATTGGGCATCATGATCCTGCAGCGCCACTCCAGCCTGTCGAGCGACACTGTGATCGGCGTGTTCTTCTCGGCCCTGATTGCCTTCGGCCTGGCTATTGTCAGCCGCGACCGCACTTTGGCCCGCGATCTGCAGCGGTTCCTCTATGGCGACATCCTCACGATCAGCGACGGCCAAATCCTCTGCCTGCTGGTGCTCTTCCTGATTTTCCTGATCTTCCAGGTGGTGAGCTACAACCACCTGCTCTATATCGGCCTCAACCCGGCCCTGGCCCAGGCGCACCGAATCCGGGTCGCTGCGCATCAGTATATCTTTGCCGGACTTTTGTCCCTGATCGTCATGTTTTCAGTGCAGGCCGTTGGCGTGCTCCTGGTCACCGCCATGCTGATCGTGCCGGCGGCGGCCGCGCGGAATGTGGCCCGATCGGCCGGCTCCATGTTCTGGTGGGCCCTGTTGGTCAGTGTCAGCTCCGCAGTCATTGGCTTGATTCTTTCCGCCCAGGACTGGGCACGAACAGCAACCGGCGCCACCATCATCATGGTTGCCTGCGGCTGGTTCCTGGCGAGTCTGGTGGTTGCTGGCTTCCGCAAAGAACAGAGTTAAGGTTGTTGGGCTGTTAGGTCTTTAGATTATTAGACTGACTATTGGGTCTAAATCACCTACAGCCTCAATACCTACAGCTTAAACCTCTAAACCCCTACAGCCTAAAAACTATGGATACTTTCTTTTCCCCCGCTTCCCTGGCCATTTACGGGTTGTCCTCCAAGGCACACAACACCCCACGGATCATCCTCGAAAACTGCCTGCGCTGGGGGTTTCGCGGCAGAATATTCGGCATTAATCCGGCCACCGAGGAAACCGATGTTGATGGTATCAGGGTCTACCGGAGCGCCACCGACCTTCCGGTCATTCCCGATCTGGCGGTGCTGCTGATTCCGGCCCGCTATGTCCCGGAGGCGGTGGAAGACTGCGGTCAGGCCGGGATCAAACGGCTGGCAGTGCAGTCAGGAGGGTTCAACGAGTCCAGCGAAGAGGGACAACGGCTGGCTGCCGCTCTGCTGGCGGGCGCCCGGAAACATGGCATCCGTTTTGTCGGCCCCAACGGACTGACCCTGGCCAATACCGCCCATGGCCTGTGCCTGCCCTTTGTCCCTTCCTACCCAATAAAAAAAGGCGGTCTGTCCCTGATTACCCAGAGCGGCGGCCTCGGCCTCTTTCTCTGGAATCTGCTGGAAAGCGAACAGGTCGGTCTCGCCAAATTCGCGAGCATCGGCAACAAACTGAACCTCGACGAAAACGATTTCCTCGAATATCTGGGAAGCGATCCCGAGACCCAGGTCATCGGCCTCTACCTGGAGAGTATTGTCGACGGCAAACGGCTGATCAGCATCGCCCAGCGGATCGACAAACCGGTCATTGTCTACAAGGGCAACACCACCTTAGCCGGGAGCCAGGCGGCGATGAGCCATACCGCTTCTTTAAGCAACAACGAAGACAGCATCAACACCGCCTTTGAGCGGGCCGGGATCATCCGCATCGACCATTTCCACGATTTCATCAGCACGGCCAAGGCCTTTGCGCTGCCGCCGATGCGGGGCAAACGGATCATGGCCATGAGTCCGGCAGGTGGCCTGGGGGTGGCTATGGGCGATCTCTGCGAGCGGCAGGGATTTGTTTTTGCTGATCCTGGCGAGGCTTTTTACCAGGAACTGGCGACTGTCGCCAACGCCGGGATTATCAAACCCTCCAATCCCCTGGACATGGGCGACTTGTACCAGATCGACAAGTATCCGACCTTGTTTGGCCGGGTGCTCGGCAGCGACCAGGTGGACGGCGCCGTCTATGTCAGCCAGTGGCCACGGATGCCGCCAGGCGGTACGGATGTGTTTACGGCCATGTTCAACACCGATATTTCACTGGCGACCATTGGCGCCATCCGCTCCTCGGAAAAACCTCTGGCCGTGGTGCTGTATGGCCATGGACCAGCTCTTGCCGCCATAAAACAACAGCTGTCAATCCCGATCTTCGACGGTCCTGAAGAGGCTATCCTGGCCCTGAAACGGCAGATGACCTTTCACGCCCATAAGGCAGCGGGTCCCTTCCAGCCCGACCAGGCCAGCGGTATCCAGCAAGAGGCGGCTCAGGCCTGGCTCCAAGGGCATAACGGGGTCATTGGCGAAGAAGCCCGCGAACTCCTGGCGTTCTACGGGATACACAGTCCGTCCTCTGAGGTGGCCACGACCGCCGAGGAAGCGGCCCGCATTGCTGAACGCATCGGGTATCCGGTGGTGCTCAAGGTGGTTTCACCCGATGCGGTCCACAAAACCGAGGTGGGCGGGGTTCTGACCGGCATCGGTGAAAGGGAGATGGTGGTCCGGGGCTTTGGACTGATCCGGGAAAATCTGGAGCGGCATCAACCAGGAGCCAGGCTTGACGGCATCCGGGTCACGGCCATGGCTGCGGAAGGCCATGATATGTTCATTGGCGGCCTGCAGGATCCCTCTTTCGGGCCGATGGTTTTTTTCGGCTACGGCGGCATCTATGTCGAGGTCTTCAAAGATGTGGAGCGGGTACTCTGCCCTTCGTCGATCGCCGAAATTCAGCTCAAATTACAGCAACTCCAATCCTACAAAATACTAGCGGGGATGCGAGGCCGCAAACCAGTCGACACGACACCCTTTGCCCGCAGCATCCTGAACATCGCCCAGATGCTGACCGACTTCCCGCAAATCGTCGAACTGGATATCAACCCAATGCGGATTGTCGAGCAGGGGTACGTCCTGGCCCTTGACGCCAGGATGCGGATCGACACCGTATCAAAGGAGGGTCATCAATGAAGGTACGTAATCTGCTGATAGCTTTTCTGCTGCTAACGCCGCCGGCAGCCTCGGCCAATGACGGGTATGGCGGCCTTACCGCTACCGGCCTCCAGTTTGGCAAAAGCAAAACGGTCCGGATGGTGTCAGAAGATCTGTTTCTGAGCCCGAAACAGGTCCGGGTGCGGTATGTTTTTCGCAACGACGGGACAAAAGACGAGCAAGGGGAGGTTATTTTTCCTCTGCCGCCCATCTCATTGGCAGAGCTGCAGATGTCGGGATTTGCCATCCCTGAGGAAAAGCTGAATAAGGAGAACGCCATCGATTTTATCGCCATGGTCAACGGCAAAAAGATTGCGGTGCGCAGTGAAAGGCAAGCAATCCTCGAACCGCCCTGGGACGAGCCCCGCCCCGCCTCGGCCCGCTATGATGCCCCGGGTAGGGATGTGACCGCCCTGCTCAAGGGGTATGGCCTGCCGCTGTCATGGCAGCATGAGAAAATAGCAGCGATTATAGAGCGATTACCACAAAAGGCCAAAGATACACTGCAAGCCGAAGGCCTCGTCAATTTCTCCGAAGGTGAACCCCCTATGCTGCAATGGTCCATCATTGAGCGCTACCACTGGCCCCAGACCTTCCCGGCGGGTCAGGACTTGGACATCGAACACCGCTACAATCCAGCCCCGCCTGGCGGCATCTTTGGCTGGTCCGAGCAGCAAACGGAAATAGACTCCTACCGGCAGGAACTCATCAACACCTACTGCATCGATACCGGCACCCAAAAAGCGCTCGGCAAACTGTTGCGGGCAAAGCCTGGCAAAGAATTTTCAGGAACCGGGCAGGCCATCAATCTCGACTATGTCCTGACTACCGCCAACACCTGGAAGGGACCGATCGGCACCTTTCATTTAACCATCGACAAGGGAGCGCCGAGCAATGTCCTGTCGCTGTGCATGGACGGCATCCGCAAGACAGGGGCGACCACCTTTGAAGTGGAAAAGAAGAATTTCCGCCCTGCCCAAGATCTTCGCCTACTCATCGTCACCGAACTCGAAGGACAATAGGCCCTGCTCCACATACCGGGCCGCGCACGAGCGGACCGAATAAAAAAAAGTTTTGTGTTTGCAGGGAGGTACGCTACACTAGCATACAGATAGTCGATGGGCATTGACCCTGCGGCCGCAACGCTCATCCGTTTTTTTGCAACAGCCATCCCGACCAAAATGATCGAACCCCACCCCAAGGAGTTTTCTGTCATGGAAAAAAGGCCTTCACGGCTATTTTTTGATAAAAACGACTACAAATTGCTCACTATTGTCAACGATGTTCTCAACCGGGACACCAGGCCGCAATCGCTGAGTTCTTTGCTGGCCCCGTACATGCACCCCCATGGCATCAAGGAGATGGCCGCTCCCAGCGGACTACGCATCGCCTATGCCATTGTCAGCCTGCTGGGCTCCCTGGAAGCCGGCAAGGCCGATGATCGGATCGTTGCCCTGCGCTGCCTCCGCGAGGAGGTGTTCAGCTCCGCCACCACCTATTATCACAAAAATACCGCCCGGGTGCTGATGCAGATAATGAAGGAACTGGTGCGTAGCGAAGGAGACGATCTCCGGCAGCTGCAACTGGCTCATGATTTCCGAACCGTCTACACCGGCAAACCCCGTATGGTCCGGGAGGAACTCGCTAAATATCATCTCTTGGAAATGCCCGAGGAGTGGAACCAGTTCGCCTTTGACGACCATGTGCATGACGCCAACACCAAAGGCCGAAAATCGCCCACCCACCTGCTGATGGATGCCTGGATCAAGGGCATTCGCAAGCTGACCGTAGTCTACTACAACCATGTCGAACGGGAGGTGGTCGAAGAATTGCTCGAGGCCAGTACTATCCTCGATATCCATGTCCGCATCGGCATTGAGCTCTCCACCCGGTTTCGCAATAAGTTTGTTCGTATCGTCTGGGAACTGGAGGGGTTTTTCGACAATCACAACCTGCTCCAATTCCTCCAGGAAGATTCCGTGCAAGATATGATGGATCAGGGACGACAGGTCTCCCTCTATCAGCAGCGGTACGTTCTCGACGTCCTAAAAGAATTCAACGATACGCACCGGTTGATCCTGGACAGCGAACTCGCCCTGAAAAGCCGTGTCCTGGACGAAGACCAATTCATCCGTTTTGTCGGTGCCGGTCAACCATCGCTCCTCCACCTAGCCAAGTATATCCAGAGCAACTACCACTCCTTGCTGGATAAAGAAGTGCAATGGATTCACCAGGAACATGCCCAAGAGACCAGTAAACGGGATGAGATGCTGTTGGCCTGCGCCAAGAAAATGAAAAGTCTCGACCTGGAAAGCATTATTAACCGGTTTTTACAACCATGCCGTAATCCAGGCCTGCACGATCCTACGGTCCCCCACGATGCGGGGGTGCCGCTGCTGATGAACCTCTCACCACCCGAATTGCTCAGCCGTCTGTCGTCCATGCATTCCAGCTCTCGCTTCACCCTCAATCTGAGTAATCTCACCATCCAGGACACTCTCGAACTGCTCTATACCTGTGAAGGTCGGATCACCCATATCGAATCCTTCAACCTCAAAGATTCGGCTTACGGCATGACCGCGCAGGCTGCGGTCAAAGGAAGCGGTTTTGCAGGGGAAGCGGTGGACATCACCAGCCCGGCGCGGAATTATCAGCAGATGAACATTCTGCAAAAGGCCCTGAACGAGGATAATGTCATCGCTCTGAAACGGTCGATTCGTTCGATCATCTGGGATTTCGAACGAACCCGCCTGATCGTTGAAAAAAAGTATGAAGATAACTTCGGCAAGCCGATCCCGCCCCAAACCCTGGCCGGGCTCCTCGCGGAGCTGAAGAAGATGAACGAACGCAAGGCGGCGCTGCTCGATATCCTGCTCAATATCGAATCGTTTCACAGCCATTACAATAAACGCTACCTCGGTTCCCGCATCGGTTCCGGCTCCACCGGACAATCGCAACACCAGTTCGGGATGGGGCTGGTAGTCCTGGATACCCTACCGCAACGAGCGAGCCGGGTGGTTATGCGGGAGCACAAAGGGGATCAGCGTAAACTTATTCCTGTCACCGCCCGGATGATTGGCCACCACCATGTGCGCGGCGGTGATCCGGTTTCATCTTCATGGTTCAAACGGTTACTCGGCCAAATCCCAGGAATTCGACAGAGGGGCGCGCACGTTTGGAATGACTGGAGCCTGGACCGGTTTGAAATTCATCCCGGCGTTGACGGCAACATCGCCACTCTGGGTGGTATCCGCCGCACCCCCAGCATTGAGATCGATCCGGCCCAGAAAAAGAACAGCGATAAGATCAACCGCCCCTCGCGCTATCTCAACACGCACCTGCGGAATACTCTCAAGGTGGCGATCGGTTTTATTCCAGCCTTTCTGACCTTCAGTCTCACCAAGGACTGGTGGGTGCTGGCCTATCTCGGCGCCTTTATCTGGTTCGGCATCACCGGGGTCCGCAATATCATCCAATCCATTCTCGGCGGCGGCGGTTTGCAGCGTTCTCCCCTGTTGCCTTGGAATTCCCTGGTCAGTTGGAGCCGGATCGCCGACTCGCTCTTCTACACTGGTTTTTCCGTGCCGCTGCTCGATTATCTGGTAAAAACCCTGCTGCTGCAACAGCAGTTCGGCATCACCACTGCCACCAATCCGGTCCTGCTCTATTCGGTGATGGCCCTGGCCAACGGCATTTATATATCCACCCACAATATCCTGCGCGGCCTACCCAGAAATGCGGCGGTCGGCAATTTTTTCCGCTCAATCCTCTCTATCCCCCTGGCGCTCATTTTTAATGCGGCTATCGGTTCCCTGTTGCATATCGCGATGATTCCGGGAGTGGAGCAGGAACTGCAGAAGTGGGCGGCAGTGATCTCCAAGTTTGCCTCGGACTGCGTGGCTGGGGTAATTGAAGGTCTGGCTGACCGCCAAAACAATATTCGCATCCGGCTCGTCGATTACCGAGAAAAAATTTCCCAGCTGTTTGCCGTCTTTGCACGATTTGACGTACTGTTTCCGGAAGATGATGTCCTTGACCTGCTCCAATCCCCCAAAAAATTGATCGCCGCCATCCATCAGGACGCCCAGGATCTGGAGAAGGTGTTCATCGTCAATGCCCTGGATCTCATGTACATCTGGATGTACCAACCCAGGGCGCAAAAGGCCCTGCAACAGACCGTAGCATCGATGTCCAACGAGGAATGGCTGATTTTCTATCGCTCGCAACTGGTCCTTAAGCGGCAACGGGAAATCAGTCAGTTTTTTGTCGACGGCCTGGTCGGTAAAAACTTTGCCAAGGCCCTCTCCTTCTATCTCGACCGGGCGGATGCCTACCTCGATGACATGGTGGAGATCGGGAAAGTTCGCGATACCACCTTGAAAAAACTTGGGCAGGCATCCACCGCCTAAGATAGGTTATTGTGTTCACGCCAGCTTGACACCCTTCGCCCCCCTTTCCTTTCAGCCAAATCTGCGCTTTCGGGAGGGAATTCCTGCCAAAAGCCGGAATTTGGTCTTGACAGCCCGCATCGAATAAAATATATGAGACCTTATTAATCCTATTTAATTTTTTTGGGGCACCCGATGCGATTAACCCGAGCCGCTGAATATGCAATCCGTTGCATGCTCTACCTGTCACAACAGGGCCAGGGAGTGCTGACCAGCCGCCAGGAAATCGCCCAGCAGGCGGACATCCCCACCCATTTCCTTGCCAAAATTGCCCAAGATCTCGCCAAGGCCGGTCTAATAGAGATCCGCCAGGGGGCGAGAGGCGGATTTATTCTGCGCAAAAACCCGACCACCATCACCTTGCTGGAAGTGGTCGAAACCATGATCGGCGAAATATCCCTCAACGATTGCATTGCCCGACCGGCCGGCTGTAAGGTAAGCTATCATTGTGCGGTACACCGTGTCTGGCTTGACGCCCGCGACCAGCTTCGTGACACCCTGCGCCAAGTCAATTTTGAGCAACTGACCGCAGATGCCTCCTGTTTCCTGCCGTCACAGAACGGGCTACTGGAACCGAAAATACTCGAGGCAATCGTATCTTCCAGGACTGACCCGCGATGAGGAATCTCCATGGAAAAATATAATGCCAGTCACCAAAACTTCCTGCCCCGGATCTACCGTTTCTATTTTGACGGTTTCCGGCAGATGACCCTGGGACGGACCCTATGGAAAATTATTCTGATCAAACTATTTATTCTATTTGGGGTCTTGAAATTTTTCTTCTTTCCTGATTTCCTGGCAACCACGTTTTCAACCGACAGACAACGGGCCGATTATGTGATCGAGCAACTGACACCGTCAGCCCAAGGTTATACCAATCCCGTACAAGGAGAATGATTATGATCGAGAACCTTGACCTGAGCATGGTCAACTGGGCAAGGGGGCAATTCGCCCTGACAGCCATGTACCACTGGCTCTTCGTGCCGCTCACCTTAGGCATTTCCTGGATTATCGCTTTTTATCACACCATCTATGTGAAAACCGGAAATGAAGAATGGAAGCGACTCACCAAGTTCTGGATGAAGCTCTTCGGCATCAATTTCGCCATCGGGATTGCCACCGGCATCATTCTCGAATTCCAATTCGGCACCAACTGGTCGAATTACTCATGGATGGTCGGTGATATCTTCGGCGCCCCCCTGGCCATCGAAGGAATCTTTGCCTTTTTCCTGGAGGCGACCTTCTTTGCGGTTATGTTTTTCGGCTGGAACCGAGTATCAAAAGGCTTTCACCTCTTCTCGACCTGGATGGTGGCCGTCGGCTCCAATCTGTCGGCGGTTTGGATTCTGGTGGCCAATGCCTGGATGCAATATCCAGTTGGCCAGGCCTTCAACCCGGAGACGGCCCGCTTCGAGATGCAGAACTTCTATGAGGTCGCATTCTCACCGTATGCCATCAACAAATTCACCCATGTAACCAGCAGCTCCATGCTGATGGCAGCCCTGTTCGTTATCTCGATTTCCTCCTGGTATCTGCTGCGGGGACGCCACACAGTCATGGCAAAACGTTCCATCGTCGTTGCGGCCACACTCGGCCTGCTGGCCTCGGTGTTCACCATTTTCAACGGTGATGAATCGGCCTATGAAATCGCCAAAGTCCAGCCGATGAAACTGGCGGCCTTCGAGGGGTTATACGATGGCCAGAAAAACGCAGGACTGGTCGCCATGGGCATTATCAATCGGGACAAGAAAGTCTACGACACCCAGAAGCCATTCATCGGTTTCAATGTCCACATTCCCGGTCTCCTCTCCTTGATGGCAAACCGTTCCTTCAACTCTTTTGTCCCGGGCATGAAAGATCTGGTCTATGGCAATGCCGAGCACAATATTCTCGGTTCAGCCCAGAAGATGGAACGGGGTAAAAAGGCGGTCGCCAGTTTGGATGCCTATAAAAAAGCCAAGAAGGCCGGTGACCAAGCGGTGGCAGATACCCAGCTCGCCACCTTCAACGAGTACAAAGAATTTCTCGGTTACGGATATCTGCAAAAACCCGAGGAGGCAGTACCGCCAGTGGCGCTTTCTTTTAACGCCTTCCATGTCATGGTTATCCTCGGCATGCTCTTCCCGCTGATTTTTATCGGTTATCTCTATTACGCCCACAAAGGGACGCTGGCGGGAAAAAAATGGCTGCTGGGTTTGGGAACCATCACCTACCTGTTGGGCATCATTGCCTCCCAGGCCGGATGGGTGGTGGCTGAGGTCGGCCGCCAGCCGTGGGCTATCCAGGGTCTGCTGCCGGTTACTGTAGCCAGAACCAATCTGACCACCGGAACGGTACAGGCCACCTTTCTCATGTTTCTTGTCCTATTCACCCTACTGCTCATCGCTGAAATCAGCATCATGACCAAACAGATCAGCATCGGCCCGGAGGAAAATTAAAATGATAGAACATCTTGATTACAAGACGTTGCAACATCTCTGGTGGCTGCTCTGTGCCGTGGTCGGCAGCCTGTTTCTCTTTCTCACCTTTGTCCAGGGCGGCCAAAGCCTCCTGTGGCAGGTTGCCAAAACCCAGACCGAAAAAGACCTGGTCATCAACTCGCTCGGCCGTAAATGGGAGCTGACCTTCACCACTCTGGTCCTCTTCGGCGGCGCCCTGTTCGCCTCATTTCCCAAATTCTATTCGACCTCGTTCGGCGGTGCCTACTGGGTCTGGATGCTCATCCTCTTTACCTTCATCCTCCAGCCGGTCGCTTACGAGTACCGGAAAAAACCGTGGAACATCTTAGGTGGTCTGGTCTACGAGGGTTTTTTGTTTATCAACGGCACCATCGGCATTCTGCTGATCGGCGCTGCGGTCGGCACCTTTTTCACCGGTTCAAATTTTCAGTTGAGCGACAGCAACTTCGTCACCTGGACCCACCCGCTCCGGGGGCTTGAGGCGGCGCTCAGCCCGCAGATCTCCAGCATTTTCAACATCGCGATGGGACTGTTTTTGGTCTTTAACGCCCGGACGCTTGGCGCCATGTACCTGATCAACAATCTCGAACTTGGCGAAGTACTCGAAATGGAAACCCGATTGCGCAAGGCCTGCTGGCAGAATTTCCTCTATTCCCTACCTTTTCTCCTACTCATTCTCGGATCGCTTCTTTTTATGCGGGGTTTTGGGATTGTCGATGATCAGGGGACGATCGCAATCGTCAGCTTCAAATTCCTGCGCAACCTTATCGCCAATCCTTGGCTGATTGCACTTTTGGTAGCAGGCTTGGCATTGGTGATCGCCGGAGTATGGAATACCGCTAAAACGACAAAAACCTGCGGCATCTGGTATGGCGGTCTGGGCACGGTGCTGATCGGCTTAACCGTGCTGCTGCTGCCGGCCTACAACATGACCGCTTTCTATCCCTCCAAGGTCGATCTGCAGTCGAGCCTGACCATCTACAATGCCTCGTCAAGCCCCTATACCCTGAAGATCATGACCTATGTGGCCCTTGGCATCCCCTTTGTCCTGGCCTATGTTGCCTACGTCTGGTGGGCCATGAACCGCACTACTATTAAAATTGAGGATACCGGCGACCGAGCTGCCTACTGAGGCCTAACTTTTGCCGCCAACCGTTCCGGAAAGGGAAGCACGCACCTTCTCCTTCCGGAATCTTCACTACCGGATGAGGAGAATATACCATGAGTAGCTTATTACTGATTACCTGGGTGGTTTTACTGGCTGCGTCCTTTGGCGTTGCCGTCCAGCTGCTGAAAAAATTTGAGCTGTACTAATTGGCAGACCGCAAGGCAACGAGACAGTCGAAAGGAATCCGAGGTGAGCGAGGGTCTGTTGGACCTTGGCAAAATGTTATGGTACAAAGCCTGGTGATCCAAGCCTTGCATTTTTTTGCATATGCTGTTTATGAGCAACTTGTTTCCCATCCTGCTGCAACCAGGAAACCGCTGCAACCACAAATGCAAATTCGAGCTCCGTTGGCTCAATAAAGAGGAGGAAAAAGAATGCTGAAACAGATGCTGTCTCTTTGTTCGCTGCTGGTCGTCACCGGCCTGACTTTGGCCATTTGCCCGTCTTCTGTTTTTGCAGCTCCTGCCACGTCCATCAAGATAGCCACCCAGTCGCCGCTCTCCGGCGACCAGTCGGCGATCGGTCTGGATATTAAACGCGGTGCCGAACTGGGACTTGAGCAGTTGAGCAAACCCCTTGCCGACATGGGGATCACGGTGGGATTGGCGCCATTCGACGATCAGGCTAATCCCGATACCGGGGTGGCCAATGCCAAGCGCATCGTTTCCGATCCTGCCATCTTGGCTGTGGTAGCCCACTTCAACTCTGGCGTTCAGATTCCTGCCTCCGAGGTGTACCATTCCTCCGGCCTCGCCAATGTCAGCCCGGGCACCACCAACCCCAAGGTCACCACCCGGGGCTATGCCGAAGTCAACCGGATCGTCGGTCGTGACGATGTGCAGGGGGTGGTCGGGGCCGACTTTGCCGCCAGCCATGGCATTAAGAGTGTCTTCATCATCCATGACAAGACCGCTTACGGTCAGGGAATTACGGAATTTTTCAAGAAACGGGCCGAAGAAAAGGGGCTGAAGGTCCTCGGCTTTGAAGGAACCGAAGAAAAGTCCAACTTTGATGCCCTGCTCTCGCCGGTGGTTGCCGGCAATCCCGACATGGTCTATTTCGGAGGTATTTACCCTCAGGCCGCTGTCCTGTTTCGGCAGGCAAGGGAACGGGGCTACCAAGGCATGTTCATGAGCGATGACGGCTTCGACTCCGCCGACGCCAGCAAAATAGCCGGACAGACGCTGCTTGATGGCACCGGCACCTATTATTCGACGGTTTCCGGTCCAGCCTCAGTCTATCCAGGCACGGCCAAATTCATCAAGGACTTCAAAGCCAAGTTCAACGCTGATCCCCAACCCTTTGCCGCCCAAGGCTATGACTCCATGGCCATTTGCCTGAAGGCGATTGAAAATGCCGCCAAGGCCGATCCCAATGCAGTTCCTAATCGAGCGGCAGTTACCAAGGCCATCCGCGAACTTAAAGATTTCCCCGGGATCACCGGCACCTTCACTTTTAACGCTATAGGCGACCCCACGGTGGCCCAGTATTTTGTACTCAAGGTGCAATCGCCGAACCCGGCGAAATGGAACGAAAACACGGTAGTTGAGACCCTCAACATTGCCCCCCCGAAATAAGGCTCCTCAGCGTCGTCGCTTCCGGTCCTTGCTGCCTAGGACCGGAAGTTTTTTTTGCAGGGAGTCCTTATGAAACAGTTTCTTGCCGCCTTCAACCTCCGCGAACTCCTGCGTCCCCTTGGTCAGTTGCTCCTCTTCTCGCTGGGCAGCACGCTGGTTTTGTCCACCATCGTGCTGGTGTTGGCCCTCTGCCTCGAGCAGACGGCGGTCGGCCTGCACCTGCATAACCGTTTTAACGTTTCGCTCTACACCTATACCCTGGTCAACCTGCCCCAGGTGGTCATCGACGGCCTGACCATCGGTTTCGTCTATGCTGCCATCGCTCTCGGCTACACCATGGTCTACGGCGTGCTGGAATTCATCAATTTCGCCCACAGCGAAATCTTCGCCGTCGGCGCCTTTGTCGGCGTCGAGATCCTGATCGCCCTTGATACCACCGGCATACTGAAAGGAGCATCGCTGGGCATGGCCTACGCCTATCTGATCCTGGCCATCGTCATGGGCATGGCTGCAGCCGGAGCCCTGGCCGTCGTGGTCGAACGAGTCGCCTATCGACCCCTCCGAGGTGCGCCGCGCCTGGTTCCGTTGATTTCGGCCATCGGCGTCTCCTTTCTCCTCCAGGATGTTATCCGCCTGATCGAAGGGTTGACCACCGGTCAATTCAACCGGATCATGCCGACCTTTGGCAACTTTGACCGACGCCTGAACATAGGACGCTTTGCCCTGGGCGACACCACGCTGGCCCTGGGCATCTCGGTGAAATCGATCATCGTCATCTCGGTCGCCATCCTTATGCTGGTGGGGCTCAATTATCTGGTCAACGCCACCCGGATCGGCAAAGCCATCCGTGCCGTGGCTCAGGACCGTCCGACCGCCAGCCTGATGGGAATCAATGTCAATCGCATCATCTCTCTGACCTTCCTGGTCGGCGGCTTGCTCGGTGGTGCCGCCGGCGTGCTCTATGCCTTGAAATTCACCCGCATCGATCCCTTTGTCGGCTTCTTCCCCGGCCTCAAGGCCTTCACTGCCGCGGTCCTAGGCGGAATCGGCAACCTGACTGGAGCCTTGCTCGGCGGAATCGTGCTCGGCATGCTCGAAACCTTTGCCGGTTCCTATCTCGGCGTCTTCACCATGGGGGCCGCCGGCTCGGAATACAAGGATATTTTTGCCTTCAGCATCCTCATCCTGGTACTCATCTTCCGGCCGCAGGGCCTGATGGGTGCCAATGTCGGCCAAAAGGCCTGAGGAGAAGAGATGTTCACCCATTTCAGCAAAGTCTTTCTGCACAAACTCGACCAGGGCATCTGGCCCTACCTGGCCGTGCTGGTCCACATTGGCATGGGAACCGCGCTGGTCTACAGCGCGCCGCGTTCCAATCTCGCCTTCCTGGTCCTGATCAGCTCGCTCCTGTCACTCTATTTTTTCAAGACCGACAACCGGTTCAAACTGATTGCCGGCACCCTCCTGGCCCTGCTCATTTTTCCGGTCATCGGGGTACGCAACATTTTCTATCTTGAGGTCATTTTTCAGATCAGCGTCTTTGCCGCCCTGGCTCTTGGTCTCAATATCGTGGTCGGCTTTGCTGGCTTGCTTGACCTCGGCTATGTCGCTTTTTATGCGGTCGGAGCCTATCTCTGGGCCTTCTTCGGCTCGCAGCAGTATTTTGTGCTGCACTTTGCCCCCGGCACTCAGCCCTCGAACCTGCCGTTCCTCCTGCCCGGCGACGCTTTCTATCTCTTTCTCTTTGTTGCCATTATCGTGGCCGCCCTGACCGGCATCATCCTCGGACTGCCTGTCCTGCGGCTGCGCGGCGACTATCTGGCCATCGTCACCCTGGGATTTGGTGAAGTGATCCGGGTGCTGGCCAACAATTTGGACAAACCGCTCAACTTCACCAACGGCCCCCAGGGCATTACCCCGATCCAGCGCCCGACCATGCCGGAGGCGGTGGTCGACAGTTTCAATGGCCTCTTCGGCCCGCTCATCGGCCACAGGGTCAATGCCGCCGATATGTACAACCTGCTGTTTTATCTGCTGGCCCTGCTGGTAATCCTGGCCATCATTCTGGTCACCCGCAGGCTGAACGACTCCAAAATCGGCCGGGCCTGGATTGCCATCCGCGAAGATGAAACCGCCGCCATTGCCATGGGAATTCCTCTGGTGCGGATGAAACTGACCGCCTTTGCCGTTGGCGCCTCCTTTGCCGGGGTCATGGGCGTGCTGCTCGCCGCCAGCCGCACCTTTATCAGCCCCGAGTCCTTCTCGTTCATGCAGTCGATCGGCGTGCTGTCCATGGTCATCCTCGGCGGCTCCGGCTCCATTCCCGGAGTGATCCTGGGCGCGGCCGTGGTCACCATCCTCAATCTTCAGGTCCTCCAGGGGTTTTCCCTCTACTTAAGCGAACTGCGCCAGAGCGAGGCGATTATCCCGCTGATCAACTTCGCCTGGAAGGATCTGTCCACCCAGTTGGACCCGGCCAAATACCAACGCCTGCTCTTTGGCCTGATTCTCATCCTGATGATGATCTTCCGCCCCAAAGGGTTGATCCCGGCCAAGCGGCGGCAGCGGCGGCTCGTTGACGATCAGGTGGCAGGTAAATAAGAGAAAGAATATGGTGCTGCTGGAAACCATTAATATCGTCAAATCCTTTGGCGGCCTCACTGCCATCAACCGGATCAACTTCCAGCTGGAGGCCGGAAAGATTGTCAGTATCATTGGTCCCAACGGAGCCGGCAAGACCACCTTGTTCAATACCCTGACCGGCATCTATCAGCCCGACCAGGGCCAGATCAACTTCAACGACCGATCCCTGCTCGGCCTGCGTCCGGACCAGATTGCCAAACGTGGCATCTCGCGCACCTTCCAGAATATACGGCTGTTCGGCGAGATATCGGTGATTGAAAATATTATGATCGGCATGCATGTGCACCTCAGACAATCGCCAATTGACTGCCTGCTACACCTGCCTTCTTTCAAGAAAGAGGAGAAGGATGCCGAGCTCAAAGCGGTAGAGCTGATGCACTATGTGGGTTTACGGGGTGTGGGTAACGAATTGGCCAAAAATCTGCCTTATGGCGGTCAGCGCCGTCTCGAAATTGCCCGGGCTTTGGCCGCCGAGCCATTGCTCCTGTTGCTGGACGAACCGGCGGCTGGCATGAATCCCCAGGAAACCGAGGATATTATCCTGCTGTTTCGCCACATCCGCGATGAAAAAGGGATTACCATCCTGCTGATTGAACACGATATGCGGGTGGTCATGAATATTTCCGAACATATCTACGTCATGGACTATGGCGAGAAGATCGCCGAGGGTACCCCGGCCCAAATCCGTACCGATGCCCGGGTGATAGAGGCCTACCTCGGTCGCGGTGCAGTGGCCGCACAGCACGAGGCGCAACGCTGATGAGCCTGCTGACCCTGACCAATATCCAGAGTTCTTACGGCCACATCCAGGCGTTGAAGGGGATTAACCTAACAGTCGAGGCGGGGGAAATCGTTAGCTTGATCGGCGCCAACGGCGCGGGTAAAAGCACCACTCTGCGCACCATCTCCGGCATGATGCATCCGAGTGCAGGCCAGATTCTCTTTAACAGCACTGATATTTCCCGAATGGAACCGCACGACATCGTCCTCGCCGGACTGGGCCATGTCCCGGAGGGGCGCGGCATCTTTCCCAAACTGACGGTCCGGGAAAACCTTGAAATGGGGGCCTTCACAGTCAGAGATCCGGTGGTGGTCCGGGAGCGGATGGACCACGGCCTTGCATTGTTTCCCCGCCTTAAAGAGCGCCTTGGGCAATACGGCGGCACCCTCTCAGGAGGCGAACAGCAGATGCTGGCCATTGCCCGCGGCCTGATGATGCACCCGCGTCTGTTGATGCTGGACGAACCTTCCATGGGGCTGGCGCCGGTACTGGTCGAACTGATCTTCGATATCATCAAAATGCTCAATGACCAAGGAACCACCATCCTTCTGGTGGAACAGAATGCCCTGATGGCCCTTGCCATTGCCCACCGTGGCTATGTCCTCCAGAACGGAGAAATCGTGATCAGCGATACCGCCATTAATCTCCGCAACAACGAATCGGTACAGAAGGCGTATTTGGGGCTCAACTAACCCTTGCCTACCCTGATTGGTCCGAGTTTTCCCTGTCAAAAACACACTCTCTCATGCCCAACCTTGTACAAACCGATTACTCCCGCTCTTTTCGCAGCAACAGCACTTTTCTTATGTAACGAATGGAGCTAAGTAGATTATAGTGCCTTTTGAATATTCGAGTTTAGCGTTCTCCTGCACCTTACATCGACAACAATCCATTCGGACCCAGAGAGTGCCGGTATGAATGCGAGGCCGAACGCGACAAAATAAAGAGATAATGACGGTGAAGTTGTTCAACCGGAGGATAATATGCAACAGAAACTACTGGTAGGAATATTGAGTCTGCTCTGCTGCCTGGGATCAATCTCCCATGCAACTGAGGAAAAGATGGTTGTGGCTGACCTTTCGCAGATCAAAGTACTCGATCTGCAGACCGCCCAATCGATTGCCCTTGTAGGCAACCCCAATATGGACGCTGCCCAGTCAAGGGTTGAACAAGCCCGCGCCAGGGTTCGCCAGGCAGCGGCGACCTGGTGGCCGAGCCTCGATTTGGCCGGCTCAGGTGCCCGACAACGACTTTCCAATTCCAGCTATCAGTACAACCAAGGGCTCGCCAATGCTATAGGTGGTGGCCCGATTGACCAGACCTCTGATAATTACAGTGCCGGTCTGCAGGCCACCTGGGTACTGTTTGATGGGTTTTACCGCAATTTCAAGGAGCAACAGGCGGCCTACGATGAACAGTCGGTAGCCGCTGCCCTGACCGATAGCCGTCGACTTTTAGTCACCTCCGTGGCAGAGGCCTTTCTCAACGCCCAACTGGCCCAGACCAATATCGATATTGCCCGCGCCGATGAGTCTTTCTATACTCGACAGCTTGAAGATGCTCAAAACCGTTATAATGTGGGGGCGGGCCCCTGGGGCGATGTCCTCAACATCAAAGTGCAGCTCAATTCAGCCAAGACCAGTCTGATGCGGTATCAACGGGAATTCGAGGCCGCGGGTTACGGTCTGGCGGCACTTATGGGCTTGCCGGATGCCCAGTTTCCATCCCAGGTACGCTTGGAAGCTCTGGATAAGGAGTCAAAAACGGCTGGGCTGCAGAAAACCCCGGAAACTTTGATCAAAGAGGCGCTAGCGGCGCGCCCGGATATCCGCAGATTGGAAATGGTGATCAAACAGGCGGAAGCCACAACTGGAATGGCGAAAGCACCTTTTTATCCCAAGGTGCATGTCGCAGGAAAGGCGGAAGGGCAAAGAGTAGGTAATACAGGCTTTTCAGGGGATGATTTCGGCAATACGGTAGCCATGAACATGAGCTGGAACTTGTATGCGGGTGGCGCAGACAAGGCCCGACTGTTCGAGGCCGAGCAGGCGAGACGGGAAACCGCCTACACTTTGGCCGGGCTGCGCAATTCTGTTACAGCTGAGATCCGCCAGGATCTCGCCTTACTGGCCTCTGCGCAAGAGCAGGTGCGGCTGCAACGGGAGACCGTGAAGCTGGTCCAGGAAAATCGCGATCTGGCCAAGAACGAATACGAAGCCGGTGAGGCCGCACTGGTCCGTTTGAACGAGGCCCAGCGCGATCTGACCACCACACACGGTCGCCTAGCCCAAGCCCTAGTTTCCTATCATCTTGCCACACAGCGACTCCTCTCGGCCACAGGGCAAAATCTCGTAGCTGTCGATCGCGCTGCCGCGAAGAAATAATGGGAGCAATCGGTAAACTTGACCTAGTGGTGCCGCCGTCAGCTATTGACGGTAACGGTCATGTCAATAACGTCCAGTATGTGCAATGGATGCAAGAAGCGGCCATGACCCATTCAGCTGAACTGGGCTGGCCGCAGGAACGATATAAGTCGCTGGGCAGGACCTGGATCATTCGTTCCCATGCTATCGAATATTTTCACTCGGCCTACGCCGGTGAGACCATCACCGTTTTCACATGGGTCTCTACTTTTGAAAAATTCAGGTCGCTGCGCAAATTCAAATTTTATCGGGCCGCAACCAACACCGTCCTGGCTACAGCAGCAACCCTGTTCATCTTCTGCGATCTGGAAACGGGCCGACCGTTGCACATCCCCAGAGAAGTGCAGGACGCTTATACAGTGGTCCCCAAAGAAAACGAACCGTAAGCAGCCATCCTTATTCAGGACCGACTTCCCCGCCGCAGCCTCAATTCGCCATCAGTTGCGCAAAATTGGCCTCGCTGATATCAGGTGCTCCATAATTTCTGAATTGGATCACCCCCTGCTTATCGGCGATAATGACGGTCGGCACCCCCTGTAGCCGGTACTGCTCGGTGACCACTCCGGTGGCATCGAAAAACACCGGATACAACATACCTGTCTTCTTCACAAAGGCTTGGGCACGCTCGACCGAATCGTTGAAACCGACGTTGACCGCAATGAACTCCATCCCCCTGCCTTTGAATTTTTCCGCCAGCTGATTAATCTTCGGCACCTCTGTTTTACACGTGGGGCACCAGGAAGCCCAAAAAATAAGCATGACCGGTTTACTGCCTATACTCTGCTGCAGATCAAACGGCTGCCCGTTAAGATCATGCCCCTTGAAGGGGATGAGGCGCTGCTCATCCTGCGCGGCCAGCAACGAGCAGGGTAGAAGGAGGAGCCAGACGAGAGCCAGTAGTGTTTTTAGATGATTTTTTCTCATAACCATTATCTATGCAATACCGTAAAGAGGAAGTGAAGGAGGTTTCCCGCACCCGTTCAGAAAAAAAGTGCTCCGGCCTTGATAAAAAAATACTCGGCCAGAAACAACATCAGCACACCCATCGTTTTTTTAATGTTTACCATCCAAACCCCGGACTTGGGCATGGCGGCGAGAAAACTGGAAAAGGTCCCGACCCCCAGTAACAAGGCACCCATGCCCAAAGAAAAAACGAAGAGCAGGAGACCGCCCATCATGAGGCTTTTTGAAGAGGCGGTGTAGGCCAGAAGCGTCCCCAGCACCGGTGTCGTGCACGGTCCCGCAACCAGAGCCGCCGCAACCCCGGCCATAAAAATACCTGCAACCCCCATCTGCTTATTGGCAAAACGCCCCGAGATCGTGGGCAGATGAAACACATCAAGCATGCCCAAAGCAAACAACAGGATAATATTCCCCACGAGCAGAAAGGTCCAAGGACTAGAGTTCACTGTACCGAAAAAACGCCCAGTGGAAGCGGCAAAAATGCCGAGGGCTGCATAGGTCAGTGCCATGCCGATGACATACGTCAGGGATAAAAAAAATCCCCGCAGCTTCGAACCACCAATATTGGCATGCCCGATCACTCCGGCGGTGATGGGAATCATCGGATAGACGCAAGGGGTCAGACTGGCGAGAACGCCGCCCAAATAAGCAACCACCAACGACAAGAGCAGGGAGCTCTGCAGGTAGGTGTCAAAATGACTCAGGAAAAGATCCATACTCTACTCCATAATACATGAGATATATTATCAATAATAACCAGTGCTGTGGAGAAGTAAAGATACAATAACCATAACCCAGAAAGAGTCCTCCTGCCCGGCATTCGGGATCATTACCGATCCATACCGATCAACGCCGCGCCGATGGCGTTACCCACCTCGCAATATTCGGGAAAGGAGACGGAAGTGCCCAGCTTTTTTGCCACACCGGGCAAAAAACAGCGGGCCGCGGCACCGATGCCGATGATCGGCAGCTTCAGTGAAAACTGCAGGGAAAAGAGTTCATTATCGCGACGATTGAGAAAAGGGACGGCTTGGTCGCCCTGCCAGATGGTCCGGCCGAGGTAACTGAGAATGATGGTTTCAATGGCGGCCTCAGTCTCGGCAACGACACGTTGGCAGAATGTTGCCACCGGCAGATGCATTTGCCCGGCAAGAGCAAGAGCCCCAGCCCGACTGGCCTTAGCGTCACCGATCTGGAGGATGCCCAACCCATGCAGAGCATCGGTCGGGGTAAATCCAGTCAAAACGATCTGCTGTAAAAATGCCAGCCGCTCCAGCCGTTTTTCCAGGGTGATGCCGCTGATCCCGGTCCGTTGTGCAAGTTTACTCGGAGGGGTCGGCCCCTGCTGGTCAAGAAAGCGGAGAATATCGTCGCCCTCGATCAATTCCCGGTCCAGACCCGCAACCGGCAGGACCAGATAGGAATCAATTCCCGTGTTCAGCCACTTCAAGGGATCAGGAAGATCCGGTGTCATGGCCAGCGGTTGCACACGAGAGCTTTTCAGACTGATCCGACCGTCCTGATGGCAGACCACATGGCTGTCGCCGCCCGCACCTGAGGTATACATGTCAATCGCTTCGACATGGGTTTGCCATTCCCCTATGGTGCAGCCCTCGCGATTGAGCAGGGGGGCGCCATCTTTGATCAGACAGACGTCAGTGGTTGTGCCGCCAACATCAACCACCAACGCGGAGGTCTGACACCCGACTGCGCCGAACCGGGCGGTTGCTGCCGGCCCACTGGCCATGGTGATGGCGGCCTGATCTGCGATCTGGTCCAGAGGGGCACCTTTACCGTTGCCGCAGATAATGGTGACCGGGCAGTTGAGCCCAACGGCCAGCATGGAACGCTGGATTGAGGCCAGAAAATCAGTCATGAGCGGCATAAGCTTGGCATGCAAACAGGCTGTAGCCGACCGCTCAAGCATGCCGGGATGGCTGGAAACCTGGTGCGAACAAAACACCGGCTTGGGATCGATCAGGGCAATCGCCTCGCGGGCGACCAGTTCGTGGGTGGGATTCTTGATCGACATGGCACCGCAGACCGCATAGCTGTCGACTTCGCCGGCCAGGCCGGGCAGCATGTCAACCAAGCCTTCGATATCCAGGGGCTCATCCTCTTCACCGATGATGGTATGCCCGCCTTTCAAAAAAATAGCGGCAACCACCGGCAGTTTGAAATGACGAACAGAACCAATGACGAACAGTCCAACCCTGGCGCCATGCCCCTCAACCACAGCGTTCGTCGCAAGCGTAGTCGAAACAGCCAGACGGATAACATCCTCCGGCTTGACCCTCTGGTAAAAAAGCCCGCTCAGGGCTTTACCGACTCCGAGGCTAAGGTCGTGGGGCGTAGTCCGCTCTTTGTTCCAGGCAACCACCTTACCGGAAACAGAGTCAATCAGGGCGGCGTCGGTGTAGGTTCCGCCGGTATCAATGCCAACGCAATAAGCTGTCATGTTCTCGTGTCTTGGGAATGAAGGGTCGATTGCAGCAATGGATGAGAGAGTCCGTCCATAAAAAATTTCAGAAAAAACTATGAGGCGCGGGGTGACGACATCGTGTGCAGCCAAGCCGGCCTTTCCGAACATCGGAAGGCATGATGGATACCATTCTTGAAGGGCAAAATCAAGCGCAGGATCCCTATTCCGGCTCGCGTCCTGGCGGCCTTCATCACTTCGTCAGTATCCACCGAGGCAACGCCCCTGCCTTTCAGAGAAAACGACTCAGAGGACCCAGCACCCATTCCAGAAACCGCTCGAAGCGGTTGCCCCTCGCATATTCAGACAAAGCAACCCGCCGGGATTTTTCGAGTTCTTCATTGAACATGCCTCGCACCTGCATACCGAATTCCCGACTGTCGATGATGACGTTGATCTCGTAATTGCGGTGAAAACTGCGAAAATCAAAATTAGCGGAGCCAAGCGTCACCCAGTAGTCGTCAATAAGCATCATCTTGGCGTGAAGAATTGTGCCCTGACGCTCGAAAATCTCGACCCCGGCCTTTAGCAATGGCGCCAGATAGGCGCGGCTCATCAACTCTATCAGCGGCACATCATGAATCGAGGGTACGATCATCTGCACTTTGATGCCGCTTTTGACAGCACGGAGCAACGAGCGGACGACCCGCGGGCCGGGGACGAAATAGGGGGTGATGATCCGGATCTGATGAACTGCACCGGCCATCGCCAACCTGAAAGAACTGCGGATAACCGAACGGGTGTGGTGCGGGGTGCCGTTGACGATCATGACGTCGGCCTCCCCCGCAGGATCAGGCACAGCCTGTTGTTCCGCTCGTCCCGGAATCCCAACGCCTCCCTGCTGGTGCCAGGTAAGACGAAACAGTCGCTCCACCTCGCTGACCGCTGGGCCATCGAGACGAATGCCAACATCGCGCCAGCGCGTAAAACTCTCTCCGTAACCGGTATATTCGTCGCCGACGTTGAGCCCACCGAGAAAGGCGGTCACCCCATCGATCACTACGAGTTTGCGGTGATCACGAATATCGAGCCAATGAAGTTTGGTGAAGGAGGGTTTGTTGAACGACAGACAGCAAATCCCCGCAGTTTCCAATCCTTGAAAATAGGAGGAAGGGGTGTTGCGACACCCGATGGCATCATAAATCAGCGACACCTCCACCCCTCGTGCGGCGGCCTCCCGCAAGGCCAGAGCAAAGGCTTGGCCGGTTTCGTCGGATTTAATAATGTAGAATTCAGCGCAAATCGCAGTCGTCGCTGTGTTTATGGCCTGAAACAAGGCGGCAAAGAAATCGCCGCCGTGCAGGAGCAACGCAACTCTGTTGCCATGAAAATGGACGACCTCGGGCGTACGCTGAGAACGGGAGAGTGACCGCAGGGTACTGAAGATCCCCTTTCGTCTATTACGCAGGGTAATTTTCATTCTGTCCGCCGCGACCGGACTAGAAAAAGGGAAAAATGCTGCTGTGCTTTTTTCAAAACAACCTACTCTTCAACATAATGGGATGGACATAAGCCAGAAAGTGCAAACAATAAAGTAACAAGGTCTTTACAACGAACGCAAGGTACGTTCCAAATATATCAAACCAACGAAAAGAGAACAATATGCTTCCGGAGGGTAACCATGGAAAAAGAGCCGCTGAAGAATGTAGTAATGAAACGCTTTGAACTGACCCTTGAGGGGAAACTCGCCCTGCTTGATTATGTGGAACAAGGCGATAATCTACTGATCTTTACCCATACCTTTGTGCCCCATGAATTGCGAGGACAAAACGTGGCCGCCAGACTGACCAGGTATGCTCTGGACGATGCCCGACTGCTGGGAAAGAAAGTGGTGCCGCAGTGTTCCTATGTCGCCGCCTACATAGAAAGAAATAAGGAATATGCCGACCTGCGTGCCGAGACTGGGCCACCGTTGGCATAACAACAACCGGTTTATGGGGAACATTATCCAGCCACCCGTCTTCTGTACGATGACTGCCGTTGGCCAACGTGACGCTTTGAGCGTTGCAAATAATGTATCCATTGAATTTTCATAAAAATACTGTATGGTCAAGCTGCTAAAATAACACCTTGTGCAAGGATGGCCATTAAAGAAAGGCTCGAAAAGCACCCTTAAGAGAAAAAATTGTGAATTCAATCAGTTGCGACAAAATTTCCACGCAAAGTAAATTATTCAGAACGCTGATAAAAAACCCTAAATTCTGGTTTGTGCTCTGTCTCGACACCGTCCTGATTGTTCTGTCGCATTACCTAGCCTATGCGGTTCGTTTTGAATTAAATCTTAACGACCAGACTTTACGGCAATTTGCCACCCTTCTCCCTTTTATCCTGGGCATCAAAATCCCTTGCTTCTATATCTTCGGACTCTACCGGGGCATGTGGCGTTATACGAGTCTCAATGACATTATCAACATTCTTGTTGTCACGCTCTTTTCCTCAGCTGTCATCATCAGCCTGCTGCTGCTCGGCAATCGGTTTACAGGTCTTTCTCGATCAGTTTTCATTCTCGACTGTTTTTTCACCTTCGTCCTGATTACCGCCCATCGGGTGTCAATACGCTATCTCTATCAAAAAATTAACAACGACCAAAGCTTTCTGCCTCTTGAAACACGATCAGAAAAAAAACGGCTACTCTTGATCGGTGCCGGTGATGCGGCGGAAAAAGTACTCAGAGAAATTCACGACAACAATCAACTCCCCTACCGCGCTATTGGCATGGTCGACGACGACCCGGCAAAAACTGGTTTGAAACTGCACGGAGTACCAGTCCTTGGATTGATTGACGATCTCGAAGAACACGTTCGCCGGATCGGGGCTCAGGAAATTCTTATTGCAACCGTGGTGGTCAACAAGGGGCAAATGCGACGGTTTGTGACGCTCTGCCAGCGCACCCAGCTCCCCTTTAAAGTCCTGCCTAATATAGGTGAACTGATCAACGGTAAGGTCTCAATCAAAACCATCCGCGACATCTCCTTCAAAGACCTACTTGGGCGGGAGGAGGTCCGGCTGGAACAGGATAAAATCGGGGGGTATCTCACCGGTAAAACAGTATTGATTACTGGGGCCGGTGGTTCGATCGGCTCCGAACTGTGCCGACAGATCCTCAGATTTGCACCCGGTCTCATCATCCTCTTCGACAGCAGCGAGGAAAATCTCTACAACGTACAGATGGAACTGCGCCACGAATATGACAATATCAAAACCGTCACGGTACTCGGCAAGGTGCAGGATTTACGATTGCTTAGATCTGTTTTTCGGCAACATAGGCCTTCAGTGGTATTTCATACGGCCGCCTACAAGCATGTTCCATTGATCGAACGCAACCCTTGGCAGGCTGTGTACAACAACATTTTCGGCACACAACTGCTCATGGAGGCTTCAATTATCCACAAAGTGGACCGATTCGTGTTGGTTTCCACTGACAAGGCGGTCCGTCCTACCAATGTCATGGGAGCCTCCAAACGGGTGACCGAACTGCTGATGCTCGCTTACAGCGCCCCGTACTGGGATGGCAACTTCAGCCCCGCATGGAGAAGGATACAGCGTGCAATGGCTGCTCCCTCCACCCAGCAGGGCCTTCCGCAAGCAAACAACCATGCCACCCGGTTTATGGGGGTGCGTTTCGGTAATGTTCTGGGATCATCCGGCTCAGTCATTCCGCTTTTCAAGCGACAGATCGAACGAGGTGGGCCGGTGACGGTTACCCATCCAGATGTCACGCGTTATTTCATGTCTGCTGAGGAGGCCGCCCAACTTATTTTGCAAACCGGATCCATGGGCGAGGGAGGCGAGATCTTCATCCTCAAAATGGGTGAACCTATCAAAATCGCCCAAATGGCCCGCGAACTGATTAAGTTGACCGGACGAGAACCGGACAACGAGATTGAGATTCAATATGTCGGCCTGCGAGCGGGCGAAAAACTGTACGAAGAACTGATCACCGAGGGTGAGGGTATCATTGACACCCATCATGAAAAAATTATGGTTCTGCGAGGAGATGCTGTAATCCCCTGCCAGGATCTGCATGATCATTTGGAAATCCTGGCCCACAAAGCCAAAGAACTTGATAGTCGAGGGATTAAAGAGGGTTTGCAGAGAATCGTTCCGGAGTATCTACCCGACTATTCGGTATGAACAGTCCATTGCTGATTGCAAATATTTTAATGGATCGATATATCAAACCCTGAATTTGGGTTAATAACGACATCAAGCAGAGAGAGAAGGCTTCTAGTCCAGCTCCCACCTTGCCGTAATACACCCCCCCTTAATTGCATCCAACACTGAATCATCAAGGTGCAGTCGGGCAGGCTATTCCGAATATGGATGACATCGTGCGTTTCAAAAATCACTATAGAAGGCAACCATGACTACTAAAAAAGCATTGATCACTGGTATTACGGGTCAAGATGGAGCCTATCTTGCAGAATTTCTTCTTGAGAAAGGCTACGAGGTCCACGGGATGAAACGCCGCAGCTCCTTGTTCAACACAGCGCGCATTGACCACTTGTTTCATGACGTGCACGAAGAGGGATTGCCTTTTTACTTGCATCACGGTGACATGACCGATTCATCCAGTCTCACCCATATCATTGGGAAAGTGCAGCCAGACGAAATCTATAACCTCGCTGCGCAAAGCCATGTCGCAGTGTCCTTTGAGGAGCCGGAATACACCGCCAACTCCGATGCTTTAGGAGCATTACGTATCCTCGAAGCAATCCGCATCCTTGGCCTGACCAAGAAAACTCGCTTCTATCAGGCGTCCACTTCCGAGTTATACGGCCTGGTGCAAGAGAGTCCGCAAAAGGAAACGACGCCCTTCTACCCTCGCAGCCCTTACGCTGTGGCCAAGCTGTATGCCTACTGGATCACGGTGAATTACCGCGAAGCCTATGGCATCTATGCCTGCAACGGCATCCTGTTTAACCACGAATCGCCGATACGTGGCGAGACCTTCGTCACTCGCAAGATTACCCGAGCACTGGCGCGTATCAAACTCGACCTGCAAGAATGTCTCTATCTGGGCAATCTGAATTCCCTGCGTGATTGGGGGCATGCTAAAGACTATGTTGAGATGCAGTGGCTGATGTTGCAACAGAACAAGCCGGAGGATTTTGTAATCGCAACCGGCGTGCAATACAGTGTGCGTGATTTCGTGAACGCCGCCGCCAAGGAACTCGGCATATCCATTACTTGGAAGGGGGAAGGCATAGATGAGAGGGGTTACGACGCTTCCGAAAAATGCATCGTCGCACTCGACCCGCGCTACTTCCGTCCCACTGAAGTTGAGACACTGTTGGGTGATGCCAGCAAAGCCAAAAACAAACTGGGCTGGACACCAAAGATCAGCTTCAACGAACTGGTTAGCGAGATGGTGCGTGAAGACCTCAAGAGTGCGGAGCGCGATGAACTGGTCAAGAAAAACGGTTACGCGGTGTTCAATTATAATGAATAAGTCATTTTAAAGCATGAGCAAAAGTCGAATCTTATTAACCGGTAGCAGTGGTATGGTCGGGCGCAACTTGCTCGAGCATACCGGCATTGCAGACTTTGACGTCCTCGCGCCGCGTAGCCGCGAATTGGATTTACGAGATTTCAGTGCTGTACACGCATATTTGCACGAGCACCGCCCGGAGATGGTGGTCCATGCGGCCGGCAAGGTTGGCGGCATCCAAGCCAACATACGCGAGCCTGTGAGCTTTTTGATGGATAACCTTGACATGGGCCGCAACATCGTGTGGGCCTCATATCAGACAGGCATCAAGCACCTGCTCAACCTGGGTAGCTCTTGTATGTATCCGCGCAATCATTCTGAACCGCTCGACGAAGAAATGGTGCTCAAGGGTGAGTTGGAGCCGACCAACGAAGGCTATGCACTCGCCAAGGTGGTGACGGCAAGGCTCTGCGAATACATCATGCGTGAGGATGCGAGTTATCAGTACAAAACGCTTATTCCATGCAACATCTATGGACGTTATGACAAATTCGACCCCGTGCATTCTCACCTCCTGCCGGCGATCATCCACAAAATTCATCAGGCCAAACAAAGCGGGCAACAAGTTGAAATATGGGGCAACGGGGCAGCGCGGCGCGAATTCATGTATGCGGGCGACTTGGCTGACGCCATGGTTTGCGCGATCAAGGACTTCAGCTCCCTGCCACCATTGATGAATGTTGGACTAGGCTTTGATTATACCATTAACGAATATTATCAAACAGCGGCTGAGGTGATGGGATACACGGGAAATTTCGTCCACGACCTCAGCAAGCCGGTGGGGATGGCGCGCAAACTAGTAAATGTAGAGCGACAGAAAGCCTGGGGATGGGAAGCACACGATGATTTGCGTTCGGGCATCGAAAAAACTTATGAATTCTACCTCCGTCAATGCAGCGATGTGCTATACGACAAAATAGAGAATGTTGTTATAGGTCAAGCATGAGTTTCAAATTTCCACTCGCCACCGCCTCCTGGGGCAAAGAAGAAATCGATGCAATGCAACGAGTCATCGCGTCCGGCATGTTTACCATGGGGGCGAATGTGCAGGCCTTCGAACGCAATTTCTCGCAATATGTCGGAAGCCGTTATTGTGTAATGGTGAACTCGGGCTCATCAGCCAACCTGCTGATTGTGGCGGCACTGTTTTATACCGGGAACCCTGAATTAAAATTACAGCGCGGCGATGAAGTGATCGTCCCCGCCGTGTCGTGGAGTACTACTTATTACCCACTGTATCAATATGGCTTGAAGATTAAGTTCGTCGATATCGACTTACATACGCTGAACTACGACCTTGATCAATTGGCACAAGCAGTCTCTGATAAAACTCGCGCTATCATGGCAGTAAATCTATTGGGCAACCCGAATGATTTCGGACGGATTCAGCAGATTATCGGCGACCGCAACATTGTATTGATCGAAGACAACTGCGAATCCATGGGTGCCAGATACTCAGGAAAAATGGCGGGTACTTTCGGTGTGATGGGCAGCTTCAGCTCTTTCTTCAGCCACCATATCTCGACCATGGAAGGCGGGCTTATCGTCACCGACGACGAGGAACTCTATCACATCCTGTTATCGCTTCGCGCCCATGGTTGGACGCGGAATCTACCCCAGCAAAACCTGGTCTGTGGAGAGAAGAGCGATGATCCTTTTGAAGAGTCGTTCCGTTTCGTGCTGCCAGGCTACAACGTCCGTCCGCTGGAAATGGAAGGCGCGCTCGGTGTTGAGCAAGTTAAACGCCTGCCCAAGCTGGTGTTAGAGCGCCGTAGGAACGGCAATTTGTTGCAAGCGACGCTGGCTAATCATCCCGACATCATCATCCAGCAAGAGATTGGAGAGAGCAGTTGGTTCGGTTTCAGCTTAGTAATTCGCCCCGGTAGCAAACTCACACGCAAAGCGTTGGTTGTGAAACTCAATGAACTGGGCTTCGAGTGTCGTCCGATTGTCGCTGGTAACTTTGCCAAGAACGAGGTCGTGAAATACTTTGATTCGGAAGTGCATGGCACGCTGAACAATGCCGAGCATATTGACCAGAATGGGCTGTTCGTCGGCAATCACCACTATCCTATACCGGAAGCGTTTAACGCCTTCAAAAACATCTGACGATGGACTTCTTTCTTATACGATGTTTAAAGCTTGTGGTCGCCAATTTAGCTAGATCATGCCGGATTCGCTCGCTAGAAGTATCACCCCTCGCTGTGAATAATGAGCGCGAAATCGAAATACTGTGTGGAGCCAGTATCGACTCAACAAGCAAAATAGGTAGCTATACCTATATCGGTCGCAATACGCATATCACAAAATGCGAGGTTGGACGCTATTGTTCGGTTGCCAACAACGTTTCCATCGGACAAGGTGAGCATCGTCTAGATCGAGTTTCGACTTCTGCAAAATTTTATAGCTCCCTGTGGACGACCCTGACGGCCGGCGATTGCAAAATTGCTAGCGATGTGTGGATTGGTGTAGATGCCGTGGTATTGAGAGGTGTCAAGATCGGCATTGGAGCCGTCATCGCAGCCAATGCGGTAGTGACAAAAGATGTTCCAGCGTTTGCTGTTGTAGGAGGTGTTCCTGCTCGCTTGATTCGATATCGTTTCTCAGAAGAAAAACGAAAGACTATTTTGGCATCTCATTGGTGGGAAAAGGAACGCGAGGAAGCGGCGGTCGTGATACGTCAACTCGAGCAAGAACTGGAGTTGCTATGAAATTTTCTGTGTTGCGGGGCAACGGTTTGGCCAGAAATGTCATCTTTGACAGGAACAGCCTTGCAAATCGTGACGATTGCTTTGCTCCGTATGCCTTGCTGAGAGCCGAATTCTATGATTCCGGCATACAAATTGACACTGCTGATGTGCCACAGGGTCAGAGTTTAGCGTTTGAACTTCATCAAGACGTTCAACTTAAATCAAAGGCGACGATCAACTACATGCTCATGCTTGAGACTGACTTTGTGAAAGTTGAAAATGGAAATATCGCAGAATTAAATAGATATAGAAAAATTTTCACTTGGAATGATGAACTGATAGATGGTGATCGTTTCATCAAAATCAATTTCCCCAACCCGATCTATGTTCATCCAGTTGATGGTTTTTCGACCCGCGACCGATTTTGCTGTTTAATTTCAAGCAACAGGACTCTCACCGCCCAAGATGATCGAATTTTGTATCCAGAACGTGTCAGGGCAATACGCTGGTTCGAGAAAAATGCCCCGCAAGATTTTGATTTGTACGGTTTGGATTGGGATATACCGACGGTAAGTGGCACTTTGGTTGGAAAATTAGAACGTCGTCTTTGGCGAATGCTTGCTCGCCTCGTGACATTGCGACCCTTCCCAAGTTATCGAGGCAGAGTCATGCACAAACGTGATGTGCTGACACGAACCCGCTTTGCGATTTGCTACGAAAATGTTCGCGACTTATCTGGGTATATCACCGAAAAGATATTCGACTGTTTTTTTTCTGGTTGTGTACCTGTGTATTGGGGTGCCAGCAACATCTCGGATCATATCCCAGCAGACTGTTTTATTGATCGCCGCCATTTCAGCGACACCGGGGAGGTCTATCGCTTTCTCAAGGCCATGACTGAACAGGAATTTCAGGGTTATCAACAAAGCATTGCAGCGTTTCTGCAGAGCGATGCTGCGTATCCATTTAGTTCTGAATTTTTCGCGGAAACTATCGTCACGACGATAGTGCAGGATATTGGCTCTCAAGCGTGACTTGATGCTGGTAAGTGGGGGTCGCCTGGCCACCGCTCTCATGGCCTTGATAACCATACGTGCGGTCACCACATTCCTAACACCTCAGCAGTATGGTGAACTCACCTTGTTAATCGCTGTGCAGATGTTTTGCGGGTTATTTCTTATTAACCCTGTTGGCCAGCATATCAACCTGCATACTCACCTCTGGTGGGACGAAGGCACGCTAATTGCCAGACTAAAATCCTATAGACACTATGTACTGGTAGCTTCCCTGTTGGGTGCGATTGCAGTGTTCTGCATGGGAAAGCAGCATTCCACATTACAGCTTCTTTGGGCTGTAGTCACAATGTTTTTCATGGTGGCTACCGGAACATGGAACGCAACATTGATTCCGATGTTGAACATGCTGGGCTTTCGTGCAGCGTCAGTCTTATGGTCCATAGTCACCGTGGCAATAAGTCTAGTAAGTTCAATCCTTCTGGTTGTGTGGTTGCCATCTGCCACCGCTTGGTTTGCTGGGCAGGTCATAGGAATGAGTGCCGGTGCGTTGGGGGCAAAGTATGTCTTGCGAAAACACTCTATGCAGTCGAAATCCTCTCAAGGCATTTTGCCCTTGTTGGACAAGCACACTGTTTTGACATATTGTTTGCCGCTTGCACTTGCGACTGGATTGATGTGGTTGCAACTAAGCGGCTACAGGTTTGTGATTGAAGGCTATTGGGGCTTGGCGCAGCTAGGTTTTTTGGCAGTAGGCTTGCAGTTGGCTGGGCAAATTTGGGCACTCGCTGAATCATTGGCCATGCAATTTCTCTATCCTTTGTTTTATCGACGGATAAGCGCAAATACAAAGGAGGCCGAACTCCAATTGGCGGTTTCTGATTTATTAAACACCTTGGTTCCCGTGTATTTCGTGCTCACAGGGCTAATAATTTTGAGTGCACCTTACCTACTTAAACTGTTAGTTGCGCCCCAGTTTCAGAATGCATTGAATTTTGTTATGTTAGGGGCGGGCATTGAGTTGTGTCGGGTATTTGGCAACTTATTGAGCAATGCCGCGCATATCAGGCGCAATACAAAATCACTGGGTTTTCCATATGCAGTCGGTTCTATAACAGCATTACTCTTGATCTATTTTATGGGTGAACGGCAATTGGCAATTAGCTGGGCTGGCGTTGCGCTGATGGTGAGCGCACTTGCGATGTTCATCACGATGTTGATAAGCATGTATCGGCAAGTAAAATTCCTACTCGACATTCGGCGGTGCTTGATAGGGGTAGCAGTGATGTTGGCGATGGCCTTGCTTGTTATCTGGACGCCTAGCGTATCCGGATTAGGAACGACTATTGGAATGTTGATGTTGATAGCAACTCCAGCAGCTATCATTGCGTTGGCTTTGCTGTGGAAAAACCCCGCAACGTTTCGTCTTCTCAACGTAAAATTGCGGAAGAGTTAAAAATGGTTATCACCAACCTTATCGGTGGCCTTGGCAACCAAATGTTTCAATACGCAGTAGGCCGAGCTGTTTCGCTAGAACGCGACACCTCCTTACGGGTAGATATTTCGGGTTTTTTAAACTACGAACTCCATCATGGCTTTGAGCTTCAGCGAATTTTTAATTGCAAGGCAGAAATAGCTAAGGAAACAGATATATGTAGTATTTTAGGTTGGCAGCAGCCACCCTATATCCGACGACTTTTGTCACGACAATGCATGAAGGCGTTTCGTCGGAAAAGGTTGGTCGTTGAACCGCATTTTCACTATTGGTACGGAATAAAAATGGTGCCGTGCGATTGTTTTCTTCTTGGTTATTGGCAGAGCGAAAGATATTTTCTGGATTTTTCCGCACGGATTCGCAGGGATTTTTCATTCCGGCTACCATTGGAAAGGGAAAATATCGAATTAGCCAAACAAATAAATCAAGTTAACTCAGTAAGCTTGCATGTACGGCGCGGTGATTATGTCCACAATCCGAAGACTTCCGCAATATATGAACGGTGCTCGGATGATTATTACCGCACATCAATTCAATATGTTGCCGAACGAGTTCAACAGCCACATTTTTTTATATTTTCCGATGACATCGCGTGGGTAAAAAAGAATCTGCAAATCAACGCCCCTCATCAGTATGTTGATCATAATCATGGTGCAGAATGCTATAATGACATGCGTTTGATGAGCCTTTGCCAGCATCACATTATTGCCAATAGTTCATTCAGTTGGTGGGGAGCATGGCTAAACCCAAACACCGAGAAAATCGTCGTTGCACCAACCCGCTGGTTTGCCAATCAGACAGATACCCGAGACCTGTGTCCGCAATGGTGGGTGAAGATGTGAAACACAATGAAAAGCGAAGGAAGGGTGGCCATATTGGTGCACAGGCAGTGCCGCACCTTGTCGCGACTGGCGGGAGGCTGGAGTTAAGAGGAAGCACAATATCCCGATACGCCCCCCCACTGTGTCATTTATCTGACAGAAAATTTCGCCCAACTGGTTGGAGGCCACTAATTGGATTTAAGAGGAGATGGTCATCAATCGCCTTTGATTAACGAGGCAGTCGATATGATTGACGCTGCAACTTCAATGCAGTTCGCGAACAAAGCAGAGCCACTCGTTTCAGTTGTCCTTCCCGTTTATAACGGTGATAAGTATTTGGCAAAAGCCATCGATTCCATCCTCACACAGACCTTTGCAAACTTTGAGTTGATAATGATTGACGATGGATCAACCGATGGCACGCGTGATATCTTGAGAAAGTATGAGAAGCAAGATCCAAGGGTGCGAGTAATCATTCGTGAAAATCGCGGCTTGGCAACGACGCTTAATGACTCGATAGATGTTGCTCGTGGTGCATGGATAGCACGCATGGATGCCGATGACATCGCGCTCCCTCATCGCTTGAAGCGACAACTGGAATGGCTTGAAAAAACAGGAGCTGATATTGTCGGCAGTTGGGTGAGGCGGTTTGGCACATTGGATAAGCGAATAATCAAGCTGCTCCAAACCGATGATGCCATCAAAATGGAAATGTTATTTCGTTCTCCTTTCGTACATCCAACGGTGATGATGCGCACCACGTTGGTAAAAAAAATGCGCTATGACAAGGCATGGGAAAAAGCAGAGGATTATGATTTGTGGGAACGGGCGGCAGAGGCCGGATGGAAGATGACGAATGTACCGGAGGTGTTGTTGCTATACCGCGTGCATGAATCACAAATTTCAACGAAGAGCTCGACAAAACAGCATCAACTTACCTTGCAAGTTCAGCATAGATATTGGAAATATGTCTTCAATACTATGCGATTGGATCAGCGGTGGATAGATGAGGTGCTCAAAATTCGTGAATCTTATACAACAATACCGAATATGGATGCCGTTGATGCTGCGCTGGCCGGATTGCTTCAACATAGTCAGAGGGAAGCGCGCGATGCTATTTTGAATCATTTAACGATGCTCTATTTCCAAGTCGCTGCAGATTGTCCAGATATAGTTTCAAGGTGGAGTGGGTTTTTTCGGGATTACGGATGGCGCGAAACCCTTTCGACAAAAGTTAAATTACTGTTTTTGCAAAAATTTCGCATCCGTCCAGATGACTGGAGTTTCAAATTTCTAAAGAAATGGTACATCGCATTGATAGGCATATCTGCACAAAGAAAATAATCAACACATCACGGCTCATTACACTCTGTTATTTCTCGTAAAATTGAATTTTCTCTAGGTAATGGGTCATGAAAATGACGACACTAAAAACAAATTTTCACAGCCCAAAAAAAACCTCGTAACCCTGCAAAGCCCTGTGAGAACTAAATCCGAGAAAATGCTCATTATTCATGCGCCCAATGTTCATACAGGGGGTGGGCAATCTTTGCTCATTGCTTTGCTGGCGGCAATTCCCGACAACGTGAAAACACTGGCACATTTGGATAGTCGCATGGCTCTACCGAACGACTTACCAGAAAACCTAATTGCAAAAATTATTAAGCCTTCTATACAACAACGATTTCAAGCCGAGAGGTGGCTTGCACAGAATGCCCAACCTCAAGATACCATCTTGTGTTTTGGAAATCTGCCGCCTTTGTTTAAGTTACGAGGGCATACCGTGATATTTCTTCAGAATCGGTATTTGATCGATGATGTAAAATTAAACGACTTTACTCTTAAAACGAGACTGAGACTTGTAATGGAACGTCTATGGCTATCTGGCAGAATGGCAAATGCCAGCGAGTTCATTGTACAAACGCCCTCAATGAAAAAGCTGTTGGACGCCAGGACTAAAGGTAAAGTTCCGATCCGCGTTTTGCCTTTCATGGCTAATCATGAAGAATACAGGCGAAAGATACATTCGTCGAAAACGCAGATAGCGCAAAATTACGATTTTTTATATGTGGCATCCGGTGAACCACATAAAAATCATCGGCAACTGATCGAGGCTTGGTGTTTGTTGGCACAAGAAGGTTTGTTTCCTTCCCTGAAGTTGACAGTTAACAAAGCACTATTTGCAGAGTTATGTGAATGGATGAGACAAAAAATCGAGCAGCATCGGATGAATGTGGAGAATGTGGGAAGCGTGCTGCAAAAAGAAATCAAGCAGCTTTATGTTCAGGCAAGCGCGTTGATCTATCCATCAACATTTGAATCATTCGGCTTACCATTGATAGAAGCCAGACAAGCAGGATTACCGGTGTTGGCGTCGGAACTGGATTATGTTCGTGATGTATTGGACCCGGAACAGACGTTCGATCCCGAATCGGCAGTTTCCATCGCACGAGCGGTGAAAAGATTCTTGCAGATAGAAGAGCAACTCTTGCCATTGCAAAACGCTGCAGGATTCATAAAAGATATTTTAGAAAAAACAGAGTAGTATGCGCGTTCTTGTTGTTAGCCAATATTTTTGGCCGGAAACATTCCGCATCAATGACTTAGTGCTGTCCATGAAACGAGCAGGCATTGATGTCACGGTTCTCACTGGCAAACCAAATTACCCAGAAGGGAAAGTCTATAACGGCTACCATGCGCGGGGAACGATACGAGAAACCCTCAATGGCGTAACGATATTGCGGGTTCCTATCGTTTCACGCGGTAGAGGTTCCCTGCATTTAATCGCGAACTATATGTCTTTTGTGATAACTGCAGGCCTGTTAGCGCCTTTTCTTCTTTTCCGTAAACGTTTTGACGTTATATTTGTCTATGCACCTTCACCCTTGCTTCAAGCTTTAGCAGCGCTTCCGCTTAAATGGATTAAAGGAGCGCCAATGGTTGTCTGGGTTCAGGATATTTGGCCGGAAAGTCTATCTGCGACAGGGCACATTCGTAACCGCTTTGTATTGAAAGCTGTAGAGTTGTTGGTACGCTTTGTTTATCATTATTCTGATCAGATATTGATTCAATCCGAGGCATTCCGACGACTTGTAAGCCGTCTCGCTGACCCAAAAAAAATTCACTATTTTCCTAATCCAGCGGATAACATAGGAACGACAACAGAGAATGATCCCTGCACAAAGGTTGCCGATTCTATACGACCTGATTTATTTTCAGTAATTTTTGCAGGAAATTTGGGAGCGGCCCAATCGTTAGAAACGATTATTGAAGCTGCGTTAATTGTGCAAGAACGAATGGATATTCGTTTTTATCTCATCGGGGATGGCAGCTATGCTGCCTGGATGCGTGAGCAGATTACCGCTCACAATCTGAAAAATGTGACGATGTTGGGGCGGCATCCTGTTGAAGCCATGCCAAGTGTTTTTGCAAAAGCCTCGGCGTTGCTTGTGACACTGAGAGATGAGTTCATTTTCTCCCTTACTGTACCCAGTAAAATACAGGCTTATCTTGCGGCAGGGCGACCCATTATTGCAGCCCTTAACGGGGAAGGAAGCCGTATAGTACTTGAGGCGGAAGCAGGTATTGCATGTCCAGCAAGCGATGGTGCAGCTCTTGCCGATGCGGTGCTCCGACTCGCAGATATGCCTGAACATATACGGCAGGCAATGGGAACATCGGGGCGTCGCTATTGCGAAACCCATTTCGAATTATTACGATTGACTGATGAATTGATTCTCCGCTTTAAAAATTTGGTGAAAGATTCGTCTTGAGGTTGAGCAGTTTATGAAAATTATGGTTCTTGGGGTAACGGGAATGCTTGGTAACGCGATGTATCGCGTTTTAGCAGAAAATCCGACACATGAGGTCTTCGGTACAGCACGTAGTGATAAGGCGCGTCGTTCTTTCAACGAAGCGTTGAGCAAACAACTTGTGACGGGTGTGGAAGTTACGTTGCAAGATTCTCTTGTCCGCGCATTTGCCCTAATACGCCCCCAGGTTGTGGTTAATTGCATTGGCCTTGTGAAGCAATTAGACGATGCAAACGATCCCTTGCAAGCCGTACCCATTAATACGCTCTTGCCGCATCGGCTCGCTGACTTGTGCCTGGCAACAGGAGCCCGCTTAATCCATGTTAGCACAGACTGTGTCTTTTCGGGAGCCAAGGGCGGATATTTGGAAACGGATTTTCCAGATGCATACGATCTCTATGGTCGTAGCAAACTGCTTGGTGAAGTCGATTATCCACATGCTGTAACGTTGCGTACTTCAATCATTGGCCATGAGCTTTCTGGCCAGCGGAGTTTAATCGGTTGGTTTCTCGCCCAGCAGGGAGAAGTGAAAGGTTTCAGACGTGCAATTTTTTCTGGTTTGCCCACTGTAGAACTCTCTCGGATAGTGCATGATGTGGTTTTACCTCGTCCAGATTTAAGAGGCCTCTACCATGTGGCGGCAAAGCCCATTAATAAATACGAGTTGCTCCAGTTAGTGGCAAAAAAATATAGCAAAACGATTGAGATCGTTCCTGATGACCAGTTGGTTATAGACCGCTCGCTCAATGCTGATCGCTTTCGTGAAACTACCGGCTATGTAGCGCCAAGTTGGCCGGAACTGATAAAACGTATGTACGAATTTAAATAAAACATGAGGCGTTAAATGTTCGTTGACAAAATATTAATGATTACAGGCGGTACTGGGTCTTTTGGCAATGCTGTACTCTCTCGTTTTCTAAAAACTGACGTGCGTGAAATTCGGATTTTCAGCCGAGACGAGAAAAAACAGGAAGACATGCGTATTGCTTTTAACCATCCAAAATTGAAGTTTTTTATTGGTGATGTCCGCAACTATTCGAGCCTTTTCGAGGCAATGAATGGGGTGACTTACGTTTTTCATGCAGCTGCCCTTAAGCAGGTGCCGTCTTGTGAATTCTACCCCATGGAGGCAATACGAACCAATATATTGGGAGCCGAGAATGTAATGAACGCTGCCATTGCTCGTAATGTGGAAAGAGTGGTCGTATTGAGTACGGATAAAGCTGTGTATCCGATTAATGCCATGGGCATTTCCAAGGCGATGATGGAAAAATTGATGGTTGCTAAAGCACGTATGCGCTCAGACGGTGAGACCGTGCTTTGTGCTACTCGATATGGCAACGTTATGGCTTCACGCGGTTCGGTAATTCCACTTTTCGTCAATCAAATTAAAGAGGGAAAACCGCTTACGCTTACAGACCCTGCAATGACTCGCTTCTTGATGTCCCTGGAAGATTCTGTGGACTTGGTGCTCTATGCCTTTGAACACGGTCATCAAGGAGATATATTTGTGCAAAAAGCTCCCGCATCAACGGTTAAAGTGCTGGCTCAGGCCTTGAAAGAGCTGTTTGGACAGAAGCGTCCGACTCGAGTGATAGGTACACGTCATGGCGAAAAATTACACGAGACCCTAATTTCACGCGAAGAAATGGCAAAGGCAAGCGACCTGGGTGATTATTACCGAATTCCAGCAGACAACAGGGATCTTAATTACAATAAATATTTTGTCGAAGGAGAAGTGAAAGTCGCGGCTTTTGACGATTACACCTCTCACAACACGAATCGTCTGGATGTTGAAGGGGTCAAGCAGCTGCTACTGAAACTCGATTATATTCAGGAGCAGCTCAGTGCTTAAGGTAATGACTATCGTCGGCACGCGGCCGGAACTGATAAAAATGTCACGATGGGCGTAGATACAATTTGCTTGGCAAGTGACGTTTCTGATTCGGCAACAAACATAAGGATGTTCATAGCTTCGCCTCTGTCTGCCGATTTTCTAGCAAATCATCTTGGTGATAAGATTGAGTTCGATTCCGAGAATGGGCATTACTCATCCAAACCATGTGAGGGACTTGTACGGCGTACTGCGCAATCTCAGGAATCCTTTCTTGTAGACTTTGGAGCGACACGATGAAAGTAATGATCCTCGGCGTGACCGGAATGCTGGGCAACGCCATGTTTCGCGTTTTGTCAGAGTGTACCGATCTAACCGTTTACGGTACCGCGCGAAGCGATAGCGCTCGTCAGCATTTTCCAGACAATTTGTCCGACCAGATTATCATCGGCACCGATGTCGAAAGTAACGACTCCTTGGTTAAAGCATTTGCCACAGTGCGTCCTGATGTTGTCGTAAATTGTGTTGGCGTGGTTAAACAACTGGCCGATGCCAATGATCCTTTGCAAGTTGTCCCAATCAACACGCTGTTGCCGCATCGCCTCGCAGCCCTTTGCGGGGCCACCAGTGCGCGCCTTGTTCATATTAGCACAGACTGCGTATTTTCTGGTTCAGCGGGCAACTACTCGGAAACTGACTTTCCCAATCCCAGTGACCTCTATGGTCGCTCCAAATTGCTGGGAGAAGTGGAGTACCCACATACCATCACTCTACGCACATCGATCATTGGCCATGAATTGACGGGACAGAAAAACCTTATAAATTGGTTTCTTACGCAACAGGGATCGGTCAATGGTTTTACCCGGGCCATGTATTCTGGATTACCCACCGTCGAATTAGCAACCGTAGTTTGTGATTGGATCCTGCCGCGAAGCGATCTTCACGGGATCTATCACATTGCATCCAAGCCCATCAACAAATTTGATTTGCTGCAGTTGGTTGCCAAGGTGTACGGTAAAAACATCGAAATCAACCCGTCAGAAGATGTAATCATTGATCGCTCGCTAAACGCAGGTCGGTTTAAGGACGCAACAGGTTATGCTCCTCCAGAATGGCCTATTCTTGTGCAACGCATGCATGATTTCAAGTAACTGACGAATAAATATTAAAGTTAATTTCAATTAAAGTTTTTTTGATTACAGGTGATACAGGCTCGCTTGGCAAAGCGGTGCTTAAACGGTTTCTGGAAACCAGAATACAAAATAAATTCGCATGGTAGTCGCGATGGAATAAAATAGAAGGAAAATTTATGCCAACAGATGAGCAAAATTTGGAAGCAATTTACAATGCCGGAGAGCGCTTAGTGCCTGGAAAAACTCATGACCGATCAGAAATAGTTCGCCATAAGAGTAGCTACCAGCTCTTTCGTCGCATTATTGAATCCGATATTCTCTCAGACACTAGATTGTTGGAAACCGGCATCCGAATTTTAGATATTGGCTGTGGCACTGGTCATGGTACATTTATGCTTAGCAGTATTTTAGGCGCGAAAATTGTCGGAATTGATCCAAGTTTCGAATCAATTGAATACGCGAAAGAGAATTACTACGCCGACAATATCGAATACGTTAATGTCGATGTAGAGACTTTTGTAAATTATGCACCACAGTTTGACTATATTGTTTCACGTCATGCCCTTGAGCACGTAGAGGATGGGTTGAATTCCGCATTAAAATTTATTTGCTCTAAACGGTTGATGGTGAATGTTCCATTCAATGAGTCAGAGGGGAATGTTCACCATAAAGTCCATTGGATTAAAGAAAGCGATTTTGGGTTTTATCCAAATAGAGAATTTTTATACGAAGGGCTAGATGGCATCACGAGACTAGATCGCGCAGATGAAAATCATCCGAACTCAATAATTTGTATTTCCAGTGCTTCAGGCCTTCGAGCAACCCGAGAATTATTTGATTTCCCTTTTCCGTGCTGGCAGCCAGAGTTTCTCCAAGATTTAAGTATCCGTGTGGTTGACCTGAATCTGCGTGAAGCATGGGCGACAGAGAAAGATTCGCTGTTGGCAATTCACGAAACGAATCTCCGTGCGCTTGAGGTCGACCTCAATCAGCGTGAAGTTAACCTTAATCGGCGTGAAGCATGGGCGACAGAGAAAGAATCGCTGTTGGCAACTCACGAAACGAATCTCCGTGCGATTGAGGTCGACCTCAATCAACGTGAAATTGACCTCAATCAGCGTGAAGCATGGGCGACAGAGAAAGATTCGCTGTTGGCAATTCACGAAACGAATCTCCGTGCGCTTGAGGCCGATCTCAATCGTCGCGAAATTGACCTCAATCAGCGTGAGGCTGTTATCGTCAATAGCTTGTGCGGAAGGGTTTCACGGATGTTTAGAAAGCTTAAGAGTACGCAATGAAAGTATTGCAGGTCAACGGATATGAGTCACCTGGACGAAGATTCAACGGGCTGTCGATAACTCCCCTTCTCAAGAAATACGATATTGAATCTCGTCATTTGATTTGGGAAAAAGACACGCTAAATCCTGAGGTGTTGACATTTGAGGGTGGCTGGTCGAGAAAAATCAACAAAATCATTTCCCATGTAGAACGTCTCACATCCTTGCAATCAGTGCTGTATCCTCATGCGGCTCAGATGATGAAGATGCCCGCTTTTAAGGAAGCTGATCTTCTTCATCTTCATATCATTCACTCTGGATATCTTAGCCTATCTGACCTTCCAAGAATTACCAAACAAAAGCCGACGGTGTGGACACTGCATGATCCTTGGGCGATGACGGGGCATTGCATTTATCCGTTTGAATGCAAGCGCTGGATGACGGAATGCGGCAATTGCCCTGACTTGGAAATCCCATTTTCCTTGTGGATGGATACCAATCGATTCCTGTTTAATTATAAGCGACGAGCTTTCCAAAAATCTAAGTTTGACGTTATCGTGGCTTCCCAATGGATGCGCGACATGGTTGAGGCTTCCCCCTTATTCAATGATATCAACATTCATCAAGTCCCTTTTGGACTGGATTTAAATTTCTTTTCTCCTGTTGCCGCACCCAATGCAAGGCAACGCTTTGGCATTCCAGAGGATGCACTCGTCATTTGCTTTCGAGCGGTCGGCAATCAGTTTAAGGGATTACCCTACATCATCCAAGCGCTGAAACGCATCAGTTCAAAACGTCCGATCTGTTTGTTGACCCTCAACACCAAGGGCCTGCTAGAACGTTTTGCAAGCCGTTTTCAACTGGTTGAGCTAGGCTGGACGAATGACGAAGAGCTTACACGAGATGCATTTGTTGCATCAGACATATTCCTAATGCCCTCTATTGCAGAGGCGTTTGGCGTCATGGCGATTGAGGCTATGGCTTGCGGCAAACCCGTCATCGTCTTTGAGGGCACATCTTTACCTGAGGTCACGTTTACTCCCGATGTGGGTCTCTCTGTACCCTTGCGCGATGGAGAAGCTTTTTTCCAGGCGCTCCAACGATTAATCGACAACCCAAGTGAGCGTGAGGAACGGGGTCGGAAAGGCCGAATGGTGGCTGAATTGCATTATAGCGACGATATGTACGCTCGGCGTATGGCCGAGGTTTACAAGAAGGTTGCCGCCAAATGAAAGTATTGCTTTTAACCGATATTCCGCCATGCAGGAATTTTACTGCTGGCTTGGTACTTGATCGATTAGTAAATTTTTTACCACCTGAGCAAATCGCTATTTGTGCCGTGGTGAACCCGGTGCTGAATCCAGAGATTCCCGCTGAATTAAAATCTCTGCCCAAGTTGCTTTTAAAAAAACCCCGGGAAGCATCTGTCAGGGTTCTCCCGCGCAAGGTGGGTGATTTGTCAGCGTTCGTCTTTGAACTGATTCAATCCGTGCGAGTGCGGTACCAACTGCTACCGAAAATAGTTGACTTTGCCAATCAACAGCAGGTTGATGCAATCTGGGTTGTACTTCAAGGCCAGACGATGGTTCGTCTGGCACGGCAAGTATCTTTAAAATTAGGCCTGCCTCTGCTCACGCAGGTTTGGGATCCGTTTGGCTGGTGGCTGCGAGCCAACCAAATTGACGGCATCACTCGTCGACGCTTGCTAACCGAGTTTAACGAAGTCATTCGACACAGCGCGTCATGTGCGACTGCGTCCTGGGCAATGTCAGAAATTTACTCAAACCAATACGGTGTTCGCAATCAACCTGTCATTGCCGGCCTGCCTCGTGAGCTTGCCTTGAAACCCGCCACACATCCCCATGCGGGTGATGAATTCATCATTGGAATAGCCGGACAATTTTATGCGCAAGCAGAGTGGGGTTGCCTGATCAATTCCTTGAACCAGGTTAGTTGGAAGATGGCAGGGCAACGAATTCGTATCCGGGTTATGGGGAGTGGCTTCCAGTCATTTACCCAAGCTCCGGCGAGTTTCGAATACCTCGGTTGGCAAAGTCAGGAGGAGACAATTCGTTTGTTGTCAGAAACTGATCTACTCTATATGCCTTATTGGTTCTCTGAAGAATTCAAGGAAGAATCAAGCAGCAGCTTCCCTTCTAAATTGGTCACCTATTTCGCAGCAGGGCGCCCCGTTTTTTGTCACGCACCAGCCTACGCATCACCAGCGAAATATATCAAGCAGCATAAAGCCGGCTATCTTTGTGAGTCTTTAGATCCGACTGCGGTCTTAAAATACTTGGAACAGGCAATTACTGATACAGAACTTTACCGCGAGATGGCTTCAAACGGAACTTCTTGCTTTATGCGAGATTTCACACTGGAGCGTATGAAGGAAACATTTATGCAGTTTTTGAATATTCACCCGACAAGTCAAGCGGGAGTTGTAAATTGAAGTCCAATATCGTTCTCGCACATTTCCGTCACTTTGACCTGATCATGCAGCTCATTAAACGTGACATTGACATGCGTTTTAAAGGGGCCATTTTGGGCATTCTGTGGCCGTTGCTTACTCCGCTCTTAACGTTGGCAATGTACACCATTGTGTTTGGATATTTTCTACCTTCGAAATGGCCCGGTGTGGTAGGAGTTTCTGGTTTTGCCTTGGTTCTTTTTCCTGGTCTGATTATTTTTACTTTTTTTTCAGAATGCATCAATCGAGCGCCAACGTTAGTTACTTCCAATCCCAATTTTGTAAAGAAGGTAGTTTTCCCGCTTGAACTTCTCGTTTGGGTTCCCATTGGATCAGCTATTTTCCACTTATGCTTGAGCGTCATTGCATGGTCGGCAATCGCATTGATTGTTAATGGGTCGCTACACTGGACGATCTTGTTCCTGCCTATTGTGATTGCTCCACTCGTTCTTTGCCTGCTAGGGATAACTTGGTTTCTTAGTGGGCTAGGTGTTTACATCAGGGATGTGGCCCAAATTACTATGGTGATCACGCAGGCACTCATGTTTTTTTCACCCGTACTATACCCGCTGGACAAACTCCCCAAATGGGCAACCAAGTTGATTATGCTAAACCCCGTCTCTTTTATTGTGGAGCAGGGAAGACTAGTGATGATCAACGGTGTACTCCCCAACTTTACTGGCTTACTTATCTATACAACTGTAAGTGGATTGGTTTGCTGGCTTGGGCTGAGTTTCTTTCGCGCTGTTAGACACGGTTTCGCGGATGTCTTATGAACACTGAGATGAAATCAGAAACTGTAATTCAAGTTAAGGATCTGGGGAAAACCTATCATATTTACGAGAATCCTCATGACAGGCTCAAACAGATTTTTTTCGGCTGGCGCAAAAATTATTTTCGAAATTTCTTCGCTTTACAGGATGTCACCTTTGATGTGTTAAAAGGGCAATCAGTCGGCATTATAGGAAAAAATGGGGCAGGGAAAAGCACTCTCCTTCAGCTACTGACGGGCACTCTAACACCCAGCAGTGGAAAAGTAGTGATCAAAGGCAAAGTAGCTGCCGTTCTTGAACTTGGATCCGGCTTTAATCCGGAGTTCACTGGGCGGGAAAATATCTATCTCTACGCCAGTTTGTTTGAATTGAAAAGATCAACTATTAAAGATCGTTTTCACCAGATTGTTGAATTTTCTGAGCTGGCAGATTTTATCGATCAACCCGTTAAGACCTATTCTAGCGGCATGCAGGCGCGGCTTGCATTCTCGGTCATTGCGCATGTTGATGCCGACATTTTAATTATTGATGAGGCGTTATCAGTTGGCGATGCTTTTTTTTCTCAGAAATGTATGCGGTTCCTTCGACAGTTTCAGAAAAATGGAACAATTTTATTTGTCAGCCACGACTTAGCTGCAGTCACCACTTTTTGCGATCAAGCAATCTGGCTGGAAAAAGGCATTGTTCGAGATTTTGGAGAAGCTAAAGATATCTGTGAAAAATATTTTGCAGAAATATACATGCAGCATAGTGCGGGTGGAAATTTAAGTTTAGCTGTTTCTGAAACTAATCAATCTACTGAAAAACCGAATCATAGCGCGGAAAATCAGAATGAAATTATTGAGAAAAAAGTAGTGCAAAAAAAAGATACAAGCCTTCCTCCGGGGGCCCAGCACATAACATCGTTTGGTTTTAATCTTGAATCGACTTCGTTCGGCAGCGGTGAAGCAAAAATAACGGGAGTGGAGTTTACCGACTCGCAAGGTCGTGATCTTGCAGTCTGCGAGGGTGGACAAGATGTAATTGTGAGCATCATCGCCAAAGCAATCAATGATATTAATATGCCGATTCTTGGCTTCATCATAAAGGATCGACTAGGACAGTACTTGATAGGCGGAAACACTTTCCATGCCTATAAAGACTCCCCCGTTCGAGTTGATGGCGGTAATTACCTAAAAGCTGAATTCCATTTCAAATTACCAATTCTAGCGATTGGTGATTATTCACTGGTGGGTGCCATAGCAAATGGCACACTTCAAGAACATGTCCAACTACATTGGCTGCACGATGCCGTGCTCTTTAAGGTGATCTCGACCAGCATTGATGGTGTGCTCGTTGGCGCTCCGCTTGATGAAATCATTCTAACGACAATGAGAAATCACTGAATAGTGACAGCCCTCAACACTTCGTCAAGCCACGGACTTCATTTAACCCATTCCAAATATCGACCGGATATTGATTGATTTCGTGTAATTAAGGCGCAGTGTGAAAACAGATAAAATTTCCATGACAAACGACCACTATCAGTTCAAGGCTTGCATACGCACTTTCATTAGGTTTGGCAGATAGGATGGAACCGATGTTAATGTATGAAAATATATCAGTGCTCTACGAATCGATAAGCTTAAATCAGTGGCTCCATGTCAGCTCGCCGATATTGGCGTTTGTCATTTACAGATATATCTCCGCCTGGATGGGAAATGTTATCCAGGCCCCTGCGTTTTTATGCGGCCTGCTTTACTGTGCGATTTCCGCTGCTTCGATCTATGGGCTGGCTCATAGCGTTGTACTGCTCCTGCTTCCAACTGTTCTGTATACGGCAGTTGTAATTTGCAATGACGCCACATCTTTTGATGCGGTAAAGAAGCGAAGTTGCCAGATTATGGTTCGCGCCATTAACATAACGACACATGTACTTGAAAGACATTCAGTTATCTCTACCGTTATATTGATTGCAGTGTTTTTATCACCACCATTGTTCTATACATTCGACGTAACTGATTCTGGACATGCGCTTTCAGAGTCGATGATGGTGTATCACAATGGGTTTGCTAAAGCCGGCCTAACAAGCGTTACATTCCTTTCATATTATTTTGGTGGATCAATCACCGCTGTACTGGATTATTTTGAGATTGGACTGATGGGCCAGAGAGTGGCATGGGTTATTACCTTTATTTTTCCAATTGCAGTTGTAATACATATTATTTCGCGTTTTTTCCTTACGCACTGGCTTCTTCCGTTTTTTGGCCTCGCCGCTGCAGCCAACATAGCATGCTGGACGAAAGCCTTAGACTATGAATCGATTCCCTCTTTCTTTGCGGCAATCTTTCTCTGGAGCGTTTGCTGCGCTTACAGATCTACAAACGCAAGAGTGCCGAACTATGCCAACGTAGCAATATCATGCTCTTTTGTGTTACTGGTACTTTCACGCGTTACCACCATCTCTTTGGGAGTGGCACTCATCGTGCCGACAGTAATACTCTTGAGAAAACCACTCCATCGCTTATCTCATGTCAGAAGTCTTGTAGTACAACTTTCTTCGGGGTTTCTTGCTGTGGGGATATTTCTAGCGCTTCTATTTCAACATGAATCTCTCGGCTCATATTATGAGTCCTTCGTCTCGATTCTTGTTAATAAAAATCAAAACTCTGACTTACACTCGGCGGGTAGTATCGTAGCCATCATACTTGGACAAATTAAGGACTTTTTTGCCTCACAGCTCGCAATCGTGATGCTGTTAATGGCATTAATCTTGAAACTCGCACATCAAATAAAATCGCCTTATTCTTTTGTTGCAATACTTTGCACTATTACTCTTCTCGCAAGTAGTTGTGTATATGGAAGCAATCCGTTCCTTCCATATACACTAGCCACCGCAGTTTGTTCCACCCTGCTTGTATATGGCGCCACTTTATGCTGGATACATATTTCATCGAATGACCGGATACTTTTTGCCACCTTGTCGGTAATGGCTCTACTGATGCCTTGGGCAATGAGTATTGGTTCCTATTCTGGCGTGACCAAACTTTGCAACGGTGTATGGCTTATTATTCCTTTGTCGCTCAGCTTGCTACTTCGTTTCGCGCAAAGTGTTAAGCCGCCTTACATGAAAACTCAATTCCTCTCGGTAGCTGTCTTGCTCACGGCAGTTCTCATCGCCTCAGGGTTTAGAGCGTTTCACCGTTATCCCTACGGCGATCACTACGATCGTTTAGCCATGACTTCGGTTTTTTCCTACCCAAAACTGAAAGGGATCCACACCACCCCCGGCAGGCAGCAAAGCTTTCAGCAACTTCTTGAAGCTATAGATTTACACCGGCGCCCTGCCTTTAACACAATATTGGCATTCAACAATATCCCAATGGTTTACTACGCAAGCAGTACTTATCCCTTATTTGATGAACCATGGTCGTCTTCAATTGCTCTTTCCAAAGTTCAAAATATGGCCGATAATTTATGTTCCTCTACAGAGACCACTCCTGGCTTGATCGTGAGAACAAAAGTGGAAACGCGTAGTGGTACTTGGGGAAACAACGATGATGGCCCACCTATTGTGGAGGATATCATTAAAGCCAAAACAAAACTTGACATTCTTGACGCAGGCATGCGTCGATGTAATCCGGAGTTAATCTGGGAAAATCATGACTTTCAGCTATTCAAACCTATATTTCCGGGTTAACTCCTCCTTTCAGGGCATTGTTTATCCCGAAGTGCCGGAGGAAGAAGCTGTATGTTCAATTGAGACAGCATCTTGGAGAGATATTTCGCAAGCTGGCGCTCCAAAAGGAAAACCGGATCATTGTTTGCTTAATGCACAATAGAAATATCCAAGGATCATAGGAAGTCGGCCTTTAAAAAAGCTCATGCTCTTGATTTAAAATGATAATATTTGATAATCACATCACTACAAATTGCAGGACATTGCACCTTTACCCTTCAATTTCTGGTGATTTCTGAATATCCCAAAAAGAAGATTACAAGCCCTCAGCTGGATATATTCCGCAACCACCTTGAAAATATTCTCTACCAGAAACACATGAGTTGTACCGGCTGAGCGGCTTGATTGGGTGAGATATGAATGGAAAACTAGAATGACAATCAACCCTACCCAGCGTGTTCGTTCTGAACATTTAACGCACCCAAAATATCGTGCAGACATTGATGGGTTGCGTGCAATTGCAGTTCTCTCAGTAGTGGGTTTTCACGCATTTCCGAAATGGATTAAAGGCGGTTTCACTGGCGTAGATATCTTTTTTGTCATTTCTGGATATTTAATCTCGACAATTATGATTGGCAGCCTAGAGCGTAACTCCTTTACATTTCTTGACTTTTACGCCCGACGAATTAAACGCATATTTCCAGCACTGCTTCTGATCTTGACTGCCTGTTGTACCCTAGGCTGGTTTGTGCTAATGGCTGATGAATACAAGCAGTTAGGGAAGCATATTGCTGGTGGCGCAGGCTTTGTTTCTAATTTTTTATTCTGGAATGAAAGCGGCTACTTTGATAATGCAGTAGAGACAAAACCGCTATTGCACCTCTGGTCGCTGGGTATTGAAGAACAATTTTACATTCTCTGGCCTTTGCTGCTGTGGTTTGCCTGGAAAATACGATCTAATCTGCTAACAATTACGATAGCTGTTGCCGTTATTTCATTTGCGCTGAGCGTTGACAAGGTGCGCAGTGACACTGTCGCGGCCTTCTACTCTCCGCAAACACGTTTCTGGGAATTAATGGTGGGTTCTGTTCTTGCCTACATGACACTGCACAAACAGAACATACTTCCCAAATTCAAGCACTGGCTTGATGAGTGGTTGGACAAAATACTCTGTGCGCAAACGCCAGATGCTAATGGCAAAACGCTACATAACGCGCAGTCGGCATTAGGTGCCGCACTGATTGCGATTGGTGTTCTTGCCATCACCAAAGAAAAACATTTCCCGGGTTGGTGGGCTTTACTGCCGACAATTGGTGCTGCGCTGATTATTTCGGCAGGGTGTGAAGCCTGGCTCAATCGTGTAGTTCTTTCAAACCGTGCGCTGGTGTGGTTTGGCCTTATTAGTTTCCCACTGTATCTGTGGCATTGGCCTTTACTGTCATTTGCACGCCTCATGGAGATTGAAACGACATCGTATAAAATGGAGTGCACGGCGGTATTAATTTCTATTGTGCTGGCGTGGTTAACTTACATATTAATTGAAAAGCCTATTCGCTTTGGAAATCACAGCAAGACGAAAACAAGCGCCCTGTTTTTATTAATGCTTGTTGTTGGTGGTACTGGGTACTACTGCTACCATCAGGACGGACTAGAATTTAGATTTTCTAAAACACTGCAAGCCATCGTTCGTTACAAGCTTGAAGATCCAACGAATATGTGGAGAGCAGGGACTTGTCATTTACTTCCTAAACAGGATTACACTATCTTTGACACCTGCAAGGTTGAATCCAATAAAGACAAAAAAACTACATTGTTGTGGGGAGACTCCCATGCAGCACATCTCTACCCCGGATATAAAACTTTTTTTGGAGAGAATTTAAACATAATCCAAAGAACAGCATCTTCATGTCAACCTATTTTAAATTTAGAAATAGACGGCAGTCCACATTGCAAAAAAATAAACGATGCTGTTTTTGAATTAATAAAATTGGAGAAACCAAATAAGATTGTTCTTTCAGCTGTATGGTCTAGCTATGATTGGAAAAAAATCGAGGAGACGATTACCCTCCTTCATGAAATCGGAATAACAGATATTGATTTAATTGGTCCTGTTCCACGATGGAAAGACACCTTAGCCAAACAGCTCTATTCGTTTTATAAAAATGATAAGTTACATCGTATACCAGAACGCATGAAGTATGGGCTAGATCCAGGTTTCCTTGAACTTGATTCAGTACTAACTGATTTCTCCAAGCAGTTGAATATAAATTACATTTCTCCTGCAAAAATTCTCTGCAATGACGATGGCTGTATAACGAGAACAGGGGAGACTAGGGATACACTTACAGCTTTCGATGCAGCACATTTAACTGAAAATGGCTCTCGTTTATTGGTGGCTCAATTCCCGAAGAAATAAACCTGGTTTAACCTTGCTTCTGCTAGAGTATACCAAATACAAATTTGGATTTATGGGCGCAAGTTTCAACAAGGAGATGTCCACGTTATGGGCTGTCGTATAGTTATTATGTTTGTTTATAAGGATTTTCTATGAATTGGGTTCAAGAAGTATTTTCCGTGCCACTTTTGCAGATTGATGTCGATGTTTTTACGCCACAACCAGAGGCTTCTCTTGCTAAACATGGCGTTTCAGCTGCTTTTCTTACGCATGCCGAAGAATACTTCACTCGCTTTAAGAACTACGGTTATCTTTACAACCTGATGAGCGAGACGTTTAAGCGACTTGATTATGTACCCAAAGGATTGGTTGTTGATTTCGGGTCTGGCTTCGGGAATTCGGTTATTCCATTGCTGGAAAATTTTGATGTGAAAGTAATTGCTACGGATATTTCCCCAGACCTATTAAAAATATTACAACGAGAAGCTCGATTGCAAGGGTTGCAGGATAGGTGTGCGGCAGTCGCGCAAGATGCACAGAATTGTTATTTTTTGCCAAACCACGCTGACCTAGTGGTGGGTTGTGCTGTTCTTCATCACATGGTTGAGCCGATGGCAGTTGTAAGAGCGGCGATGACCGTATTAAAACCTGGCGGGAAAGCTATTTTTTTTGAGCCTTTTGAATTAGGGCATCAAATTTTAAGAATCGCCTACCTGCAAATTCTGTCAGAAGCTAACCTTAGAATGGAAAAAGGCGCTGGATTTGATTACCTTGCAGCTTTAAATGAAGATATACGTGTAAGAACCCATAGAAATAGACTGACTGAGTTTAAGAATAGCTGGAAAAATCTTGACGATAAGTGGATGTTCTGCACCAGTCATTTTAAAAGTATTTCTGACGAGCTAGGTTGCAAGATAGAGATACTGCCGTTACATGATAATCAACATCAATTTACACGTCAGACTAAAGTAGCCCTCGAATCTTACGGAGGCCTTAAGTGCCCTGGCGCTTTACCTGGTTGGGCATGGAGCATTCTCAATGACTTCGATGAAAATCTTTTTTCACCTGAAGGGTTAATTGATCTGCCTATTGAGGCCTGTGTGGTTATTACAGCTCCATTGGCAGCAGACTTTTACACGACAGATATAATTTAGGCGTCGAAGTATTGCGGCGAGGAATAAGAGTTCATAGGGGGATTGATGAGTTTGCTGCCTAGTTTTTGTATTGTCCTGCCTGTTTATAACGAGTCGGAATGCATTGAACATTGTGTAAGAAATATAGTCTCACATTTACGAGGCATTGAGGCCAGAACAGGCGTTATTGCTGTTGATGACGGCAGTATCGACGATAGCCTGCAGATACTGTTTCGACTTCAAAAAGAGCTTCCAAATTTGGTAATTGAAAGTCACGTCTCTAATGCTGGATATGGTGCGGCTAACCGAACCGCATCTGTGGTTGCGAGAAAGTTGGGATTTGATTACGCACTGGTTATGGATGCGGATGGTACTCAAGCAGTCGAATTTATAGACAGATTTCTCGAACCAATGCAAAGTGGTGTGGAATTTATTAAAGCGACTCGGTATGCCAAGGGAGGGCGAGTTGTAGGAGTTCATTGGAAACGAGTTCTCGTTTCACAAGTGGGTAACAAACTTGCTCAGTGGCTAATGCGTGTTCCCTTGACCGATTTTACAAATGGATTTCGTGCGATAAAAACTGATAAATGGTGCCAGCTTAAAACAACTGAACGAGGTTTTGCAATGTTAATTGAGGAGGTTTACCTCGCAAGGCGTTTAGGGCTTAGTTTTAATGAAGTGCCCTATGTACTAACAGCACGCCAAGAGGATTCTTCCCAGTCAAAGTTTACCTATTCTATTAATGTATATAAACGCTATGCACAGTACCTACTTAAACGCTAGAATGCGTTGAGATACTTATATATCCCCGTTATATGCCTGCTCAAAAACTTAAATGAAAGAAGAAGTGCTAATAAGCAGTAATTTGATTCGTTATGTTTCAATCTCGATTAATAATATTTTACATGTTGTTATCTTGACCAAAGGAAACCGTATATCATGTCGGAATATTTAGAAGTTTTCAAGCGTGCATTTTGCAGCGGAACTGCCCTTACAAAGGTTTTGGATCTAGGCACCGTAGCTTTGGCTGGAGGCTTTCTTCAGCCAAATCAGTTTTCCGAGGAACCTATTTTCCCATTGAGAGTCCATTTTTGTAATGAGTGCCTTGCAGTTCAAGTTGTTGACATCATCGACCCTCAATTGATGTTTGGTAATTACTTCTACTTCTCATCGCAAATCAAGACGCTACGAGAACATTTTGTGGACTATGCGACCGAGGTTGTATCTAGATTTCTGGATGCACCCAATTCCACAGTTCTTGAGTTTGGCTGTAATGATGGGGTGTTGTTACGTCCGTTAGCAAATCAGGGTATTGGCACATTAATAGGTGTTGACCCCGCGACCAATATTGTTGCAACGATCAACGATTCTCGAGTCAATGTGATCAATGATTTTTTTACGGAAAAGGTTGCTGGCCAAGTTCTGAAGGACTTCGGTAAAGTTGACATGGTTGTAGCAAATAATGTATTCGCCCATATCCCGGATATTTGCGGAGTTACGCGAGCGGTTCGGGATGTCTTAGCAGATGAGGGCGTCTTCATCTTTGAGGTTCACTATCTTGGCAATATCATTCAGGGTATGCAGTACGACATGATTTATCATGAACACCTTTATTACTATTCGCTGCTTGCGCTTGAAAATCATTTCCGGTGTCATGGAATGGTGGTGTTCGATGTCAAGCCTGTGCCGATTCATGGCGGGTCAATGCGTTATTATGTATGCAGGGAAAGTGCGAGCCACGCGCGCAAAATATCTGCCAGAGTCGAACTGCTACGCAAGGAAGAATTGGATATTGGATACGACCGCCCAGAGACTTACGCCAAATTTGCAAGCAATGTGGAGCAACGCCGTGACAAGTTGATGGGTGTCTTGAATAAACTACGGGATAAGGGGCGGCGAGTTGCAGGCTATGGTGCCTCAGGTCGTGCAAATACCATTATCCAGTATTGTGGTATTGACCACACACACCTTGATTACATGATAGACGATGCTCCGGCAAAAACAGGTTTTTTTACACCGGGGTCGCATTTTCAGATTCATGGTAACAGCGTCCTTAAAACAGATCCTCCGGATTACCTACTTATTTTTGCATGGAGCTTTATTAACGAGATCGCGGCAAAGTGTGAAAATTATATGAATGATGGAGGGCGGTTGTTGGTTCCATTGCCAGAGGTCCGTATTATGATGAATCCATATAGCACTGACATACTTTGATTCACCTATTTTCATAATTTTCGTTTGAATTATCGATGTTAGGTTTTCTTTGATTTACTAATGTGCTTTCTCGAAAGAAAGCAAAAGGAGTCGGAATGAGAGTAGTTACAATGTTTGGTACCAGACCAGAGATGATAAAGATGTGGTCAACACTTAAAAAATTAGATGACCTTAATTTTGAACACATCATGGTTCATACCGGGCAGAATCACACCCCAGAGCTCAGGGATTTTTTCTTCCGAGACCTTGAGCTTCGCAAACCAGACTATGAACTCAATATCGATACCTCTAGTTACGGAAAAGAAGTGGCCGATGTTATCGTTAAGTCTGATGAGTTATTTGCCAAGCTCAAGCCTGACGCATTAGTCATTCTTGGAGACACTTATAGTGGCCTTTCGATAATGCCTGCCACGCACCAAGGCATTAAGACTTATCACATGGAGGCGGGCCTCAGGGCGTGGGATACCAGAATGCCTGAACAGCGTAACCGCATGTTGATTGATCACATGTCCAGCGTGTTGCTGCCGTTTAACCAATATCACCGCGAAAATCTAATGCGAGAAAACATCCATCCCTCGAAGATTTTCGTCACAGGTAATCCGACTTACGAAGTAATGAGGCATTTTCAGCCTAAAATTCAAGACTGCGATATTCTGAAGCGACTTGGACTGGTTAAAGGCGGATACGTTTTAGTCACTGCACATCGATCCGAGAACGTTGACAATCCCGAAAGTCTTGCACGTATTATTTTCGCGCTAGGTGAAATAGCTAAACGTCATAAGCAAGAAGTAATTTATCCTATGCACCCTCGCACGAAAAGTAAAATGGGCGGAATGGAAATTCCCACTGGAGTCCGAATTATGGCGCCGTTGGGATTCTATGATTTCAATCGACTGCTGGCGGATTCCTGGTGTGTTATTTCGGACTCAGGGACGGCATCGGAAGAGGCCTTGTTTTACAAAGTCCCTTGCGTGAGTTTACGCATGACAACTGAAAGGCCGGAGACTGTAGAATCAGGCGGAAACATCATTGCAGGATTGGATGCAAAAAATATCATCGAAGCGGTTGAAACGGCAGTAACTCAACCATGGGGTTGCCGCTATGACCTTAATGAGAACTTCACCGCATCCTCTGTGGTAATCAACGCGCTACGTAGCAGGATAACAAATTTCTTCTGATGCGGTTCTTTGTGCCGTAACGCGAAACACGCAAGTGGGCTAGCGTTACGGCAATGAGGAATACCCTTAGTGGGTAATTAACAATTAAACATAGGGTAAGAATGGGGGGCGTATGTTCAAGCTTCTCTTTTCGAACAGTAGATGTTGGCTTCGTCTAACACTTGATTCGTTCCCTCTTGCACCGTAAGCTTCCCTAAATGATAGACATGTCAAAGGCACAAATCCAACTGACTTAAGGGTTCTAAGGCCAGTCAAACTGAAAGAGTTACCACACAGAGGTTGAGGTGCTTAACCATCTAAACAAAAAATCACTGAGCCTGTTACTTACGCGCCACAGAGTGTTGGAAGCTTGCTTAGTTGCATTGTTTTTAATAGTAGCGGTTTTCCCTGATGTCATCTTTCTTGGTACCAGCTTTCGCCTGACAGATCAAGTTGCCGGAGGCCAACATGGCCTATCGCCGAAACCATTTTACCATATACCAATAACAACCGGCTGGTGGGGTGGGTACAACGACAATGGGGGGGCGATTTATCAGTCAGAACCCATGATAGAGTTCATGCGGTACAGCATTAAACGCGTCCAGTCCCCCTACTGGAATCCCTATTCTGCCGCTGGATCGCTAGGTCCAGAGACGCTTGTAGATCAAAAATTTTCAGCATTCACTCTGATCAACGCCTTTCTTGGCGGCGGATCTGCAATCTACAACGCAACCATGTTGTCGCTGTTTTACTTTGCTGTGTTTTTTTTATACAGAATTGTGCGTGAGCGTCTACAGCTCTCGGTATTGGCGGGCGTTGCAGTCGCCCTGTTTTATTTGCTGAACGGCTATGCCACAGCAAATTTTGGTTCCAATGTCGCGCAGAGCTACCTTTACGTTCCAATGTGTCTTTACGCGTCGCTCACTTTTCTCGAAAAAGCTACTACTGCTCGGTTTGTAGCGATTGTGTTTTCATTTGCCGTTTTTTTATCCTGTACGTTCATCCCGACAACGGTAACCTCGTTTATCGCGATTTACGCGATCATCAGTGGCTTTGTTTATGCAAAAATCGGGCAGAAAGAATTGAATTATAGTGCAGGTACGACGCTGATTATTCTGCAAAGTATAGGAGTTATCTTATCTGTTTTCTTACTTGCGGCACTCTATCTTCCTATATTTGAAAATATTAGAAGTACTGGAACGCTCGAAGCGTACTCAAGCAGGATTTTCTACCCAATAAACTTCCCTCAAGCAATTGCATCGCTTTTTTCACCGTCCCACCTGTATGAATCGTACAACGCCATGGAAACTGCGGCTATAAGCTGGAATGACGGATTCACAAAAAACGGAATAACTGGGAACACCGTATTCCATATGGGTGTTATTGCTATAATACTATCCGGCTGTGCCTGCTCACTGCGCCGTCACCCATATAATCGGATGGCGATCATTTGCGCACTATGCGTGCTATTGGCATTTTTAAGATTGTTTGAGCCTCATCTCGTTGACAGGTTGATGTCACATATTCCTATCGTTGGAAAAATCGGTTGCCAATATTGGTGGCCGTCCGTCATGTTTCCCATGGTATTCCTTGTGGGATTTGGCATTGATAATTTACAGCGACATAACGCCCGAATATTACCTGCACTTATGTTGCTAATAATTGGTGGCGTTAGCGTATTCTATGTGTACAAAATATATGGCTTTCATGCGCCATATATTGGATACAAGCTTGCAGCTCTGCTTCTTTTAAGCGTGTTAACCACTACCGTCATCGCTCTACTTCTAACACTACGTTTTAACAGGAGCGCTCCTTTAGCCAGAATGATCGTCATTGCCCTTGTCACAGGTCTTTTTATAGAACTTATAGTTGACAGTAAAATGGTGCGCCTACCAAGGAGCGATATATTTTCAACGCCATCTAAGGCCATAGCCTATGTGCGTAGCAATATTGGTTTGTATCGCACACTGAACTTTGGACAAAGCGGATTATACGCAGAAATGGGTTCTGCACTGCAGATTCAAGAGATTACTTCTATGAATCAAGGCGTTCTCCCTGATTACCAAAATTACTTCTACTCTGCCGTTAATTTAGACAAATCTCAGTCCAATGCCCCTCGTGGATCATTTCCATCGCTTTGGCAGATACAAGATAAGCCTTTGGTCCACAAATTTAATTGGCAAGCGCTCGATTTGCTAGGTGTAAAATATGTCTTTTTGCCAGCAGATTTCACCGCCTATAAAGTGGAGCTCATTCGACAAGGACTAGTCTCGGTATATGAAACACCGACTACCGTAGTTTTTGAAAATCCTAAGGTGTTGCCACGTGCCTTTTCTGTCACTCTTTCTTCAGATAGCGCAATTGAGTCCGAGATTATATTGCCGTCTGATTTTCGCGAGCGTATTCATCCCGCTACAATCACCTCCTATCGAAATGCGGCTGTCGAAATAAAAGGTTCCGCTTCGTCACAAGCGCTCGTTGTTATTAGCGATAACTGGCATAGAAAATGGCGGGCTACCCTAAACGGCATAGAGGTGCCCATTATCAAAGTTAATGGCACCTTCCGTGGGGTTGTTGTCCCCCAAGGGGATTATGTAATCAAGATGGATTACCTGCCCGGTACACTACCCTTGGCCTTTGGTATTTCATTGGGGGTTTTACTGTTGTTGGCAACATTATTTTTTTGGCGTAAACGGGTGGATGCGTTAATTCATCGTCAATTGCCGATATGGGCATAGCTGCTATATTTTATTTTGGAATGTCATTGGGAGAATGCTGATGCCTAATAAGTTGGAAGACCACAAACGCCACTTGATCCTTCGGGTAGAAATTATATCGGCTGCTTGGCCCTGGAATCCGCAGATCAAGCTTAACAAATTTGTCGGTTTTAGATTCAACGGCCAAGCATTTACAATTGCAGCTTGTCTGTAGCAAATGAATACTGAAAGAGGATCGTTCCTACTCACGGCACAAGAGATTTACGATCCGCGTGTCAGCGTCATCATTCCAACATTTAATCGCTCTATCTTCATCGGTGAAGCGATAGAAAGTGTACTGAAGCAGTCTTTTGGGGATTTTGAAGTAATCGTTGTCGATGATGGTTCTTCTGATGCCACAGTTGATGTGGTGTCAGCCATTATTGATGACAGGCTGATTTTTCTGACGCAGGAGAACAGAGGCCGTTCGGCGGCTCGCAATCGAGCCATCGCACTTGCCCGTGGCAAATACATTGCCTTCCTTGATTCGGACGATGTGTATCTGGGGGACAAGCTCGCTTGGCAGGTTGCCTATCTCGACCTACATCCTGATGTGGATATGGTTTACACCTCGGCGTTGTGTATCGATGATCAAGGCCGTCTATTAGATAAACAGTCCTATGTTGCCTCCGAAGAAGGCTACATCTACAAAGAGGTGGCTTTCTTTCGACCGCTTACGATCACGTTGCCAACTGTCATGCTGCGTAGAAAGGTGCTCGATTCGGTGGGTGTCTTCGATGAGTCGCTTGACCGATTCGAAGATACCGATTTGTGGCGCAGGATTGCAAAAAAACATCGCATCGGAATAATCGCGGAGCCAACGTGTCGTTTGCGTACCCACAGTGAGAATGCATTGATTGCACAGGATCCCAAAACGCTTGTCCAATCCGTCGAGTATTACGTCGCGAAAATATTCAGGGAGGATGCTGATGTCGGGCTCAACTTTCTGCAGGGGGGTGCATCTCGTTTGTTTGAATACTACGGCAATGCATTGCTGAGTGTTCCCGGCTGGCGGCGTCATGGAGCGACTATGCTAAAACGATCGGCGGAATTCGCACCAGGTCGAATCCTCACGATTTTGCTGAGAGGACTAAAGGTAGTTGCCGGGTCGATAATGCGACAATACATATCACATTCTAAGACTGTCTAACGTGACTTCCGGTATGAATCCCAAAGTCAGCATTGTCATCCCGGTTTATAACGGTGCCGATTACCTTGATGAGGCGATCCAGAGTGTGTTTGCGCAGAGCTACAAAAACATTGAGGTGATCATCATCAACGATGGTTCTGATGATGAAGGCGCCACCGAACGCATAGCCCTTCATTACAAAGAACGGATCCGATACTTTTCCAAACCGAACGGCGGCGTGGCGTCGGCATTGAATTTCGCGATCAGGGAAATGTCGGGCGACTATTTTTCCTGGCTGAGCCATGATGACCTGTATGATCAAGACAAGGTCAGGAGCAACATCGAAGCACTGGCAGATATAAAACCGCCGAAACGTGAGCGAACCGTCATCTACAGTGATTACTCGGTATTTTCATCATCGCCCGAGAATGCTGTTCCGGTCCGGTTACCGGGAGTCCCCCCCGAATTTTTTCGCTATTGGCTTACGATAATAAATTCCTTGCATGGATGCACCCTGATGGTGCCCAAAACAGCCTTTGCGGAGTGTGGGATTTTCAATGAAGGACTGAAGACTACACAAGATTTTGATCTTTGGTTTCGCTTAGCTGAAAAGTATAATTTTACTCACATCCCGCAAGTTTTGGTTAAGGCCCGCAGTCATGGGCAGCAAGGCAGTATCAGGATGGCGAGTACGGCTTTGACGGAATGTGATGCCCTGCTCGAAAAGTTTATGCTCGCTCTCACGGAACGCGAGCTCACCGCCGGTGGCCAACGTTCCCTTGCGATAGCTTACGCCGAAATATCAGCAAGTTTTTGGAGGCGAGGATTCCTGTCAGCGGCCCAAGCTGCTTCTAAATTGTCGATCCGGAGATTATTTGACGATGCGGGACGATCCGCTATACCTGCACTTTGGATCTTGAGCTGCGGGATTGCCCAATATCATGCTTTGCCGGTCGCACGTAATCTCATAGCTCCTCCGCTTCGACAATTGATTAAACGATTTCTATTTCCTAGTAGTAGACTTGCGGCGATACCGCACGGTCAGACTTCTTCTCCTGATTTTTTGAAGCGGAAATTCTCCGAAATTTACGACAAAAACATTTTTGGAGGAGGCGTATCACGTTCTGGTGCCGGTTCTGACCTTGTCCAGAGCGAAGTTATACGCCGCGAATTACCGGCGTTACTGAAAAAGCTGCACGTCCAGTCCTTGCTGGATGCTCCATGCGGAGACTGGTATTGGATGGGGCAAGTAGACCTCGACGTCGAAACCTATATCGGAGTCGATATTGTTGAAGCGTTAATACTGGGAAACCAGAAGAAATTCGGAAATGCTTCTAGAAATTTTCTTTGTCTTAACTTGACCCAGGACGACTTGCCTAAGGTTGATCTTATTTTCTCGCGTGATTGCTTGGTTCATCTGTCTCTGAAGGATGCACTCCGTGTCATTGCCAATTTCAAACGTACTGGGTCGAAATATCTACTGACAACGACCTTTATAAATCGTGATCGTAATAATGAGTTGGCGGGAAAGGATAATTTTTGGCGGCCTTTGAACATGCAGCGGCTACCTTTCAACTTTCCACCACCGCTGCAGCTGATCAACGAGGGCTGTACAGAAGAAAATGGCGTATATACCGACAAATGTCTCGGTCTGTGGTTGCTGCAGGATATCGAGTGCTGATGCCAGCAAGCTTTTTTAACGAGAAGTTGAGCGATAGATACCTCTTTTTACTTCATGCAACAATGTCGCTCATGGCGTACTATTTTTGCTAGCATTATGCATAGCTTTCCCCTTTTTCCCCAAATGCCAATAAGCGCATCTCTATGGATTTGATCACTGGGGGGACTGGCTTCATCGGTCGGCGTCTGACACTGCATTTACTTAAAAACGGAGAAAACGCCTGCCGTTTGCTGACCCGTCATCCTCAAGACAATAAACATTTCTATATTGCTGATCTCGCCGATCCGCCGGGGTTGCGTTCTGCTTGCATCGGCATTGACCGAGTCTTCCACTGTGCTGGCTATGCCCACGCGTTTTCTTCATTATCAGGTGAAGACACCAATCAACACTGGCAGATAAACTTAGAAGGTACGCGGAATCTTGTCGAGGCTGCCGGGCAGGCGGGTGTGAAGCGCTTTGTCTTTCTCTCTAGCGTCAAGGCCATGGCGGAATCGGGGGATACTTATGCTGACGAAAATTTCCCAGGTCAACCGATCACGGCTTACGGACAATCCAAGCGAGCCGCTGAGGACGTTGTGTTAGCAGCCGGAGCACGTTATGGTATGCATGTGGTCAATTTACGTCTTGCGATGGTGTACGGGTCGGGAGGGCGGGGTAATCTTGAACGCATGGGACGATTGGTACGAAGGGGTTGTTTTCCACCCTTGCCGGAAACGGGCAATCACCGTTCCCTGGTCCATGTCAACGATGTGATTGCGACCATATGCCTGGTTGCCAATGATGACCGAGCCGACGGTAGAACTTATATCGTTACCGGACCCCAAGCACCATCTGGTAGACAACTATTCGACGCGATGCGCAACGTGCTTGGTTTACCCGAATGCCATTGGGGAGTTCCACAGTCTGCACTGCGCCTTGCGGCATGTTGCTGCGATAGGCTAGAAACAATTCTCAAACGACGTCTGCCTCTCAACAGTGAAGCACTGGATCGCCTCCTTGGTTCGGCCTGGTTTTCCTCGGCTCGAATCGAGAAGGAATTGGGGTGGCGAGCGGTGGTTTCGCTGGAAGAAGGTTTGCGAGAGATGTTCGAACGATGAAACGTTTTTTCGATCTTACCCTCGCCCTGCTGACCCTCGCCCTGCTTGCCCTGCCCCTGCTGGCCGTTGCCCTGCTTGTGTGGTTGACATCACCCGGTCCGATTCTGTACTGGTCGGATAGGGTGGGCAGGTATAACAAAATCTTTCGAATGCCCAAATTTCGCAGCATGCGTGTAGGCACACCGGCGCTTGCGACCCACCTGCTGGACGATCCGGATCGCTACCTAACACCGATCGGCTCGTTCCTGCGTAAATCCAGCCTGGATGAGCTACCGCAATTATGGAGCATTTTTAAAGGCGACATGAGCTTTGTCGGACCACGCCCGGCCTTATTCAATCAGGATGACTTGATCGCCTTACGAACGCAACAAAGGGTACATGAGCTGGTGCCGGGGTTGACGGGTTGGGCGCAGGTGAACGGGCGTGATGAGCTTCCTATTCCGGAAAAGGTCCTGTTGGATGTGGAGTATATGAACCGACGATCGCTCTGGTTTGATCTGCAAATTTTATGGCTCACCGTTGTAAAAGTGTTTTGCAGAGACGGTGTTTCACATTAATCGTCCCTAACAAGTTGAAGGTATAGGCGATGGCTTTACTCGTTACCGGAGGTGCCGGTTTTATCGGCAGTAATTTTGTACTTGATTGGCTGGCCCAGTCTGACGAAGCCATTATTAATCTCGATAAACTCACCTACGCTGGTAATTTTAGGAATCTCACGACGCTGGCAGGTGACCCGCGCCATGTTTTCGTCCAAGGTGACATATGTGATCGGGCTTTAGTCGATCACCTGCTGGTAACGCACCGCCCCCGTGCTATCGTCCATTTCGCGGCGGAGAGTCATGTGGACCGCAGTATTCATGGTCCGGGTGCATTCATGCGCACCAATATTGATGGCACTTTCAACCTGCTGGAAGCGGCGCGTTCGTATTGGAACACGCTGCAAGTCTCAGACTTGAAGCAGTTTCGTTTCCATCATGTCAGCACAGATGAGGTCTACGGTTCACTCCAGCCGGACGCCCCCCCTTTTACCGAAACCAGTCCCTATCGGCCCAACAGCCCCTATTCGGCGAGCAAGGCGGCAAGCGACCACCTGGTACGAGCTTGGCACCATACCTATGGTTTGCCCATCACTATTAGCAATTGTTCCAACAACTACGGACCGTACCACTTTCCTGAAAAACTCATCCCTCTGGTTATCACCAACGCCTTGGCCGGCAAGCAGTTACCCATCTACGGTGACGGCCAGCAAGTTCGTGACTGGTTGTATGTCACGGACCACTGCAGTGCTATCCGTCGCATTCTGGAGGCAGGACAAGTGGGTGAGGTTTACAATGTTGGCGGCTGGAATGAGATCCCTAACATCGACATCGTCAATACCCTCATTAAACTGCTAGACGAACTTAAACCTGATCCGGCTGGCAGTTACGCCCGTCTGATCACCTATGTTCCGGATCGCCCTGGCCACGACCGCCGTTATGCCATTGATGCCCTGAAAATCGAGCAAGAGCTCGGCTGGCGTCCGACTGAGGTCTTTGCAACCGGTGTCCGCAAGACTGTGGAGTGGTATCTGGCCAACCAGGCCTGGGTGGCACATGTGACTTGTGGAGAATACCGCAACAGGGTGGACCGCAACTACGGTGCCCGCCGCCTATGATGATCCTGATAAGCGGGCAAAACAAACCTATTCGGTCCTTAAACCAGACTCTTGCGAAACATTTCAATCTCGAACTCTGGATGGCAGCTGCAATCCAAATTATCCTTCAACAAATCCTGACACCATGACAACACGCAAAGGTATTATCCTAGCAGGTGGTTCCGGAACACGCCTGTACCCGGCAACGCAGGTTATCTCCAAACAGCTCTTGCCGGTCTATGATAAACCCATGGTTTATTACCCTCTTTCCACCCTGATGCTTGCATCCATCCGCGACATTTTGTTGATTTCCACCCCGGAGGACACACCTCGCTTTCACTCGTTGCTGGGAGATGGCAGCCAGTGGGGACTTAATCTGTCCTATGCCGTACAGCCCTCACCGGACGGGTTGGCCCAGGCCTTTATCATCGGTCGCGACTTTATCGGCAATGATCCCTCAGTGTTGGTACTTGGCGACAATATCTTTTATGGTCATGATTTTTATCATATATTAGGTAAAGCGACCTCACTCAACGAGTGTGCCACCATTTTCGCATATCACGTACAAGACCCTGAACGTTATGGCGTTGTCGAGTTCGACACCAGTGGCAAGGTGATCTCTCTCGAGGAAAAACCTCAACACCCCAGATCAAACTATGCGGTCACAGGCCTCTATTTTTTTGATAAACATGTGGCTGACCTCGCCCAAAGCCTCAAGCCCTCATCGCGCGGTGAACTTGAGATCACAGATCTTATCCGCCTTTACCTAGAGCAGAGCCGACTCAATGTTGAAATCATGGGCCGCGGCTATGCCTGGCTCGATACTGGCACCCATGAATCCCTCCTGGAAGCTGGGCAGTTCATCGCGACTCTTGAAAGACGTCAGGGACTTAAGGTTGCCTGTCCAGAAGAAATTGCCTACCGTCTAAAATGGATCGATGCCGCTCAACTGGAAAAACTGGCGCAACCCTTGGTAAAAAGTGGCTACGGCCAATACCTGCTCCATATACTCAAGAAAAAAGCCTTCTAATGAAAACGGATTTCTGGTGCTCAGCAAATCGGCCGAATTCCTTTGCAAAACAACCGACTACAGGAAGCCCGAATTGAACGCATCCTTCTTTGGAATGACGCGACCCTTGGCATCCGCTGGCCCCTCAGCAACCCACCTATTCTCTCTGTTAAAGATCAGTTAGGAGCAACATTAGAAAACACGGAGTTGTTCCAATAAGGAATAGCCCGGAACAAATAACACCATTATTAGGGGGGAGGTTGGAAATCTCAGCGTAAATCTTCGAGAAAAATCCGGCGGAGTTTGTAGAAGTAATCAAACCCGGACAAGACGGTGAGTACCAGCGCCACATAGACAATAGCCAAGCCAATGTGGTGCAGATAAGGAATCGGTAGGACTCCGAGGGGGAAAATTAAGGTGCCCAGGCCGATATATTGGGTGATGGACTTCCATTTTCCTTGGCTGCTGGCTGCGACAACGATCCCGGCTGAAGAGGCGACGCCGCGTAAGCCGGTGATGACGATCTCCCTGCAAATTATAATCAGGGCGACCCAAGCGGGCAATTTACCGGTGGGAATGAGCATGATCAGGGCGGTGGTAACTAGAACCTTGTCCGCCAGAGGATCCAACAGTTTGCCCAGCGCGGTGATGCTTTCATAACGCCGGGCAAAATAACCGTCAATCCAATCGGAACCGGCGGCAATCGAGAACACCAGCCAGGAAATCATGGCTTTTTCGGTGGTCTGTTCCTGGAGCAAAAGCAACATCAGGCAGCCGGAAAGAATGAACCGACTGCCTGTGATGAGGTTGGGCAGATTCAAAATTTTGGCACTACGTTTCAATTAACTGTCACCATTTGTCGCACCTTGATATTGGGATTCGCTACAATACCGCTGCGATAGGAGCGGTAATTCTGCAAGACCTTGGCAACATAAGCCTGGGTTTCGGGAATATTAGGGATAATTCCATAGGGTGTGACATTTCCCGGTCCAGCATTGTACGCCGCCAAGCTTAATTCCACATTGCCCTTATAGTTGTCAAGCAGGTATCGCAGATACTTGGTGCCGCCGTTGATGTTCTGGCGGGGATCAAAGGAGTTCGCAACCTGAAGATCTTTGGCTGTACCCGGCATCAACTGCATCAATCCCTGGGCACCTTTGGGGGAACGCGCATTGGGATCAAAGTTGGATTCAGTTTTAATGACCGCCTTAATCAACAGCGGATCCACCTGATGACTCGTCGCCGCAACATTGATGTAACTGTTCATAGATTGTGGTCCCTCTGGGGACAATCGGCTGGTTGAACGCCGCATGATCGTTCCGATCAACTGGTCCTCCGGTGACCCCACCCGCCTGGCTGGCCGCTCGCTCAATTTATACCGCCCGTCACCCGGCGCATTCGTATAATGGCAGATACCTCGTGCATCGACATAGGCATACATTGCCGCACCTGCCGAAACGGGTAGCAATAGCACCAAGAAAAGAAGTCCTGTGACAAGAGGGCGGGATCTCATATCTCACCTTTCATTATTTTTGCCGCTTCTCCCAATCTGCAAGAAACTGTTTCATACCGATATCGGTCAGCGGATGCTTGGCCAGTTGGGCGATCACCTTGTACGGGATGGTTGCAATATCCGCACCAAGCAATGCAGATTCGACCACATGCATTGGGCTTCGGACCGAAGCGACAATCACCTCGGTGGCAAAACCATAGTTACGCAGTATAGTCATTATATCGGCAATAAGATCAAGACCGTTTACCGAAATATCATCGATCCGGCCAACAAAGGGGCTGACATAGGTTGCCCCGGCCTTGGCAGCGAGCAGCGCCTGGGAGACAGAAAAAATGAGAGTGACGTTGGTTTTGATTCCCTCGGCAGTCAAGCGCTTTACCGCCTTCAGTCCCTCTTCGATCATGGGAACTTTAATGACGATATTGTCGTTGATTTTAACCAGTTCACGAGCCTCAGCAACCATGCCGTCCGCTTCCAGGCTGATGACCTCGGCACTGATCGGGCCATCGACCAGTTCACAGATATCATGAAGGATTTCGGTAAAGGGACGCTGCTCCTTGGCAATCAGCGACGGATTGGTGGTAACGCCATCAACCATGCCAAGTGCTAAGCCTTTTTTGATTTCATCAATATTCGCGGTATCTATAAAAAATTTCATTTTTCTCCTTGCTCCGGTTTCCCGGAAAATTGATCACAGCATTGTTCACTGCAAAAATAATAGGTGATTCCATCCCTGCGTAGACGCAGTGCTTGGTGTTTCGGTACCAGGACATGGCAGACAGGATCCTCTACAAGCACATCCTGTGATCCTGCATCGCAGCCCTCGCGTTCCTTATCAGACTGTTTCTTCGTAATACTTTTCTTGAGCAAACGCCATCCGACATAGAGAAGCATGGCCACTATCAGCAGACGCAAGGGTGTCATGCGTTCTGGAAAACTACCCAATAGAGGGGTGTCCCTTCGTTTCTCAACATATTTTATTATATCCTTGGGAATCCAAATGTCTAATTGATTTGTCCCAAATATTGACTTTTCGGCATGCTCACAGGTAAAAACGGACTGTTCAACCTGGCCACAGCATGCGCTCAACAATCTGATTATTGTTGATTTTTTTTAGATCAAACAGCAACTCCTGCATTTGTTTACCCTTCAGAGGGTGGATACGATCACCGGCGATTTCGGCAAGTGGCTCCAGAACAAAAAGCCGCTGGTGCATCCGAGGATGCGGGATGATCAGATCATCGGCATCAAAAATAAGTTCGTCATAAAAGAGCAGATCAAGATCCAAGGTCCGATCCTGGTAGCCGGTTGCCTGCACGGGTCGAATCCGGCCGCAACTGGTTTCGATCGCCTGAAGTTCCCGCAACAGGTCATAGGGTGCCAGCGTTGTCTGCACAAGGGCTGCTGCATTGACAAACCAGTTGGTGCTGACCATTTCGACGGGTTGACTGCGGTACGGCGACGAAAAAGCGACAGGATGGATGGACGGATGGTTCTGTAGCAGCCTCCAGGCAGTATGCAGGATTGCGAGGGATAGCCCCTGATTTGATCCCAGGCCGATACCGGTCTCATGAATAACTGATTGCGCACCACTCCAGATCGGCCCGATATCAGCGAGTTGTGAGACCGCCACAGATCAAACCTTGAGCGTCAGAAACGCCTTTCCCACAGGACCCTCAGAAATTGGCAAGGTCAAGGACATCAAACATGGTATACATGCCCTTCGGCCTGCCGGTAACCCAGGCAGCTGCGAGAGCCGCACCCCTGGCAAAATTATCCCGGCTGGTTGCCCGATGCACGATCTCCAACCTCTCCCCTGCCCCGGCAAAATAGACGGTATGTTCGCCGACGATATCGCCGCCGCGTATGGTCTGGATGCCGATCTCTTTGTCCGTCCGTTCACCAATGATGCCGTTGCGCTCCATAACGCCGACAGTGGCCAGATCACGGCCCAAGGCTGCCGCTGCCATCTGTCCCAGCTTCAGGGCCGTGCCCGAGGGCGCATCTTTCTTCATCCGGTGATGGGCCTCAACGATCTCGATATCATAGGCATCACCCAGAATCGCCGCAGTCTTTTCCACCAACTTGAAGAGGACGTTCACTCCGACCGCCATATTCGGCGACTGCACACAGGGAAAATGCCCCTCGGCAAGTTCCTTGAGGGTGGCGATTTCTGTCGCACTGAGCCCGGTGGTGCCGATGACCATGGCTGTGCCATGAGCAGCGGCCTGCCGGGCGAACTCCACGGTAGCCTCATGGAAGGTGAAATCAATAAGGACTTCTGCCTGATCAATAACTGATTCCAGTCCGGCGGTTATGAGAACACCTGTTTCACCCAGACCGCTGATCACTCCCGCATCCTTGCCGATGGCTGGGCTGCCCGGCCGTTCAAAGGCACCGCTCAGTTGCAGCTCCGGATGGGCCTGCACCATGTGAATAATGCGCTGCCCCATCCGTCCGGCAGCTCCGGCAACAATAACTCTGGTCATGTTTGCTTCCTTTTTGTGTTTGTGACGTTCTCTGTTACGACAACAGACCACTTGCCGACATCGCTGTTTTAAGCTGTTGCAGACTAGACTCGTCCATCTGGGTCATAGGCAGCCGAACCTCACCCGAGGAAATCTTGCCCATCAACTCCAGTCCTTTTTTGGCTGGTGCCGGACTGGGGTAACAGAACATAGCCCCCATCAAGGAAAGGAGCTGATAATGCAGCGCATTGGCCCTGGGGACATCATGCGCTAAGGCAGCCTCGATCATGCCTGCGGTTTTCGCTGGCTCCAGGTTGGAAACCACCGAGATCACTCCCTTGCCTCCAATCAGCACCGTGGGCATGGCGGTGAAGTCGTCGCCGGAAAGGACGATGAAATCTTTGGGACACAACTGGATAACCTCACTGATCTGCTGGAGACTGCCGCTTGCCTCTTTGATACCGATAATGCCGGGCAGCACAGCCAATCGGGCAACCGTCGCCGGCAGCATGTTGGTCACCGTCCTACCGGGAACATTGTAGAGGATCATCGGAATATCGACGGCCTCCAGAATCGTCTTGAAATGCTGGTACAGCCCTTCCTGGCTGGGTTTGTTGTAATAGGGCACAACCGATAGCACCGCATCGGCACCGCTGTTTTTTGCCGACTCATTCAGCTCTATGGCTTCAAGGGTGTTGTTGGCACCGGTACCAGCAATGACCGGCACCCTGCCGTTCACAGTCTTGACGGTCAACTCGATCACCCGTTTATGCTCCTCGAAACTCAAGGTCGCCGATTCGCCGGTGGTGCCGCAGGGGACAATCCCGTGAATGCCGTTGTCGATCTGGAATTCGATCAGATCGATCAAACCTTTTTCATCAATCCTGCCATCCAGCATAGGAGTAACCAGTGCGGTTATGGCTCCTTGAAATTTCTTCATTGTATCCTCCTTATCTTCCTTCTTGTCGCTTAACTGCTCAGATGTAGGGTCTGTTACTGATTAAAATACCAGAAGAGTACCGCTTTGGTCTCTTCATTTTGACCATTCGTAGCCTAACAGGCTCCAGTCTAACGCCCTCAACAACCTAAGTATACTTTACCAACTCTTTCAACAACTGCAGAAGAGCTCTCTGTGCCGTTATTCGACCAACGCCTCTTCAGTCAATTCTCCCCGATAAATGAGATGGGCCGGACCTTTGAGAAAAACCTGGTCAACACCATCCCTCTTGCCATCGGACCACTGAACCGTCAAAGCGACCCCGCCAGAGGTCACCATTTCTACCGGCGAATCGGTAAGCCCCTTGGCTGCAGCAATCAGCGCCCCCGCCACCACGCCGGTTCCACAGGCCATGGTCTCATCCTCTACCCCGCGTTCATAGGTCCGAATCCGGAACCCATGATCAAACCGCTCGACAAAGTTGACATTGGTGCCCGCCGGAGCAAACAAAGCATGGTGCCGGAGTAGTCGCCCTAAACCGACAACATCGACTGCATCGAGTTGATCGACAAAGATAACGATATGAGGCACTCCAGTGTCCACACTGTGCGCAACGAACGACTGCCCCGCAACCTCTACCGGCAGATCGAATCGGAACGAATGAGCCGGTGTCATGGTGATGGTGACCTCGGTGGCAGCGACGGTGGCGTCAATGATGCCAGCCAGAGTTTCAAAACGCATCCGCTCCGAGGCAATCCCGTGCAAAAAGGCAAAACGGGCAACACAGCGGGCACCGTTGCCGCACATCTCCGCTTCGGAACCATCGGCGTTGAAAAAACGCCACTTGAAATCGGCGCACAGCGAATGTTCAAGCAAAAACAAACCATCAGCACCCACCGAAAACTTCGGCCGGCAGACGAGCCTGGCAAACTCGGCCATCCTTTCCTTGGGAATCAGCGGTATCCTGTGGTCGATGACTATGAAATCGTTACCCGCCCCGTTCATCTTGCAAAACGGCAACGGCAGCTTGATGCTTTTCATATCCGGACTCCTCGCAGCCTCGTTCAAGGCGATCAGTCGGAGATCTTCACTTCGGAAGATTTGGCGCTCTCATTGGCCGGATTCTGCGTATCGATGCTGGTAACTACGTAAAAAAGCTGTACCTTCTGCGGCGCCTTCGTATCAATAAACATATTATACGGCAGCTTGGCATCACCGACGTAGGTGGGCTTATTTTCACCCTCTGCCCGACGGTAGACCTTGTAACCCGCCAGATCGCCCGCATCGACATGCTCCCAGAAAATTTTCACGCCGACATCAGTCCTTATCCCCTGCACTCCTTGCGGAACGGGCGGTGGGGTCCTGTCAACCGGGGTGGCGTTGACCGATGCGCTTCTGGAGCCGCTTACGGTACTCTGAGCATAGACGTTGATCGCCTGTATTTGATAGGAATATATTTTCCCGTTCTCTACCCCGGTATCGGTATAGCTCGTCGTAGATACCGGTTCACCAATCAGGGTAAAAGCTCCGTCACCCACACCGCGATACATCTGATACCGAACCGTCGCGGTCATCGGTGTCCCATCCTGGAGCCGGCTAACCGGATGCCACTTGAGAGTGATTTTGCTGTCGCCATTGAGGGCGGTCAACCCTTCCGGCGCCATGGGCGGCGTCTGCCACAAAAAAGAGACAATATTGGAATCCTTGGATTGGATCCACCAGCCAATTTTACTGCGAACCTTAAAGAAATAGAGATGACCCGGTTGTAGTGCGGTTACCTGATAAATCTCGGTTTTGTTGCCTCCTGGCGGCAAGGCACCACCAGGCAGGGGAATCGGCTCAACAAAGGGAATCGGACAGGTCTTGCAATAGGAGTCTGCAGAGACATCCGCCCGATACAGGTCAAAGCGGACAACATCGGTGACAGCATCATTGTTGACGGTTTTACTCGGATAACTCCATTGCAGGGTGGCCCCTTTTTCATCGAGCTGATACCTTAGATCGATGATCGGCGTAGGCATCAACTGGTAGGGAGGCACCGGTTTGTCTTTGTAGCCGCAACCGCCAAAGGCCACAAGAAAGATAAACGTTATCAGAGCAAAGGTCGTTTTCGTGAACTGTCCGCAGAATCCGATCATGTCGTGAGTCCCAAAAATTTCTCCGCCTTTTCCAGAGCTTCCTCCACCCTGATCCCAGCTGTGCCGCCGGCTGAAACCCGGCTGTTCACCGATCCCTCAACAGAGAGGACCGCAAAAATATCGGCCTCGATCAACTCTGAAAACCCCTGCATCTCGGCAAGGGTCAGATCAACCAGTTCGCAGTCCCGCTCCTGGCAGAGGGCGACGATCCGGCCCACTACACCGTGCGCCTGCCGAAACGGCATGTTGCGGCGCACCAGGTAATCGGCAAGATCGGTGGCGGTCATGAAACCGCCAACGGTTGCGGCCCGCAGCCGATCGACATTAAATTCGGTATTATCGAGCAGTTCCGCGGTGATCGACAAACTGGCCTTAACCGTATCGAGTGCATCAAAGACTGGTTCCTTGTCTTCCTGCAAATCACGGTTGTAGGTCAGGGGCAGCCCCTTGACGGTCATCAACAGCCCCATCAGCGCCCCGGTCACCCGGCCGGTCTTGCCGCGAATCAGCTCAGGAATATCGGGATTTTTCTTCTGCGGCATGATCGACGAACCGGTGCAGTAGCGGTCGCCGATGCGGATGAATTCGAACTCCTTGGTCGACCAGAGCACCAGTTCTTCGGCCAGGCGGCTGAGGTGGAGCTGAATCAGGTTAAGGCAAAAAAGCAGTTCCAGGGCGAAATCGCGGTCGCCGGTGGTATCCATGGAGTTAGCAGTGATCGCCGCAAAACCCAGTTCATCGGCCACCGACTGCCGGTCGATCGGCAGTCCGGTCCCGGCCATGGCGGCCGCTCCCAGCGGCATGATGTTGATCCGCTGCCGACACCCGGCCAGTCGGTCGCGGTCCCGCTGAAACATCTCGACATAGGCGAGGAGATGGTGCGACACCAGCACCGGCTGCGCCCGCTGGAGATGAGTGTAGCCAGGCATGATCGTGCCAAGGTACTTCCGAGCCCGCCGGGTGAACGACCGCTGCACCTCGCAGAGGAGGCGATCCAGGACATCGGCCTCATCACGCAGATAGAGGCGAAAATCCAGGTTGACCTGATCGTTGCGGCTGCGGGCAGTGTGCAATTTCGCCCCTGCCGGGCCGATTCGGTCGGTCAGCGCCTTTTCGATATTCATGTGAATATCTTCGAGCTCGGGTTTGAAAACAAAGTCGCCTCGCTCGATCTCCCCCTCGATCTCGGTCAGGCCGCGGACAATGGCCTCGCTCTCATCAAAGGTGATCAACCCCTGGCGCGCCAGCATCCGGGCATGCGCCTTGGAGCCCATGATATCATGACGATAAAGCCGGGCATCGTAATGGATCGAGGCGCTAAAAGCCTCAACCGAAGCGGCGGTAGTTTCCGAAAAACGGCCGCCCCACATCTTGCCGGACTGTTGTTTGCTATCCACGGTCATTTCATCCGCTGATGAGCCTGAATCCGTAGACGCAGGGCATTAAGCCGGATAAAGCCAGTGGCATCGGCCTGATTGTAGACCTCGTCCTCCTCAAAAGTTGCAAAGGACTCAGAATAGAGCGAGTTCACCGACTTCCGGCCTACCGGGGTGCAATTGCCCTTGTAGAGCTTGAGCCGGACGGTACCGTTGACCGTGGTCTGGGCATCATCCATGGTGCGCTGCAAGAGCCGCATTTCCGGCGAGAACCAGAAGCCGTTGTAGATGAGCTGGGAATAGCGCGGCACAAGGCCATCCCGGATGCCCAGCACCTCACGATCCAGAGTGATGGTCTCCAGATCTCGGTGCGCGGCCCGCAGGATGGTGCCGCCCGGGGTCTCGTAAACGCCGCGGGATTTCATGCCGACAAAACGATTTTCCACCATATCGAGCCGTCCGATACCGTTGGCACCGCCCAAGGTGTTGAGCCGGGTCATCAGGGCTACCGGCCCGAGCCGTTCGCCGTCGATAGCCACCGGCGTGCCCTGCTCAAAATCGATCTCGATGTAGGTGGCTTTATCCGGGGCCTTTTCCGGGGAGACCGAGAGCTTGAACATGTCCTCGTCCGGCTCGTTCCAGGGATCCTCCAGGATGCCGCCTTCAAAGCTGATATGCAACAGGTTCTCATCCGAGCTGTAGGGATTTTTCTTGGTCACCGGCACCGGGATATTATGCTCCTGGGCAAAGGCCACCAGTTTCTGGCGGGAGTTGAGATCCCAGATCCGCCAGGGCGCGATGATCGTCAGCTTCGGATTGAGCGCCATATAGGTCAGCTCGAACCGGACCTGATCGTTGCCCTTGCCAGTGGCTCCATGACTGACGCTATCAGCCCCTTCGGCTTCAGCGATCCGCACTTGCTCCTTGGCAATCAGCGGCCGGGCCAGCGAGGTTCCCAGGAGGTAGGATCCTTCATAGATGGCGTTGGCGCGGAAGGCTGGAAAGATGTAATCACGGACAAACTCCTCGCGCAGATCGGAGATTATTACTTTTTCCGCCCCTGTAGCTAAACCCTTTGCCGTGACCGCAGCCCAGTCTTCCTTCTGGCCGATGTCGGCGGAGTAAGCGATGACCGAGCATCCATACTCCCGTTCCAGCCATTTCAAAATAACGGAGGTATCCAACCCGCCGGAATAGGCAAGCACTATTTTTTTCATACTCTTAACCCTGCTCTGACATGGCCCCAAAGGGCTCTGTCTCGTTGTTGATTGTTATTGAGCCATCGCTCCGGTGATAAACGATTCCAGTATCGCCGCGTGGATATGCATTTTATTTTCCGCCTGATCAAAAACCACACTCTGCGGACCTTCGAGCACCTCTTCGGTGATTTCCTCATCACGGTGCGCCGGCAGACAATGGAGCACGATCGCCCCGTTCCCGGCCTGAGCCAGGAGGGCGCTGTTCAGCTGGTAGGATTTAAACAACTCCAGCCGCTGCTCCTGCTCCGCTTCTTGTCCCATGGAGGCCCAGACATCGACATTAACCACATCCGCCCCACGAATCGCGGTGGCGGGATCCCGCAGCACCTCAATCGGTTGAGAACAACGGGTCCGAGCCTTTGCCAAGATGTTGGAATTTGGATCAAATCCAGCAGGGCAGGCCAAGGTCAGCGGAAAACCGAAGACCGAAGCCGCCTCGATCCACGAATTAGCCATATTGTTACCGTCGCCGAGCCAGACTGTCTTCAACGCGGTCAGCTCCCCCTTTTCCTCAATGACCGTCATGAGATCACTGAGGACCTGACAGGGATGATGGAGATCGGTCAGGGCATTGATCACGGGCACCGTTGCATAGCGGGCCAGCTCTTCGACCACCTCCTGACCGAAGGTCCGGACCACGATGGCATCTACATAGCGGGACAGCACCCGGGCAGTGTCTTTGAGCGGTTCGCCGCGACCCAGTTGTGATTCTTTGGCAGACATAAAAATAACCTGGCCGCCCAGACCGTACATGGCCGCCTCAAAGGAGACTCGCGTCCGGGTCGACGGTTTTTCAAAAAGCAAACAGATTTTACGGCCGGCAAGCTGTTGATGGCGAACACCGGATTTACTCTCCGCTTTAAGCGTCAAGGCACGATCAATCAAAGATTGCAATTCTTGCCGCGTAAATTCTCCCAATGCCAACAAATGGTTCTTCATAATGCTATCTCATGTATTCGAGGAACGATGCAGCATGTCCGCTTGAGAGCGCCACATAGGCTCTGGAGCTGCCCGTTCGTTCAGGTAAAAATAAAGTTGATACAAAAAAACAGGTCGTTTGCAAAGGAATTTCACAGAAATGCTCCTCTTGCATGGGGGTTTAAGACCGGTTCAGGACTCAGCCAACAATTCCAGCCGATGCATTGTTGAAAAAAAGAGCTGAAATAAGAATTTTCAAACCTATCATAATCAGAATCACACCACCGGCGACCTCCACCCGCTTACCCCACAGCTTGCCCGCCCGCGTTCCCAGAAAAAGTCCGAGAACGGTAAAACCAGCGGCAACCAACCCTATCACCAACGAAGGAATCCAGATCACCACGTCGAGCATCGCCAAGGTCAGCCCCACGGCCAAGGCATCAATACTGGTGGCCACGGAGAGTGCCACCATAGTCAGCCCTTTGCTCGGATCGTTAGCACGCTCCACGCCTTCCTCTGCGGTCAGGGCCGCATGGATCATACGGCCGCCGATATAGATCAGGAGGAAAAAGGCAATCCAATGACTCCAAGCCGCCACAAAGGACTGCACCGTCAAGCCTGCCAGCCAGCCGATCACCGGCATTATGGCCTGAAACAGGCCAAAGTGAAAGGCCAAGCGGAAACAGGGCCGGAAGGTCAAGGGCCGTAGAATGGCGCCAGCCGCCAGAGCTACCGCAAAGGCATCCATGGCCAGTGCCACAGCCACGGCGACAAGGGAAAGGGTATCCATACTCAACGCATGAACCGAGAGGGTGGCAGGTTCATGCGAACCGGTTTAGCACCTGGCAAAGCTTCTCGATCAGCATATCGATTTCTTCCGTGCTCACGACCAGCGGCGGTACGAACCGCAGGACCCGGTTGCCGGCAAAATTGATCAGCACGCCCTGCTCGAACAAGTGTTGAACAATTACGCCCCCTTGCTCGATCCCTTTTTCAGTCAACACCAGCCCCAGGAGCAGCCCTCGGCCTCGGACCCCGGTGGCCAGTTGGGGATAACGAGCAGCCACGCCCTCCAGTTTTTCGACGAAATAACAACTCTTCTCCCGGACCGATTCAAAAAAGCCGTCCGCCAACATGACTTTCATCACCTCGACCGCCGCAGCCGCAGCCACCGGATTGCCGCCAAAAGTGGAGGCATGGGTACCGACGACAAGCGAGGCGGCAATTTTCTCTGTGGTCAGCATAGCGCCGATAGGCAGGCCGTTGCCCAAGGCCTTGGCCAGGGTCATGATATCCGGGGTCACCCCTAGCTGCTCGTGGGCAAACAGGGTGCCGGTCCGGCCCAGACCAGTCTGGACCTCATCAAAAATCAGCAGCAAACCGTGCCGATCGCAAAGGTCACGGATCGCGAGCAGGTAGTCTTTCTCCAAAGGCCGGACACCGCTTTCTCCCTGCAAGGGTTCGCAGAGAATGGCACAGGTCTGTGGTGTGATCAGCTTTTCGATGGCCTGGGGATCGCCGAACGGGGCGTGGATGAAGCCCTGCGGCAACGGCTCAAAGCCCTGATGAAACTTGGGTTGGCCGGTCGCAGCGACGGTTGCCAGCGTCCGGCCGTGGAAAGAGCCCTCCAGCGAGATGATCTCGTATTTCCCTTCGCCACTGTGGATCCTGGCCAGCTTGATCGCCGCCTCGTTGACCTCTGCCCCGGAGTTTGCCATGAAGACCCGGTCGGCAAAGCTATGGGCAACCAGCAATTCCGCCAGTTCGATCTGCGGTTGTGTATGAAAAAGATTAGAGACATGGACCAGGGACGAAGCCTGACGGCAAATAGCCTCGGTGACCCGGGGATGGCAATGCCCGAGCGAACAGACTGCGATGCCGGCAAGAAAATCGAGATACTCCTTGCCATCCGCATCCCAGAGCCTGCACCCACTGCCCCTGACCATCGCTGCCGGAAACCGGTTATACGTGCCGATAAACACCTTATTCCCCCTGTCTGCCCACTGTTCGTTACTCATGCCACTAACTCCGTACCAATACCCATGCGGGTAAAAATTTCCAGTAATATTGCGTGTTCCTGGCGACCATCAATGATATGGGCCTTGGCCACCCCGCCGTCAAGGGCTGATTTACAACAGTTGACCTTGGGGATCATCCCGCCCTTAATCACTCCGGCAGCAATCAAATCGTCGATCTGATCGCGATAGATGGTGGAGATCAACTCGTTGTTACTGTTCTTGACCCCCTCGACATCGGTCAGCAGCATCAATTTGACCGCATGCAGCTCGGCGGCAATGGCCCCGGCCACCAGATCGGCATTGATGTTGAAGGCCTGGCCATCTTCACCAACCCCCACCGGAGCGATGACTGGAATGAAATCGTGAATGTCAAGCGCTTCAAGAATTCCCGGATTCACCTTGGTCACTTCCCCGACCCGACCGATATCGATTAGCTCCGGCGGCATGTCCTCTCCCGGGGTTTTGCCCTGGATAGTGAGTTTTCTCGCCTGCACCAGATCGCCATCCCGACCGGAAAGCCCCACCGCCTTGCCACCGCAGTGGTTGATCAGGCCGACAATCTCCTTGTTGACCTTGCCCACCAAGACCATCTCGACCACGTCCATGGTTTCGCCGTCGGTAACCCGCATCCCCTGGACATAACTGGGGGTTATGTGCATTTTCTCGAGGAAACGGTTGATCTGCGGTCCTCCGCCGTGCACAATTACAGGATTAATGCCGATATATTTCATCAAGATGACATCAAGAGCGAAATTCCGCTTGAGCACCTCGTCGACCATCGCATGGCCGCCGTACTTGATGACTATAGTTTTCCCTCTGAATTCGCTTATATAGGGGAGCGATTCCACCAACACCTTCGCCTTGGCGATTTCATCACGTATCATTATTCTTCGGGTCTCCTTGCTTTGCCTCACGCCCTCTGTTGCGACCATAATTTGGAGGGGTTTATTTTACTCCCGCTTTAACCCTATGTAAACCTTTCTATTTCT
>CAZSIJ010000008.1:0-92106 GCA_964607065.1 uncultured Desulfobulbus sp. | reverse complement strand
CAAATCTACTACTTGGCCCGCTCGTTTACTGTTCAGTTTTCAAAGATCAATTCGCCAGGCAAACTGCATTAGCTGCTTGCCAGCAGGAGTTGGTATCTTATAATGTTTTTGCTTCCAGGTCAACCTTTTTTTTCTTTTAGTTTCTGTCGAAAACATCCTGTTGGAAGGCATTCCTTGAGCAACGGAGCGGCAAAATACAGGAACGTTGTTGAGATGTCAATTACTTTTTTAAGCGCGCATGTTTTTAAATTGATCGTAACTTGCTATGCGAAAAGAGATTCAGGTTTAACGAGCTGACTTTGCATTGATTTGATAAGCATCCTTTTGGATGCAGAAACGAGTCTAGGGTTTGTTGATTTGAACACAACTAAGACATGATTGTGCGGCTCAGTTGCACAAAATTTTCCAGAGTGAGCGTCTCGGCCCGTGCCGAGGGCAAAATTCCGGCGGCTTCAATGCGTTGGGCGAGTTCTTTTTTATCTGCGACAAGGGTGGCGTTGTCCAGGGCGTTGAGCAAAGTTTTGCGTCGTTGGCCAAAAGCGGCATGCACAACTCGACTAAAAAACTTGCGATCAAAGGGGGGCAGGGACTGAACTCGTTCTGGTTGTGGATGGAACGCGATCCGAACCACCACCGAATCGATCTTGGGCCGGGGATGAAAATCGTTAGGGTGGACCTTTAGCAACAGCCGCACGTTGGCACAACTGGCCAGCATGACAGTGGGGGAGCCGTATTCTTTTGATCCTGGTTGCGCCAACAGCCGGTGGGCTACTTCTTTCTGCAGCATTACCACGGCAAAATCCATCAAGTCAGCATGGTCGATCAAACGGAACAGAAAGGGGGTTGAGATTGAATAGGGTAGGTTGGCAACAATTTTTAGCCGTTGTTCCGGGACGACCAGCTCGGCGAAATCGACCTTAAGGACATCGGCGTGGCGTAATTCTACGTTGGTGGGCAGATCCTGTTGTTCTTGATGCAAGCGGATAATTCCCGAATCTAGCTCCAGGCCGATCACCTTTGCAGCTGCAGCTGCTAGCGGTTTGGTGAGGGCACCCAAGCCGACGCCTACCTCGATTATCTGATCCTGAGGTGTAAGTCCGGCCAGCTCGACAATCCTCCGCGACGTATGCTCGTGCACTAGAAAATTCTGGCCGAGTTTTTTATTCGGGGCCAGCCCTTTACGTTTGAGCAGTATTCTGGTTTTTTCGTGGGTCATTGGTAGTCTAGTTGAGAGGCGAGCGGGAGTAGGCGTCGGTGTCGGGATCAACCTGATCGCCCCGGAGAAACTGGTGATAGCCTGCCACAGCGATCATGGCGGCATTGTCGGTGCAATAAACAGGGGAGGGTATGAAAAGTTGAAGACCCTTTTCTACGCAGTGCTGTTGCATGACTGTTCGCAGCCTGGGGTTGGCCGCCACTCCGCCACCGAGTACGATTCGGGTGTGCCCGTTTTGGGCGGCCGCGGCCAGGGTTTTCCTGACTAGGACCGTGACCACTGCTTCCTGGAACGAGGCGCAGATGTCGGCCAGGGCGAGCGAGTGGTTCATGCGTCGCTGGGTGTTGACATGATTAACCACTGAGGTCTTGAGGCCGCTGAAACTGAAATCGAGGCTGTCTTCACCCAGCCAGGCGCGAGGAAATGCGATGGCCGCCGGGTCGCCGTCGGCTGCGAAATCGCCGATCACCGGTCCGCCGGGATAGCCGAGATCGAGTAGTTTGGCCACCTTGTCAAAGGCCTCGCCGGCAGCGTCGTCACGGGTCCGGCCCAGGCGGGTGTAGGTCACCGGATCTTTGACTGCGTAAAGCGAGGTGTTGCCACCGGAGACGATCAAGGCAGTGTAGGGAAAATCGGGCTTGTCCGCCTCAAGCAGGCAGGACAACAGGTGACCGGCCAGGTGATCGACCCCGACACAAGGGAGGCCACGTACTAAGGCCAGTGCCTTGGCAAAGGTAAAGCCGACCAGCAGTGAGCCGACCAGGCCTGGTCCCTGGGTGGTGGCGATAAGGTCGATATCGGCCAGCTGCACCCCGGCCTTCACCAAAGCCTCCTCTACGATCGGTCGAATCATTTCAATGTGGCGTCGCGAGGCCAGCTCAGGAACAATGCCGCCGTAGCGGGCATGGATCTCATTTTGGCTGCTGATCACCGAAGAGAGCAGGCGGTTGTCAGGTTCCAGGACCGCAGCAGCCGTGTCGTCGCAGGAGCTTTCTATGGCAAGAATGAGCATGAGGCCGTTGGTTGCAATCCGTCTTGTTCGGTGGTATCAATAACTATAATTATATGGTTGTTGTTCGTCCGAATTCCGAGCACCAACTTCTTTTTTGCGAGCAACATACCCGATGAAACAAGAAATTACCAGTACCGCCCCTGATGGCAACGGGTTGACCGATTTATTTTCCCGGCCCATTTCCTACCTGCGCCTCAGCCTGACCGATCGCTGTAACCTTCGCTGCATGTATTGCGTCACTGAGGATGAATCCAAAGGCTGTCTCTCCAAGCTGGGGCATGGTGAACTTCTCTCCTACGAAGAACTGCTGAGAGTGGTCCGAGTGGCCGTGTCTATGGGGATCACCAAAGTCCGGCTCACGGGAGGCGAACCGCTGGTTCGGCGGAATGTGCTCGGGTTTATCCGTGATCTGACTGCGGTTGAGGGGCTGAGTGATGTCCGCATCACCACTAACGGCGTTCTTCTGGAGCGCTACGGCCAAGAACTGTATGATGCAGGGGTGACCAAAGTCAATGTCAGTCTCGACAGTCTGCTCCCTGAGCGGGTTGCCGTGATCACCGGGGTGGACTGTTTTGATCAGGTCTGGCGCGGGATTGAGACCGTGCTGGCCCTTGGGTTTTCCCCGGTTAAACTCAATATGGTCGCCATGCGACAGATTAATGACGACGAGATTCTTGAATTTGCCCGACTCTCGCAGCGGCTGCCCCTGCAGGTGCGCTTCATTGAATTCATGCCCATCGGCGCTTCTAACCGTTGGAGCGCCGACACTTATATAAGCACCGACGAGATTATGATGCGAATCAGCACCCTCGGTGAGCTTATCCCTATACAGAAGGGCCGACATGACGGCCCAGCCCAGGTTTTTCGGCTTGGTGCGGATGCCAGCGGCTCGCTCGGGTTCATCAGCCCCTTAAGCCACCATTTCTGTGATCGCTGTAACCGGTTGCGCCTGACCTCGGCTGGCGCGCTGCGTTCCTGTTTACTCCACGATGAGGAAATCGATCTGCGTTCCGTGCTCAGAGCACAGGAGTCGGATTCAGTCATTCGTGAGGCACTGCTAGCTGCTATCCGTAACAAGCCTCAAGGACATCAACTGGAGGAGAGGATGCGCCGGACTGGCAGCGATTGTCACGGTCGGATGTCGCGCATCGGCGGCTGAATTTTTTCAAGTCACTCCTCGATCTTGTCGATTTCGGCAGGATGCTGTTGTTGTCGCCTGAATCCTCGTGCAAAAAGTGTTGCGCTGGCAGGGAAACTGGTCAGCCTTGCTTGTGGCGCTCGAGTTCGTCCCAGCGATCATAGAGTTGATCGGTTTTCGTCTGAAGGCTTTGTTGTTCCTGCCAGAACTGCTGTAGCTGAGCAGGGTTGGCCATAACCTCAGGGGCATTCATCAGTTGTTCAAGTTCTTCCAGCCGAGACTCGGCGGCGAGAATGTTCTTCTCCATCTGATCATACTCGCGCTGATCCATGTAAGATAGTTTGCTAGATTTCGGCTTGGCGGCACTTCTGTCCTTGGTGGTGGCAGAGACTGTCTTGAGTTCTTTTCTCTCCCGGTCTTGCAACATCGTCAGCCACTGTTCGTAATCGGCAAAATATTCGGCTTGGCCCTGGCCGTCGAAACCGAGTACTAGGTTGCAGACTCGGTCCAGGAGAAAACGGTCGTGGGTGACCAGCACTAGGGCGCCTGGGAATTCGGAGAGGCTATCTTCCAGGACATCAAGAGAGGGGATGTCGAGGTCGTTGGTGGGTTCGTCGAGTAGGAGAATGTCGGCGGGCTGGCGCATAAGTCTGGCGATGAGGATGCGGGCCTGCTCGCCTCCGGAGAGACGCTCTACCGGGGTTTCCAGCTGATCGGTGCGGAAAAGGAACCGTTTGGCCCAGGTCACCACGTGCTGGCTCTGGCCATGATAGATGACGCTGTCGCCATCCGGGGCCAGGGCACGACGCAGGGTTACCGAGGTGTCCAGTTGTTCGCGGCGCTGATCGAAGCTGACAATCCGCACGTTCTCGGCACAGGTGATTGTTCCTTGATCCGGCTTGGGTCCATGAGGGTGGCTGGCACCGGCGAGGATGTGCATTAGGGTCGATTTGCCGCTGCCGTTGCGGCCGAGCAACCCCAGGCGCATGCCCGGAGTGAGGGTGATATCCAGGCCTGAAAACAGTGGCGGCCCATGAAATCCTTTTGTCATGCCAGTGGCTGTCAGCAGTTTTTTTGTTTTGCGCTGGGTGCTTTCAAAGGCGATGCCCACCTGGCCTGCGGAACGGTTTCTGGTACGGACATCACCCAGTTCCTCCTGCAGTCGGCCCGCCTCCTCAATCCGAAATTTGGCCTTGGTGGTGCGGGCCTTGGGGCCACGGCGTAGCCATTCGGTCTCCCGCTTGACTTTGTTGGCCAGCCGTTCCTCGAGGTTTTGTCGCTGGAGCAGATAGTCTGCTTTTTTCTCAAGGAAGTCGGTGTAGCTCCCTCGGACCTGGAACGAACCTTCAGGGTAGATCGGAGCCAGTTCGATCACCCGGTTGACCGTGTTTTCAAGAAAACGGCGGTCATGGCTGACCATGAGCACTGCCGCCGGACTCTCAGGTAGGTTCGAGCCCAGCAGGCTTTCCAGCCAGAGGATGCCCTCGATGTCCAGGTGGTTAGTGGGCTCATCCATAATCAGGACGTCGGGCCGGGTGACCAGGGCCCGACAGATGGCCAGTCGCTTACGCCAGCCCCCGGACAACAGGTGGACCGGTTGTTGCGGATCAATGAATTGGGCGCGGCTGCACATGGCGTGCACCCGGTTGTACTGTTCGGCTTCCTCGATATCCAGGGTGCGTACCGCCTGGTAAAGGTTGTCGATACAGTTGGCCTCTTCGGTAAAGAGGTCTTCCTGGGCGACGTAGCTGATGCGGCTCAGTTTATGGGCGAACACCGTGCCGCTGTCGGTGTGTTCAAGACCACAGAAGATCTTGAGCAGGGTTGATTTGCCCGAACCGTTGGGGCCGATCAACCCGGCTTTGTCGCCGGCACTGAGCATCAAGGTGATATTAGTAAACAGGGTCTGGGCGCCAAAGGCCTTGGTCAGGCCCTGGCAGCTGAGTAGGGCGCACATGATGGTCTCGGGCTGGTAAGCAGAATTTCGGTTGCGACAGTTCTGTTTTGTCAGGCAATATCGCCGTTGAGGTTGATGTCATCAGCTCGTGGATAGGAACCGAGCACCTCGTAGTAGGCACAGATCTGTTTGAGTATATTGCCGGCCTCATAGATGACCGGGTCTTCGATGTGACCGATCATGTCGAGGAAAAACAGGTATTTCCATTGTTTATCTTTGGTGGGCCTGGATTCGATCTTGGCCAGATCGATGTTCTTGGCTGAGAGGATGGTCAAAATTTCGTTGAGGGCGCCGGGGCGGTTGATCAGACCGATGAGGATTGAGGTCTTGTCGCAGCCGCTCTTTTTCGGGGATCTGCGACCAATGACCAGGAAACGGGTAGTGTTACCCTGGTAATCCTCAATACCCTTGACTACTACCTGCAAGCCATAGGTGTTAACTGCGAGCGAGCTGGCGATGGCGCCGATGTTTGGGTTGTTGGCCGCCATCTGGGCAGCGGTGCCAGTGGAAAAGACGTCCAGGGTCGGGATCTTTGGCAAGTTTTTCTTTAGCCATTCCCGGCACTGGGCCAGCGGCTGGGAATGGGAGGCCACGGTCTGGATGTCCTCAATGTTGCCTGAACGGTTGACCAGGTTGTGGGTGATGGCCAGCTGGATTTCACCGCAGATCTTGACCTTGAACTTGAGAAAGGCATCGAGTGAATAGGTGACCGCGCCTTCGATGGAATTTTCCACAGGTACGATACCGTATTGCACCCGTTCCTTTTCGACTTCCTCAAAAACCTCGGCAATCGATTCCATCGGTCGGTACTCGGCGGTCTGGCCGAAATACTTAACCCCGGCCAAGTGGGAGAACGTGGCCTCCGGGCCGAGATAGGCGACGGTTGCCTTTCGCTGCGACAGCCGGCAGGTCGTGATAATTTCGTGAAAAATCGAACGGAGCGCCTTGTACGGGAAGATATCATTGTTAGCTTTGCGGAGCCGTTCGTAAATCTCCAATTCCCGTTGTGGGTCCCACTTGGCCCGGTTGGTTTCGTTCTTAAGCAGGCCGATGGTCTTGGCGCAATCCAGTCGTTCCTTCAGTAGATCCAGGATGGTGTCATCTATCTGGTCAATGCGTTCCCGTACCTGTGGGATGTTCAGTTTTTCGTTCATGGTGTCTGTGTGGTAAGAGGAATACGTTTCTCGAGACGGTCGATCCAGCCATAAAAAAAAGCAAAGCGATAGTCAGTGAAAATATGGAAATCTCGCATGTTGGCTGGGCAATTCATGCCGCTTGATAATTTTTAATCTTCCAATATAGCATTATTGCTGGGTTATGGGAATAATTAAGGTAGATGTGCGTTTATGAATTGGATGATGTGTTGAATTTTTCGGCCGTTGGGCAATAGGAAGAGAGGGGCGGGCGGAATTGTTCTTTGTACGCAAGTCAGATGTGGTAATTGGACTTTTGGCTATAGGTAGTCCTTTTAATAGAAGGGGAAAGTGTTCTCTCGTCACATTATAAAAAAAAGCTATGGTTTAGATTGTAATTTCCGGAGAGCCCCCTCCAGGGATAATAGTTGTGCTGAATGTGCAAGTATCTCTAAAGGCGAGAATTATAAGCTTGCAAGAATGGATTCCATGATGTATATTTGTTTTATTCCTTAAATAGCATTTTCTTTTTCTGATATCTTACGCTGTAATTTCATATCATTCGATACCTTAAAAGTTTTTGCTTATTACCCCCAAAAGAATGAGCATGAAACTTTTCATTGGTAGCCTTCCTTATAATATTACTGAGCCTGAACTTACTGAACTTTGCGGCAAGTTTGGCAGTGTTGTCAGCGCCAAACTCATTGTCGATCAATTTTCAGGGCAATCCAAAGGTTTTGGCTTTGTTGAGATGTCTAGCAGGTCAGAAGGACACAAGGCGATGGACGGATTGAACGGCAAGGAGTATAATCATCGTACATTGGTATGCAATGAAGCGAAGCCTCCGGTTAAAAAAGGCCAGCGCCGTAGTAGATAAAGCATTTGTCCCCCCTCCTCCTCCCCTAACGCCACAATCTAATAACGTGCCCGTCGGACATTGTACTGATGAATATAATCGAATTGACCCGTGTTGGGTCGCTCGGTATGTATCGCACGATCATACTGTCGCGGTAGTGACAGGTTTTTATCCAAATTTTAGCAATCAACAACGAACTGACGCCAAGGGTCCTGCGCTGTAACAATGTGCCGCGAACTGATCATGGATGCATCTCTGCTTGATTGCAGGAGTAGTAATGAGTTTTAACGATTTTAATTTCAACACCCACATTTCCAGCGCTATTCAGCGTTGCGGTTATACCGCACCTACACCAATCCAGAAGCAGGCTATAGCACCGATCCTTGAGCGACGCGATCTTCTTGGTCTGGCACAGACCGGAACAGGGAAAACAGCAGCATTCGTTTTGCCGACAGTGCAGCACCTCATGGAAACCACCGGGAAACAGGTCAGGGTTTTGATTGTTGCCCCGACCAGGGAACTGGCGGAACAGATCAATGAATTTACAAAAAAGATCATTCAGGATACCCGCCTGCGCAGTGTCGCCATTTATGGGGGCGTCAGCAAGTCGGTCCAGGTTGCGAAAATCCGGAACGGCGTTGATATCGTGGTCGCCTGTCCTGGGCGTCTTTTAGATATTCTCAATGATAAAGAAATCAATCTGAGTCATGTCGAAACCCTGATCCTCGATGAAGCTGATCACATGTTCGACAAGGGATTTCTCCCTGACATTCGCCGAATATTGCGGCAGCTTCCTAAAGAGAGACAATCGCTTGTTTTCTCAGCAACAATGCCGGGTGAAATAAGGCATCTTGCCGAGGATATTTTGAGGAATCCGGTAACTGTACAGATAAACCACACCCGGTCGGTCAAAAATATAACCCACCAAGTCTATTCGATTGCACAGGGGCAGAAGACGGAATTGCTTGTGCATCTGCTTAAACTCGAGCATATTGAGACTACGCTGGTTTTTACCCGTACCAAATACAAAGCGAAGAATCTGGCGCTGAAATTAGCACAATCCGGTTTTAAGGCCACCTCCCTTCAGGGAAACCTGTCGCAAAACAAGCGGCAGCAGGCGCTTGATGGCTTTAAAGATGGCACTTTCAATATCCTGGTGGCAACAGATATTGCTGCCCGAGGAATTGATGTTAGCGGTATTTCGCACGTCATCAATTATGACATGCCGGATACCGCCGAAGCGTATATACATCGGACCGGTCGAACTGGTAGAGCTTCGTGTACCGGAGAAGCTTTGACTTTTGCTACCGTTGAAGATGGTCGGATGATACGGACCATTGAGCAGTCACTTGATGGAAAGATGAATCGACAAGCCGTTGATCCAGCAGTTCTTGCCACCCGGCATGCCGAGCCCGAGGCTCGTTCCGGGGAAAGGAAAAGAATGCCGGCGAGCAATAAGCCAAAAGCCACTGCAAACTCACAACGACCGCGTAACCGATCTACCGCTTCAGGTGTTTTCGGTTTTTCCGGGCGTTCCAAAGCTTGATGGCTTGATATAAGAACATATTACTGAATTATTATTTTGATGATTCAGTGTATTACCAATGGCCCCAAAGTGGGGTCAACACACAACTGTGTGACACATTCGCACAACGAAAAAGGAGTAGTTACAATGGCTGAAGGAACTGTAAAATGGTTTAATGATTCTAAGGGTTTTGGTTTTATCGAGCAGGATGGCGGCAAGGATGTATTCGTACATCATTCCGCAATTCAGGCTGACGGGTTCAAATCTCTCCAGGAAGGAGAACGCGTGAGCTTCAATGTGGTCGATGGCGCCAAAGGCCCATCAGCTGCAAACGTAGTTAAGCGCTGATAGCTGAAGAGTCTGTCGTGATATAGAACCCCGCCCTCGGGCGGGGTTTGTTGTTTTGTAATCATTGTCTTTAATCTCTGTCAATAGGAGGATGTTTTGGTCAGACGCACTAACTATAAGAATGAAAAACGGACAAAAGAACTGGATAAACAGAAGAAGAAAGAAGCAAAAAAAGAGCGAAAGATGAATAAGGACACATCCTCGCCAGATGAGCTCGAATACAGTCAGGAGAGCGTACAGAGCCAGGAACAAGATGAACCCGGCGATAAAGAGAACGTGTAATTCTTTTTTATTGCCTTCACTTCTCCCGTAATTATTTATTCTCTCCCGCTGAAAACCTAAGCGAGAGTCACTAGCCTTATTTTCTTTCCAGTGTGTGTATTCGCTGACTGGATTGCTCGCTTGTTTTTTTGCAATAAGTGCACGGTGTTGTGCATTTTCTTTACGCTGTTCGTTAAGAACAGCCGCTGTTAGTTACCTCTGGTTTTTCCCGTGATTTCCCTTTTGATTTGCACCTGTTGCTGTAGGTGTGGTGGCCCCCTCACCACCGCGCAAAGGTTGGTCAATGGGAATGAACTGATATCCCTCCTGTCTCGTTAACCTATCTGAGACGCTTGCCTGCTTGTCGATTTGTGCAGGTTGCATGCATCGTCGCATCCCCTCACCAAATTTGAGAGTCGGTTTTTCACGCTGTAATTGTTTTATTAAGATTCTTTATAAGATATCCCCTTGATTTGACTGTGTTACATTTTTGTGTAAATTCAGGTGATAAAGAGATGTAATTTTGTTGAATGGCACTTCTTGCTGATGCCAATCACAAGGCAAGTGAAGCGATGGGTCTTTTTGCCCTCTTGACTATGTTATACCTATAACATATAGTATGTTCACTATGAATGATAAATGGATCCTCTTTTCGTATTCCGTCCCCGCCACCAACGCCAAGGCTCGTATGCGTATCTGGCGGCGGATTACCGCGAGCGGCGCGGTTCAGTTAAAAACCGGGTTGCAGGTATTGCCTAACCGTGAAGATCTGCTGGAGAATGTCACCTGGCTAATTGGACAGGTCCAGTCACTCGGGGGGGAAGCTCTTGCCATACAGTGTGCTCGGGTTGAAGGGATGCTTGATGAACAGATCGTAAAACTGTTTCAAGCCCAGATTGATTCGGATTTTACTCAGATTCAGGCAGAAGCAAGAGAGGTTATGGCCGCCTTGGGTCATGGGCAAAACGATGACAGGGGTAACGAATACCCTTTGGCGATGCGGAAATTACGAAAACGATACGAATCACTGCTGCACAGAGATTTTTTCCCTTCTGGAGCAGCATTCAAGACACTGTCTATGCTCGACGCTGTTGATGAGAAAGTTCGCAATGTAACTTTATTATCTGCGCAAGTCTCCTCGTATGATCGTGCTGAGTATCATGGTCGCACCTGGGTGACTCGTGCCCATCCCTATATCGATCGGTTGAGCAGTTATTGGCTGATTCGCCGGTTTATTGACACAAAAGCCACCATCCGGTTTCTCCAAGTCGGTGAAACTCCGGATCTTGAGGCCGGGGAAATTCCTTTTGATATGGTCGGAGCTGAATTTTCGCATCAGGGTGAGTTGATCACCTTTGAGGTCATTGCCCAAGGCTTTACTCTGTTGGATGGCGCAATCGTGAAAATCGGACATCTCGTCAGGTTTATCGATGTCCAGGAAGAGGCCACCCTGCCGGATGATGCCGCTCTTTTGAAAACCCTGATTGACGGACTCGTCGCCACCATCAGCGACGACCATTATCTGATGGAACAGGCTTTCGTGATCTTTGATGCACTTCATGCAGGCTATACAAAAACTTTAAACGTCACATTTTAATGTAATACAGCCACGCGGATAACGGATAACTAGATTTGCCCCACTGGTATCACCGGGTGCTTCTTTGGTTCGGGTGGGGCCATTGTCACCTCATCTTCCGTCGCCATGATGGTCGCTTCAGTCCCATATTCCTTCTAATATCCTGCTCTGCCTAGTGCCGTTGATGCCTAACCTCTGGTCGGCGATAACGGTGCTGTTGCTCCGATTCAGTATTTCTCAGATGGATGTGCCGACCAGGCAGTCCTATACTATGGCGGTGGTTTCACCGGATGAACGAACTGCGGCCTCCGGTGTGACCAATGTTGCCAGATCTTTGGGAGCCGCTGTCTCCCCTGTGCTGGGCGGTATTCTGATGGTTGATCCCTTGCTCTTCAGTGCTTCGTTTATAATCGCTGGTGGACTCAAGATTGTCTATGATTTGTGTCTGTATGGAATGTTCCAAAAAATACGGCCACCTGAAGAAAAAGTACATTGTTGATACCTACGGTCCCATAAGCTCAGGGGAATCCGACAGCACTTTTTTGGGGTTATTATTAACTTCGGATTGATACCTGTCGCAATCTGATAGTTTTTGATGAGAATGTTTGTTTAGATAAGCTAACAATATTGTTTGATAAAATTTGAATAAACGGCAGGCCTGTGAAATTTTCAAAAGCATGAAAACAGGCGATGCATGCAAGCATATACAATAAAGAGGAACGCGTATGCCACTAACAGAAGACATGCAACCACCGGAGGCTGTTTCATTCAGAGAAGCTTTTTCTGTGTGGACGAAGATCGGATTTTTGAGCTTTGGTGGTCCGGCCGGCCAGATCGGCCTGATGCACAAGATGTTGGTGGATGAGCGGAAATGGATCAGCAACGATCGTTTTCTCCATGCTTTAAATTACTGCAATCTTCTTCCTGGGCCCGAGGCGCAACAGTTAGCGATCTATATCGGCTGGCTGCTCCACGGAACCAAAGGAGGCCTAGCCGCAGGGCTCCTGTTTGTTATTCCGGGAATGTTCACCGTGTTGGCACTGACCATCCTTTATGCAGGCTTCAACCAGGTTGCATCAGTACAGGCCTTTTTTTATGGGTTGAAACCGGCGGTGCTGGCAATCGTTGTTATGGCGGTTTTCCGTATTGCGAGTAAGTCGCTGAAAACTCCTTATCTTGTCGCTGTTGCTGGGCTTGCATTCCTTGCCATGTTCTTCTACCAGGTTCCTTTTCCGTTGGTTATTTTCGGTTCTGGTATTCTTGGCTATCTGGGCTTAAGCGTCTGTCCCCATTGTCTGGGTGAGGCCTGTCCCAAATGGATTCATGGTGGCAAATCACTGGAGAGATCTTCAAGCGAAAAAGATGGACTTGTCGATATCCTGTTAGCCTCAGATACGGAGGGGAAATTTGCACCGACCTTAATGAGGAGTTTGCAGGTGCTAATGGTCTGGGGCGGGGTCTGGCTGGGACCGGTCCTGCTATTGCTCTTGTTGCTCGGTCCGGATCATGTCTATTCAAAGATCGCACTCTATTTCAGCAAACTGGCCACCGTTACCTTTGGTGGAGCCTATGCGGTTCTGGCCTACATGGCCCAGGAGGCTGTTGCCAACTATGGCTGGCTCAAGCCGGGTGAGATGCTTGACGGCTTAGCGTTGGCCGAAACAACCCCCGGACCGCTGATTCAGGTCGTGCAGTTTGTTGGATTTCTCGGGGCTTTTCGGTCTCCAGGGATGCTTAACCCCTACGTGGCCGGTATCTTCGGGGCATGCCTGACTGTTTGGGTGACCTTTGCCCCCTGTTTTCTTTGGATCTTTCTTGGTGCCCCCTATGTTGAGAAACTGCGGCATAATAGATTTATGAACGGTGCGCTCTCCGGAATCACAGCAGCAGTGGTTGGAGTCGTGCTTAATCTCTCCATCTGGTTTGGCATCAATGCCATGTTTGTACGGACCGGGCAAGTTCATCTGTTTGGTGCAACCATCCCATCTCCTGACCTGACGACTGCCGACTGGTTTGCCTTGGCTTTAGCAGCGCTTTCTTATTGCGCCATGAAATATCTGAAACTGGATATGATCCCTGTGCTTGTTGGTTGTGCAGGTGTTGGATTTCTTTGGAAAACATTCATGTAGGAGCACCATCATGGAAAAAACTATTACAACATCGGAACTTGCAGGTTTACTGCAGACAGAAAACAAGGTGATCCTGCTCGATGTCAGAAGAAAAGAGGATTATGAAAAATCACCCTCAGGAATTGCTGATGCTCCTTGGCATGATCCATCTGCGGTAGCGGATTGGATGCATACTCTTCCGAAGCAGGAGGATGTAGTGATATACTGCGTCCGAGGTGGTTCGGTCAGTCAATCGGTGCAGAAACAGTTATCAGAGGCTGGAGTCAAGGCAAAGCATCTGGAAGGAGGACTTGAGGCATATCTGCAGCGACCCTGAGATGATGGGGTAGGGTGGTTTAGGTCGTTCCTGCGCCTAAGCAGATTGTTCGGTTAGCTTTTTAGCTCGAGCAAAGCTGCTTCGAAATCGGCATGTAATTCTTCCACGGTTTCATAAAAGACCTCAGCGCCTGCCGAGAAATGCAGCAGGATATTGTTGAGGGCGTCCGGGATGTAAGGAAAGAGTTTTTGCAAATTGACAATCCGGTTCTGAGCTAGCAGCGAGAAATCAGAAGGGGTGAGCGTTTTTGCCACAGCTTCACCCATTGCCGGGTCGGCCAAGACCTCGCGCGGGTGATAATCTCCTCGGGCGGTCAGGTAAATCAGGATATTGCCCAGTTCAAACAGGTCCAGGGCAAAGGGTTTTTCCGGAAGATAAAAATCGTAATCGAAATCAATCCAGTAAAAAAGGCCGGTGTTACGGTCAACAAAAACATGATCCCGGCGTATGTCGCCGTGGCGGAAGCCGTTTTGATGCAGGAAACCGATGCCTCGCAGGCAGCCGAGGAACTGTTCGAAAATGGCTGGTAGTTCCTTGAGGAAATAATCGTGATGGGAACTTTCGCTGTGGATCACCTTGTCGAGGCGCTGGCCCCTGACCGGTACTATTACCCGGAGCAAATTGCCGGAAGCATCGAGTATGGCCTCGCCTTGCATGAAATGAGGACGTCCCTGCACCAGTTCCAGTATCCGCGCCTCTTTTTCCGGGCTGCGGTAACAAGGGATAGTGAATTGTCCTAGCGTCATGTCAAAGGTCTCGTGGAAGACCAGCTTAAGGATATAAGACGTACCCGTGGCCAGGTCCTCGACTTTTGGAACCCATTGCTTGATCTGCTCGTCCACCCCAAACCTGCCCTCCTTGGTGTAGGCGGTGATCAGAAAGTATCTGTCCTCCGCCTGGATAACGTCACCGTAATCGATGGAGGAGAAATCGGTGGTGTCGGTATATACCCTTGAAGGCCGTCGCAGGCTGCGGGTGACCCGGTGTTCTTTCAGCTTGCGGGCAATGGTCTCAGGCAAGGATGCGATTGCGTGATAGGGGGGCATCAGCCGATCACCCAAACTGCGATATCCCTGCCATTGTGGATCAGGGCGTTGGAGATGGAACCGAAGAGAAATTCCTCGGCTTTTGGTATCCCGCGTTTGGCGACAACAATAGTGCCGTAACCTTCCCGCACCTGCATGTCGAGGATGGCAGCACTGATTGATTTATGTTCTGCCATCAGACACTTGGAGGTTATTGTCTGGGGGGCGATCCCGTGGGACTGGAGGATTTCTTCGGTTTGCGCGAAAAGCGCTCTGGCCTTTTCTTCCTGGGTTGCCTGATAGGCATCCAGGGTCGCTCCGGATCGATAGTAGTCAGGTGGCGGTTCAGGATAGATATGCAGGAGGCAGATATAAACGTCGGTAAGATGACCGGTAATACTGCCAACGTACTCAACCGCATTGATCGAGCGGGGAGAATCGTCGATGGCGATGATAATGCGTCTCCAGTCACTCATTTCAACCTCCTGTTTTTATGGGGAAGCGTTGGGCCCTGCGCTGGGCGTTCGGTCAGTATTTATTGTGATGATAAACTGTGGTTATGTGTATTAACAGGATGTGGCCGTAGTAAATGAGGATGACTTGGCACGGGATTGTGGGGAAAAGGTTCAGGAATCCATACGGCTGGAGGCTTGTACTAAAAATAGTTTCCAAGTCTCCGATGTGTTGAGAATTGTAGCGCCGATGGTCTTTCCGCCCCAGTCGGTATATTCCCATTGTGGTTGGATGTGCAGGATAGGGATCCCGGGATTGTCATTAGAGAAAACTGTCAATTGTCTGGCGCTCCGGTACATCTGTTCTGGGAGATTGCTCAGACAGATGCCGCAGAGTGAGATATTATCGACTAGGGCAGCGGCAAAAAGACAACCGTCGGTAACATGGACAGTGGTGTCGGCAAGGTGGATCCGGGGATCTTTTCGTTTGTCAGCCGCCGTCAGCCGCCGTCGGTCTTCAACACCTTTTTTGTGGATAGAGGCGAAACGCAGGAGAAAAGTGCCTGTGGGCGTCAATAGACGTCTGACTGCTTGAAACAGTCGCCCAAGAGGCTTTTTGGGGGAGCGTCGGGATGTTCCGGTTGTTGAATGCAGCACCTACACACCCTTTTGGAGGTTGATGGTTTGTGGAGACGGCCCGTCATTACTATTAATCATTATAATGCCCGATGGTTTGTATGCAAAGGAAAGATATTCTTTTTCCCACCAAAAAACAGGTGTCCTTTAAATGAAAAGTAAGGGGGGAATGCACGTCCCTTTACTACCCAGGGCATCCCTTTACAAGAAACGCCCTGGGGAAATCGACCCTTAATCATCTAGAAGAAACAGTCTGGTTCAGTATTGTATCAGCCCAGTTTTTGTAATAATTGTCTTTGCTGACACTCTGGGGGCATTGGCAAGATTCCAGACGGTATACAGTTCCGGGAAAAGAGATTCTGCGGATAATCCATCAACCGGAACGATTACATTCATCCCCCGCAAAGCAGCACCACTTGCTGTATAAAGAACAGCACCATGCGCCGCTGTGCCGGTTACAATAACCGTTTCTATCTTCTTTTCCTTCAATATCTTCTCAAGGTCGGTGCCCAGAAATTTGTCAGGGCCGGAAGTAACAACCGGCTCTCCAGGAGAGGGCGCAAGGTCTGGCGCAATATCTTTAACTTCGGCGCCTGGAGAGAGGCTATAAACAATAGAAACACCTTTTGAGCGTGCCTCAACAAGAAGTTTTTTTACAGTCGGAATTGATTCGATACAGCGTGGCCGGTTTTTCATGTTGCATGTCTGTGCATTGAAATCCAGCAAGAGCAGTGCGGTTGTATCGGGCTTGATATTGACCTGCTTCAATTCCGGGGGAGGTGGTGTTTTTACTCCGTTCCATTCCTCCACAATTGTCTGTGCCTGACCTGTTTTAACACTGGCAACGAGCATCATGATTACCAGGACAACGATACATGCGACTGGAAGTGCTGTTGTTTTGAAAAGATTTCTTGTAACCATTTAACCCTCCGTAATTATTGAGTTGTCGTCATGTCAGCAGCTGAGCTGCAGGATGTGAGATTACTAATTGAATTTAAACATTCAAAAGCTCTGAATCAAATTTAGCCGGATGTGTTGCTTTCCGGAGTGGCCTCAACGAGATCAAAACCACCATTGATAGGCAGGAGGACAGTGAATGTGGTCCCATCTTCAGGTCGGCTTGTCACCAGAATCTCACCGCCGTGGTTTTTCAAAATCCCATAGCTCACCGACAAACCCAGCCCTGTTCCTTTGATCGCGGGCTTGGTAGTGTAGAACGGTTGGAAGATCAGTTCTATATTCTCGGGCTTAATGCCGATGCCTGTGTCCTTAATCGCAACCGCAACCTTGTTATCTTCCTGCCAGGTGCTGACCGTAATCACCCCACCAGGTCGCAAGCAAGCATCAGCGGCATTGGTCAACAGATTAAGGAAAACTTGTTTGATTTGGTCGGGAACTGCCAGAATTTCGGGCAAATTTGCGGCGTAATTCAGTACTACTGAAATCCGTTTGCTCTTGAATTCGCTCTTATGCAACAACAGTAAAGAATCAAGGGAGTTGTGCAAACTCATTATAACTTTCCTTCCTGAGGAAGGACGGTTGAAATCCTGAAGGCTGCGGATCAAATTCTTTATCCGCTCACTTTCGTCGATTGCGGCGTTCAGTAGTTCACTATCCTCCTTTTCTAATATCGCTCTTTTCCTCAATCCTTTGAGGATAGATTGAATACCTTGCAGCGGGTTGTTGAACTCATGGGCGATGGAGGCGGAGAGCTTTCCGATCGCGGAGAGCTTTTCTGCATGAAGATATTGTTGCTGCGTTTTTTGTAATTCTAGGGTCCGCTGTTCAACTCTCCGTTCCAGATCATCGTTTAAGGCCTTGAGTTGCTCTTCCTGCCATTTACGTTGGGTGATATCCTCGTAGGCACCCAGGACCCCAATTACTTCCCCGTTGATATCGAGCAGCGGCACTTTGGAGGTAGATAGCCATATTCTATGGCCCTCAGGTGTAGTTTGAGGTTCCTCATACTGTAATTTAGGTTGTCGCGATGTCATGACTTCTAAATCATCCCGGCGGTACTTGTCAGCTTGATCCTTCCACCCCAGACGGTAATCGTCGGAACCAATTAATTCTATTGGGTTTTGGAGACCTGCATCTTGGGCGAACAATCGGTTGCATCCTAAAAACACAGAATTAATGTCCTTCCAAAAAAGACGAACAGGGATAGTATCTAAGACCAACTCCAAGAGTTTATTTGCCTCTTTTGTTGCTTGCTCGCTGAATTGAAGTTTTTCCTCAAACTGTTTGCGCTCGGTAATATCGCTGAGCATGATGTGGCACACAGGCGCATCGCCATCACCATCCGCGATACTTGCTGTCAGGTGACTCCAGAATTCCGTCCCATCGTATTTTACCATTCGCAGCTCGTGCTCAAGTGGTTCGCTGGTTTCAAGGAGTTGTCTGTGATACAGATAGTAGGCGTCTTGGTCCTCTTTTCGAATAAATCGAGTGAACGGTAGATGCATCAGAATGCGCCTGTCGACACCCAAAAAAATGGCAGCCGTGAGGTTGGCCTCCACGATTAACCCATCTTTGTTGATAGTGAAATGGCTCACCGGTGCAAGGTTATAAAGATCGAAATAACGAGCACGCAAGGCGTCGAGGTCCCTATGTGCTCGGCGTAACTCCTCATTCTGCATCTCCAGTTCAACTTGATGGACCTGGAGTTCATGGAGTGTTTGCTGCATTTCTTCGGAGGAGAGTGCTTTTAGTTTTTCCGTCGACAGGGGTGCTCTTTTTTGCAGAATTTCTTTGGCCTTGTTGCGGAGCTTGGAAGCATCGTTTTTATCAGTCATGGTGGGCCTCCAGGGGCCTACTTGTTTTGCCTTTATTGTTCAGATTCATCTTTGCACCAAACTGACTCTCACCACACCCTTTGATTAAAGCCCATATGTTCGAATGATATGCGACAGAACACAGGAAGTCAAAAACTAACATGACCCTTTATGAACACCCTAACGTGCTTATGTTGCGTGAAAAATAAAATTGACAAGCTGGCCAAGGTTTTATTGTGCAGGATGCCCTTATGAGTATCTAGATAAATATTGCTGCCGTTTTAATCGGATGTTCCGGGAGTCAGAACCTCCACAAAACATTAATTCCGTGCTCCTCCACACACTTTAATTAGGTCGATATTGTTAGAACATGGTCCGGATTACGGTTGCGTTTGATGGTTTATGGGGCAAGAACGTTGATTTAAGAAAAATGAACTGGGGGTTTAAGTGGACGATTCGGTCCGATCTGTTAACATACACGAAACAGGGAGGACCAAGTCATGACACAAGAACCCACAGAGGGCGCTCTGCAAAAGGCTTGAAGCAATCTTGCGGCCTTACCTGAAACAGAATATTTTGATCCCGTAAGGGAAGGAATACGAAATGAAACTCTGGGTAACCCCAAATGGTGATCGTTGGTTATGCGATGAATGTCAGCCTGAATTCGAAAAACAGATCGGCAGTGAAGAGTGGCGAGTCGCCTTTGAAGAGCTGGACCAAATGCTGCGCTGCTCCCATTGCAAACACAGCGATGTGGAAATCCCTGATTGAAGGTGCAAGGGAGGCGTACAATCTATGGAGGACCATCTCATATTATGAAAATCGCTTTAGCTGTCATGGTAATGGTGACATTCAGCGCCCTGGCGGCAACCGCCCAAGAGGTGGTGAAGAGAGATGTTATCAAAACCTCGGCCGGAGATTTGGAACTTATTTTTATTGGCCACTCCTCACTGATGATGACCTTCGGCGGCACTATCATCCATTTCGATCCTTACGGCAAGATGGCGGATTACACAAAACTGCCCAAGGCTGACATAATTTTTATTACCCATGACCATAACGACCATTTTGACCTGGCAGCCCTGCAAAGTGTCCAGAAAAAGGATACGGTCGTGATTCTGCCCCCCATCTGTTCGGAAGTGGTTCCGGAAGGATTGATCATGAAAAATGGCGAATCCATGCCGGTGCGGGGGATTGGGGTCCAAGCCATTCCCGCCTACAACGTGGTGCATATGCGGGAGAACGGCCAGGCCTTTCACCCGAAAGGGATTGGCAATGGCTACGTGCTGACTTTCGGCGACAAACGAATATATGTGGCGGGTGATACGGAAAACATACCGGCCATGAAGGCCCTGGGAAAAATCGACTGCGCCTTTCTGCCCATGAGTACCCCATCGACGATGACTCCTGAAATGGTGGCTGATGCAGCAAAGGCGTTCAAACCTAAAATTCTGTATCCCTACCACTACAATGAGACTGATCCGACCAGGCTTACGCAACTGTTGCACAATACGCCGGGCATTGAGGTGCGGATCCGGCAATTGCGATGAAAGGTTCACGAGGTTGTGTTCTGTAATGACTACCGTCAGGATCTCAGACTAATGATTTTGAGGTTAGTTGTATGTTGATGAGTTGTCTTGGCAAGAAAAAACAGGCCGAATCCTGTACAAGGTAATTTTTTCGACACCCCGATCTCTCCCCCCTTATTGGATTGCGCTATGCATCACACTCTGCACAAGATATTGACCAAGAAATATCTGGTAATTTCTGTGGCTGTCTTGCTGTTTTATGCGCTGGTCGGTTTTGTCGTTGCGCCCCTGGCCATCCGCTGGTATGTGCCCAAATATGCACAACAAAACCTGCATTGCCAGGCAAGTGTAGAAACAATTCGCATCAACCCCTTTCTCCTGACCCTCGAAATGAATGGGTTTAGCCTGAGGCAGGCAGACGCATCCCCACTGGTGGCCTTTGCACGGCTTTTTGTGGATCTGGAGATGAGCGGTCTGTTCCATTGGGCGGTCGTGCTGAAGGAACTGGAACTTGAAAAGCCCGATATCCATGTCGTTATTGAGCCTGACGGATCGATCAACTTCGAGAAACTTGCAACCACGCCTCCCCAACTTTCGGAACCTGCAAAAAAACAAACACAACCCCTGCCGTTTATCTGCCAGAGCGTAAAGGTCAGGGGAGGGCGGATTGGTGTTGTCAATACCATGCAGAGCACCCCTGCAGATTTAACCATTCAGGAGCTTGACCTGAACCTGATAGATCTGGCCACTGTCAAAAATCACAACGGAACGTATCACATTGCCGCCAAGACTGAAGCGGGAGAATCCTTCCAATGGGATGGTGAAATCGCGCTCGCCCCCCTCCGCTCCAAGGGCAAGCTCAGCCTTAATGCCATTCAGGTCGCCAGCCTGTGGCAATTTTTCCGGGACAGTACCAATCTGGAGCAACCTGTCGGCACGATCAACTTCTCTACCGAATATCGCTTCGTCGCCGTCGATAACGCCCCTGTTCGGATGACCCTTGAAGGGCTGCATGTCTCTTTCGCAGATCTGTCGCTCAAACAGCTCAAAACGGACAAGCCGTTTTTTCAATTGAAGAACTTGGCTCTGGATGCACCTCGTTTTGATCTGGCAACCAAGGCATTGCACATCGGCCGCCTGCTAGTGGAGGACGGATTCGTAGATGCTCGCATCTCCGAGTCGGGTGCGGTGAACCTGGAACAGATTATCCGTGAATCGCGGCCAAAACACCACCAGGGGAAAGAAACACCGATTCCTGCCACTCAGCCTTCAGGTTCCGGCCCAGGAGCCGAGCAGAATATAGTCCCCTCGCCCCCTCTCGCGCCAGACCCGCCCCTCAAAATACAGGTGGACGCCGTTGAGGTCAAAAATATAGCCCTTGATGTTGACGACAAAAGCCGCATAATTCCGTTCAAAGCGGCGATTGCGGGCGTGGATCTCCGTTTGCAGGCAGTCATGGAACTGGGTGCCAACGCTAACAGCATGGTGTTTCGGGACATCGCCAGTGAATTGAGGGGGGCGAGCGTTCATAGTTCTCAGGAACGGGAGCCGTTATTTGCAGCAGAAATGTTGACGGCTGAAGGCGGTCTCTGCAATCTGGACACCCATTCGCTTTCATTTACCCGCATTGCGATGAGCAAAGGTCGCCTTGATGCTGGACGAGACGCTGCAGGCAACCTCAACTGGCAGCAGCTTCTGCAGGTCAAAGGATCCGTTGAGAAACCTGCGGCGACCAAACCGAGCTCCGATGCCGGCTCCGCATGGGGCGTACTGGTCAAATCCTTTGAAGTTGAAGGGTTCAGTGCAAAATTTTCCGACCTGACAACGCGCTCAGATAAACCTGTACTCAGTCTGCAGAATTTTAAGGCCAGGCTGGCCGATGTTGACGGTAAATCGCCCATGGGTTTCAACGTTGGGTTCCAGTTGGAACAGGGAGGGGCTGCGACGGTAAGCGGCACAGTCAAACCCTCTGTCCCTTCGGTAGAAGCTGAGGTGAATGTATCCGGTATGGTGCTTACTTCTTTGCAACCTTATCTCGAACCGTTTGTCACCCTGAAATTGCAGTCCGCTTCGGTTGCCGCCCAGGGACGTCTGCGCTATGGGGTTCCAGGGGATGCTCAGAAGGTTTTGTATGAGGGTAATTTCAGCCTCAATAATCTGCGGCTTGCCGACGCCAGTTCGCCCAAGAAGCCCTATCTCAGCTGGGATGCTGTGCAGTTGCCCAAATTTAAACTGACTTTGCAGCCAAACAGACTGGATGCTCAAGAAATTAGGATTGTAAAGCCGGTTGGGGAATTTATTATTGGGGAAGACAAGACCTTGAATCTTGCCAAGGTCCTGAAAAACAGCCCAAGCAGCAACAAAACCCCAACTGCTGCCAAGTCGGCGGCAAAACCGGTGACCACAAAAGCAGGGCAAAAAAAGGATCACGACGCCTTTCCCTATCGTATTGCCAAAGTGCAGGTCGAAAAGGGCAATGTGGTTTTTGCCGATTTGAGCCTACGTCCCAAATTCATGACGCGTATCCATGACCTCAAGGGCACCGTCACCGACCTCTCGTCGACGCAGGACGCACAGGCCAAGATTCAGATGGACGGGCAAGTCGATCAATACGGGACTGCAAAAATCAACGGAGTGATCCGGCCCCATGATTTTGGGCGCGCATCTGACATTGAGTTGATTTTCCGCAACCTGGAAATGAAAAATCTTTCTCCCTACTCGGGAAAATTTGCAGGTCGTCTGATCAAATCCGGCAAGTTTTCCGCAGACCTGCAATATAAGCTTCAGGACTATAAGATGGTTGGGGAAAATAAGATTGTGATCGACAACCTGTCGTTAGGGGATCAGGTTGACAATCCCGGTGCTACCAACTTGCCCCTGGATCTGGCGATTGCGCTGTTAAAGGATGCAAACGGCCGTATAGATATCGGCCTTCCCGTAACCGGAGATCTGAATGACCCTCATTTCAGTATCGGGTCACTGGTCTGGAAGATGTTGACCAATCTGATCACCAAAGCGATCTCCGCTCCGTTCCGGGCATTGGGAAACCTGCTGGGAGGCGGGGAAGAAAAATTTGATGCGCTGGTGTTTGATCCCGGAAGCGCAGATCTCCTAGCCCCGGAGAAAGAGAAACTCCTGAAACTCGTCGATGCCCTGAAGAGCCGGCCTCAGCTTAAATTGGTTGTCCAAGGGCGTTACAGCCCTGAAGTTGACGGCATGGAGTTCAAGGAACGCAGTATCCGCAGAAGTGTTGGGACCCGGCTCGGCACGAAACTCGGCCCGAATGACAATCCGGAACCGCTCAGCTTCACCGACTCCAGTACCCAGAATGCCCTGGAAAAGCTCTTTGCAGAACGTTTCGGCAAAGAATCTCTGCATGAGCTCGAAAAAGGCATCGAAGCGGGGACAGTGACGCCGCGAACACCGGTGCGGCAACAGCAACACAAGGAAAAAGAAGCGGGAATGTTTGCGAAAATGGCCGAGGGGATGAAGCTCTATAAGGTCATTCCGGGCGGGAAGAGTCCCGAGCAGGCTGTTCTCTGGGCAGGAGAGCTTTATACCCGGCTTGTTGAAGGTGAAAAGGTGACAGATAAGACTTTCCTGCAGCTTGCCGAGAACCGGGCGCAATCGATCGTCACCTACCTGGACAGCGAAGCACAAATACCCAAAGACCGTGTGCGTATTAAAGCCCCAGAACCACTCGCAGGTAATGAGCAGCCATCGGTTACACTCTCTCTGGATACCATGTAGTCGGCCAAACCTTTGTCGCCAAGATCCCGGGAATGCACAAGCGACATCCTGGAGAGTTTAAAAAAATCGCAAAATACTTTAAGGTCGTATCATGACGCCTTTCACTGAAGTGCTCCAACAAGGGGGCGCCAACGCATGGCTTTTTATCCCAAGCGCCATTCTGCTGGGCGCTTTGCATGGGTTGGAGCCCGGCCATTCCAAGACATTGATGGCCGCTTTTATCGTTGCCATACGCGGAACAGTCCGACAGGCTGTTTTGTTGGGGCTGGCGGCCACGTTGTCACATACGTCGGTCGTTTGGGGCGTTGCTCTGGGGGGCCTGTATTTCTGGCGAGGCATCGACGCGGAAGCAATGGAGCCGTATTTTCAATTTGCTTCCGCCGTCATTATTATCGGGATCGCTCTTTGGATGTTGGGGCGTACGTGGCGAGACAACAAACGAGCGCAGCTGGCAGTGCACGTGCATTGTCATGACCATGACCATGACCATGATCATGGTCATGAAGAGTTGAACGGGTTGGATGTCCTAACTGGAGGGTATCGCGATGCGCATGAACTTGCCCATGCCAATGACATTCGCCGCAAGTTTGTAGATCGCAACGTCACCACGGGACAAATTATTCTGTTTGGTTTGACCGGTGGCCTGATCCCCTGCCCAGCGGCAATCACTATTCTCCTCCTTTGTTTGCAATTAAAAGAAATAGCGCTCGGTACAACCCTCGTTATGAGCTTCAGCGTCGGGCTGGCCCTCACGTTGGTCACCGTTGGAACAGTTGCAGCATTGAGCGTGCATCATGCAACAAAACGGTATGTCTGGTTCGGTACGTTCATGCGCAGGGCACCGTATTTTTCCAGTGTGCTAATTCTGACAGTAGGATTTTATATGGCGTTCCAAGGCTGGTTTCAGTTGGCCGCTCATGGCATCAAATGACCGATTTGGCGGTCTATACAGGATTATTTCTGGTGGCATTTCTTGCCGCCACGGTTTTCCCGGCTCAATCGGAAGTGGTTTTGACGGGTCTGCTGCTTGGCGGTGATTATACCCCTTGGATGCTGGTGCTGGTCGCAAGTGTTGGCAACATTCTGGGTGCCGTTTTTAATTGGGGGCTAGGTCGCGGCATCGAACGGTTCCATGATAAGAAATGGTACCCTCTGAAGGGAGTTGCGCTCGAACGCACGAAAGGCTGGTACCAACGTTATGGGCGCTGGTCGCTCTTGTTAAGCTGGGTTCCGATCATCGGTGACCCCTTGACTGTTGCGGCTGGAGTCATGCGTGAAAGCCTGGTCGTCTTTATCGTGTTTGTCACTGTAGCCAAGACAGGGAGATACATAGCCTTAACCGTTGCGGCTCTTAAGCTTGCAGGTTGAACCTGGTCGAGGTCAGGCTACGCTCTATCTAATAGACGAATTCAGTGCTGTTATTTATTGTTATGTTGCTGGAACTGTATATTTGTATTACCCCTACCTGTCACCTGTGTCGGCGAGCAATATGCTCCTGACGACCCCTTCTTTTCTAAAAAAACTTCGATGATTCTGACCCCTCCTCAATATCGCTGCGGTTTTCTATATCTATTCCTGGTTTTTTATCCGTTTGCGCTGATGGCGGCCACTGCCGAGGATTTTACCACCCTCAGCCTAGAAGATCTGATGAAGATTCCTGTGTCCGGGGTGTCAAAATTCGATCAGAAGATTGCAGACGCGCCGGCGTCCGTCACCATCATCACCGCCGATGACATCCAAAAATATGGGTACCGGAACCTGGCTGATCTTCTCCGTAGCGTTCGCGGGATTAATGTCTCGTATGATCGCAATTACAGTTATGCAGGGCTTCGCGGGTTTTCTTCAACAGGCGATTACAATAGCCGCTTTCTTATCCAGGTTGACGGCCATCGCCTCAATGAAAATATCTATGGTCTGGCCTACATCGGCACGGAATCTCAAGTGGATCTGGACTTGGTCGAAAAGGTGGAAATCATCCGCGGCTCGGGAGCGTCTATTTACGGCAGCAACGCCTTCTTCGGTATCATCAACATTGTCACCAAAAATTCCAGTAAGTTCGGTCAGCCGCAAATCGCTGGCTCGTATGGCAGCTACGATAGCTTCAAGGGGCGCCTGAGTTACGGCCGGCAGCTTGATAGCGGTTTGGATCTGGCTCTGTCCGGTACCGGCTATTACAGCAAAGGACAGGATCTGTATTATGCCGAATTCGATACTCCTACCACCTCTGGCGGCATGGCTCGCAATATTGATGGCGATCAAAGCGGCAGCCTCTTCGGTCGGATGAAATACGGCCCGCTGACATTGGAAAGCTCTTGGCTCTCCCGCGACAAAACGCTCCCCACCGCCTCGTATAGAACTGATTTCAACAGTCCGAACATGTTTACGGCGGATAAAAGATGGTATGTGGATCTGAAATATCAGCAGACCGTCTTCAGCAATACAGATGTCACGGCTCGGCTCTTTTTCGACGAATACCAATATACAGCACATCTTCCTTATGCCGGGATCATTAACAATGACACCGCCCTGGGACAATCTGTGGGCAGCGAACTCATCGTCTCCCGCCCTTTTTTCGATGGAACCCACCGGCTGACTGCAGGGGCCGAATTAGCCAACAACTTTGCTCAGAACCAGAAAAACGAGGATCTCGACCCCTATAGATTGATCACAGACATTAAAGAAAACAGTCAGAAATGGTCCTTGTTTGTCCAGGATGAATACCGGATGACCTCCTGGCTTCGCATCAATGCCGGACTGTGTGAGGACTATTCACTGAATTTTGGCAACTTGCTGAACCCTCGACTGGCATTCATTATTCAGCCTCAAGATAGCTCCACGCTCAAACTCATATATGGAACAGCACTTCGGCCTCCCAATGCCTACGAGCTTTATTATGAGGACGGCGTGAGCTTTAAAAGACCGTTGCATCTGGATCCGGAAAAAAACACTACGTATGAAGCCATACTGGAGCAGCGCTTTTCTTCAAATTATCGTATGTCTGCAGGCGTTTTTTCTTATGAAATCGACGATATGATTCGTCAAATGACCGATTCTGACAATATGTTGGTTTTTAAAAACTCTGGCCAGATGACGGCTCAAGGTTTTGAGTTGGAGTTGGAAGGGGTATGGACAGCCGGTCTTCGTGGTAATATCGGCTATACATATCAGGAGGCCAAAGACAAGGCTACCGGTGAAACGCCTGCCAATGCGCCGCAGCACATCGGCAAGGCAAACCTGATAGTGCCTCTTTTTTCTGACATCTGGTCTTTGGGCACCAATCTTCAATACCTCAGCCCCAGAAAAACAATCGATGGCTCCAGCACTGATGCGGCATGGGTTATCAATATGACCCTTCTGGCCAAGAATATCCGGCCGGGATTAACAGTGTCTTTAAGCGGTTATAATCTCTTGAATCAGAAATACAAGGATCCGGTCGGGGCGGAATTTCGACAGAGTGGCATCGAGCAGGACGGGCTGACCTTTTTGCTCAAGATGGTCTATACCTATCATTAGGCGTACGTTATTGCCGAAGAGAAAGTAAGGATCAAACTGTCAATTTCCTGTGGCATAGAAAAACACGATAAGGTTGACCTTGGTGAACGTATTGACCCTGAAAACTCTGATAGCGCTCACAGCCGAGGTCTGTCTCTTGCGACATTCATCCGTGTCCTTTCAGGTGAATGCCGCACCTGCTAATGATTATAATGCGGATTTAGCTCAGCTCATGCGGTTAATCATCACCTCTGTATCAAAAAAAGCACAGAGCCTGCTAAACACCAGCCAACTCCAATATACTTCTGAGCTTACCACCCCTCCTACCAAAATTGACCGTGGTGTCTACGGCAAAATAACCTGGAATTTTTAGGGGTTATGCGCATGTTGCCACATATGCATTGCCATGGATTTCCCAGGATATTCTTTCTGTTTCTCCTTTGTTTTATTGCTAGCCTTGGTACTGCTCGCGCAGATGAAATATCTCAGGAATATAAGCTGAAAGCTGCTTTTCTGGTGAATTTCTCCCGGTTTATCACCTGGCCGGAACAGTCCTTTGCACCAGGGCAGCAGGACTTCACCCTTTGTGTCGTTGGGAAAAATCCATTCGGCACCATGCTGCAGGCTGTTGAGGGGCAGAAGATTAATGGGCGCAACCTCAGGATTGTTTACGCCGATTCCTTCCAGAAGCTTCCGCAGTGCCATATGCTGTTTATTAGTCGATCTGAAAAGAGCGATCTTGATTCTATCCTCTCCCGTACCGTTCAGCAGCCAGTGGTTACGGTCAGCGATATTCCTGGTTTTGTCAGCTTCGGCGGATCTATCGAATTTGTAACCAAAGATGATCGGCTGTCCTTTGTTATCAACCATTCCGTCTTGAAAAAACGTGGAATACAGGCCAGCGCCTCCATGTTAGATCTTGCGGCATCCGTACAATAGGAGGGGCGACCCATGAAGCAATGGTTCCTCAAACGCCCCCTTCGCGTTAAACTCCACAGTATCATCCTTCTGGCCAGCGCCGTAGCCTTGCTCCTTGCCACTCTGTGCTCCTTTCTGATCCAACAGCATATGGTCCGCCAACAACTGCGTGATGAAATACAGACGTTGGCCGATGTTCTCACCGAAAACAGCCGTGCTGGACTTGTGTTTCAGGACCAGAAGGCTTTACAGGCAATCCTCCATTCACTGGTCGCTAAAAAGAGTGTCATGGTTGGGGTTATCTTTGGGAAAAATGGAGAGATTTTTGCCGAGTATCGACGTGATGACGTGGAAGAAGGCCGTCTTGATACGTATCATAGAAAAGAAGTTGCCGACAAAGGGTTGCGTTTTCTCGGCAACTTTGCCGTGCTGAATCAACAAATAACAATCGACAACGAAAATCTCGGCCAACTGTTCATTAAGGTCGATCTTGACGAAATAGGTAATAACATCCTCATGATTGCCTTGCTCATGGGAGGGGTACTGTTGATTGGCCTGTCCTTGGCGATGCTGTTGTCGGCACGATTACTGAAGATTATCATCGATCCTATCCTCTCTCTTTCCGAAGTGACCAGGAAAATCTCACAGGAGAAAAAATACGATGTTCGAGTAGAGGTACACGGGGAAGACGAATTGGGCCTGCTTGCCATCGGTTTCAACGACATGCTTGAACAAATCGAAATGCGCGATACATACCTCGAAGAGCAAGTTGCAAAACGAACCCACGATTTGGAAATGCGTTCTCTTGACCTGCAGGAAGCGAAGGAGAAGGCAGAAGCCGCAAATCATGCGAAGAGTCAATTCCTCGCTAACATGAGCCATGAAATCCGTACACCGATGAATGCGATTATAGGGATGACGCATCTGGCGATGCATGCCCAGGAAGGAGATAAACGGCAACGTTTCTTGCAAACAGTGCAGCATTCAGCCCAAAGCCTGCTTGGTCTTTTGAACGATATTCTTGATTTTTCTAAAATGGAAGCAGGGCAACTCCAGTTGAATGAGACTCCTTTTAAGCTGCGCCAGTTGATTGATGGTGTCATTGCCATCATGAATGTGCCCGCAGTTGAAAAAGGGTTGCGTCTGCAGACAGTGCTCCACGACAATCTCCCTCCCGCTTTTATTGGCGATGACTTGCGTCTTCGCCAGATTTTTCTCAATCTTATCGGCAATGCCATTAAGTTTACCCCTTCCGGCTCCATCACACTGTATGTCAGTCTGGAAAACGAGAATCAGGAGGGGACGGCGGTTTTGCATTTCACCGTCACAGATACGGGTATAGGTATTCCCCCGGAAAAACTTGCTTTGATTTTTAACAACTTTGAACAAGCTGATAATTCCTATGCGCGGCAATATGGAGGTACTGGTTTAGGCCTTTCTATCTGTAAGCAGCTGATTGGACTCATGGCAGGTAGCCTCTGGGTTGAGAGTCAAGAGAATAGAGGGAGCTCTTTTCATTGTATTGTCCCCTTGCAACCCTGTGCCGAAGAATTAGTGAAGACATTGCAACAGGGCAAGGTCGCAGCACCTACCATCAAAGGCTTACATATCCTTATTGTTGATGATAACGAGGTGAATCGAGACGTGGCAAGCATGATGCTTGAACAGGATCATGTGGTCGTAACTGCGGGTAATGGCCTGGAAGCGTTGGTAACGCTCGCTTCCAGGAAGGTTGATGTCATCCTCATGGACGTGCAAATGCCGGTAATGGATGGTTTGACGGCAACCACTATCATCCGAGCTCTTGAGAAGGGGGGGGCTGCACCCAATAATTTACCGGATGATGTACGGGAAAATCTGGTCAATAATCTCAACGGACAGCATCTACCGATAGTTGCCATGACCGCCCATGCGATGAACGAGGATAAGGAGATGTGTTTATCGGCTGGAATGGATAGGTATGTCACCAAACCTTTTCAGTACGATGCGCTCACCTCTGTGCTCCAATCATTGATTTTTGAGAGAATTTCACCGTCCGATGTCAGGTATGCCAGCTTGGTGCCGGGGGCTTTCGGTCCATCTGATGCCATATCTCTGCAGTCCGTCAGAACTAAAGATATTGTCAGCCATTTTGAAACGACGACGAATTTTACCGATATACAGATTGCAAAATTAGTTGTAGCCGCGAAAACAAGTATAGCCGAAAATCTGAAAAAGGCGTCGATAGCCCTCGAAGATGAGGACTTCACAGAATTGACCAGAGTCGCCCATACCCTCAAGGGCACCTTGCTCCAATGCGGATTGAAAGATTTGGCTGACATGGCTGAAGAGATCCAGCTCGGTCTTCGCAACAAGAAAGATTTACCCTATGCCGATTTTCTAAAAATACTGGGAGATAATCTTGCCGGCATACTTGGCAGCAGCCAGGCAGGCACTGCCACCGATGATGATTTTATCGCTCCGGTCGAAGGCAAGAAACAGGACGCAAAGGCAGTATTGTTAGTCGATGATGATTTGATATTGCGCGAGATTGGCACCTTAGCACTTTCCGGCCTTGGTTTCAGCGTGATACAGGCAGCGGATGGCGTCGAGGCGGTTGAGCTGTTTCGGCAGAAGCAAGATGATATTGCCTTTGTATTTTGTGATATACTCATGCCGCGGTTGGACGGATGGCAGACCCTTGCCGCCTTACGCGCGATTGACCCGGCAATCCGGGTCATCCTGGTTAGTGGTGATGACCAAGGAGTGGCTATGAGCGAGATGCATCATGATCAACCCCATGCATTCTTGAACAAGCCGTACACGATTAAGTCGTTGTGTAAGACTATAAAAATGGTACTCAAAGAAGAAACAACCACCGTGCCCAACCAGTAGTTCCAGCCCTATTTTTTTCTGCGCTTTGAATTTATTTTTTTTGCATGCGTCCTGACCGACTCGGAATGGATCTTTGATTTAGTCGCGCTGGATTTTTTTTCACCCCCTTGTCGGCAGTGGACTCAGGAAAGGGCTCCAGTGTACCGATTTCTTTAAAATGATTAATGATCTGATAAAAAATGTAATGAAGGAAGTTAGAACCGTAAGCTTCTTGTTTTCACTTACGTCAGTAAAAGGGGGTATGTTTATGACTGAGTGGCGATACTTATAGACTACTCAAGTCCCCTGGGATACGCATGAAATATGCGGTGCCCGTTCCAGTATAATGGGCCAAGTGTTGCATTAATCTTTCACAAAGTTTTCTTGGCATAAATGGCCGTTTAAATAAAAGTACGCCCTCTTGATATAATGAATTTGATCCTAATGATCATGGTCACTGCAGGCGCAGCAATACTGATTGCGTCGATGTTTACAAGTCGGCGTTTACAGCATGTAGTCCCTCCCTCGTTACAACCAAGATGGTTTGTTCTCACTGTGCTCATTGGTTGTTTCATCATCGGTTATATCGGTTACCTCCTGATACAATTCACAAACATCAGTTTTCCTCTTGAGATTTTAGTTAGTGTGATTTTTCTGGGAGGTTCTCTGTTTGTTTACGGGATCATGTCACTGACCAGTTACACTCTGTATAAACTGAAAAATCTTAACGATAACCTGGAAGATGAAATCGAGAAGCGTACCCATCAACTCAACGACCTGAATCAGTCACTTTTTGATTCCAAAAAGGAGTTGGTTCGGCAGAATATATTTTTAGGCTCGGTTATCGACGCACTCTCTCACCCCTTTTACGTTATTGATATCAGTACCTTTGAAATTATTTTGGCTAACAAAGCTGCCGGACTTGATCTTGGGGGGGAGACCAGAACTTGCCATTGGCTCACGCATGGCTTACAGAGCCCTGTCAAGGTCATGAACATCCTTGCCCTGTCATGGAGATCAAGAATAGTGGTAGTTCGGTAGTCGTTGAGCATGTGCATTTGAATATGAGCAGAGAAAAACGAATAGTTGAGGTGCACGGCTATCCAATATACGACGAAGCTAATAAATTGATTCAGATTATTGAATACACCGTCGATATTACAGAAAAAAAACAAATTGAAGAAGATTTGATCAGGTCTAAAAAAACAGCTGAAGCTGCCAGTAAGGCCAAGAGCGCATTTCTTGCTAATATGTCACATGAAATTCGTACTCCTATGAATGCCATTTTGGGGATGTCCCATTTTGCCTTACAGACAGAACTCGATAACAACCAGCGGCATTGTATCGAGAATGTCTACAACTCTGCCGAGCATCTGCTAGGCATCATTGGAGATATTCTTGATTTCTCCAAGATAGAAGCCGGTCAGCTCAAGTTGAGCAATGTTGTTTTCAACCTGCTGCAATTATTGGAAGGTGTTGTCACCACCATGCATGCAATTGCGGCAGAAAAAGGATTGAAGCTGCATGTGAACACAAGCAAAGCTCTCCCCCCCCTTTTTATCGGGGATGACTTACGACTGCGACAGATCCTGTTCAATCTTGTCAGTAATGCCATAAAGTTTACCCATTCGGGTTCTGTCGCTATCAATGTTCATCTTGAGGCAGAATCTGACACTGACAAAAATATAGCACTGCATTTCGTCGTCAACGATACTGGTATAGGTATTCCACCTGAAAAACTCAATCTGATTTTTGATAGTTTTGAACAGGCTGATGCTTCTATTACTAGAAAATATGGAGGCTCAGGATTAGGGCTTTCTATCTGTAAACAACTGGTATCACTGATGGGAGGGAGGATTTGGGTCGAGAGCCAAGTGGGTAGCGGCAGTTCTTTTCATTTCATTACTAAAATGCAATCTGGCGAAGGAAAGCTGCTAACAAGCAATCAGGTTGAGACACTTCATATCGGTAGGGAAAACAGTGGGTTGCATATCTTGCTTGTCGACGACAATGAGGTGAACCTGGATGTCGCAAGCATGATGCTTGAACATAACAGCAACCATGTGGTCACCACTGCACGAAACGAGTTGGAAGCTTTGGAAGCTTTGGCACATAAAGATTTCAACGTCATTTTTTTAGATATGCAAATGCCGTTAATGGATGGCCTAACTGCAGCCACTATTATTAGAGTGCTTGAAAAAGGGCAGCCTTTATCTGAAAAACTACCTGAGAACATCAGCGATATTCTCACTGAAAAGCTTTTAGGGCGACACATTCCGATTATCGCCATGACTGCCAATGTAATGGAAGAGGATCAACAGAGATATGTAACTGCCGGTATGAGTGCGTACATCAGCAAACCTTTTTTGTATCACCAACTTGTTTCAGTTCTTTATTCAACGATTCCAGCCAGTTTAAACGACTGGGCGAAATCAGGTAACACTTGACCTTGCCCTCTTAAAGAGGCCCATGTGTATGTTAAGTTTTAGCCTGATAATCAAGAAGCACCTGTCTGTTTTCAGACAAGTGCTTCATCGTACCGGGATTTAATTCGTATTTGGTGCGTTCAGGCCGGTCGAATCTCCACTTTGTCTTGCAAATACTCCTTCACTGCCCCGATCGGTACTTCCTTGCGGTGAAAGATCCCGGCGGCCAGAGCCGCTTCCGCCTTGGTCTGGGTAAAGACCTCAAGAAAATGCTTGGCATTACCGGCACCGCTGGATGCAATTACCGGTATGGTGACTGCCGAGCGGACAGCGTTGATCAACTCGATGTCAAAACCCGAGTTGGTGCCGTCTTTGTCGATACAATTAAGCAGGATTTCTCCCGCCCCGAGTTGTTCGCAGACCTGCGCCAGGGTGACTGCATCCAACTCCCGGCCTTCGCGGCCGCCTTTGATGGTGCACTGATACCAGCAATACTGTTCGCCATTGGGACCGGGAAAGACTGTCTTGATCACCTTGTGCTGTACCGCATCCGGGCTTTTCACATAGACTCGGCGGGGATCAATGGAAATAACCACTGCCTGGTTGCCGTAAACCCGGGCAATCTGTTCGATGGAGCTTAATCCCGTGGCCTTGCCGCTTTTCAGCACCTCCTCGGCAATGAGTACCGCATCTGAACCGATCGAAATCTTGTCAGCCCCGGAGCGGAAATACTGCGAGGCCACCTCCAGGGAGCTGTAGAAGCGTCCGTTTCGATCGGTGAAATCGCGGATACCGCCGCCGATGGTCAGGGGGACAAAGACATTTTTTGAGGTCTGTTGCAGGACTTCGAGCATGGGGAGATCCTCGAGCGGGAAATCGCGGAAGCCGGTGATGTTGAGAAAGGTGATCTCATCGGCCCCTTGCTCATAGTATTCTTTGGCCAGTTCCACCGGTTTGCCCAGGTTGCGGACCTCACCCTCCTCGCGGACATCGTACTGGTCACCCTTGGTTACCACCAGATCGCCCCGCTCGTTGGCGCGCACATCCAGGCAGGCGATGATACGCTTGGCCAGAACTGTGGTCCGTAGGCAGATAGAAGGACGGAGGGTCTCGCGGTTACCGGCTAGGAAATTCTCCAGGATTTTCAGTCCGGCTTTCCCGCTCTTTTCCGGGTGGAACTGGGTGGCCACCAAGGCGCCTTTTTGGACGGAGCTGACGAATTCGTAGCCGTAATCGGTGGTGGTCAGGATGTCATCGCGGGTTTTCGGGGCCACATGATAGGAGTGGACGAAATAGAATTTTTCATTGCCAGCCAAGCCGTGAAACAGCGGGGAGGGCTGGTGAATGTTCAGACCGTTCCAGCCGATGTGCGGAATGGCAAGCGCGGTGGTGAAGCGCTGCACCCGTCCGGGGAGAATGCCCAGACCTGGCTCGTCCGGTGCCTCTTCGCTCGAATCAAACAGAGCCTGAAGAGCGACGCAGATGCCGAAAAAGGGTTTGCCGGAGTGGAGATAGCGAATGAGCGGCTCGCGCAGCTGTTTTTGCCGCAGGGTTTGCATCAGAGCGCCGAAGTTGCCCACACCTGGGAAAACGAGGCGGTCGGCGCTGTCGATGTCTGCACCATTGTTGACAAGTTTTACGGTTTCGCCGAGGCGTTCGATGGCATTGATGACCGAACGGACATTGCCGGCGCCGTAATCAAGGAGAGTTATCATGGTTTTTTCTGTTCAGGTGCTTGCAAGGAAAGGAGAGAAACAGTACAAGGTCAGGCGTGCTGGCGGTAAACGGTTTAAATCCCGTTGTTGCCCCGCGCTTGCCCGTAGGTTATGATTTTTTTAACAATCGGCCGGGAAAAATGATTTTTAGAGCAGTTTCCGGTTCAAGTCAAGATCAATTCCGTTTTCACTACTATGCAGGCCATCCTTCTCGCCGCCGGATACGGCACCCGTTTACGACCCTATACCAATGTCCGGCCCAAACCCCTGTTCCCTGTGGTTAATCGACCCCTGTTGCACCGACTGCTTGATCAGTTGCGTGGTTGTAACTGTTCACCCATCCTAGTCAACTGCCACCATCTGGCCGCCCAGGTTGAGACCGCACTTGCCGATCGGCCCGAGGTGCTCATCCAGCATGAGCCGGAAATTCTCGGCACCGGCGGTGGTCTGCGCAAGGCCTTGAACCGGATGGACAATGACCCGATTTTAGTGATGAATGGCGATCTGTACCACGAGATTGATCTGGAACAAGTGTACCACCGGCATCTTCTTTCCAAAAACGATGTGACCCTGGCATTGCACGATTATCCCCGCTTCAACACGGTCGGGGTGGCCGGTGACCGGGTTCAGACCTTTGTCGCAGGGCAGGGTGAGCGGCTCGCGTTCACCGGTATCCATGTGGTTGACCCGGAGGTGATTGAGATGATCCCTGAACAGTGCTTTCACCACATCATCGATCTTTACCAGGCATTGGCGGTGCATGGCAGGGTAGGGTACTGTCGGGTGGACGGTGCCTCGTGGCGAGATATCGGCACGCCGGAGGATTATCTCCAGCTTCACGCCGAACTGCTCACCACTGGCAAGGAGTCCGGAGGGTGGGTAATTGATCCGACGGCTCGTATTGGTGTCGAGGTGGTGCTGGAAGAGTGGGGCTGCATAGGCCCAGGAGCGGTGATCGGGGACCGAGCGCGTCTCTGTCGCTCTGTAGTTTGGGGAGGGACGGAAGTCACCACGGGAAGTTGGTGTCGCGACGCGATTGTTACCGGCAACCCCGAGATCGACGCTGCTGCTTGCCGTTCTGCAGAGAATCGTCCATGAACACCGCTGCCCTTATTGCAGCTGTCGGTCAACTGCTCGGGGAAGTTCCATCATTCTGGAACGAGGCGTCCGTGCAGGTTGCCGTTCTAGTGCCGGATGGTTCTTCTCGCCGTTTTTTTCAACTGCGAGGACCGGGCCGAGCGGCATTTATTGCCATCCTGCCGCCGGAAAACGATGCGCTGGGTCTGGTCGAGGCAGCAGCCTTTTATAAGATCGGCTGTCATCTTCGGGGGTGCGGGGCACCTCTCCCCGAAATATATGCCTTTGATGCCGCATCCGGCCTGGTGCTTTGCGAGGACCTGGGCGATCGGCGTCTCTACGAGCAGGCGGTTGCAGGGCCGGGGAGCCAGCAGACTCTAGCCCTTTACGAGCAGACCGTGCGTCAGTTGGCACGGATGCAGGTGCGGGCAGCCGAGGGCTTTAATCCCGCTTGGTGTTGGGATACGCCACGCTACGACCGCACCTTGATGCAGGAGCGGGAGTCCGGTTATTTCCTTAAGGCCTGTTGTTGTGATCTTCTCCAGCTTAGTTTCGATCAGGAAGCAGTGGAGGCGGAATGCGCACAACTTGCCACCGAGGCAGCCAAGGCCCCCTCCAATTTTTTCCTGCACCGCGATTTTCAGTGCCGCAACCTCATGGTGCAGCATGAAACGATCCGTTTCATCGATTTTCAGGGCGGTCGTCTCGGGCCCCTGGCCTATGACCTGGCGTCCCTGCTGCTCGACCCCTATGCGGCGCTGCCTCTGTCTGTGCAGGACCACTTGACAGCAGTCTATCTTGAGGCCCTGCAACAGGAGATTCCCTACGATCCTGACCAATTCCGCCGTGAATATGTCTTTCTTGCCCTGCAACGAAATTTGCAGATTTTGGGGGCCTTCGCTTTCTTGAGCCAAGTGCGGCAAAAGCCTTTTTTTGCGCAATTTCTTCGACCGGCCCTGGTCTCGTTGAGCGGTCTTCTTGCCAAATCCGAGGCTGCCGAGTATGTTGGCTTAAGAAACTTAACTACCCAAAGCCGCCAGGAGCTTGAAAAACGATCATGACTACAGAAAACGCAACCCTGGTTGCCCTTATCGGCCGGCCCAATGTCGGCAAATCCACCCTGTTTAACCGTATGGTCAGGCGTCGCGACGCGCTGGTCGATCCGACCCCCGGGGTCACCCGAGATCGTCATTACGCCCGGGTCATCTGGGAAGAGCACCCTTTCATCCTGGTGGATACCGGCGGTATCGACGATGAAGACGACACCATTGTCAACCATATCCGGCACCAGGCCATGATGGCCATCGAGGAGGCGGATATTATCTTTTTCCTGATGGATGGCCGTGAGGGCCTGACACCAAGCGACATCGAGATTGTCGACCTGCTACGCCGTACTGAGAAAAAAGTCTTTTATATCGTGAACAAGATCGATAGTCCGGATAGAGAAGATGACCTGCTCATGCCCTTCTGGGAACTTGGTGTTGAGCAGTTGTGGCCGCTTTCCGCAGACCATGGCTTCGGCTTCCACAGCCTGATCGAGGGGCTGCTGCCACATCTCCAGAATACGGACCTGCAGACCGATCTGCCGGAAAATACCATGCGGGTCGCCTTTCTCGGCCGTCCCAATGTCGGCAAGTCCTCGATGGTCAACGCCATCGTCGGTCAGGAGCGGATGGTGGTTTCCGAGGTCTCCGGTACCACGCGGGATTCTGTTGACACCCTGCTCAGTCGCGACCAATATAATTATCTGCTTATCGACACCGCCGGCATCCGTCGCAAAGGCAAAACCACCGACAAACTGGAGAAATTCTCCATTCTCAAGGCCCTTAAGGCCCTGGGGCGCTGTGATATCGCCATTGTGTTGATCGATGCCGAAGAGGGGGTCACCGAACAGGATACCAAGGTGATTGGTTACACCCAGGAACAGAGCCGGGCCTTGATAATTATCATCAACAAGTGGGATCTGGTCAAGGAAGATAGAAAACGCCAGGAACGTTTGTTGTCGGATTTGCAAGAGGCGGTCAAATTTATTCCCTATGCCCCGATCCTCAAGGTTTCAGCCTTGACCGGCTCCGGGATCAAGCGATTGTTTCCCGAGATCGGCCAGGTTCACCGTCAGTTTCATCAACGCTTTCCTACCGCCGCCCTCAACCGGGTGCTGGCCGATGCCATTGCTCATCACGAACCGCCCATGCACCATGGCCGCCGCCTCAAATTTTACTACACCGCCCAGTTGGGAACGGCGCCGCCGCTTTTCGCCGTGGTTACCAATGCCCCCAAGGGTATCCACTTTTCCTACGAGCGCTTTCTGACCAACTTCTTTCGGGAGGGTTTGGGATTGGACCGGGTACCGCTTCGTCTTCTCTTCCGCGAACGGAGTGGGCGAAAGACAAAGTCGAGTTTAATAGTTAAAGTGGACGATGATAAGAGTAAAAAAAGACGATAAGAGAGAGGCTATACCTGTTGGTGGGATTTGATTTTAAGAGGGATGGAGCATACTGCAACAGCGATCAGAGAACTTAGCATGAGATCGGTCAATCTCCTGCTTCCTCCAATGATTAAAGCATTGGCCCAGTAGAAGGCGTTTTAGGGATACTGTTGCTGTCCCCTGAGCGTTCCACCATCTGCTGTCGCCAATCTGAGACCGGTCTTTTTCCCCAGGTCACTCCCGCCCCGTAGACGTTTTCCAGCTGCTATACGGTGCAACACACAGCGCTGTATTGTAATAACGCGGGTCGCCGGTAACCTCCTTGCCTATCCATGCGGGCCGTTCAAAGACTTGGTCCTCCGCCTCCAGTTCGATCTCTGCTACGATCAACCCGGCATTAAGGCCAAAAAACTCGTCGATCTCCCAGTTGAACCCGCTGTAGGGGATGGTATACCGCTTCTTTTCGATCTGCGGCTGCGGGCAGAGAGTGTCCAATAGCGACCGGGCATCGGCCAGGGGGATTTCATACTCATATTCGCTGCGAACTGCGCCGATGGTGGCCCCCTTGATGGTCAGGAACCCTTTGCTGCCGGCTATGCGAACGCGGACTGAGCGTTCCTTAGTGGCACAGAGATAGCCCTGGCGATACTCGATACCCTCAGCCAGCCCTTGCCAGCCATCGCCGGCGAGGAGGAATTTGCGTTCGATTTCCTGTCCCATTGTTGCTCCTGGTCGAAAATATTAGAATCGGGTGTGGCGCCAAGGAAAGGTGGCCGCCGGGGTGTGTCAACTGCCTGTCGTTCAAGTCACTGAGTTACTGGAGGGCATCCATGATAGCTTTTTTGTTATCATCCGACAATAACTCTCCGGTTCCGTTGGCAAAGGTTTTTTTTAACAAAAGGTTTTTCCTGTGAGGTTTATTTTTGTATGTCCTTGCTTGCAGCTTTTGGTCGCTGCTCTGTTGCCAAATTGACAGGAGAAGATCACCGCTGGTGGCCAATTTTTCGGTTTTGGCCGCATTCTCTCAGTGATGGTCGTTTATGCGTAACTATATGATGTAGTGCTATTTATATCAAGATCTCCATCGTTTTCCCGTTCTTTGCTTGACACCTCCAGCGCCTCTTGGTATCACAAATGCTGATTTCTCTTCCCATAAGGTTCAATTATTCCTGAGATCCTGAGGGATTTTACTGTTTGGTGATCTATGCTTGAAAAATCATTGCTGCGGATCGTTCTGGCTCTGGCTCTTGTGCTGTCTGCGCAGCCATTGCTGGCGGAAGACAATGTCCTCAGCACTATAAAAGAAGCGATCAGGCAATATCAGGCCGGTGATTATACCGGTGCCTCCTCAAATCTCGATTACGCTTCCCAACTGGTCCGGCAGCAAAAAAGTGAAAAGATGAAGGGCTTGTTGCCGACACCTCCACCTGGTTGGTATGCTGGCGAGGCCAGCGCCCAGGCCCTGGGTGCGGCTATCCTCGGCGGCGGCGTCACTGTCAGTCGTGATTACACAAAAGGATCATCAGTTGTCAGCGTTGAAATTGTTTCCGATTCGCCGGTACTGCAATCGGTGTTGGTGATGATCAATAATCCGATGTTTGCTGGGGCTGGCGGCGGTAAGCTCGAGACGGTGAAGGGGCAGCGGGCGATTATAAAATTCGAAAACAATAAACAGAGTGGCGAGCTGTACATTGTGGTGGCTACCCGCTTTGTTATCACCATCAAGGGCCGACAGGTTACAAGGGAAGATCTGCTCGCTTTTGCCGAGATTATGGATTATCGGGTGCTGGAAAAGAACTGATGGTCCTGGCGGCGGGAACGCGCTTCCTTTTGCCGAGATTGAAAACCATAGCCTCCCGGGGAATGCTGGAGAGGTTTTTTCCGTGCGAGACTGGTTACCCCTGTTACAACTGGATAAGAATTGGCCTTCTTCCTGTAACAGGGGTTTTTTATTGCTCTATCAAAAGGCGGGTACCCACGTGGGCAGTGACGAAAAAGTAGGAAAAATACCGGTGCAACAACCGGTAACCGATGAGGCGATCTTCAAGGTGGCCAAGGAAATCGTGGTCAAGTTTATCGAGGTGGGTCGACTGACCCCATCTTCCTTCGATGAGACCTTTGAACGGGTGTACAGGGCTATCGAGCGGACGGTCCGGCCTCAATGAGCAGTGGAATTCTGCTTGATCCAGGCCTGAACGTCGCCCCGGAACATCCTCGGCACATTCATCTCATCGGCATTTGCGGCACCGGCATGGCCGCCATGGCCGGAATGCTTCAGCAGCAGGGCTTCAAGGTGACCGGTTCAGACCAGAATGTCTATCCCCCGATGTCCGATTTCCTGGCCGGGCTGGGGATCGAAGTGATGCCTGGTTATGCTGCCGCCAATCTTGCCTCACGCCCCGATCTGGTGATTGTCGGCAATGTGGTGCGGATCACCAACCCTGAGGCGGTGGAACTGGCGCGGCTGCGTATTCCCTACCTGTCCATGCCCCAAGCTCTTGGCCACTTTTTTCTCGAAGGTAAGATGCCGCTGGTGGTGACCGGTACCCACGGCAAGACCACTACCTCCTCGCTGCTCGCCACGACCCTGCACAGGGCCGGCACCACCCCCGGTTTTATGATTGGCGGTCTGGTTGAGGCCTTTGGCCGTAACTCCAACGTCAGCGATACTCCCTACTTTGTGGTCGAGGGTGACGAATACGACACCGCCTTTTTTAACAAGGTTTCGAAATTTCACCACTACCGCCCGTTTTGTGCCATCCTCACTTCGGTGGAGTTCGATCATGCCGACATCTTTGTCGATCTCGACAGCATCAAGGCCTCGTTTGCCGAATTCATTGGTCGGATCCCCTCTCAGGGGGCGCTGATTGCCTATGTTGACGATCCATTGGTGGCTGAGTTGGCGGCAGCGGCCCCTTGCCCGTTAATCTCCTATGGCGTCAGTGATGGCTGCGAGTGGCGACTTGCCGGTCTCCAGGTCAAAGGGCTGTCTAGCGAGTTTGCGATCTATCACCGGGACCTATTGCAAGGCCATTGTCGGTTGCCCATGGCGGGGCTGCACAACTGCCTCAATGCCTTGGCAGTGATTGCCCTGCTGAGCCACCTCGGATTCCCGCTGGAGGCTATAATTGCAGGTTTGGCCTCCTTTGAAGGGGTCAAGCGGCGGCAGCAGATTCGCGGTACGGTGGGGGGGGTCACGGTGGTCGACGATTTTGCCCACCATCCAACTGCGGTTCGCGAGACCTTGAGCGCCCTGCGTTTGGCCTGGCCAGAAAGTAGATTGGTGGTAGTCTTTGAACCGCGCACCAATTCCAGCAGGCGGTCCGTGTTTCAACACGACTACGCCAGTGTTTTTACCCACGCTGATGAGGTGCTGATTCGGGAGCATATCCCCCTGGATACCGTTCCAGTGAGTGAGCAGTTTTCTTCGGTTCAGCTTGCGGCTGATCTCTGTGCCCAGGGAACCAAAGCCCGTGCTTTTGCCGACACCGACGTCATCCTCGACGCTCTCGGTCAGTGCTGTCAAGACGGTGATGTCGTTGTCATCCTCTCCAACGGCGGTTTTGACGGTATTCACGAACGGCTTCTAGCCCGGCTCGGGCAAAGAGTTTAAATGCTGTTTCGGAAAAAAGGGGAGGGTGGTTAGGGGATAGAGAAAATGTTGGGGCACGATATAGCAGTGTACCGACAACCTGCCTACCGTTCTTCAGTGAAGAGGGAAATCTGTTGTTGCAGTTCAGTGACCCGGGCCACGTAGTCAAAGGTAACGTCTCCGGTCCGGCACTGTTTTTCGATGCAATAGGCGGTTTGGGCCAGCTCGGCCAAGCCCATATTGAGCAGGGCACCTTTGACGGCATGGCTGGCTCGGCTCAACTGCTGTAGGTCGCCACCGGCCGCCAGCTCCGCCAGTCGGTCAACGTGGGAACGCAGGGTGTTGACGAAGACAGGGATCATGGTAGCCGTTTTCTCCTCATTTAGCAGATATGCGGTTTTGAGGTGCTGTTGTATGGTTTTTAGATATGTCGTTCGATCCATGCCCTGCCTGCGTCAGTTGTTTCAGCTCTACAGCTTTTCGTTGATACAGCATAAAGCATTTTTATATTTGCCACAACCATTGGGCCAGGAATAACGCTGTTATGCATCCCCTTGAACATGCAGTACGACAGACACTGGTCAGCGAGTCCCTGCTGGAAAATGGCAGCAGGGTTCTGGTCGGCGTTTCGGGCGGGGCCGATTCTATGGCTCTTTTGTCTCTCCTTGCTTCCCTGCGTTCTGCATTTGGTTTGACTGTTGTTGCGGCCTATATCGATCATGGTTTGCGTCCTGAAGAAACTCCGACAGAGTGGGGCTGCGTTCAGGAGGCGGCCGTCAGGTGGGGGCTGGATCGTACCCGTGTCCAAGTCGACGTCATCGGGACAGCTACTGCCTCTAAATTGTCGCTTGAACACGCAGCCCGGGAGTTGCGCTATCAGGCTTTTGCCGATCTTGGCCGTCAGTGGGCAACCGATGTACTTGCCGTTGCCCATACGGCAGATGATCAGGTCGAGGAGTTGTTGCTCCGCCTGTTTCGGGGCGGTGGTGGTAAGGCAATGTCTGGCATGCGTCTGCAATCCGGCCGTTTGATCCGGCCCTTGCTCGCATTCTGTAAAGCGGAGTTACTCGCCTATCTGGCCGACAAAGAAATTGCTTTTTGTTATGATTCCAGTAACGACAATCGTCGTTTCTTGCGCAATCGTGTCCGCCACGAATTGCTGCCTCTGCTTGAGAGCCAGTATGATCCTGGCATTCGACAGGCCCTGTTGAAAACTGCGGCCAATCTGCGGGAGGACGAAGATCTTTTGGAACATCTGCTCACCCTGAGCTGGGACCGGGCGGTCGAAATTCGGGTGCCGGAAACCGAAAATCAGATTGTCTGCATCCTCAAGCGAGATCCTTTTCGCTGTCTCCATGCAGCCCTGCAGCGCCGTATGATCGAGAAGCTGCTCTGGACCATTGGCGACACAACCCGGTATGAGCATATAATGGCGGTCCTTGTCGCTGCCCGCAGCGGCAGAAATGGCAGCGAACTGCACCTGAGCCGCGGTCTGCGAGTCGGGGTCAGCCGTGACCATCTGGAGTTTTCCTACCCGCAGGGGCAGGGGCCCTGGCGCGGTCGACTCCATACTGCCTGAATTTCATCCTCCTTGTTTTTCTTGAGCACTCTGCTCAGAGTCTTCCGAGAGTCTTGCATGAATGCATTCTTTGCGGAGTTGTTCCAATGTTACAATCCAACTTTGGCAAATCCGACAAGAGCGATGATCGTGTAGGGCAGAGTACACTTTGAAAATAGGTAGGAGATGTTCCCTCTGTAAGCAAGGGGACGCTATATCGACATGATCACCTTAAGGATTGTACAGAGGAGGGGGGATGATTGAGGAATACCTGGATATCAGTGTGGAGCGTTTGCGGGACTACATGGGACGGCACCATGAGGACGAATATCTGCTGGTCGATGTCCGTGAGCCCGACGAGTATGTCAAAGGGCACATCCCCGGCTCCGTACATATCCCTCTGGGGTTGATCCCCGAGCGGATGGATGAGCTGCCGGTGGATAAGGATATTGTTTTTTACTGTCATTCCGGCGCACGTTCCCGTGGGGCCGCTATTTTTACCGGATCGCGGCCCTATGTGGCCGGAACCGTATTCAATATGGTCGGCGGTATTGCGGCCTGGGACGGCCATCTTCTGCCTGATAGGCCAAATCTCAAGGTCTTTGATTTTTCGGGTACCGATCAAGAGGTGCTTCTGCGGGCGATGGACTTGGAACGGGGCGCGGAACGCTTTTACACCGCAATTCGGCAGTGTTACAGCAGCATACCTTGGGCTCATAGTCTTGCATCCTTGGCTAACGCCGAGGAGGCGCATGCCCGTATGATCTACCGATTCTGGGCTGAAGGACAAACCGCCCCGTCTTCGTTTGAAACAGTGTACGCAAGCCTAGCAGGTGATATCGTCGAGGGTGGGTATTCCAGTGCCGTTTTGGTGGCGAAGCTCGAAGCTCAGCCGTTTGAACCGTGCCGGGCCACACTGGAAATGGCCCTGACTATTGAATATTCCGCTTACGATCTTTATCGCAACATGGCACATCGATTCCAGGGGCTGGCCATGGAGCAGGTGTTCCTCTCCATTGCTGAAGCGGAAAAGGCGCACATGCGGATCGTGGCCGAAGGGTTGGCCCTTTGTGCAGAATAGGTCTGTTGTGCCTGCGCCCTCGGGCGTGATCACCTTGATCCCCTTCTCTACTCACGGGTTGTTTGCGATCTCAGTGGAAGGTTGCCGGTTCTTGCGGTATTGATGGTTCGATGGTAACATATTATGATTTTGCTGGTTGATTGGAAGGCTTGCGCAAAGGCCTCTATAAGGGAAATAACAAGGAAACGTTTTTCACTCTCGATACGAAAATAATTGGAGCGACAATGAAGCATTTTTCCCACATGGGTAGCACCTATGACGTGGACGACCAAGGATGTTTACTGGATCCTGCGAGTTGGGACGATAATTTTGCCGAAGGTATGGCCCGGGAGTGTGATATTCCCGTTCTGTCCAGCGAGCATTGGGATGTTATTCGCTATATCCGGGGTGAGTATGAGCAAACCGGGGTGTGTCCGACCATCTTCGCCACCTGCAAGGCCAACGGTCTTCTGCCGCAGGATATGAAAAAGCTCTTCCCTACGGGGTATCACCGGGGCGTGTGCCGGGTGGCAGGGGTGCACTACCGGGTCAATCATATGCCCTACGCAGCCCATCTCAAGGAGAGTGTCGCCGATATGCGCGCCTTGTCCAGCGAAAAGGTCTACAGCACGGATGCGCGCGGCTTTTTGGTTGAGCCGGAAGGCTGGGATGAAAATTTTGCCGTGTACCGGGCCATGGAAATGAGAATTCCGGTAGGGAAGCTCACCGATGACCATTGGCGCGTCATCTATTATCTTCGCGATGTCTACCAAGCGGAACATCGGATTCCTAATATTTACGAAACCTGTGAGAGCTGCAACCTGGACCTGAATGCGTTTGAGGCTTTATTCCCGGACGGCTACCATCGCGGGGCTCTGAAAATTGCGGGGTTGCGGTTCGTCAAATAATAAGGCAGCCGCTGCCCGATTTGTTGCAGCAGTGGTTTTTTTTGTTCCTGGATGCGGTAGGCGATAGGACTGCATTTTTTGATTTGTGGTGTGTTTGCGGAGGCCCAATTATGAACAACACCTTGATGGTGTGCAGCGGCGATCCGGAAGTGGTATGGAATGCCTTCAGGATGGGCAATCTCATGCTGGAACAGATGGATGATGTGACAATCTTTCTCAATGGGCCTGCGGTCCGATATGCGGCACTTGCCTCTGCGATTTTTCCGCTCCTTGAATTGGCAAAACTTTTCACCCTGTCCGAGGGCGTCCTGCTGGCCTGAGGCAAATTACTCGACCTCCACGGAGTGGAGGCAGGATACCATCAACGGGCCAAACAGACTGATCTGTACCGGCTGATTGCGGAAAGCGACCGCTGCATCACCTTCTAACTATGAGGACGGCATTGACCGGCGTCATTCTTCTCCATGGCCTGGTCAGGACCAGCCTTTCGATGCGACCGCTCGCTGTCTGCCTCCGGCAGCGGGGGTTCGTGGTGGTCAACGTCGGTTACCCCTCCCGTCAACATACCGTCGAGGCACTTGCCCACACCGTCATCCCGCCTGCGATTGCAGAGCTGCGGCGGCATGGTGTCGGCACCATCCATTTTGTTACTCACTCCATGGGTGGCATTCTGCTCCGTTCTTTCTTCGCAACACAATCCCTGCCTGAGTTGGGACGGGTGGTGATGCTCAGCCCCCCGAATCAGGGGAGCGAACTGGTCGATTATTTCCGTCGTTTTTGGTGGTTTCGCTGGTTTTTCGGTCCGGCGGGCTGCCAGCTGGGCACGACTGTAACCGACCTACCTCGGCGTCTCGGGCCACTAACCGGCACGGTGGGCATCATTACCGGCAATCATCCTGCAAGCCGTTTGTTTTCTCGATTCTTCCTTGGGTCTAATGACGGCAAAGTTTCGGTCGCCAGTGCCCATGCCGAAGGCCTGGCCGATTTCCTGACCATGCCTTACGGGCATTCTTTCATCATGTATCACCGTCCGGTTCAGGAGCAGGTGGTTTTTTTCTTGGAGCAGGGCAGGTTCAGGCGATAAGCGGGGTTATCCCTTGCGCAGGACGCGTTTGTCGTCGATGCGGATGGTGAGCTTGATCTTGTCGAAGTATTCGAGCAGGGGAATGGAAAATTTCCGGGTCAGGCCGGTGAGATCCTTGAAACGGGGCGCATCAATTTCGCCTTCCTTGCGGATAAAGGCGACCACCGCCTCCTGTAGCTGTTCGACAGCAGGGGCGTGGAAGCAGAGGCTTTCGTTGATTTTAATCAGAGTACCCTTGGCCAGCAGCAGGTCGATCACCTGCCGGATCTGCTTTTCGGGAAATTCGGGGAATGCAGCCAGCACCTCCTTGAGGTTCGGTGGGCTGAGCCCGGCCTGCTGGTAGCGCTCGCCGATCTTCTGTTCCATTTCCTGTTCGTTAACCTGCAGGGTGACGGTGTGCCCGGTCAGCTTGACCTCGGCACCGGACTGTTCGATCAGCCCCTTTTTGGTCAGCCCGTTCAGGAGGGCGTGCAGGATTTTCTGGTCAATTGCCGGCCGCAGCTGCGAGCGGAGTTCTTCTTTGGCTACGCCGGTTTTCAGGGGATTCTGCCGGTGAAAGGTGGCAAGCAGGTCGGTGATCTGCCGGTTGATGGTTTCGGCGACGGAGGCGGCGAGCAGTCGTTGGCTTTCCGAGTCCACCACCAGAAGGGCACCGGTGGAGATCGGATGGAGGAGTGTTTTCTTCAGTTTTTTGCTGAAGACGCCGGTGCGAGCGGCCAACTGATCGGTGGTGATTCCTTGGATGCCGCACTCTTCGATGAGCAGCAGGATTTTCTGCTCGGTATCGGCTGTTGCCTGGGCCGCAAAGAAGGAGCGGTTGAGGGCGCGGTCGCGTTCTACCATTCTCTTTCGTTTTCTGGGAGCATTACTGAGAATGGTGCCGCCGCCGATGGTGGTGACTGGCGAATAACTGCGGACGACATAATGGTCGCCCGGCCAGACGGCCACGGGTTCCTGGAGGATCAACTGGATAGGGCTTGTTGTGCCTGGAGGCAGGGTGTCCGCCTCCAGCAGGGATATCCTGCCGACAACTTCCCTGGTGCCGAGATGGACCCGGACCTGGGTTCGGTTTTTCAGTTCTTTGTGCGCTGTCTTCAGATAGTGAAAATCGGCGTCGAGCCGGGTGGAGGCAATCAGGCTGCCCGGTGTCGCCGCCATGTCACCCCGGTTGATCTGTTCTTTTTCGATGCCCTGAAGGTTGATGGCGGTTCGGTGGCCGGCCTCGACCAGATCGACATCGCGTCCGTGCACCTGGATGCCGCGGATCTTGGCGAGCAGTCCGCCGGGATAGAACATCACTTCCGCTCCGGTCTCGATCCGGCCGGAAAGCGAGGTGCCGGTGATGACCGTCCCAAAACCTTTCATAGAAAAGACACGGTCCACCGCCATGCGAAACGGCCCGAATTCCTCGTGGAAATCGATGGCGACCACCTTGGCATCAAGCAGGGCAACGATCTCCCCAATTCCTTCGCCACTCAGTGAATCAACCGGGACAATCGGCGCAGCTTCCAGAAAACTGCCCTTGAAGAAATCGCGCACCTCCTCGGTGACCATGTCCAGCCAGTCCGGCTCGACCATGTCTTTTTTGGTAAGGATGATCAGGCCGTCGCGGACACCGAGCAGTTGGCAGATCTCAAAATGCTCGACGGTCTGAGGCATGATGCCCTCATCAGCGGCAATGACAAAGGCAACCAGATCCATACCGGCGGCACCGGCGACCATGTTGCGGATAAACTTCTCATGTCCAGGTACATCGACAATGCCGAGCCGATGCCCACAGGGAAGGTCGAGGTAGGCAAAGCCCAGTTCGATGGTGATGCCGCGCTCTTTTTCTTCCTTGAGGCGATCGGTTTCTATGCCGGTGAGCGCCCGGATCAGGCTGGTTTTGCCGTGGTCGACATGGCCGGCGGTGCCGAGGATGATTTCACGCATAGGGAAACCGGTTTGGTCGGTGGTCGCAGTCCCTCAAGGTCGTGGCCGCTGCGGCGTTCAGAAATAGGGATTGGTTTTGGCTTCGCGGCCGATGGTGGATTGTAATCCCCCATAGCCGTGTCCCGGCCAGACAATTGTCTCTTCGGGCAGGGTCAGCAGTCGCGTTTTGATGGCAGTAAGCAGCTGCTCCGTGGAGCCACCCGGGAAATCGGTACGGCCGACCGCACCGACAAAGACGGTGTCGCCGGTGAAGCAGTGCGGCGCGCTGTAGAGGCAGATGCCGCCCGGGGTGTGGCCGGGGGTGTGGATAACCTGGAGTTGTTCCTCGCCGACGGTGATGACGTCGCCGTCCTGGACGGTTACACCAATCGGTGGCGACTCGGGCATGCCGAGGCTGGAAAAGTAGTCTTTTATTTGCGGATTACTGAAATAGGCGGCGTCCTCGGCGTGCATAACAATTTGGGCACCGGTGGCCTCCTGGATGCGACCGTTGCCGCAAACATGGTCGGGGTGGCCGTGGGTGTTGATAATGTATTGTACCTGTAACTGGCTGCGGCTGCAGTAGTCGAGGATGCGATCCTCATCACCACCTGGGTCGATGATGGCGGCAATTTTGGTTTTTTCGCAGGAGACGATATAGCAACAGACCCCCATCATGCCGACCGTGAGTTGTTTAACAAGCATGGATCTGACCCCTTGGGCTGTTTCCCGCAGCCGAGCCAAGGTGGCTGGCTGCGGGAAGATTATAAAAGAGCGTTATTTAGAGGTGCAGCCGCTGGGGCTGCAGGCGCAGGCAATATTGACAAAGGGATTGACCGTCACCGGCCCGGGAGGCAGGCGCTGCTCCACTGCACTGACCACGACGTCAAAGGCCTTGGTGGCAGGGGTTTCTTCGTCCGAGCACAGATACGGGGTGCCGGAATCGCCGGCGACCACAACCCGCGGATCCATGGGAACCCGGCCGAGGAAGGGCAGATCAAAATCGCGGGCAGTCTGCTCTCCGCCACCTTTGCTGAAAATATCCACGGTCTCTTCGCAGTGCGGGCAGACAAAACCGGACATGTTCTCAACCACGCCGACAATTGGCATTTCCACGGCCTTGCAGAAGTTGATGGATTTGCGGACATCCGCTAGGGCTACAGCCTGCGGGGTGGTGACGACCACTGCATGAACGCCGGGCATGGTCTGGGCAATGGAGAGCGGTTCGTCGCCGGTACCGGGAGGGGCATCCACGATCAGGTAATCGAGTGCGCCCCAGTCCATGTCGGAGACAAATTGCCGGATTGCCTGGATTTTGAGCGGGCCGCGCCAGATGATGGCATCGTCCCGGTTCTTCATCATATATTCCAGGGAAACCACCTTGAGGTTATCGTTGTAGGTCAGAGGTGGGATAAGGTCGTTCGGGTTGGCCGGTGCCTCAAGGGATCCGGTGAGGTTGAGCATCCGGCAGACATCTGGGCCATGGAGATCGACATCCATCAGGCCGACCTTATGGCCTTTTTTTGCCAGGCACAGCGCCAGATTGACGGCGACTGTCGATTTGCCGACCCCGCCTTTGCCGCTCATTACCAGAATTTTATGTTTAATTTTGCCAAGGGATTTGGTGATGGCAATATCCTGCTGGGCCAGGCGGGCGTCGCCTGAACGGACATCGCCTGAACCGCAACTGCTTGGCTGGTCGGATCCGCAGGATCCTCCACAAGAACTACTCATATGAACCTCCGATTAGAGAAAGAATTAATGAATGAAACGAAGTAAACCCGTGGAGACACCGCTAATCGGTCTTGTTCAAACTGCCGAATTGCCGATAGGGGTTCCATGATCGTGGCGACCAGAAAACATGAACCCGCGCATATCCTGCCGAAGTTTAAAAATCGGCGATGCAGCGGGCGCTGGCGAGTTCCTCGTAATTTGGGCTTATACTTTAATGCCGGTCTTTTGAAAAGCAATGAAAAAAACATCTCCCACAGTCAGGCGGTTCACAGGCCTTTTGCACCGTGTTTTTCTTGATTTATTATAATTGTCAGAATAGTTATAGTGGTTACTTGTATCGCAGGCCGGGCCGGTATTCTAGTGTACGGCATGCCGGACAACCTGCACGAGAATGTAGTCGATACGTTCCCGGAAGAGGCATAAGAAGGGGAGGAGCCGATGGATTCGTTCAGTAAAAAAATATTGGAAGAACTTGAACAGATGCAGCAGCATACGGGTCGCGTATTGCGAAGCATGTCGCTGTCGCGGATGATGCCGATGGGGTCGGTCGGTTGGCAGCCAGCGGTGGATATCTACGAGGCTGAGAATACGATCTACGTCTATGCGGATCTGGCCGGGGTGAAGGATGGGTCTCTCCGGGTTATTGTTGATGACCGGCGCTTGCACATCAGCGGCGTTCGTCAACTGCCAGCGCCTCCGTCCATCGCCTGCATCCATCAGCTTGAAATCGAGCTGGACGGGTTTCAGCGGACCGTGGCATTACCGTCAGCAGTCGATGTCGAACGGGTTGATTCGACCTATGCCAACGGAATACTCGTGGTGACCCTGCCAAAGCGGATTAGGAAGGGCAAGGTTACTATCAGGATAACACCTGGAGATTAAGTTATGGAAAATGAACAACAAACAGCGCAAAAAAAGATGGATCCTTCCCAGATGGAGATTCCCGAGTCGCTCCCCATTCTGCCTTTGCACGGGTTTGTCTTTTATCCGGGCATGGGATTCCCGCTGCAGGTATCGAGTGAATCCTCCAAGCAACTTATCGACGATGTCCTCCTTGGCGACCGTCTGATCGGGCTGGTGCCGAGCCGCAGGGAACAGGTCAGTGATGACGATATCCTCGGTCCTGAGGATCTCTATACCGTCGGTGTTGTCGGTTACCTCCACAAACTGAACAAGTCTAAGGATGGCCCCTACCAGATTCTGGTAGGCGGCACTAAAAAGATTGCAACCACCGAATACATCGGCTCCACTCCCTATCTGCGGGCCAAGGTGGTCGAAATCCCAATGGAGATCGTTGAGGACAAGAAGATCGAAGCCCTGCTCTTTAATATCAGGGCCCAGTTTCAGAAGCTAGTCAGCGCCACCGAACTGCCTCAGGAACTGGTGGTGACCATCAACAGCCTGACCAATCCTTTTTACGTGGCTTATCTGGTCAGTTCCCAGCTCAATCTGAAGATCGAGATGGAACAAGAACTTCTGGAAATAACGCTGTTGCACGATCTGCTGCATCGGGTGGCCAAGGAACTTGCCAAGCGTCTGGAAACTGTGGAGATGAGCAACCAACTGCAGGCTACCATGAAAAAAGACATGGATGAGCGGCAGCGGGAATTTTTTCTACGTCAGCAGTTGCAGGCTATTCGCAAGGAGCTGGGTGAGGGAGATGAAGACAAGGTTGAGACCAAGGAACTGAAAGAGCGGATCGCCGAGAAGAGTCTGAGCCCGCAGGCTCGTACGGTGGTGGAGAAAGAGCTGACCCGGCTGGAGCGAATATCACCTTCTTCCCCGGAATACAGCGGATCGCGTAACTACATCGATTGGATTCTCGACCTCCCCTGGCTCGATTCCACCAAGGACACGCTGGATATCGATCAGGCAGAGCAGAATCTCAATCAGGATCATTACGGCCTGAAGAAAATTAAGAAACGGATCCTTGAGTTTTTGGCGGTGCGCAAGCTGAAAGAGGATGTCCATGGCCCTATTCTCTGCTTCGTGGGTCCTCCCGGGGTCGGCAAGACCTCGCTTGGCCAATCCATTGCTCGGACTATGAATCGCAAGTTCGTGCGGATTGCCCTGGGAGGTGTCCGTGACGAGGCCGAAATTCGCGGGCATCGGCGTACTTATATCGGGGCGCTGCCCGGGCGGATCATCGAAAGCCTGAAGCGGGCCGGGGCCAACAACCCGGTCTTCCTGCTCGACGAGGTCGACAAGCTGGGCAACGATTTTCGCGGCGATCCATCATCGGCCCTGCTTGAAGTCCTGGACCCGGAACAGAACTCAACCTTTACCGATCACTATCTGGACATCGAATTCGATCTTTCCAAAGTGATGTTCATCGCTACGGCCAATGTTCTCGATACTATTCCCGGTCCGCTCCGCGACCGCATGGAGGTGGTCGAGCTTTCCGGGTATACTCAGCAGGAGAAAGTAGCTATTGCCACTCGCCATCTGCTGGCCAAGCAGTTGGAGGCACATGCCCTGACTGCCGATGACCTGGAGGTGCCAGAGGCTACCATCGAGGCGCTGATATCTTCGTACACCCGGGAGGCCGGGGTGCGTAATCTCGAACGGGAATTAGCCGCTATCTGCCGGGGGACTGCCGCCAAAATCGCCCGCGGCCTGACCGAGAAAACGATTGTGACCCCCGAGAAACTCTACGATTTTTTGGGGCCGCAGCGATATTTTCCTGAAATGAAGGCGCGGAGCTGGGGGCCGGGGCTGGCGACTGGGCTTGCCTGGACACCGGTTGGTGGCCAGATCCTCTTTATCGAGACCTCGAGCATGAAGGGCAAGGGCGGTCTGACGCTGACCGGTAAGCTCGGCGATGTGATGAAGGAATCGGCGACTGCAGCGCTGACCTATATAAGATCGCATGCCAAGGATTTGGGCATTGACGAAGACATTTTTGCCGCCATTGATCTCCATGTCCATGTGCCCGAAGGTGCGATTCCCAAAGACGGACCGTCTGCCGGGGTGGCCATGGTCTCGTCGTTGGTCTCGGTGATCCTTGGTAAGCCGGTTCGCCAGGATGTGGCGATGACCGGGGAAATAACCCTGCGCGGCGATGTCCTGCCGGTGGGAGGCATCGGTGAGAAGGTTCTGGCAGCCCTCAGGGCCGGGATCAAGGAGCTGATTCTGCCCGTGCTCAACGAGAAGGATGTGTTGGAAATACCGGAAGATGTCCGCAAAGGCGTGATCTTTCACTATCCCCATACTATCCGTGAGGTCCTGGAGATCGCCATGAAACAAACAGAGGCAGATACCTGATGCTCGGCTGGTTCAAAAAGAAATTTGGTAAGCAGACTGAGCCCGAGGCAATCGAACCGGAGTTGGCAGATGCCCGGCTAGCGGAGGTTGTTGTTCCGTCTTCTGTACCTGATGCCCCGCAAACGGAACCTGAGGCAGGACACCTTCCTGCCGACCAAGTTGATGCAGCCCCCCCGGAGATAATCGAACCAGTTCAAGAGGGGGGAGAAGAAACAGCTGCTGTCGTGGAGCAATCGGTTGGCGAAGCCGTGGATGAACCCTTGGAGTCACCCGATGCTTTTATCGAGGCGATCCCTTCGGCTCCCGTTGTACCGGAGCCTTCGCCTGTCACCGAACCAGTGGTCGATAGGCCTGAGGCTATTGTGCCAACGCCGGAGAAACCGGCAGTCAAGTCGATGTTTAAGCGATTGCAGGAGCGGCTGGGGAAGTCCAAGGATTCCTTTATCTACCGCCTTGACCGCCTCTTTTTGGGGAAAAAGGAGATCGATCAGGAACTCTTTGAGCAGTTGGAGGAGATTCTGATAACCGCCGATCTCGGAGTGGCTACCACCCTGGAGTTGCTTGATGATGCCCGTAAAAAGGTTAAACGCGACCAGTTGAGCGATCCCCAGGCCTTGAAAACGATTATCCGCGACCAGATCCTGGCCTATATTGAGGCCACGGACCAGTCCGCTGAACTGGTGTTGCCGGCGGAGGGTCCTTTTGTCGTCATGGTGGTCGGGGTCAATGGCGTTGGCAAGACCACCACCATTGGCAAGATTGCCGCTAAGTTCGTGCGAGCCGGACAATCGGTCTTAATGGTAGCCGGCGACACCTTTCGCGCCGCTGCCATCAACCAGCTTAAGATCTGGGGTGAGCGAGTCGGCGTTAAGGTCATTGCCCAGAATCCTGGGTCCGATCCTTCGTCAGTAGTCTTCGACGGCCTTGAGTACGGGGTTGCCCATAGGTATGATGTCATCTTGATCGACACCGCCGGTCGTCTCCATACCAGCGTCAACCTGATGGAAGAGCTGAAGAAAATCAAGCGGGTCATCGGCAAAAAAATGGAGGGGGCTCCGCACGAGGTCATGCTGGTCCTTGATGCAACCACCGGTCAGAATAGCCTTTCCCAAGTAAAATTCTTTAATGAGGCTGTGGGGGTCACCGGTCTGACTCTGACAAAACTCGACGGCACTGCCAAGGGCGGCATCGTCGCTAATGTCTGCCGGGAAAGCCGGATTCCGGTCCGTTTCATCGGCATCGGCGAACAACTCGACGATCTCCGTGATTTTGACGCCCGGGAATTTGTTGATGCCCTGTTTGCCCAGCGTTCGGAGTAACTGCAGCTTGATGAGGCTGTAGTCCGTCAGGTTATAGCAGTTCATATTTCACCTTTTTTTGTCTAACAGGCTACAGTCTAGATAACTTAAACAGCTATCGTAAATAATGGAATATCGACAACATAATAAACCGGGCTGTGGTGGTTGCCTGCTCCTGCTCGTCGTGCTGGTGTTGGTTACCGGCGGTGCTCCGGCCTTGCTCAATCTCTTTGGCTTTATCTTTTATTCCGGGCTGGCCGGTGTTCTCCTGATGGTCGCTGCTTTCTGGGCCTTCACCTATTATGTCCAGCGGCGAGTTTCCACGTACGAGGCCACACAGACCGAGAGTCATAATAGGTTTGTCTTCCTCCTAGTCAATATCCTGGTGAAGATCGCCCAGGCCGACGGTCATTTCAGCAAGGCGGAACTGGCTGCTATACTTAATTTTTTCCAGTATCAACTCCGCTATAACCAGGATCAGATCTACTGGGTAAAGCAGTTGGTGAAGGAAGCCAGGGATGCGCAGGTCGATCTGCGGCAGTTGCTGGATGAATTCCGTACCACCTTTGCCTACGAGCCGCGCCTGATTCTCCTGGAGCTGATCTATCAGATCATCTACACTAAGCAGCCGCCGCCGGAGAACGAGTTACGCCTGGCCAGGGAGATTGCCCTGCTGCTGCAGGTCTCGGTCTACGATCAACGTACCATCGAGGCGAAATATATGTATCGCCAGCGGCAGGAAGCGACCTCCTCCGCCCAGATGGAGGAGCAGTACTACGCGGTTCTCGGGTTGGAGCAAGGTGCTGATTTTGTCGAAATCAAGAAATCCTACCGGAAGCTGTCCATGCAGTACCATCCGGATAAGGTTGGCCATCTCGGTGAAGAATTCAAAAAAATATCCGAGGAGAAGATGAAGGAAATCAATGTAGCGTACGATTATTTTGAGAAAAAATTCGCGAACAGATGACGGCCGGCCTTGAGGCCATCGATCGGCAGTGTTGAATTGGAACCGTGACTAACTATTACCTATGCAAAAGGGGAGCGCAATGAGTGGTGTTGCCAAGAAAATGCAGGCGTTTGCTGAAAAATCCTCCTGGATCCGGAAGATGTTTGAGGAAGGTGCCAGGATGAAGGCAGAGTTTGGGGCGGACAAGGTTTTTGATTTCAGCATCGGCAACCCCGATGTGCCGCCGCCAGCAAAGTTTTATACGGTGCTCAGCGAGCTGGCCAAAAATCAGCAGCCTGGCACGCACGGCTATATGCCCAACGCCGGCTACCCGTTTGTCCGTGAGGCCCTAGCCAAGCGGCTCGGGCGGGAACAGCAGGTTAACCTGCAATTGGGTGATGTGCTCATGACCTGCGGGGCGGCTGGCGGCTTGAATGTGATCTTCAAGGCCCTGCTCGATCCTGCTGATGAGGTCATTATCCTGGCCCCTTTTTTTGTCGAGTACCATTTCTATATCGACAACCATGGCGGCGTGGCCAAGGTCGTGCCGACTGACAAAGACTTCAATCTCGATCTCGCGGCAATTGAAGGTGCCTTGACCGCCAAAACCAAGGTGGTGCTGATTAACAGCCCCAACAACCCTACCGGTCAGATCTATTCAGCTGAGTCGCTGCAAAAGTTGGGGAAATTGCTCGACGAGGCGGGCGCGCGGTTCAATACCACTATCTATCTGGTGTCTGACGAGCCCTATCGCAACATCGTTTTTGACAACCATCAGGTGCCGCCGCTGATGCCTACCTCCACCAATACCATTATTGCCTCCTCCTATTCCAAGGAGTTGTCACTTCCCGGTGAGCGGATCGGCTACCTCGCCGTCCATCCGGAAATGAAGGATAAAGAATCGGTGTTGGGTGCCATGACGCTGGCCAACCGCATTCTCGGGTTCGTTAATGCCCCGGCTTTGATGCAACGGGTCGTGGTGCAGCTGCAGGATGTTTCGGCAGATAGTTCCATCTATGCGCGTCGGCTCGAGGCGTTCTGCAAGGTGCTGGATGAAGCCGGGATCACCTATGTCCGGCCCAAGGGTGCCTTTTATCTTTTCCCCCAGGTACCAATCGATGACGTTGAGTTCTGCCGCCTGCTACAGGAGCAGAAAATTCTTGCCGTTCCCGGCCGGGGCTTTGGGATGCCTGGTTATATCCGTCTGGCCTTCTGTGTCGATGAGAAGGTTATTGCCGGATCAGTTGAAGGTTTCAAAAAGGCGATGGCCCAGGCGTTGGCGAAATAATATAGTAGCTCGCCGGCTCATCGGCTAAAAATAGTAAGGGCCGCCCTCCAAAGAGGGCGGCCCTTACTATTTAAACGTTGCTTACCCTACGGCTTACTTTGACACGCCTCCAGGGAATTCTACGGTTTTTTCGACAATCTTGCCTGCTTCCACCGTGATGCCGGGAAAGACCTGTTCTGGCTTGCCCGCATCTTCGTGGCTTCGGACCGTCAGGTCATAAACACCAGGAGACAGCTTGACTGATTTGCCTGCGGTCCCTGTCCAATCACTGAGAAGCCGTTCCTTTTTTTGATCTCCATCCGGTGCTGCTTTAAAAACCACCATCTCTGCCGAGAACGGCTTGCCATTGCGCAGGGCGCTGACCTTCAGTCCGCCACCGGAGAACTCGGCAGTTTTCTCGGCAGTCTTGCTTGCCTCAACCGTGATAGCCGGAAAGGATAATTCAGGCTTGCCCGCATCCTCGTGGTTTTTAACCATCAGATCATAGACGCCCGGGGGCAGCTTAAATACTATTCCTTCAGTGCCTGTCCAGTTAGCGACAATCCGTTCTTTTTTCTGATCACCATCCTGAGCAGCTTTCAAGACCACCGCCTCTGCCGAGAATGGCTTGCCATTGCGCAGGGCGCTGACCTTCAACCCACCACCAGTGAATTCAATGGTTTTCTCGGCGGTTTTGCCTGCTTCGATTGTGATAGCGGTAAAGGTCTGTTCAGGCTTGCCCGCATCCTCGTGGTTTTTTACCATCAGATCGTAGACGCCTGGAGGCAGCTTAAATTGTATCCCGGCTGTGCCTGTCCAGTTAGCGACAATCCGTTCTTTTTTTTGGTCACCATCCTGAGCAGCCTTCAAGACCACCGCCTCTGCCGAGAATGGCTTGCCATTGCGTAGAGCGCTGACCTTCAGCCCACCTCCGGTAAAATCAGCTGTTTTCTCGGCGGTCTTGCCTGCTTCAACCGCAATGTTGGGAAAGGATAATTCAGGCTTGCCCGCATCCTCGTGGTTTTTAACCATCAGATCATAGACGCCCGGGGGCAGCTTAAATACTATTCCTTCAGTGCCAGTCCAGTTGCCGACAATCCGTTCTTTTTTTTGGTCACCATCCTGAGCAGCCTTCAAGACCACCGCTTCTGCCGAGAACGGTTTGCCATTGCGCAGGGCGCTGACCTTCAGCACGCCACCTGAGAAGTCGGCGGTTTTTTCGACAGTCTTGCCCATTTCAACCGTGATGCCGGGAAAGGCCAGTTCAGGTTTGCCGGCATCTTCATGGTTTTTAACCATCAGATCATAGAGGCCTGGGGGGAGTTTGACTGTTTTTCCTTCAACGCCGGTCCAGTCGCCCACAACCCGTTCTTTTTTCTGGTCTTTATCCTGGGTAGTTTTCAAGACCACCATCTCTGCGGAGAACGGCTTGCCATTGCGTAAGGCGATAATCTTCAGGCCGCCACCTGAGAAGTCGGCGGTTTTTTCGACGGTCTTTCCTGCTTCGATTGTAACTCCTTGAAAACTTACCGTCGGCCTGGTCGCATCTTCCTGGTTGACGACGACCACATCATAGGCTCCCGGAGTGAATTTGAACTGTGTGCCCTCCATCTCTATCCGCGCTTCTGTTGCTTTTTCTTTCTCTTTATCCTCGTCTACATTGGTCTTGTAGACGATGCAGAAGGCCTGGAAGGGTTTGCCATTTTTCAGTGCTTTGACAATTAGGGCCCCACCGGAAAACTCCGCTACCTTTTCCACGGTTTTGCTGGCCTCAATCAACACGTTCTGGAAGGTCAAAGAGGGCCGGTTGGCATCTTCGAGATCTTCAACCGTGACCTCATAACCGCCAGGTGCGAGTTTGAATTCTTTGCCTTTACCGTCTGTTGAGCCCCCGGTAATTCTTTCCTTGCCCTTCTCCTGATTACCGCCGGCCTTGTAGATTGAACAGGAGGCGTTGACAGACACACCGTTTCTGCGGCCTTTGACCATCAGGGTGCCGCCGGAAAATTCCGCGATTTTTTCTACGTTTTCACCGACTCCTATAGCTACACCCTCAAACATCACGGTCGGTTTGAGGGTGTCTTCCGTGTTTTCAACCACCAGGTTATAGGTGCCAGGAGGCAAGGTGAGCGTCGTCCCCCCCTTCTCTGTTATACCTGCGCCGACCTTCTCCCCTTGTTTTGCCGTCTCTTCATCGGTCTTGAAAAGCTCATGGCGTGCCTGCAAAGGCTGACCGTTTCTGACAGCTTTAACCGTCAAGGTACTTTTGGGCGGTTCTTTTTTTTCTACAGCCTGTTTGGCTGCAAGTTTGAGTTCCCCAGCATTTCTGGCGGTAAAATAGAAACCGTCGCCAGCCTTGGCGATACAGTTCAGCTGTTTCCTCTCCTTTTCGCTGACATCAAAGCCGATGACATGCAGCACAAATTTTGCCCCAGCAGCTTTCAACTCCCGGACGACCGCGCACGGATCTCCTTTGCAGGTCTCCTCCCCATCGCTGACCAGAATAATGGTGGTTGCCGCAGCCTTGCCTTTCAAGCCCTCGGCAACTTGCTGGATCGAATAGGTCAAAGGGGTCATGCCTTTTGGGTGGAGGCCTGAAATTTGATTGATCAGCGAGGTCTTGTTGACCGGTGCTAGAGGCGCCATTTCCTCCACATCGTTGCAATCGCCTTTTTGCCGATGGCCATAGGCTACCAGGCCAACATTGGTTGTTTCCGGAAGCTCATTGATGAGGCTGGAAATAACCTCTTTGGCGACGTCGATTTTTGGTTTCCCCTGGATTTTGGCAGCCATGCTGCCGGAAGCGTCCAGGATAAACATGAAACTACCCCCTGGCGTATCAGCTGCCCGGCACATCGTCACTGCGGCAAGCTGCGTCGCAAAAATAGCAACAAATAGATAGACAAGCATGTTGAGTGAGATGGTTTTGGTTTTTGCAAGACCAGTCATGGCAACTCCTTGAATAGAATGAATTTGTGGCAAGGGGTAACGGCTACGGTAGTTACGGTAGAACGTTTTTTTAAATCTGTATGCCAAAGCGGAAATGGTTGACCTCAGGCATCGGTCAACCCGTGCTGCAAGCTTGCAGGCCGACTCTCATCCCCGGTCGGCTCTGCGGATGACATCACAGAGTTCATGGACAAGGGCGGCGATCACTTGTTCATCCTCACCTTCTGTCATCACCCGGATGACCGGTTCGGTCCCAGAGGCCCGGACCAGAATCCTGCCCCGGTTGCCAAGCTTCTCCTCTGCCAGTTTTAGAGCCTCGGGAAATCCAGGGATGTGTTCTGGCGCTATTTTTGAGGCCATGCGCACATTTTCTAGCACCTGGGGATAGGTCGACATGATGGTGGCCAACTCGGACAAGGGTTTATTTTTCTTGATCATGATGGCCAGCAACTGCAGCCCAGCCAAGGTGCCGTCGCCGGTGGTGTTGTGATCGAGAAAAACCAGGTGTCCCGATTGTTCGCCGCCGAAGTTGTACCCCTTGGCGCGCATGGTCTCGACCACATAGCGGTCGCCCACCTGGGTGCGCACCATCTGGCCGCCCATGGTCGTCATGGCCTGCTCCAGCCCCATGTTGCTCATTACCGTGGCCACCAGGGTCTTTTTCTTGAGTTTGCGCCGGTGCATCAGGTCGTTGGCGCAGATGGCCATGATGTGATCGCCGTCAACGATAGCGCCGTGTTCGTCACAGACGATCAATCGGTCGCCGTCGCCATCCAGTGCCAGACCGATGTCAGCGCCCAGTTGCTTGACCTTGGCTGCCATCACCTCCGGGTGCAGCGCCCCGCATTCGTGGTTTATATTTTTGCCGTCTGGGGTGGCGCCGATGGTGGTTACCTTGGCTCCCAGTTCCGAGAAGACATGGGGAGCGACCCGATAGGTGGCGCCGTGGGCGCAGTCCAGCACGATGTGGAAATCGTCGAGCACGTAATTCTTGGGAAAGGTGTTTTTGAGGGAGACAATGTAGCGGCCGGCTGCATCCTCGATTCGTGTCGCTCTGCCGACTTCGTCCGCCACTGGACGTAGGGCGGCCATCTTTTGTGAGAAGATCAGATCCTCGATTTCTGCCTCCATCGCGTCGGGGAGCTTGTAGCCGTCGGCGGAGAAGATCTTGATGCCGTTATCCTGGAAGGGGTTGTGCGAAGCGGAAATCACCACTCCTGCATCGGCCCGCATCGAGGTGGTGATAAAAGCGATACCTGGGGTCGGCAGGGGGCCGACCAATTGGACGTTGACCCCCATGGAGCAGATGCCTGAGGCTAGGGCGTTTTCGATCATATAGCCGGAAAGGCGGGTGTCCTTGCCGATGACAATGGTGTTGCCCTTGACCTGATTTTTAACGATAAAGGCGATGGCCCTGCCGATCTGCATGGCGATTTCTGAGGTCATGGGATAGATGTTGGCTACCCCGCGCACGCCGTCGGTTCCGAAAAGTTTTTTCATGGGTCGTTCCTGCTGTTGTTGAAGAGGGGGAATCGTTATAGAATATTTGGTAGGGTTGGTTGTGGGCCGGGAGGTCACGGGAGAATGCGCACTTGTTCCGGAGTTACTTTGAAGATGACAATAGGGGCGTGCCCCGGCAAGGTAATGCCGTTGACCAGCACCGGTATCTCGCCGGCAGTTTTATCGGGCGCAACATTAACAGCAGCCCGGAACAGCATGGAAAGCTCAGGGGTTATCTGCACGATCTGTTCCGGAATGTCGGCTTCCACCGTCACCGTGGGCGGTATGGTCTTCACGGCCGGGTTGCTGTCCCTGACGTTGATAGGGATGCCCCGAACGGTTTTTCTGACCATGGTTTCTTTGAGGACGATGTTAGCCTCGATCACGGTTTCGCCGATGAGTTTGAGCAGAGCTTCGTTGAGATTGAGATGCACCTGGAATGTGGTGGAGCGATCCAGTGCATCCATGTTGATGATCGAGGTTTTGAGAGCGGTTTCCCGCTCGAGTACGGTCTGTGGGCCGGTCACGGTGATGTGCGGCGGATTAAGCGCAATGTTTTCAACTACAAAACCTGCGGCCGGTTTCCCCTTGGTCACCGGGGTGATGGTAAAGTCTTTATGCACCAACCGGTCGACCAGCAGGGTGATGTTAGCGGGTTGTACCCGTTGCACCGTGATGCCCTGAGGGAACGGTATCGAATCGCTGTCGTTTTTAACGACCACGGCTCCCGGTGCCGCCTTGCTCAAATCCACAGGACGGGTAATGTTCTGCTGGCGCATTTCCTTGATCAGTCGCCTAGGGCCGCGGATCGCGACCTCGATATCTTTCTTGTACTGGTTGGCGATAACAAGGTCGGCTGGCAGGTTATGCAGTTCCAGCGGAGTACTGACGATGACATCCACCTGATCCTGGCCGACCACGAAATACCAGAGGCTGGCTCCGATGATCAATGAGAGCAGTTTCAGCAGCCAGTGCTTTGATAGAAAGGCAAAATTAGGTAATCTTTTCATTGGTTCGGGGGGTGTTCAACCAGGCCAGCCAGTGGAATCCGGTCTTTTTTTGAGGGATCAAAAGGTTTTTCAGGGTGGTGGTCAGCGTTATTTCGTCGATACAGGTGGTGATTTTTCCCTGCAGTACCAAGGAAATTTCCTGGGTCTCCTCGGAGACTACGAGGATTACCGCATCGCTTTCTTCGGACAACCCCAGGGCTGCCCGGTGGCGGGTTCCGTAGCGTTTGTCAATATTTGGATTTTGCGAAAGCGGCAGCAGGCAACCGGAGGAATGGATGCGGTCCTTGTGGATAATGACACCGCCGTCATGCATAGGGGAGGCAGGCAGGAAAATAGCCACGAGCAGTTCGTAGCGCAGGCGGGCGTCAAGCCGGTGGCCGGTGTCGACATAGTCCCGCAGCCCGGTGTCTCGCTCAATAACAATGAGAGCGCCGATGCGGCGTCTGGCCATATAGGTGGTGGCGCGAACGATCTCGTTTATGTCGTGTTCGGCGACGGCGTCGCTTTTATGAAACGGGGTTTTGCCCATTTGGGTCAGGGCGCGGCGGATGTTGGCCTGGAAGAGGATGACAATTACGAGCAGTATGGAACTGAGAAAGGTTTTGAACAGCCAGTGCAGTGTCTGCAGCTCAAATTTGTCTGAGAGGAAATAGATGACAATAATGACCGCTATCCCAGCCAGCATCTGTACCGCTCGTGTCCCGCGCAGTAGCAGAATGATCCGGTAGATGATGAACGAAACTATCAGGATGTCGATGATATCCAGCAGTCGTATGGAAGTGATCACGTCAAGCATCAAACTATAGGGAAATGGCTGGTTGATTTTTTCAATGTACTTGAATATGTAGCATGTCAGTCTCGGATTGAACAGAAAAATTGTTGTCAATTGTGTCGGTTAGGCACGAGAACGCGCAGCTGATTTCCGGGGCGGTCATTGAGCAGGAAAGGAGAATCGATGTTAGCGGATTTAGTGCATAAGACCAGGACGGTGCGGCGGTTTCAGGAAGAGCAGCCCCTTGCCCCCGCTTTGCTACGAGGTTTGATAGATCTCGCCCGGATCGGCGGGTCGGCCCGTAACGGCCAGGTACTCAAGTATATGGTGATTACTGAGGCGGGACTGAGGCAGGAGATCTTTCCCATGCTTGGCTGGGCCGGCTATCTTCCCAGCTGGCCTGGACCGGCACCCGGCGAACGCCCTGCGTCCTATGTCGTCTGCCTGCTGGATGCGAGACTCCTGAAAGGGGCCGAAAGCGAGGCCCATTGCGATTTGGGCATCGCCACTCAAAACCTGTTGCTCGGTGCCGCTGAACAAGGTGTGTATGGCTGCCGGATTGGGGCTTTTGCCCATGGTCCTGTTCACAGGTTGTTACAGCTGGACGATTGCTTTAAGGTGCTGCTGGTCGTGGCTCTGGGCTACCCGGCCGAGACCGTGGTGCTGGAGGAACTCAGTCCAGAAGGCGATGTTCGGTACTGGCATGATGCTCAAGGCGTGCACCATGTGCCGAAACGAACTCTCGAACAGATTCTCATTGAACCGCCGGTGGGTATATGAGCTATGCCTATCTATTCAAATTGCTAGGGATCTTCTCTTTTGTCGCTTTTTTTGGCAGTCTTATTGCTGTCCCCTGGGTGATAGGACGGATGAGATCGGATTATTTTCTCACCCATTGGCAGCAGCTTGAAACCCGTCATCGTCGGCATCCGGCGCTGGGTTTTTGTATTTTCGTGATGCGAAACGGGGTAGGTTCTATTTTGGTGATTGCCGGTGTAGCCATGCTGGTGCTGCCCGGACAAGGGCTGTTGACCATCTTGATCGGCATCTGTGTTATGGATTTTCCCGGAAAACGCCATCTGCTCGACCGTCTTTGGCAGGTCCCACAGGTCGAGCAGGCCTTGAACTGGATACGGCGAAAGGAAGGGAAAGAGGAATTTGTTTTTCCAGACAAGAAGGGATAGGCTTTCGGTTTAGGCAAGCAGGTTGCGTTGAAACCCGTTTGTTTTGCGCTTTTTCTGGCTGTGCAATTTCTTTCTTAAGTTCATTGAGTAATGCGTGTAGTATGGGGAAGTGAGGTATTTCTGGTCTTTTTTTGCACCGGTATTACGGCTTGTCCTATCATAAGCAGCGATTGCAAAGGGCAGCTGGAAGAGCCCTCGCTTCTCAGGCATACGATATTGTCAAGCTACTCAAGAGGTTGTAATCAAAGGACACGGTCTGCTGGAATAAGTTGGGCCGATTAGATTTCGTATTATTTATCAGAGAAGGGAAGGATGTCATGAGTGATACAACGCGGTATGTCAAGGGCCTGGACCCGGACCGTGATGCCTGGTTGACCAATTTTTTCACTGAAAACCATCTGGCTTATGAAACCTTTCCCGACCGGGTGGCCTCACCGGAACAGCTCAAATTCATCGTTCATCTTGAGGATGAACAAATCTATTACCCCTGTTCCGACGAGTTGTTCAATGCCATCATCGAGAAACGTGCCGACACCGTGCTCACCTCGGCTTACATTGGCATTTGGACCCGACTGGAAAAGCTGGTTCGCGAAGTGGTGACGGATCCGTACAAACGGCAATACCTATTCAGTTTGCTGACTATCAAATACAACCATGAAATATCACATAAGGTGCAGCTTCCGGGCCGGGTCGAAAAACGGTTGCTCGGTATCTTTACCACCATCAGCGAGATTGACCGGCCGCTGGCTGTGGAACGTGAGCGTGAAAACAGAAGAGCGGCTGACTTTTTGCAGTCCGAGGCCTTTGAACAAGCCTTTAATTCTCCAGAGGGGTTGGTAATAACGGCCGAGACCACCTTGACCGATATTGATCTGCAACTGCACCTGCTGCGTTTGCGCCGCCTTTTGCTGCTCTCCTCGGTGCGGCCTATCTGGCGGCAGGACGAACCGCCGGCGATCTCCTCTCTGGAACAGGTGATGAACCGTCCGTTGGAAACTCCCGAATGGCTGTGGATTTGCAACTGGCTGCGCGATGTCATCTCTGGGAAGCGCCGACCTTGCATCCTCTGGGTCGGTGGTCGTTCTGGTGAGATTGTTTTTGATCTCGCCATTATGCGTATCTTTATGAAGATTGGCATCAAGGTGATCCTGGCGGTCAAGCAGGACTTCTATTACCACCGGGTCTCTTTTGTTGATCTCCTCGAAGATCCTACCCTGGATGAGTTGCTCGAGGACGCGGACATTATCGGCGATTCCAAGATCTCTAAGAACGAACTGCTCCGTTATCTCGACAGCGAAAATCGGCTGTTGGTCATTTCGGACGGCACCCGCGAACCTTTCAATCCGCTCCTGACTTCGGTCACTTATGCACGGGCCTTCAAGGAGGCGGATCTGGTTGTCTACCGCAATCCCAGTGGTCGCGAGAACATTTTTAACCATTTCCAATTTACCCGCGACATCGTCTCCATCGTCCCCGGTGATGACGGTATCATAGATATGATGCTCAAGCCGCATCATCCCAAGGCCATCAGGTTCTCCCGGGCTACGCTCCGCCACAAGGCTGAGGCGCTCGTCGATATGGTCGAGCGGGAAAAGGTGGCGGGTAAGACCATTATGTTTTACTCGGCTATTGTCGGCTCAATCCCTGGCCAGTTGAAAACCGCGAAAGAGATCCTTAACGTCTTTGTCGAGCATCTCCGGTCCTCACTCAACGATGTGGTGATCATCAACCCGGGCGAACATTTTGTCGAGGGCATGGATGCCGACGATATCATGTATATGTGGGAGATCTTTCAGCGCTCTGGCAATATCGATATTTGGCGGTTCCAGAGTGTTGATGACATCGTCAAATCTTTCGAGCTGATGGGCAAGAAGGTGCCGCCGGAGTGGACCGGTAAAGATGCCACCTATTCCACCGGTTGTACCAAGGAGATGGAGATTGCCATGCAGATCCAGAAGCAGTATCCGGAAATGCAGCTAATGGGTCCGCCCTACGAGAAATTCCAGCGCCGCAAGGAGTACGGTGTTGGCAAACTCTACGACCGTACCCTAGCTGGTAGTGAATGAGACCTCTGCATATGCAAAGTGCTCCAGTCATCTCTGTAGGGGGTGTTGCGCAAACCGAACAACTCGAACGTGCTTCTCTAGGGCGACCGGATCAGGGACCCACCAGGTACAAAAAATTGTACTCACGCCAGGCTGATTCTTGACACCCTCAACCGGGCGTGTTATTTTATAGTAGAGATTATCACAAACCCAGGTTTTCTATGGAGAGGCTGTGAGATTTATATATTTAGGCATAGCGATATTCCTTTCGGTGCAGATAGTTGGCTCCCCATCGCATGCGAATGAAGCTCAGGCTGCCCTGACCGGTAGAACGAATGTCTACCGATATGAGATTCCGGAAAGCCTGACTCCTGAGGAGAAGGCTTGGTTCAAGACTTTTCAGGAAGGAAATATCTTGGCCATGGGCTGGCAGGAAATTACCGCAGAAATTCTGGCAAGAACATCCATGGATAAGCGCCAGGAGCAGCGGATTGCCCTGGAAAACCTGGGCAGGAAAATTGGTATGGAGTGGAGTCGGCAAAACAGAGTCCGCAAGGTTAACACTTCCATGCTCCAGGAATGGGGTGGGGTGTTGAGAAAAACCGCCAAGAAAAACCCGCAGCAATTGGCCCAAGCCATTGCTTATATCAATCAGGAACTTGACGCCGTCCTGGATTGATTTTTCCCACTGCATCCTGCCGTTGGCCTTCTTCCTTCGCTTCAACACAGCACCGGAGTTCCCCCTGGTGCAGAATCACCTCTATTAATTCCCCGACTTTGACCTGAGATTCGGCGGTCACGATGTGTTTTTTTGCTCCGGTCGTGCGTACGATTGCATAGCCCCTTGCCAGTGTTGCCAATGGGCTCACTGCATGGAGTACGCCAGCTGCCCGGCTGCAACACTCTCGTTTTTCCTGCAGGAGAGAACCCGTTGCCTGCACCAGCCTTGCGTGCAACCCATTCAGCTTTTGTCTGTACAGGGTGAGGAGGTGGTTTGGATTTCTTTGTTCTAGTCGGAAGACGGTATTGTCCAACCTTTGTCGTTTTTCGGCAAGGATGGTCTTGATCGAAAGCTCCATGCTCAGGCTCATCTGGTCGACTTGGAGCATCAGTCTGTCGAGCGGGTGGGCGATGGTCTCCATGTGATGTCGGGCCAGGAGCAGCCGTTGTCCGTAGCGGTCGATCTGGGTCTGCATGGTTCGCCGAAGCCGGGCTCTACAGGTTTCGACATTTTTTTGCAGGGAAATACTGTCCGGCACCAGCAGCTCGGCCGCCGCGCTGGGTGTGGGGGCCCGAAGGTCGGCGGCGAAATCGGCGATGGTGAAATCGATCTCGTGGCCAACGGCACTAACAACCGGCACTAACGATCCTCGAATCGCCCGGGCCAGTTGTTCATCATTAAAGGCCCAGAGATCCTCGATGGAGCCACCGCCCCGACAGAGGACGATTGCGTCAGTCGACAGCCCGGCATTGATATCGGCAAGTGCCTGAATCATGTCGGCTGCTGCCTGCTCCCCTTGGACCGCAACGGGGTAGACCGTAATCCGGATCCGCGGGTAGCGTCGGGTAGCGATCCGAATGAAATCGTGTACGGCTGCCCCCTGAGGTGAGGTGATCAGGGTGATGTGCCGGGGAATGCGTGGCAGGTTGCGCTTGAGGTGCTCGTCGAAAAGGCCTTCGGCCGCGAGCCGGCTCTTTAATCGTGCAAAGGCCTGCTGCAAGGCGCCGACGCCATGGATGTCGATGGTGTCGACAATCAGCTGATACTCGCCTCTCGGTTCGTAGACGGATATCCGTCCTCGGCAGACCACATGGACGCCGTCTTTCGGGGTTTCTACCAGGTAGCGCTGCTGCGTTTTGAAAAGGACGGCCTTGATCTGGGCATGCTGGTCCTTGAGGGTGAAGTAGAGATGACCGGAATAGGGCCGGTGCAGGTTGGAAAGCTCCCCGGTGACACTGACAAATGGAAAACGGTTTTCGAGCAGGCTGCGGATGGAGCCATTGAGCTCGGAAACGGTCAGGGGCTGGCGGTTATCCACGGTGCAGAGCGATGCTCGGTCGAGGTTGCCGGGGAGGGTGAAGAGTGGTTTGCTGTTGCTGGGGCACGGCTTTTTGCATGGAACTCTTGATTGTCTGATGCTTTTTTTTTTTGCCGGGTTATAATCGCAAGCTTCTGTGCCGAACACCTCGGGCAGATATCCGCTGACCGGAATACTTTTTTACAGCCTTACCCAGGCAAGCGCAACGGTATTTATAGTATCTTGGCCTTGCCCCGTTGGAGCCTGCTGTCTCTGAGACGGTAGCCCGTTGGGCAAGGAAATGCCTGAAAATGAAGAGGCCACACTGGCTTCATGGTGTTTTGCAATCACGAACATCTTGAAAACCTACAAACTATTCATCTGAGTAGTTATTCGTAAAGGAGAGCGTGCTGTCATGGCAGAGCAAAGTGCTTTTGATCGGAAGAACATCCAATTGCAAACTCTGAGTCCTCCTATGGGATTGCTCGAGCAGTTCAACCTGCCTCCGGCTGCGATCTCCTTTATCCGGCGGAATCAACGTGCCATCTGGATGGCAGTGGCCGGGTGTGTGTTCCTCATCGTTGCAGTTTCTGCTTATACCTCGTATCTGCATTACTGGGCCGGTAAGGCCGCTTCTGCTCTTGACGTCGCGCTGGTCGCTAAACAGGACAGCCGGCAGATGCTGGAAAAGGTGGTACAGGAGTATGGCTCAACCCCTTCCGCTTTATGGGCCAAAATCGAACTGGCGTTCCTTGACGAAAAAGAGGGGCAGCGTCCCAAGGCGATCACCCGTTTTGAAGAGATCAACGCCGGGCTTACCGTGCAATCCTTACTTAAACCCCTTGTGCTCGGCAAGCTCGCCGCGCTTCATGAGGACGAGAAACGATTCGACAAGGCACTCGTTTATTATAGCGAACTGGCGGGGAAGGAGGGGTTTGCTCCCGAGGCCTACAGGGCCATGGGGCGGGTTAACGAACAGTTGGGAAAGAATGCTGAAGCCGCGACCATGTACGGTAAATATCTGGAGCTGACTTCTCCCCAGGGTGGACAACAAAAAAACGATCCGGTACGGGAAATGGTGCAGGCACGAATCAATCAATTGAAAAAGTAAGTATAACGGCTCAAGTCGTTTAGGTTGGAGTCAATTTTTGCAAAAACAGTGTGATGATGATTCTAATGACAACCCTCGCCGTAGGCTGGGTGGAGCGATGTCAGGCTAAATACCTGTAGAATATCTCTTTGAGAGTTACAACTAATGGAAATATTTAACAGTCCTGAAGAAATGCATAAATGGGCCAGGACACAGGCCCTTTCCGGTAAAACCATCAGCCTCGTGCCGACCATGGGGTATTTTCATGAAGGCCATTTGAGTCTCATGCGGCTGGCGACACAGCAGGGCGACCTGGTGGTGGTCAGTCTTTTTGTTAATCCCACTCAGTTCGGACCCAATGAGGATCTTGATCGCTACCCCCGTGATTTTGAACGAGATATGACCCTGGTGCGGCAGGAGAAGGTGGCGGCGGTATTTGCTCCGACCCCTGAATCGATGTATCCTCAAGGGTTCCAGACGGAAGTGTCGGTGCGAAATTTGGCACTCCACCTCTGCGGCCGAACTCGGCCTGGACATTTTGCCGGGGTGACGACAGTTGTCAGTAAACTGTTCAATATTGTCCAGCCCGAGGTGGCGGTCTTCGGCGAGAAGGATTTTCAGCAGCTGGCGATCATCCGCCGTATGGTTCGTGATATGAATATTCCGGTTCGTATTGTCAGCCTTCCTATTGTCAGGGAGGCGGACGGGTTGGCGATGAGTTCACGCAATGCCAACCTGGATCCGGCCAACCGGGTGGCCGCGCTTAGCCTTTCGACGGCGATTAATCTGGCTCGCGAGCGCTGTCGGCAGGGCGTAACCTCGGTTGTTGAGCTGACCAAAATTCTTGAAGCCCATATCTTATCCGTTGCTGGCACCGCCGTCGATTACGCCAGTTTTGTCGATTGTGAAACATTGGAGCCGATGACGGTGGTCGACGAACGCACGGTTCTGGCTTTGGCGGTCCGCATCGACGGCAAGGTGCGCCTGATCGATAATGGGTATGTCATCCCCCAAGTGACCAACTGAACTTGTTGCGACGAAATCCTGATACTATCGGGTCCGGACTGCAAGTCCGGCAATCTGAAACAATGCAATATTGATGAGGTGTTCCTGTGCCTGGTTTTGAGATTTTTGGAAAAGAGGAAAAAGAGCAGGTCCTTGAGGTGCTGGAAAGTGGCGTACTGTTTCGCTATGAATTTGCCGCACAGCGTAAAGGCGTCTGGAAGGTGCTGGAGTTTGAGAAGGCCTTCGCCGCCTACACCGGCGTTGGTTTTGCCCAGGCCGTTACCTCTGGGACCGCAGCCCTGAAGGTTGCTCTGGTTGCGCTCGGAGTCGGCGCCGGTGACGAGGTCATTACTCAGGGATTCACCTTTGTTGCCACCTGGGAGGCAATTCTCGATTGCGGGGCAACCCCGGTCTTCACTGAGGTCGATCTGACCCTCAATATGGACCCCAATGATCTGTTAAAGAAGATTACACCCAAAACCAAGGCCATCATTGCTGTCCACATGCTGGGTGCGCAGGCGCGGATAGTAGAAATCAAAGCCATTGCGGATCAGCACAATATTCCGGTGGTTGAGGACACGGCTCAGGCCGCTGGTGGACGGCTGCACGGACGCCATCTTGGTAGCTTCGGGGCCTGCGGCACCTTTTCCTTTGATGCGGTCAAGACCATGACTACCGGGGAGGGCGGCATGTGCATCACCAGTGACGAAAATCTCTGGCGGCGGATGTCTGAGTACCAGGATCACGGGCACGACCATGTCCCCAATCCCGGCGGTCGCGGTGGGGAAGGGCGATCGTTTGTCGGTTTCAATTACCGGATGATGGAGATCCAGGGTGCCATCGGCCTTGCGCAACTGGCCAAACTCAATGGGATCGTCGAGGCTCAGCAAGAGAATAAACGTTTTTTCCAGGAGGCCGTTAGTGGGCTTCCTGGGGTCAGTTTTCGCGAGATTCTCGATCCCAAAGGCGATTCGGCCACCTTCCTGACCTTCATGCTGCCGGATAAAGAGCGAACCACCGCGGTCAATCAGGTCCTGCGCGAACAGGATGCGGGTGCTGTCCGCTGGAGCGAGAACAGTTGGCACTATTATCCAGGCTGGGAGCACCTGTTGGCAGGCAAAACCCCCTGCCACGGCGGTTGGCCTTTCAGCGCCCACGGTAAGAGGCGGATCATCTACGATCCGCAGGCGCTGCCTGCTTCGGCGGCGATCATGGAGCGGACCCTGACCTATCAGGTACCGATTCTGTTACCAGAGGAACAGAAAACAAAATTTGTCGCCGCCTTGAAAAAGGCAGCCCAACTCTAAGGGCGCTCATCATTGAGCAGTCGGAGCGTAAAAAAAAACAGACAAACGGAGTGAACGCCTGCCTGCAAATTCTATTGCATTTTTTTGAAGGAAGGGGATAATCAGCTCTATTGTTGAACTGTGCTTTATGCAGAGCGACAACAGCAAAAACAACGCTTAATTCCGCGACAGCGGAAGCGGGGGAACCACTTTTTCGGGGCGTATCGCACACGCGTAAGGCATCTCTCAGCCTGAGCCCGTCAGCTAACCTCGCAGGCAAATGAGAGCCCTCCGGTTTATGTTTCCGCCAGGGCTTATAACGCTTTGGCACATAAACAGGAAATTATTCATGCGTTTTTTCAGCACGTCCGCAGTACATTCTCAGGATTCCGGGCATTCCACCGGTAATCTTCCGCTTCTGGCCGTAGCCGCTTTAGGCGTCATATATGGCGACATCGGTACCAGTCCTCTGTACACGGTAAAAGAATGTTTTTCAGGGCCTCACGGAGTAACACCTTCACCAGAGAACATCCTTGGTATCCTGTCACTGATTTTTTGGTCGCTGATGCTCGTCGTCGGCATGAAGTATGTTGTTTTCATCATGCAAGCTGACAATAAGGGAGAGGGGGGTATCTTCTCCCTGCTTGCCATGCTGCAAAGTCGGCTGAAAAATGAGAAACGGTGGTGGGCCGGCCTTACTCTGTTGGCTGCCTTTGGTGCGGCGCTTTTGTATGGCGACGGGGTTATCACCCCTGCGATTTCGGTGCTCTCGGCTATTGAAGGGCTCAACATGGCAACCGATGCCGCTGCCGGTTACATTGTTCCGCTCACCTGTCTGGTTCTCATCATCTTGTTTTTCCTGCAGCGGCGTGGGACTTCGGTTATCGGCAGGATGTTTGGCCCCATCATGGTTGTCTGGTTCTTGGTAATCGGCTTTCTCGGGATGCGCTCCATCCTCAATAACCCCAGCATTTTAGCGGCGCTGAATCCCTGGTATGCAGTCAACTTTTTCACCATCAACCATTTCCATGGCATTATCGTTTTGGGTTCTGTGGTGCTCTGTATTACAGGCGGCGAAGCGCTTTATGCGGATATGGGGCATTTCGGTCGTGCCCCTATCCGCCTCACCTGGTATGGCCTGGTTTTGCCAGGCCTGGTGCTCAATTACTATGGTCAGGGTGCCTTGCTGTTGCAATATCCCGATCTGGTCAACGTCAATCCTTTTTACGCCCTTGCTCCCAAAACGTGGCTCTACCCGCTGGTGGCCTTGTCCACCCTGGCCACCATTATCGCCTCGCAAGCTTTGATTTCCGGCGCCTATTCACTCACGCGGCAGGCGATTCAGTTGGGTTTCATCCCCCGTATGCACATTATCCATACTTCCGAGCAGGCGAGGGGGCAGATCTACATGCCGACCATCAACTGGATGTTAATGATCGCCTGCCTGGCTTTGGTTGTGGCATTTAAGGAATCCAGTCGCTTGGCCGCTGCCTATGGAATCGCTGTCACTGCTACGATGGCTATTACCTCGTTCATGTATTTCGAGGTCATTCGCATCAGGTGGAAGTGGCCGGTGTGGCAGTGCGGTCTGCTCCTGGCGCTCTTCCTGTTTCTCGACTGCTCCTTTCTGGGTGCAAACCTGCTGAAAATTGTTGACGGTGGCTGGATCACGATTTGTATTGCTGTCTGTATCCTGGTGATCATGGTCACCTGGCGGGACGGCCGGGCTCTTTTGGCGAAACACTATAGTCTCATGCGGATCCCCGCCGATATTTTCCTCGAGGATATTGCTGCCTACAAACCCCAGCGGATAGCGGGCGCCGCTGTTTTCATGTCGATTGCCTCTGACGGTATACCGCATACCTTGCTGCATCATTTCAAACACAACGAGGCCTTGCATGAAAGAGTGCTGCTGCTTTCTGTCTTGTCGGCGGAAACACCAACTGTAGTACCGGAAGAGCGGGTGAGCGTGGAGGATCTCGGATTGGGTTTTTATCGGATCAAGGCGAGGTATGGTTTTATGGAGACTCCGGACATATCGGAGATTCTCGATCTTATCAGCGGCAAGGGCTTGCCGATCGATATCTATTCCACCTCTTTTTATCTTGGTCGGGAAACTATGTCGGCAACGGGTTCTTCCCCCATGGCGCAATGGCGGAAGAAACTCTTTATTTTCATGTCGCGCAACGCCTGGAACGCCACTTCATTTTTCAAGTTACCCCCGGATCGTGTTATTGAACTGGGAAATCAGGTGGAACTTTAAAAGCAATTACTATTTCCAGCGCATTGTCGATTCGTTCCTGGTACCTAGATTATTTAATTAAGATTTCCTTGGGCGTTCCCACATACACATCAAAACGTACCGCCTTACCTTTAAGCATATAGGTAGGAGGTACTCCCAACAGCAAGGGGCCCTTGAGTGGCCTTTTGACCACCACCTTTTTCGGTCGGACGGCTAAGGCCGCCAGGAGCAACTGTTCTGGGGCATCGTTTTTGTTGTCAAGCAATTGAAGCAGCTGCAGATCCTGTTTCACTTTGGCGGATTTGGATCGTTCTGGAAACATCGGATCGAGATAAATAACATCCGGTTGTTCGTCGAGTTCAAGCAGATGTTTAAGGGTATTGCCAATGACCAGATGAATTCGCTTGGCGATGGTTGCGGTATGGGGTGAGCGGGCGGCCCGTTCCAGGCCATCGTAGAGGAGGGCGGCGACAATGGGGTTGTGTTCGAACATCCGGACCCGGCAGCCAGCGGCGGCAAGCAGGAAACCGTCACGCCCGAGTCCGGCAGTGGCGTCGATGATTAAAGGGCTTATGGTATGCCGGACTTTGGTCGCCTGCACGAGGAGTTCTTGCCCGGGATGGCAATGGCGCCGGCGGGCAGAGGGGCGTTCAAAGTCGACCCAGAGAGCGCCAGGCAATTCGGGGTCGCCCGGCTTGAACAACTCCAGATGCTCCGGGGTAAGGCGGAGCAGGAGCATTTGGCCGTGGGGCTCACTGATCAGAGGAATACCTAGAGACGCCGCCAGATCGGCCACCCTGTCGGTTGCGCATTGCGGATCGGCGAGTAGGGCAAGTGATGGATTTGAGCTGTGCAAGGGCTGGATACCAGATGTAACCTGATGGATTTGTTTGGCGATTGCCTTTTGATTGACCGCACTGTATCATGGGAATATGCATAAAAGCAAAATAATGTTGCCGCCTCCAAACCAGATGCAGGATTGCTGATGAGTCGAACAGAACCGAAGATAGTCGCCATTATTCCAGCTCGTTATCATTCAAACCGTTTTGAGGGGAAACCGCTTGCCTTGATCAATGGTAAGCCTATGATCCAGCATGTGGTTGAGCGGGCGCAGCAGGTTGAGCTGCTCTCCCGGGTGGTCGTAGCTACCGATGACGAACGCATCGCCGAGGCAGTGGAAGCCTTTGGCGGTTCCTGGGTCATGACACGGCGCGATCACGCCACCGGTACCGACAGGCTGGCGGAGGCGGCGCAGAAGATCGCTATTTCCGATCAGGATGTCATTGTCAATATTCAGGGCGACCAGCCCCTGTTTCCAGCTGAGATCGTCGAACAGGTCGCGCGACCGCTCATCGAGGATCCGGCGTTGCCCATGTCGACTTTGATCTACAAAATTATCCGGCCAGAAGAGATAATTGATCCCAACCACGTCAAAACCGTATTCGACTGCCACGGCAATGCCCTCTACTTTTCTCGGTCACCAATCCCTTTTCAGCGTGATCCAGGAGAAAAGGAGCAACCGACTTACTACAAACATCTCGGCTTTTACGCCTACCGCAAAGGGTTTCTGGTCACCTTTGTCGGTTTGCCCGAGGGGCAGTGGGAGCGATTTGAGAAGCTGGAACAGTTGCGGGCCCTGGAATTCGGTTATACGATTAGGGTGGTGCTAACCAATCACGATTCAGTGGAGGTCGACACTCCTCACGATTTGGTCAGGGTGGAACAGATGCTGGCGGCGTCGCAGCAATGAAATTCTGGCGGACGGATACCATGGCAATGTTTTGCCCTCATATTCGGGAATAGCAGGATATGGCTGGACAAAAGCATCTCAAGATGCAGTTGGAATTACTGACAGCAAAAGGGTTTTCAGTCCTTGACGTCCTTTCCGAAGACAGTCTTGCTGAGAAAATCACCTCTATTGTTTTGGACAGTGGCTCCGATGCTTTCTCGCCGACAATCTCCTCGATGTTTACCGAGTTGAAAAGGGAGATTGAAACCCTTGATGCAAGCGCAACCAAGGTGGTGGTGTTTGGCGGCGGCACAGGGCTTTCTAATGTTATTGGCGGCGATTCGAGGCGTATAGGTTGGGCCGACAACCCTTTCTCCGGTTTAAAACAGGTGTTTCCTCTGGTCAATTCGGTGGTCTGTGTGACCGACGATGGCGGTTCCACTGGTGAATTGCAGAAAGACCTGCCGCTGATAGCTCTTGGCGATCTTCGTCATGTGCTGGTTTCCTCAATCCGGCGGGAGAATCTGCTCAGGGAGTATAGTCTCGACGACGTGGCTGCAGGATGTTGCGCTACTGCGCTGCACGCCATTTTCAACTACCGGTTCATCACCCGGCCTGCTTCGCCTTTGCAATTTTTACAAGATACCAGTGCGGTTCTCGCCGATCTCCCGCAACCGCTGCTGGGGTATCTTTCGGAATTGACCGCCTTACTTTTCACTGATAAGCGCTTGGCTCCAACCTTATCTCGACCGCAATGCCTGGGGAATCTGCTGCTGGCCAGTGCTATCTATAAACAACTGGACGTATCACTGACTCAAACCCAGTTGCTGGCCTCGCATCAGGTTGTACGGACTGCGACTATTCGCGGGCTGGCCGAACTCTCCGTTTGTCTGGGAGTACAGCAGAATTCCGTGCTGCCGTGCACAACCACCTTGTCTCAGTTGCAGATGCTTTACAGTAACGGTGTCCTGGTGACCAGCGAATGTAAATCGAGCATGGCACGGCGTGGGTATCCAGTTGATAGGGTAATGGTCGAGTTCAGCTACGACCCATTCCTCCAGCCTGAGGTGGTGCAATCGGTGCAACAGGCTGATATTATTCTCTTTGCACCGGGCAGCTTGTATACCTCGATCATCCCCATTCTGCAGGTGCCAGGACTGGCCGAGGCGATCAGAAAGAACACAAAGGCCTTTAAGGTGCTGGTCGCCAATATTTGGGTGCAGAAAGGAGAGACCGATGCGACCCGTGAGGCTCCTGATCGAAAATTTTATGTCTCCGATTTAATTTGGGCCTATCACCATAATATCCCCGGCGGTGTCTCTAACCTGTTCTCACATGTTATATCGCTTGATCTGAACGATATCCCTGGTTCAGTTCTGCAACGGTATGCCCTGGAAAACAAGGAGCCGATCTATATTGATCGGAACCGGGTTCGGGCCTTGGGGTTTGGATCGGTGGAAGCCAAAATTTTTTCAGAAGAGCAGTTGCACCAGCGTGGGGTCATCCAGCATGACCCTGACGCCTTGGCCATGGCGGTTAAAGGTCTTTGGGCCCTGCAACAGGCCGGTTTCCTCGATAAACCAGCCTGTTTGGAAAAACTGCCCAAAGCCGAATTTCTCTCCAGCGTCGAATATACCCCTCGGCTAGCCCCCTGTCTGCGTTACGAAAAAATCAGATCGCTGTTGCATTATCTGAGTACCGAGGTGATTATGGCCGGATCCTTGGCGGTGGTCAAAATGACCGAGATCGATCGGCAAAAGCTGCTTGACTGGGTGGTGGAAATCATCTGGTCCCATCCCGATATCCCTTTGGACCATCTTCAGTTCCTCCGCGGGATCACCCTGGTTGAACAGGAATCCTGGAAACGCTGCCAGGAATGGGATAATATCTTTTCCTTCTACGACCCGCATGATCAACGGATTAAAATACGACAGGATCAGGCCGAAGACATCAGCCGTTTCGAGATGGTTTTTCTGGTGGCCCTCGGGCAATCGCTCCTCGGTAACTACACCCAGAAAAAGGAAATGGTTGACCTGATGTTTCAGGATGATGTCGTTGGCCGGGTTTTTCGGTTACAGGTCAGGGAGCCCGAGCAGTTGGTTAGTTTCCTTAAATCTGAAGATATTGATACCTATCTGCAGCTGTCACGGATGTATCGCTTGCAGCAGGAAGAACGAATGTATACCCGCGTTGTCAATCCCGGCGAAGGTTTTACGCCTCCTGGGCTGTTTTTCGGTCTTTTTTACGCCTGGTATCTGGACAACAGGTTTGCGGCCAATATAGAATACAAGATGTCTATTATGCGAAACGCAATTTCCGATCTTATTCCCGAGCAGGTGCGAATTGTGGATCGTCGAAGAGAGACGGTCCGTTTCTTCCGGGAAAGGATTTTTAGACAACGAACCCCTCTTCTATCAGGAACGGTGCGATGAACACCTTATTGTTGACCATTATTTTTTTCCTCCTGGCCGGATATGCCGGACTTGCTCTATTATATTTTGTAACGATCCGGCCCCGTCTACGTTGCCTGCAAACCATGCAATCTCAGGCGTCCACCCCACCATGTTTGGGTGAGGCGGCCCCTGTGCCCCTTCCGGTTGTTGAAGATAATGACGACGCTGCCATCAAAAACGAATCCCTTCCGCAGCAGGTGCCTCTCCATCTGGCTCTGCAGCGCTCGCTCAATGAGTGGTGGCACACGTTTGACGCCGTCATTGATCCCATTCTTATTCTCGATACCGATCTGACCATAGTTAAGGGCAACCGTGCCGCCTTGCAACTGCTCTCCGTCAATGGTTCGGGTATTGAGGGGAAAAAATGCTACCAACTGTTTGCCGGTACCGAGACGCCCTGTCCGCTGTGCCCTATTCAGTCAGTTTGCCGCGAATTGAAAACCCATAAGCATGAAATTACCCATCGTTATGTCGGCCGCACCTTTTCGGTCTCCTGCGCCCCGATTATCAGTGATGACAAGATCGTCGGTTTCGTCCATTCCGCCAAGGATGTCAGCCACCAGCGAAACCTGGAAAAGCGATTGGTCCATGCCTCAAAACTGGAGGCGATTTCCACTCTTGCCGGTGGCATTGCCCATGATTTTAATAATATTCTCGGCGCCATTCTCGGCAATGCCGATCTGTTGCTCTATCGCCTACCGATCCAAAAAGCTGGGGATAATCCGTTTGGCGGGCCACCAATCACCTTTGAGGAAATAGCCGACCATATTCAGGCCATCAAGCGGGCCGGTAACAGGGCCAAAGATCTGGTCGGTCAGATTCTGGCCTTCAGCCGTCAGGCGACCAATCAACGGAGAAATCTTATGATTGCCCCGGTGGTCAAAGAGGTCTGTCGTCTGTTACGGGCCTCATTTCCGGCAACCATCGAACTCAAGGTTGCTGTGGCCCAGGATATCGGCATGATCTCTGCCGACCCAGGTCAGATCCAGCAGGTGTTGATGAATCTCTGTACCAATGCAGCTCAAGCACTTGAGAACGAAATCGGTGTCATCGAAGTGTCGCTGCGGGAGATCGAGACCGGCAGAGCGGAACAGCTTCGTTATAACGACCTGGTGCCCGGAAAATATGTCGTCCTTACGGTTAAGGATACGGGCAGGGGTATGCCTCCCGAAACGCTTGAACGGATTTTTGATCCCTTTTTCACAACCCGGGAAGTCGGCGACGGAACCGGTCTGGGACTGGCTGTAATCCATGGGATTATCGTTTCCCATGATGGCGTTATCGACGTAAAGTCGGAGTTGGGAAAGGGTACGGTGTTCACCGTCTTTTTCCCGCGAGTGCAGGAGGTTGCCGGCGAGGATGAAGAGATCGTTTCCTTGCCGCGCGGCACCGAAACGATCCTTTTTGTCGATGATGAAGAGGATATTGTGAAAATGCGTACTGGAATGTTATCCTATCTCGGCTATCGGCTGTTGCCGGCAACCAGCCCCGAACAGGCCTTGAACTATTTCACCAAGGGACAGGAGCACATTGATTTGTTGATTACTGATCATACCATGCCGCGAATGACCGGATTACAGTTGGCAACTAGAGTCAAGGCCATGCAACCGGATCTGCCCATCATTCTCTGTTCTGGGTATAGCGAGGCGGTGACGCCGGAAGAGGCCCAGAAGGCCGGGGTGCATCGGTTTTTGGCGAAACCGGTGGATATGCGGCTCCTGGCGACTGCCATTAGGGATGTCCTGCCTAATAAGGACAGAGGGGTGCAATGAGGATTTTAATCATTGATGATGACGATCAGATACGGATACTGCTTCGCCAGGTAATGGAGTGGGCTGGTCATGAGGTCATTGAGGCGGCAGATGGTCGTGAGGGCATGATCCAGCAACGGAAGCAGCAGGCTGATCTAGTCATCACTGACCTGATCATGCCCGAGCAGGAAGGGCTGGAGACCATAACCTTATTGAGAAAGGAATATCCTCTGGTCAAGATTATAGCCATTTCCGGCGGCGGTCGCATTGGCCCGGATGCCTATCTGCCGGCGGCACAGGAGTTGGGTGCGGACAGAGTGTTCAGCAAACCCTTCGATGTCCGCGAGCTTGCCACAACTGTCAAGGAACTGCTCACTCATGGCTGAGATACGCGCATTAGTCGTCGATAATAGTCCGGTCATCAGGAAAATAGTCAGTTACGTCCTTGAGGCCGAGGGCTGTATTGTCCAGATCGCCGAAGACGGTCTGCAGGCCTTGGACTGCATAGCGCAGCACCGTCCCGACGTTATTTTTACCGATCTGATCATGCCCAAGATCGACGGCGAAAAGCTCTGTTATATCATCCGCAATACTAAAGAGTTAGAAGATATATTTTTGGTGGTCCTCTCCGGCGTTGCCATGGAGGACGATGACCATACCCTGCGGATCGGAGCTGATGTCTGCATTGCCAAGGGCCCTGCCGCCACGATGTCGATTCACCTTAAAGCGGCGCTTGAAAAATTTCAAACCAATCAGCGGAAAGGATTCAGTATCGAAGGCATGACCGGGCTCTACTCACGCGAGGTCACCCGCGAACTGTTGGTCAGCAGGAAGCACCAAGAGATTGTTTTGGCGAAAATGAGCGAGGGCGTGGTGGAACTCAACCATGCCGGTCGTATCGTTATGGCCAACGGAGCCGCTGTCAAGCTGTTAGCCCTGCCGGAGGCTCAGGTGCTGGGCCGATCGCTTGCCCAGCTGTTGTCGCGATCTGCCAGAGAACGGATGGAGGATTGGCTTTCGCAGCTCGCACCGCCAGACTTGTTGCAGCCTCTGGTTTTTAGTTATGAGGATCCTGTCCAATTGGAGGATCGGCAGATAATCTGCAATCTTGTGCCAATGGCGGAGGATGACACCTTTTTTATCATCGGCATTCTGCAGGATGTCAGCCGTCGCAAGGCTTTGGAACAACGGCAGCGGCAGCTGGAAAAGGAGTTGCAGGTCATTCAGAAAATGGATGCCATGTCGCTGATGGCCAGCGGTATAGCCCACGATTTCAATAATTTGCTGACCATCATCAACGGCAATGTCGAGATGGCCCGTTATATCTGCCGTGACGACCAGGTCAACGGTCTCCTCATCGAAACAGGCAAGGCTCTTGATCTTACCGTGCAGTTGATCCGCCAGTTTACAACTTTTTCCAATACGTATCTGCCACAGAAATCTCAGGTTCGACTGCGGAGTCTGATCGACGAGGTGTTACAGCAGGATCTTGTAGGCACGAATATCAGCTCGCATCTTAGTATCGGCGAGGAAGAGCTTTCCATCAACTTGGACCCAGCACTTGTCCGCCAGGTCTTTACGAATCTTTCCAGGAACGCGGTCGATGCTATGCGTGGTGAGGGCTGCATTGAAGTGACCATGGATAGGGTCGACGGCATTGAAGAGGCTGCTCGAACCGGACAACCCATTGTGAGTGGTGATTTTGTTCGCATCGCCTTTCAGGACTCTGGCCCAGGCATAGACCCTCGTTTTCTCGATCAGGTTTTTGATCCCTATTTTTCAACCAAGCAGAAGGGTGCGCAGAAAGGGATGGGGTTAGGACTGACCATTGTTCATTCCATTGTCAAAAAACATGGTGGATTCATATGGATCGATTCACCCCCTGGGGGTGGTTGCACAGTCTATCTCTATTTTCCGGTGCAGGATGGAGTCGTTACCGATCCAAGATTTCTTGAGGCAAAGGGGCGTGGAAGGCAGGTGCTGGTCATGGATGACGAAGAGATGATGCGGCTGATCAATAAAAAAATGTTTGAGCATTACGGCTGCGAGGTCACCGTGGCCATCGATGGCGAAGAAGCGGTCGCTCTCTACCGGGAGAAGCTCGAATCCGGAAATTGTTTTGATCTGGTATTGCTCGATCTGTGGGTGAACGATGGCATGGGCGGGCTTGAAGCGGCGCGCCAGATAAAGGCGCTCGATCCTGAAGCGACCATGGTCGCTATCAGCGGCGATGGTGGCAGTGAGCCTATGCTGCGCTATGCCGAGTATGATTTCGTAGCGGCGTTGGCTAAACCCTTTTCGATCGATCTGGTCGAGGATATTGTTAACCGTTTCCTCTAAGAAGTTGGCCGACACGGTTGGCACCGCCGTGTCGCTCTGGGTTTTTGCCTTTGTCGATTGTTCGTCAACCGGTCGTCCCTCATGTACCTTGCCCGAAAAGAAATAGGTCTCCGGCATCATCACTATATCCTCCGGGAATCCTACCTGAGCGGCGGGATTTTTTGTTCCCGCGACCTGGAGGATCTTGGTCGAGATCCTGGTCGATTCATCGTCTACAGCAGCGAAACCTCGTTTCATATCGACGAAGATCTTCTCCGGCGGCTCCAGGATAAGGGAGCTGCGGCCTCGGATAGCGAGTTGGAGGAGTTGTTGTTCCCCTTTGTTGATCCGTACATCAAAAACAGGCTGCAACCGTTTCGCAATCGGCATAAATACCGGAGCTGGCAGCCTGCAGCCGAAACTTTGCGTAACCGGGCGCTGCACGAGACGCATGCCATTGACCGCCGCCGGCTCCATTTTCTCCGGCTGGGACGGACCTCGGTTGAGACGGTCGACAAGTCCCAGGCCCTCTACATCATCCTGCTCGATAAGTCGCGAGACGAGATTGAACAGTTGATCCTAGCCCAGGAACAGGTCCTGCCGCCCAGGGAATACCAACAGTATCTGTTCACTATCTTTGCCCTAGAGCGTTTTTTCCCGGAAAGCTTCGCCCGTTCTATCCCCCAGGCCCTCGACTGCGAACGGCTCGACATCCTGTTTGTCGAGGAGGTCTGCCGTTTGGCCGTTGACCCGACTTTCTGGCAGGGGGTTCTCCCCTTCGATTGTCTGCCACCGTACCTGGTCCGTTATTTGATCATGTATTTTGATGCAGCTCCTGAGGAACCAATGGGTTGGGCTCGGTTTGCACGATTTACCCGTTCACGAAGATCCTATCGCAGTACATCTGCCGCCGATAGCGGCAGGATGTCCCGGCAGCAGGCCTTCACGATCTTCGGGTTTAGCGGTGAGCAACTGGCGGGCTTGCGCAAGAAGGATCTCACCCGCTTGTACCGGCAAAAGGCTCATGAACTGCATCCGGACAAGGGGGGCAATACCGAACAATTCATCCTGCTGACCGCTGCCTATGAAGAACTTCTACCCTCGCTGCCATGACTGAACCCTCGCCCCCTACCGAGATCAAAACGCTGTTGCGCCTGGTGCTGCCAATTTTTCGGGAGCACTGGCTGCGACTTGGCAGCGGTTTTCTGGCGCTGATCGTGGTTGATTTTCTTCAACTTATCATCCCCCGCTTCGTCAAGACAGCGGTCGATGCTCTTTCTAGGGGGATTGCAACCCCGTCGCAGTTGCTCGGACTAAGCGGAGCTGTCTGTCTGGTGGCGGTGATTGTGGCCCTGCTCCGTTTCATCTGGCGTTATCTGATCATCGGTTTTTCACGAATTCTTGAGAAAAAGCTGCGCGACCGGTTGTTTACCCATGTCCTGTATATGGATCCGCCTTTTTTTGAACGGTGGACGACCGGCGATCTCATGGCTCATGCCAGCAACGATCTCAATGCCATTCAGATGGCTTGCGGCATGGGGTTAGTGGCGTCGGTGGATGCTTTGGTCATGTCATCGGCAGCCCTGGTCTTTATGCTGGCGATCAGCGTCAAGCTGACCCTGATCGCCCTCTTGCCTATGCCACTCTTGATTGTCTGTACCCGGATACTGTCTGGCCGCTTGCACCAACGCTTTAATCTGGTGCAGGAACAGTTTTCTCTACTCACCGAATTTGCCCGGGCCACCCTGGTGTCGATTCGGTTGATCAAGGGTTACACCCTGGAACGATTTCAGGAACAGCAATTTCATGCCTTGGGGGAAGCGTATGTGCGGAGCAACCTCAAGGTCGCTGCGATTCAGGGATTGCTCTTTCCTATTGCCACCCTGATCGGCAATATCGCGATGCTGCTGCTGCTCTATTACGGCGGGGCTCTGGTTATTGAGTCGCAGATTTCGATCGGTTCCTTTGTCGCTTTTGTCAGTTATCTCTATATGTTGATCTGGCCGATGATGGCCATCGGCTGGGTAGCCAATCTGGCCCAGCGAGGGGTAACCAGTCTCCGCAGGATCCATCGCCTGCTCTCAGAACAACCAACGGTCAGTACAGGGTTAGCCCTGGCTGCGCCTCCAGTCGCTCCCACTGTCTATTTCTGTCGCCGCCTGACCTTTGCCTACGGTGCCTCTGTTCGTCCGGTACTCAGTGGTATTGATCTTGAGATCGGACCAGGGTTGGTGGGTATGACCGGCCGGACCGGATCAGGTAAGTCAACCCTGTGTAAATTGCTGCTGCGGATGTACCCGGTGGCGGATGGGATGCTTTATTTCCGAGGTCAGGATGTTAATCAACTCTCGCAGGCTCAGCTGCGGCAGTGCATTGCCTATGTCGGTCAGGATTCGGTGCTCTTTGCCGACACGATCGCGAATAATATCGCCTTCGGTAGACCGGAGGCCACAGCGGCTGAAATCGAGGCGGCGGCGCAAGCAGCGGCCATTGATGCCGATATCCGGACCTTTACCGGCAGCTATCAGGCGATTATCGGTGAGCGGGGTGTGAAGCTTTCCGGCGGTCAGCGACAGCGGCTGGCTTTGGCCAGAGCCCTGCTCTGCGACCGGCCTATGCTGGTTATCGACGATGCCTTATCGGCCATTGATGTCGAGACGGAACAACAAGTACTGCAAGGAATCCTGGCAACCCTAAAGGGCAAGACGGTCCTGCTTGTTTCTCACCGGGTCAACGTCCTGCGTCACTGCGACCGGATTGTCCTGCTCGATGCAGGCCGGATTGTCGAGCAGGGGCGACACGAGGAACTCCTGGCTAACCCCTTCTACCAGGCGATGGTGGAGAAACAGCAAAACGATGCATAATTTCGGTTACTCAGAAGATGGGCAAGCCGGTTCCATTGGCGATGCCCGGCTCTGGCGGCGGATTCTGGTCTACTGTTCGGGCCATTGGGCCGGATTGGCCGGGGCGGTGGTCCTCGCCCTGGTCGTCACCGCCGCGACCCTCGGCCTGCCTCGGTTGATGCAGTTGGGCATCGATCACTATATTGTCACCGACACCCTCACCCATAGCCAGCGGATTGCCGGGCTGGGCCGGGTGGCCCTGCAGTACGGCCTGTTGGTCGGTGTGGTGTTTCTTGCCACCTTCTGCCAGGTGGTGGTACTCGAATGGATCGGCCAATCGATTATGCACCGCCTCCGTCAGCACCTTTTCGCCCATCTTCTGACCCTGGATCTTGCCTATTTCCACAATCAGCCCGCCGGGCGTCTGGTCACCAGGTTAACTAACGATATCCAGAACATGCACGAGATGTTCACCTCGGTGATGGTCACCCTGTGCAACGACGGTCTTAAACTGATCGGGATCTTTTGTTTTTTGGCGATGATGAATGTGCGACTGGCTCTGGTCATGGCAATTTTTGTGCCCTTGGCCCTGGTCTCAACCCTAGTGTTCTCACGCTTTGCCCGCGCAACCTTTCGGGCGATCAGGTCGCAGATGGCCAAAATCAATGCCTTTCTCGCCGAATCGCTCGCCGGGGTCGGCGTTATTCAGGCCTTTGGCTCTGAGGAACGGAGCAGCCGGGCGTACAGCGAACTGACCCGCGAATACCTGCTGCGATCGTTCGGGCAGATCCGGATATTCGGGGCCTTCATGCCACTGACCGAACTGATGGCCTCTGCGGCTATCGCACTGCTCATCTGGTACGGTGGCGGCGAAGTTGTTCGCAGGCAGTTGACGATCGGTGAACTGGCCGCCTTTCTCTCTTATATGCGGCTCTTTTTCCAGCCGCTACGGGAGCTCTCCCAGAAATATTCGATTGTCCAGTCTGCCATGGCCTCGGCCGAGCGCATTTTTCAGACGCTCGATACCCGTTCTGTCATGGCTATTCTTGAACCGGTGCAATCAGGGAGGGCGGAGGCAGCAAGTGCTCGCATCGAGTTTCGGCAGGTGCGTTTCGGTTACGAACCGGACCACCCAGTGCTCAAAGGGATCGATTTGGCCATTGCTCCAGGTGAGACCGTAGCCTTGGTTGGGTCAACCGGGGCGGGAAAATCGACCCTGATTTCGCTTCTGGTTCGTTTTTACGATCCTGGGCAAGGTTCAGTCCTCATCGACGGCCAGGATATCCGCCATCTGCCGTTGCAGGCCCTTCGGCAGCGGGTGGGTATCATCATGCAGGATATCTTCATCATGCCGGATACCATCCGTGCCAACATTGTCCTGGACCAGGAAACGGACGAGGCCCGACTAACTGAACTGCTCCACCAGACAGGCATCCAATCTTTCATCGACCGACTGCCAGATGGCCTGGAAACAGTGATCGGCGAGGGAGCGCTCAACCTCTCTCAGGGGGAGAAGCAACTTCTTTCCTTTGCCCGGGCCCTGTACCGCAACCCAGCTATCTTGGTGCTGGACGAGGCCACCGCCTCCATTGACACTGAATCGGAGAACATGTTGGAACAGGCGATCGCGGCCGGGTTCAGCGACCGGACTTCGCTGGTGATAGCCCACAGACTCTCCACTATTCGCCGGGTGGACCGGATCGTGGTTATGGATCAGGGGCGTATTGTCGAGCAGGGCAGCCATGATGAACTGATGGGGCGCGAATCGCTCTACCGCAGGCTGGTGCAGATGGATCTGCAGTTCGAGGGCTGATCGGGCACAAGAAAACGCTGTAGGGGTGAAGATGTCGAGGGGGGTGGTCACCTATACTTCCCTCGGAAGAGTTATTTTTTAGGACTGTAGGCGGTGTTATTATAGAAGGGGATGGCACGTTCGATCAGGTTCTGGAGTTCGCCGCTCTGCTGGATGGTGGCCAAATATTCGTTGGCTGCTTTGAGCATTGCCTGGTCATCAGGGCGTACACCCCAGACCAGTTGCTCGCGGGTCATGAGGGTCGCTCCCGGAGTCAAACCCTTGTCGACATAGAGGGATGCATAGTAGAAATTAGCGGGTAGGTCGTAGATAAAGACATCGATGGTGTTGCCGATCAGGGCTTTCACCCCTTCTAGAGCCGAGGCAAATCGGATTGTTTTCCCTTGGGGGTTGAGTCCTTTGATGAAGATGTCGCCGGAATTCTCAGTGACGACGCCAAGCCGTACTTTCGGTTCCGTAAGATTGCGGGTGCTGTTGCCCAGTTGTTTGTAGACATCGAGATGAACCAGGGCGACCTGGCCCGAGATCAGATATGGCGTAGTGGCGGCCAACTTTAGCTCTTGCGCGGTAGCTGCGGTCAGTCCGGACATGATGATGTCGATCTTCTTGTCCACCAGGGCTTGTGCCAGTCCCTGCCGCGGCAGTTCAACAAACTCAAGCGTCTTGTTGACGGAGCGGGCCAGGCCGGCGGCGAATTTTGTTTCCAGTCCCGTTAGGGTTTCGTTATTTTTGTAGGCAAGCGGTGGTGCGTCGCTGGCGATGCCGACTTTGAGTTTTTCAGGTCCGGTGAGACTGCTGAATAAGGTTTCTGGTTTTAAATGGTTGCAACCAGCCAGGATGATCAACAGGGCAAACAGGAACAGCAGTGTGTGTTTATTTTTCATGGGACCGTGGGGTGGGTTGTGATTGACGGGCTGCCAGCAGGGCGGCAGCCATCTCTTTGCTCAAATCTCCGATAGCCTGGGAAGCCTTCTCAACATAGCCTGAATAGTCGGGTTTGTCGATGTTCAGAGTCTGCTGGAACGATTTTCTGGACAGCATGGTTTTGCTGGCGGCATCGCTCAGGGTACAGACGGCACGGGTGGTGAATGACTGCTCAGAGCCGCTAAAATCGTTGATTTCGACTTCCACCTGATAGCGGATAACACCGAAGCGGGGGCCAGGGTAGACGGCAACGTTGTCTGTGCCCAGGATATTTTTCAGATTGCTGACGACAGTTTCGGCGATCTGCTGATCCAGTGGACCCGCCCAGAGATTGTTAAGCGAAGTCTTGGATTCGGTGGCCGAGCGTTGACTGACCAAGCCCCTACCTTGCAGCTGCGGCGCCAACCGGACCGGCATGATCAGAATCATTTCCCCAAAACCGGAGAATTCCTGGCCCAATCGGTCTTGTTTGACCGGTTGCAGGGTATAGAGCGTATTGGCCGTCGGGCCGGCAATGCAGGCGCTGAGCAAGAGGGCGCACAGTAGCAATAATGATTGTTGTAGGTATGGCTTCATTGGATGCTTCATGGTTTGTCTTTTCCTTGACCGAAAATCAGGGCATTGGGATTCTGTTGCAGGTATTCAGTCAATTGCTTGAGGGAGGAAGCGGCCTTCTCGATTTCCTGGAGGGAGGTGGCGAGCTGATAGGACAGGGTGGAATCTTTTTCTGTCAATTGTTCGATGTTTTTTAATGTTTTTGTAAGTGCGGTTGCCGTTCCGTTGAGGTTTAGCAACAGTTGGTGGAAATCGCGGCTCAACGACGGGAGTTCCTTGTCCGTTGTTCTAAGGATGTTATTTGCCGCGGCAGTCAGCGTTGAGAAATTTGCCAGTCCCTTTTTTAATTCGGCGATCAGGCCGGGAAGTTCAGTGTCTGCGTGACCCAGAAGCGTATCGAGGCGGGTGAGCGTGGTATCCAGAGATTGGAGAGAATGTCTGGTTTCAGTCGAGTTGATGATGCTGTTAATGCCGTCGAGAGCCTTGGCGGTTTTGTTGAGGATCTCGCTGAGCGGCAGGCTTTCCAGTTTTTGGGTGATTTGTTCCAGTCCCGACGGCAGGGTCGGAATCTCGCACAGTTTGTCGTTTTTGCTGTGCAGGTGCGCCTCAGTATCGGGATAGAAGGCCAGGTCGACATAGAGCTTGCTAGTCAACAGGCTGCTGATTTTAAGTTGTGCCCGCATTCCCTGGCTGATGAGTTGCTGCATTCGTTGCTGAATATTTTTCGGATCCCAGCTTGTTGCCTGATTGTCGCCGAGATCCGGGGTCTGCTCGATGTCGATGTACACCGGAATGATATAATTATTTTGTTGGCTATCGAAATTAATTTCGATTTTGCTGACTCGACCGATGGCTACCCCCCGGAAAGTCACCGATGCGCCGATGTCGAGACCGTAGAGCGAGCCGGTGAAAAAAGCGACGCAGCGGAATTTATTATCCTTCAGCTTGATGTTGCCGAGCGTAATAATGGCAGCAACGGTCAGGACAACAGCAGCTAGGACAAAGGTGCCGACTAGGGTGGGATTGGCTTTTTTGCTCAAACCGTTCTAACCTCCCGTTCCCCGGTCCCCCGGGTGAGAAAATTAAGCACCGTCGTATTGGTGCATTCCCGCAGCAGGGTTTTGGGATCCCCTGTTGCCAGCATGGTTTTGCTGTCGCCGTCGAGGAAGACCGAGTTGGTGGCGATGGTATAAATCGACGCCAGGTCATGGGTGACGACAACCAGGGTTGCCCCGAGGCTTTCCCGGAGTTCCAGGATCAGTTCGTCAAGAATTCGGGCGCTGATAGGATCGAGTCCGGCCGAAGGTTCGTCGAAAAAAAGAATTTCAGGATCCAGGGCGATCGCCCGAGCCAGAGACGCCCGTTTGCGCATCCCACCGGAAAGTTCGGCTGGATAAAATTCCTCGAACCCGGCTAGTCCAACCAAGGAGAGTTTAAAGGACACCAGCTCCCGGATAACCTCTGGCGAGAGATCGGTGTAATGGAGGAGGGGCAGGGCGACATTTTCGGCAAGCGTCATCGAACTCCACAGGGCTCCGGTCTGGTAGAGGATGCCGGTCGTGCGGAGAATCCGGGCGCGGTCATCATCAGGAAGTTCCCAGAAGTTCTCCTCGCCGTACCAGATGGACCCGCTCGCTGGCGGCTTGAGGCCGAGCATGTGGCGGAGCAGGGTAGATTTGCCGCAGCCGTTGCCTCCCATGATAACGAAGATCTCGCCTCGACCAATGGAAAAATTGAGATCGCGCTGCAGGACGAAACTGCCGTAAGCCATCGTCAGGGCCTTGACGCTGATTGCAGGGATTGGGGCCGTCATATAGCGCCAGACCTATTTCATATTGATGATAAAGGTTATGATCGAGTCCGAAACTACGATCAAGACAATCGAGGTGACCACAGCCGAAGTAGTGGCTTCGCCTACCGCCAGGGCGCTACGGCCGCACTGCATGCCGCGCAGGCAGCCGGCGTAGCCGATCAGTACCCCAAAGACCGAAGCCTTCAGCAAGCCCTGGCCACATTGGCTGAGGTGCAGAGTCTTGCGGGTCTGTTCCAGGTATTCAATCAGGGAGAGGTCAAGCATGGTGACCCCGATAACTGAGCCGCCTAGGATACCCATGATGTCGGCATAGATGCAGAGCAGCGGCAGCATGAGCATCAGGGCCAACATTCGGGGTAGGACCAGGAATCCCACCGGCGAAATGCCTATAGTGCGTAAGGCATCGATTTCTTCGTTGACCTGCATGGTGCCCAGTTGCGCTGCATAGGCCGCGCCGATGCGACCGGCGACGATCACACCGCTCATCAGGGCCCCCATCTCCAATACCATGCCGAGGCCGACCAGGTTGGCCACATAGATCTGGGCCCCGAACATCTGCAGTTGCACGGCACCGACAAAAGAGAGGATCACACCCACCAGCACGGCAATCAGGGAAACGATCGGCAGCGATTCAGCCCCGCAGGCTTGGACAAAATAAAAAAAATCACGGGCACGAAACGGTGATTTTCCGGAGAGGAGCGTCAGGAATTCAAGGATGATTTCGCCGGTGAAGGCAGCCATTTCACGGAATTGAGCGAAGAGTTCGATGGACCTGTAGCCAATACGGGTGATCAAGGAATCGTGGACACCTTTGGAGTAGGTCGATTTTTCTGGAACCGCCTCGGAAAGCGACAGCAACCGTTGCGCCCCCGGTGGCAATCCGGTGAGATTGATCTCGATGTGGTGTTGTCGGGCGTTGGATATGACGGTTTTGAGGAAGATCAGCAGCCGGGTGTCCCAGTCCTCCAGTCGCTCGCTGGTAAAGGAGAGGCAACGGATGGTGTCATTAATCGCCGCCAGCAATTCGGTCGGTGCGGGCGGATTGGTGTGCAGGGTCCAGGAACCACCGAGGTTGACCACAAGAATCCCGGGTTGGGGGTGATTGATGATGAAAATCGGTTGTTCGGTCACTGGGATCAGCACCATGTCACGGTGATGGTTTTTGAACTTTTGCCGTGTCTTCCTATCTGCCAAGTGTTTGGGAGCTCTTGCCGGGCTTGGGCATGAGCTCGCGGAGCGGTTCGGCTTGTTTATTGGTAACGCTTTGGTTGTTAATGATGTCAAAGACCTGCACTGATTTGCCGTAATAGATCCGGTTCCAGTCATTCAGCGGCGAGATGACCGCTCCCTCGACGCTGATACCGCCGAAAGCACCCTGGGAGCGTCCAAAAGCAAGGATGTCGGCTGTCTGCGCCTTGGCTGAAGCCCCTATCGGTCCGGCTGCTACCGACACATCGGCACCGAGCTTGTAATCAGTGGAGAGCATGGCGCCCAGGCCGCGTTCGGTCATAATAAGAAGGATAATCTCTGAGGCATCGGCACCTATCTGGAATCCTAGTGAAACCGAACCCATGCTGTAAAAGGCTGGATAGCTCCATTTACCCGAAAGGCCATCCTGGGCTAGCAGGAGGCCGCGACCGC
>CAZSIJ010000007.1:0-94541 GCA_964607065.1 uncultured Desulfobulbus sp. | reverse complement strand
AACAGGCAGCTTAAAAAAGCAGAGACTCCACTTGAAAAAGAGAAAAAACTGTCCGGACGAACGGAGCCACCTCTATGTTGATTGGATTAGCCCTAAATTACTTCAACGCAAGAGGATGTGATCATTCGTCTACCGATTCGTCTCAACGCAAGCTTCAAGAGATGATTCAGGAACTGATATATTCCCGCCCCCAGTCGCACATCTTGTCAAGGACGGGGGTGAGGCTCCGTCCTTTGCTGGTTAACGAATACTCCACTTTGGGTGGCACTTGAGGGTAGACCTCGCGATGCACAAGGCCGTCGGCCTCCAACTCGCGCAATTGTTGGGTGAGCATCTTACGGGTAGTTTCAGCGAACTGCCGTTGCAGTTCGGAAAACCGCATAGTCTCACGAGCGAGATGCCAGAGGATAGATGCCTTCCATTTGCCACCGACTACCGCCAAGGTAACATCGATGCCACAAGTATATTCCTTCTCACGATATACCAAGATATCATTACCGGTTTGCTCCGTAGAGCTTTTCTGTGAGTACAAATTTACTGTTCCCTTTTGGGTACTATGTTCTCTCATTGATACTACGTTCCAAATAAGTGCGTTATTGACGTGGTGTAACCTATGGTGCAATATAGGTCACAAGATTGCAAAAGGGAAGAACATCTTCATTCATACCACAAGGAGAATTTACATGAAAGTCGTCGCATTTAATGGTAGTCCCAATGCAAAAGGTAATACCTGGCACGCACTCAACATGGTGACTGACGAGTTGGAAAAGGAAGGTATCGTTGCCGAGATCTTCCACGTTGGCAACAAGGCTGTCCGGGGCTGTTTGGCCTGCGGCCAGTGTTTCAAAAAGAAAAACGAGCAATGCATCCAAACCGAAGATCCGGTCAACGAATGGATTCAGAAAATGAAAGGGGCTGACGGTATTATTATTGGCTCACCGGTCCACTATTCCGCCATAGCAGGCACTATGAAATCATTTCTTGATCGGGCATTTTACGTGACAGGTGTCAATAACTCGATGTTGCGGCATAAAGTGGGCGTGGCGGTAGTGGCAGTGCGACGTTCTGGCGGCCTCCCTACCTTCAATCAACTCAACAATTTTCTTTGCTATTCTGAAATGTTACTACCCAGCTCTAATTATTGGAATGTAATTCACGGCACCAAGCCGGGAGAGGCAACGCAGGATGAAGAAGGTAAACAGATCATGCGGACGCTCGGCAGAAACATGGCCTGGCTGTTGAAGCTCGTCGAACATGGCAAGGGCACTATTGTCCCGCCGGAACAGGAAAATAAAATTTATATGAATTTTATCCGATGATGGTAGGAAAACGGCAGTGCGCTAGACATGCTCGTCGCTGGCCCCAAAAAAAACATCTGTAAGCAGTTGATAGCTGTGAGGAGGACTATGAAGGCATTTATTGTCTATTGGCATCCGGAACCGAAGAGTTTCAATCATGCCATGTTCGTTACGGCCATCGAGGCATTGACAACTTCCGGTGCCGAGGTCCGCAGTTCGGATCTTCATGCCATGGCTTTTGACCCAATCTCCGGGCGTACCAATTTTAAGACAGTCAAAAACCCAGATTACCTGAAACCGCAATTGGAGGAACTCTACGCTACCGAGCACAATGGCTTTGCAGAGGCCCTAGAGTCTGAAATGCAAAAGCTCGAATGGTGCGATCTGATGATCTGGCAGTTTCCCCTCTGGTGGTTCGGCCTTCCTGCTGTGCTCAAAGGGTGGGTGGATCGAATCTTTGCCATGGGGCGTGCATACGGTGGCGGACGAATTTACGAGACGGGTATTTTTAAAGGAAAACGTGCCCTTCTGTCGTTAACAACAGGTGGCGCTGAGGAACATTATCAGCCAGATGGATTCAACGGCGACATGCTTGGATTGCTTAAGCCTATTCATCGAGGCATGTTGCAATTTGTCGGTATTGAAGTTTTAGCTCCACAAATTGTATACGGGCCTGCGCACATGAACGATCAACAGCGAATAGACGAACTGGATCGGTATCGTCTTCGTCTGTCACAAATTACCGGGGAGACGCCGATTAACGTCGGTCGCTACTAACACCCTGTTGCACCAGTCTAGGCGTCCATCTTTGCTCATTACACAAATTGGATCATACTGTCGCATACAAGCTTGGGCTTTATTGGCCTCGGTATCTGCTTTGATTTTAATTTTGACGTTCTTCGAATTTTTCAAATCTAGTTTTGCCAAAATTCCTGTTAGAAATGAGTAAGTCAGAGTAAAGATAGGCCAGCAGTAATAGATAGTAGGTTGTGTTTAATTGTTTGAAATAACATTAATTTTGTTTATTAAGGCTACTCTTCTTTACTCATGTCTACTTATTCAAAAACTAGATTCTATCGAGTCGTAATCAGTAGGTCAGCGGTTCAAGTCCGCTTATCGGCTCCAGACTAAAATCAAGCACTTGGCTCTTTTTGAGTTAGGTGCTTTTTTTGTTGGTGCTACTCCAGTGCTACCTTTGGCAGGTGTTAAATTCTTATAGGGGGTATCACCCCGTGAGGATATGTTTGGCTATGGAAAATTTTTTAGTTACCGTAACCTATCTGCTGATAGGAATAGTTCTCCGAAGGATCCCTGGGTTCCACCGGGATACGGGTGTGGTTCTTAATGCGTTTGTGATTTATATATCACTTCCTGCCATGGTGCTTTTGAAGATACCGCAATTGACTTTCTCAAGCGAGCTTATGGTTCTTACCTTGATGCCTTGGGGGATGTTGATCTTCTCTTGGGCGGTTATCGTCCTCTTGGCTCGATTATTCAAATGGGACCGCCCGACTACCGGCTGCCTACTGCTGCTTGTTCCTTTGGGCAACACGTCTTTTCTTGGCGTTCCTATGGTAAAGGCCTTTTTTGGCGAACAGGCCATTCCTTACGCAGTGTTATATGATCAATTAGGTTCTTTCCTTGCTTTAGCTACTTATGGCTCTTTCATCTTGGCAATGTACGGGTCGGGGGAAAATAAACCAACTCTGCGAGTTGTACAAAAGAAGATTTTCACCTTTCCGCCATTTATCGCGCTGCTTTGTGCATTGTTGTTAAAAAGCGTTACCTATCCTTCCGTTGCAGTATCTATACTCAATGCCTTGACCGGTACGTTGGTGCCGGTGGTGATGATAGCTGTTGGTTTTCAATTGAGTATGCGCTTTAGTAAGGACGTAACGGGTCCACTCTGTTCCGGATTGGTTATAAAACTCATAATTGCACCCCTTTTGGCTTTTCTGTTCTGCAGGGTAGCGGGATTTGATGGTGAGGTGGTGCGGGTGGCTATTTTTGAGGCGGGGATGCCACCAATGGTGTCGGCCGGAGCTCTAACCATCATGGCTAATCTTAGACCCCGACTTACCGCAGCCTTTGTTGGAGCTGGCATAGTACTGAGCTTCATTTCCCTTCCACTTCTTTATAATCTTTTTTTGCTCGGCTAGATGTAATAAATACTATCAAAAAAAGCTGTGATAGGAAGCGGGAGTTTTGCTTCTTAAGATGGTTACTCGAGATTCTTTAACCAGAGAAACGGAAGCTATGAAAACAGATTTTTCACACTATCTGTCGGCTTGATGGTGACATGATCCGGTAGCTCAAATTTTTCCAGCTAGCTTCTCAACTACAATTTCAAGGATGCCCATCAACTGCCTTGCATGAGCCAGACTTTTTTTGTCTCGTGTATCAGAATGTAATTGTTGTTGCGAAAGGACGGAGTGGGCATTAACGCTTCTCTATAATGGTCTTGCTCCAATTGATGATGCCTCACGGAATTTTATGGTGATGACGATATCTCATATTTTAGCCAGAGAATATACGGGCATGTATTGCTCAGTTGCCAGAAGAGTATTGGGATTATGCAAAGAGCACTCATAATAAAGGCTCTCCTCGCATTTTTCCTGGTACAGGAGGTTGGTTTATGTCAGGCTGCGGTCACAAGTTCTACCTCATCTTGGACTACTACCGTAACAACAAAGACGTCTTCAACATCATCGAGTCGAAGGGTTACATACTCCCCCACAATTAAGAACTCATCAAGACCATCTACGTCCTGTCCGATAAACTCTTCTGCGGCCAATGCGGTAGTCAGAAAAGTTGGCAAAGGAACGAACGATCATAATTGCGTTTTGTATTTAAGGCAGCAGCGAGGAATTAAACTGCCAGCTCAAGATCTCACGTCTTTTGCTTCAAAATTATCGATTATCAATACATCTGTTCCCTATGAAAAATGTGTCGCAATCATCAGAACACCTGGCGGAAATGCAAGGATTGGACACCTCGCTGAGGTAACAGGTTTGGAGCAAAATGATGGCAAGGTGACAATGCGACTGTCAGAAGCCAATAATCCAAATCGCGGATATTATGAACGTACGATAACAGGGAAAAATTTAGAAGATATCCAAAAAAATGCTAATATCGTCGGATATTATGTGGAACCTTATGAAACCGTTAAGGTTCAAGGCGCCCCAGGTTCATAATATTTTTTTTTCAAGTGTTCTTCCCAAATGTCGTTCACCTAAAAACTGATCTGGCTATCCACACCGAAGAATTTATGCAAATGCCGGAGAGACCACTTCTCCCATGTTGTATCTGCCAACAATGCACCGCTGAACGCATCAGTGGGAAATAATACAGAGGTTTGAAATGATCAACGTAATTGCCTCAATTTATATTAAAGAAGATAAGGTTAAGGAATTTATAAAAATATTTAGTCAAATGTACCCACTGTCTTGAAAGAGAAGGGATGTGTTGAATATATAGCAACCGTGGATTTCCCAACAAACTTGCCCCCGCAGAAGTTGAATGAAAACGTTGTCACAATAATTGAAAAGTGGAGTAGTTTTGAAGATCTTCAAGCACATTTATCAGCGCCTCATATGGTTGCATGCGAAGAAAAAGTTAAGGATCTCGTTGTGAAAATGTCCTTAAAAATATTGACATCAGTATAATCGGATCCATTCATGACCGGCCGGAAAAGAGCAGTGGGGGAGGGGATGATGAGGGTTTGTGGTGTTGAGTTAAAAGGGAGCGAGGCGATCTTGACCCTCATAGATGTGGTGGATGCGGAGATATCGCTAGTCTCCTGTCAAACCCGGAAGATCAAATATGGAGATAGTGCAGAGCAACAATCAGCTCGTATATTTTACGATGCAATCTGCGAGTTCATTCTCGATCAACAAATCGAACATATAGGTATAAAACAGCGAGCACCCAAAGGTCCGTTTGCTGGCGGACCAGTGACTTTCAAAATGGAAGCGTTGATTCAGCTCAATCCTCACGCTGTCACACAGTTATTTTCTGGACCGACGATAGCGGCTGCTACGCGGCGCCATGACTTTCAAGTTCCTGGCCAACTTAATCGATATCAGGCGGATGCTTATTTAACGGCTTGTTGTGCAGCAGTGACGCTGAATATCATTTAATGCAACACGTTGAAATCTACACGGACGGCGGATGCCTGGGAAATCCCGGCCGGGGAGGTTATGGCGCGATCCTGGCTTGCGGAGAGCACCGTCGTGAACTCTCAGGTGGGTATCAGCATACCACCAACAACAGGATGGAACTGTTGGCCTGCATTGTCGCTCTGGAGGCACTGAAACGTGAATGTACGGTCACTGTTTATAGTGACTCGAAGTATCTGGTCGATGGCGTATCGAAGGGCTGGGCCGTAAAATGGAAGCGGAACAACTGGAAGCGTAGCGGCGGGATTCGTGCCGAAAATGTGGATCTCTGGGAGCGGTTGCTTTTGTTGATTGAAAAGCACCAAGTCAAATTCCTATGGGTGAAAGGTCATGATGGCCATCAGGAGAACGAGCGATGTGATCAGCTTGCCACGGAGGCGGCGAATGGCTCCGGGCTGCTAGAAGACCAAGGATATATTGCTAGGTAGAGAACTGATTAAAAACTTTATTAAGATCGGTCTTGGCAAGCACCTGTGATAAACTGGCATTTGTCAGGTCACGTCGTAACTACTACAACTAACCATTATATCGTCATGAAGTCGTTGTTTCTATCAGTCATCGTTTTCTTGTTCATTTTTTTGACTGTTACCCATGCGGCACAGGCAATCCCTGGTCATCTCCCCGCAGAACTGACGCCGCAGTTTGTCAGCATCGGGTTTGACGATAATTATTCAGTTGAAGGTGTGGCTTGGGTTATAGATACCCTTAAGCCATTGCGAAACCCACCTGGAACAGGGAATAGAGCTACCTTTGATGGAACACCAGTACGGGTTACCTTGTTTAACAATACCGACAACGGGCAAACGACCCGGCCTGATAATGATTTGGGTCGCATCTATGTTAAAGCGGCAGCCAGTGGCAATGAAATTGGGGTACATACCCGTCATCATGCCACATCGGAGGCCACCATTCCCTCTGTCTGGCGTCAGGAAATAGGCGGCTGTAAACAGGATCTGGTCGCTCTCCACTTATCGCCGACTTCGATCATTGGCTTCCGGGCCCCTTTCCTGCTTACCAATAAAGCCGCTTTCGTAACTCTGCGTAAATTACGGTTTACGTACGACAGTTCCATTGAGCACGGGCTTGACGACCGTTCCGATGGGACAGATCTTCGTTGGCCGTATTCTCTAGATAACGGAAGTCCGGATGATCACAAGGTGGGTCCGCAGCCAGGGTTATGGGAGATGCCAGTGTATTATCTCTCCGTGCCGCCTCGGTTACGGGCTGGAGTCCAAGCTAAGTGGAAGGAATTTGATATTTCTAGTGGCAAAATCACTGGCCTTGATTGGAACATGGTCGCTGGTTTTATCGAGGGAGGCGCCGGGTTTAATAAAGAGGAATATCTCGAAACCCTGAAATATAGCCTTGATCAACGGCTGCGCGGCAACCGAGCACCGCTGTTGTTCGGAGCACATTCGCAATTCTATACGGCTCAAGCAATGGGTGTGGACTTCAAGCCTCCCAATATTACCTACCAGGAAATGCGCCAGGTGATTGAGCAATTTATAGCTTACGCTCTGGCTAAACCCGAAGTTCGTATCGTCCCTTACCGGAATATCTTGGCTTGGTGTCAGCATCCCTCGCCGCTTAATGATCCGGTGCATGTGGCACGTTTTGGTTCCTCATCACGGGAATTGAGTAGGCATTAATGGTATCAACTTATTGGAAGATGTTGACTTCTGTTGAAGGAGTTATTTTGGTGAAAATCAAGAAGGTTTTCCTTGAAGGATAGTTAGTTATAGGACGATTAACATAAACCTAGGAGAAATGAGCGCCACACCATGGAAAAGGCAAAAGTTTATTTTTCTGATTTTAGTACTAAGGCATTTGGTGACGGGCTGCCCACCAAATTAAAAAAGCTGATTAAAAAGGCTGGAGTCAAGAATCTGAAGATGGAGGGCAAGTTCGTTGCCATCAAGCTCCATTTTGGTGAACTCGGTAATATCAGCTATCTTCGCCCCAATTATTCCAGGGCAGTTGCCGATGTGGTCAAGGAGTTTGGCGGTAAACCTTTCCTTACCGATTGCAACACCATGTATCCCGGGAGCCGGAAAAATGCTTTGGAGCATTTGGCATGTGCCTGGGAAAATGGCTTCACGCCGCTGACCGTCGGTTGTCCGATACTGATTGGGGATGGGTTAAAAGGTACCGACGATATTGAAGTGCCGGTGGTTGGAGGCGAATATGTAAAGGCCGCCAAGATTGGACGTGCCATTATGGATGCGGACGTGTTCATCAGCCTGACGCATTTCAAAGGGCACGAGATGACCGGTTTCGGTGGGGCAATCAAAAATATCGGCATGGGCTGCGGTTCCCGCGCTGGCAAGGCCGAGCAGCACTTCAGCGGCAAAGCTGCGATTGACGAAGCCAAGTGCCGAGGTTGTCTTATATGCCTGAAGGAATGCGCTAACAACGGCCTCGCCTTTGATGCTGAGGCAAAGAAGATGCGCGTTAACGAAGAAAATTGCGTCGGCTGTGGGCGCTGCCTGGGAGCGTGTAATTTCGATGCCATTGCTTTTGCTACTTTTGCGGCCAACGAACTTTTGAACCGGCGCATGGCAGAATATACCAAGGCTGTCCTTGATGGTCGTCCGTGTTTCCATATTTCCCTGGTTGTAGATGTTTCCCCTAACTGTGACTGCCACGGGGAAAACGATGTCCCCATCCTTCCCAATTTAGGGATGTTTGCCTCATTCGATCCGTTGGCGCTGGATCAGGCCTGTGTCGATGCCTGCCTGCAGGCTAAACCGATACCGGGGAGTCAACTCTTTAAAAATATGGCAAGGCCTGATTTCGTTGACCATCACGACCACTTCACCAACTCGACCCCTGAATCCGAGTGGCGCACTTGCCTGGAACATGCGGAAAAAATCGGTGTTGGGACACGAAATTACAAACTGATCATTGTCAAATAGCCGCTTCAAAAAATCCCAGGATCCTTTAAGGTGAAGTGTCCGTGGGCAGGTAAAGTCAAGATTGCTCTTGTCTAACTTTACTTTTCCTCAACCTGATCAAGGGTTAATTTGATATATTTCATAAATTCCCGCTGGGCACTCTCGAGGAGTGGTGCACATAAGTATCTAAATTTAAAGAGGTGCGTAATGACAAACAAAGTTTTTCGTTATTTAACTTTCCTGCCTATTTTGGCTCTTATGGTTGTGAATGGTTGCTCTCGAACGCCATCAAGGGCAATGAAGGATGGAAAAGTATCTCAGCAGGAATCTTTAATTGTCAACGGTCAGGATATCAATACTCAAAACTCCGATGGCGACACCCCTCTTATTTTAGCACTAGATGCCGGCAACACTGAAATCGCTCGAAAACTAATCGACAAGGGCGCCATGGTGGATGCTCAAAATAAGAGTGGTGATACAGCATTGATGTTTGCGGCAACCAGAAGCAACATTGAAATTGCCCGTAAGCTAATTAGCAAAGGTGCCAAGTTGGATATTCAGGATAAGAATGGCTATACTGCATTGATATTTGCAGCAGCTATCAAGGATAGTGACAAAATCGTCAGCAAGCTAATCGACAAGGGGGCCATGCTTGATATCCAGACCTTAACTGGCGACACTGCACTTATAGCGGCAGTTGCCAATGACAACTCTGATACAGCTCGAATGTTGATAAAAAAGGGAGCAGGACTTGATATTCAAACCAAGGACGGAAACACCGCTATTATGTTGGCGGCGATCAATGGAAACAAGGATATCGTTCAATTATTAATCAACAAGGGCGCTCGGCTGGATATTCGGAATAAGGATAATGTGACGGCCTTAGACTTTGCAGTGAATATTAATAACCTTGATATCGCAGAAATGCTCCGTGCTGCGATTGCTAAAAGCCGCTCCAAGAATAAAAGCTGAGGTGTTGCGTTATGGGGGATTTTCTGAGACAGCGTTCACCTTCTGGCTTGAAATATATTGAACCACATCGGATGAAACATTCTTCCGATATCGATTGAGATTGAGTTGTAGTCTGTCTAGTTATTTATCGATGAAGGCCATCACAGGATAGTCGATGAGTGTAGCGAGCGGCACCACTTGGTCAGTTTGGTGTAAACTTGCAAAGAGACGGTGAAGTTCTTTGGACCAGTTGATTTTAGCATCGTCGCTTAATGGAGGATTGTCATGGAGAAGCAGGATGTCACCGTGCTTCAGTTGTTTGAGCACCCTCGATGCCAGGTCGCGGACATCTCTGTTGCCCCTGTCAAAGGCCCGACAGCTGAAGGTGATAGTCTGTAGTTCTAAATGCTCGAGGACCGGCTGAAGGCGGGGACTGGTGATACCGATCGGTGGTCGAAAAACGAGCGGACGGATACCTGCTCTCCCAAGGATATCTTGGGTTTTCTGAATATCCAGTTCAATAGTCCTATAGCTTCGCAGCGAAAGAAGATTGTCGTGACGATAGGAATGGTTACCGATGGTATGACCGTGGGCGAGTATGGCATCGATCAGTTCTGGATTGGCGGCAGCATTTTTTCCGACCACAAAGAAGGTGGCTGGCAGCTTGTATTGGGCCAGCAGTTCCAGCAACAACGGAGTGGATGCCGGAAAGGGGCCATCGTCGAAAGTGAGCGCAATCCCGCTAGCGCCTTGCTTTCCTTTGCAAATAACAGGGAGGAAGAAGGACCATTGAGGCAAGAACGGTGCCCCCAGGCAAACAACGACAAAGACGATTAGGGGCACAGCAGCGGAGTACGGGGGGGCAAAGAATCCAAGCAGGAGCGCCAGCAGCAAGGCGATCAATCCCGTTTTTTCCGCTACGCTGAAGCCTCGACGCCACCTGCAACTGTTCATGTGATATTCACTCCGGTTCGACCGACCATCCAGAAAAGTTCACTGTTGATAGCCGCACTAAGTTGCAGGTCAAGAAATCCGGCCGCTGTCATCATCCCGGTCAGGTCTTCAGGGGTACGATACCACGGACGTCTCCCGGCGATTCGGACCCGAACATCTTCAAAATACCAGAGAAAAGAGCGTTTGCCCGGGGGTTGCACGACAAACCGCAGGATCAAAATACCGCCCGAGGCAAGCAGTTGGGCACTGCGCACCAAGGTTGCCGCCAGTTGTTGGTCGTTAAGGTAATGCGACATATCCAGGAGCAGGATAGCATCAACCGGATGGGCGACATCAGGCAACTCTGGGGCCGCGGCCACAACCATCAGCCCTCTTTCACCAGCTGCTCTCTCCGCAACCCTGACACGATCCGGGTCCGGATCCAAGCCGATGACGGTTGACCCCGGCAGATATTCCAGACACCAGCAGGCCGGAACACCATAACCGCAGCCTATATCCAGAATTGTTTTGATGGCCTTGTGCTTTGCAAGTAAACGTGGCAGCTCGCGGAACAACGGATCGAATTTGAGCTTGAAGCAGGCGAACATGCGGGGATAGGCTTCAAGCAGGCGGTACCGGTGCAGAAGGCGCTGTTCCAGGGTTCCGGTCTGGATTTTGATTTTGTCTTCTTGGTGAAAATAGGTTTGCAGTAACGGGGGGAGGAGAACAAACGTGCCGAGTAGGGTATATCCGATGCCGCACAGCGAGGTGATGCCCACACTCCTTAATGTAGAATGTTGGGCAAAGCAGAGCACGCCAAACCCGATGAGGGTTGAGGCGGCTGACAGGAGCACCGCACTTCGGACCAGCACATGGGACGGATGTTTGATCGTCCCGTACCATTGGCAACCGCAGACCATGTAAATGGTGTAGTCCCCCCCAACGCCAATAATGACGACCGAAAGCATAAGTCCGGGGATGTCAAGGGGATGGCCGATGAGCTTCAGGGTGCCTAGGGTGCAGATATATGCAAAAACGAGGGGTACAAGCGTGATCAGGGTCAACTGCCAGTTAAGGAAATGGAGAAACAGTAACAGGGTGACCATCGCAGCAATGATCAAAAACGAGGAAGAAAAGGTGGTCAGCAGATACTTGCCCAATCGCTCTGAAAAGTATGTGCCGTCGAATATCTTATGGCTCTTCCCGTAGTCTGCCAGGAAGCGCGGGGCCTCATAGTTTGCACCTGGTGCGATGGTGATGAACTGTATCACGTTGCCGTCCGTCTTTTCGGTAATCCCCATCAGTTTATTGTAACGGGTAGAAAACAGACTAAGGTTCAGGGGACGAGCGAAATCAAGTTGGGAGAAAAAACCAGCAAAGGCCTCGTCTGTGAAGCCGAGGACAGCCCCTTCCCGGAGGAGTTCGTTTTTCACTTGCTCTATCCGTGCCGCTGTCCAGAAATTTTTCCAGGCAGTATAATTTTGTTTACTGCGCTCCCCACCTGGAAAAATCATGGACGGTACGAACGCGGATTGAATGCGGCCCTTTTGGATGTCTTCTTCGATTTGCACTAACAGGCGATCATTTTGTCCCTGCAGGGCCGCCATGGAGTCGGCTGTGGTCATCAGGTAGACCTTTTGGCCGATATCACCCCAGGTCTTGGTAAACAATCGGTCTTCAGCCTGGGTCTTTTTGCTGACCGTGTTCATGTCGCTGAGATTCATGCGAAATTCAGGTTTGGCAAAAAACACCAGGATCAAGGCGAGGGCGACGGCTGCCACCGATCCGGGCTTGCCTGTCTTGAAGAGTCGTTCGGAAAGTTTATGGAGAGGCGGGTGACGATCACCTGCTGGCGGCATGACCGGGAAAATCTTTGGGCAGATGAAGTAAATGAACAAATAAGTGAAGAGCAAGCCCAGGGCCGTGAATTGTCCGAGTTCGATAAATACCGGAAAATCGCTAAGACTGAGCACCAGAAATGAGCCGATGGTAGTGAGCAGCGCGATGATGCCGCCGATGGATTGGACCTCTCTGGCCGCATGTTCCCCTTTGGTTGCCTGGGGGCGGTCAAGAAAAAGCAGGTAAGTTATGCTGTAATCATCCATGATGGAGATGAGGGCGCCAGAAAAACCGAGGACCATGATGGAGATAGAGGAGTGGAACAGCGAATAGACAAAGAGCGCTGTGGCGGTTCCGGCGAGCGGTGGCACGAGGGCCAGCAGACTGATGAGTGGCCGGGGGAACGAGAAGAACAGTAGCAGGGCAATACCGGCAGTCGATAGACCTAGAGCCAACTGGACATCGTGGCGGATAATTTCCTCGTTATCAAGCGCGGCTCGATAGGCACCGGCCGGAGTGAGGGTGACTTTAACCCCTGAGGCCGCGTATTTCTCGTTGAGTTCACGGGCAGCGTTTGTGAATAGATCAGCCAGCTTCCGGGCCGTGGCCGTATCGCTGCCAGCTATTATAGGCCGACCTGTGAGGAGGAGATGCCGTTTATCCTGGGAAAGGAGGTTGCCTTTGTACATCGAGGCATTTGATGACGGGGCCAGATGGATCAATTTTGCCAGGACCGGATCCTTGAAGCCGAGAGGATCAGCGCCGATAAAGGATGACTGGCCGATTCCTTCCAGGCCGCTCATGCCCTGGATGAGCTCTTGCAGCCGTTTGCGGATGGCATCGCTCTCCAAACGTGGGGCGATCGTGTTTTCTAGCTCCTCACGGGAAAACAGCCGGGGCAGTTCCTCGACAACCTGATGCGCCAGTTCCGGGATCAGGGCACTGACATCACCCAGCCCTACTTCCGCAAAAAGACCGCTGGCCCGCATTGTCTGCTGCAGGCTGTTGCTGCAGGCCACCAGAATGTCCGGCGCATCCTTGTCGATCATGATATCAATTGCTACCTGATCGTGGATGGGATGGTTTTGAAAGATTTCGAGCGCATTGGAGATGACCTGCTCATGAGCGGGCAGGGATTTGGTCATATCCGTATCAATGCGCAGCCGTTTGAGCCCGAAAAAGGCGAAACAGCAAATTGCGAGTCCGACAACGAGGAGAATGGGATAATTGAATTTATAGGTGTTCATTGTCGGGAAAAGATAAAAAGAACGATGGCGATGGCTACAACCACGAGGTGCAGGGCAATGATGAGCACCTTGTTATTTTGATAGATCTCATTGCAGCGCTGGATGAACGGCAGGCCGCCGAACAGGTTGCGCAGTCGGTCGATCCTAACGGTTTCATTGTCGCTGCTGGCCTGACCCTGAAAGGCGCACATAGGTGCAAGAGCAAAGAATTGCCCATTTAAGCGGTGCAGCAGGCCATCAAAGGGGATGCCCTGCCATTTTTCCTGGACAATTTTTTCAGCGCAGGAACGGTTGAGGGCATAGGCATGAGATAGACAACGGTACTTGACCTGCACCACAGCCTCCTGAGCGGTTTGCTTGCTGCCGTTGGTAATGCAACCCAGGAAAAAAACGTCCCACCTGCTGGTTTCCTGCAGAAAGCGACAGGCAGTGCGGAGCCGTTCTTCGCTGAAGCCACGAAATAAAACATCATCCTCAAAGACCAGGATATGCGTGGCTCCGGACTCCAAACCCTTGGTCAGGCAGCGCAGGTGTGACTGAAAGATCCCCCGCGCCGGATCTTCATCGTCTTTGGCAACAATGACGAATTCGACCCGTTCCTCCAGGCCGACTGCGGCGAACTGCCGCTTGGCCTCCAGCATTCTGTCTGGGCGACTGTCCAGCGTGATGCAGTAGATTCTGTCGAAGAAGTCCCAGCCGAGGGGTCGTCTCATCCTGTCCCGTTCTGCTCCCATGTTGCTTCTCTTGCCCCGGTGGTATACAATAGGCTACCCTGATCGAGGGAGAGCTGAATCTTTAACTCTTTCTTACCATTTCTCTTAAGAGTCAAATAAAACCAATTGAAACGACTCATCAAAAAAATAATTCTCTATTTCGCGGCAACGGCCTTTGTGCAGGCGGCTATTGCAGAGAGAGCTGACTTGTGCGCGTTTCGGGAAAAACCCACCCCAGTTGTGCTCGCCGGGGTTTTTGCCATCGGCTTCAGCTTTCTCCTCGGTTGGCCAGCGATCTTCGCTCTGGGCGTCCTCTCGCTCAAGCTGCAGACTCCCTGGATTGTCGTCGTGGGTGGCCCGCTGACCTACGGCCTTTCCCATCTTGTCTTTCTGCTTGGCATGTATCTTTCGGGAGCCGTCTATTCCCTGATTTTCTGCCGCTGGCTCGCTCGAATCACTATGGAACGGTGTCTTGCCTGGGTCACGCCTAAGCAGCATCCCGATACCTTTAACTAACCGTAACCGACCTACTCTGTTCCCTCGTTTTGCTCGTCCGGCACACGTTGTATCCATGCCGGAGGCCTGACCCGTCCGCCACTCACATCCCGCATCCGTAGACCCGTTATCGTTTCCCGGAATTGTTCTTTTTGATCAACTATCAGCAGGTCATAGACTAGTTCATCAGCGGCCTGGGATTGCAGGTGTACCTGGGTGAGGTAACGTTCCCCGGCCAGGGTCGGCGCATGGATAACCCTTGAGGCGAACCCCACTGGAAAGGGAACGAAATCGACCAGTTGCTGTCCGTGCACGCAAGCGGCATGCATGGCGCCGTCCAGCGGAAAGGGAGAGCCGATCAGATCCGGTGATGCATGCAGCAGCTCTGGAGCCTGCAGCGATCCCCAGGCTGACGTTTGATCCAGGAAAAGTTGCCCGTACAGGGAGCGGTAGGCAGGCCCGAAGGGGACCAGCTCTTGGTACACACGCTCAGCAGATATCTCCCTGGAAGAACCGGAGGAACAGATTCGCTCCATCCTAACATCATGGGAAATTTGCGAAGGACCTACAATAAAGTACAGCTCGCAATGGCTGGTCATCCTGGTCATGGTCTTCAAGGTTTTTTTTGACAGCAGCCGGGCGCAGACTCGGTCGTTTCCTTCCTGCTCCAGTTCGACCACAACACCAAGCGTGGCAGACGCCTGTGGAATTTCAAGAAATTTGGTAAAACGACCTAGGCGCATGACCCTGACATCCAACGCAGGATAGGCCGTCTGCATGGTCAAGGCCAGCAGCTGCATCGCCTCAACCGCCGGAAAAATAACCCGGTTGTCGAAAGAGTGATCCCGGTACCAGGGATGGACCGGTACTTGAATTGCAATACGCTCGGTGGCCATCAACCGGGAAACTGCTGCCAGAGGGAGATAGTTTTGGCATCAACCTCTACCGGGATGTTGTTGGTGTTGACCGCGCAGTGCCGCGTTAACCCGGTACAGACAATTTCACCGTTGTCCGCCCTGGTGATCAGGTAGTCAAACTGTACCTTAACCAGTTCCAACCGGGCTGGGCGCGTATGGATAACCATCAAGTCATCATAGAAAAGCGGGGAATAGTAATTGAGTTCCGTCTTGATGATCGGGTAGATGTAACCGCTCGCCTCGATTTCTTTGTACGGATAGTTCGCCTCCCGCATGAGGGAGGCCCGTCCGAATTCAAAATAGCGAAGATAATTGGCGTGATAAACAACTTGAGACCGGTCCGTATCCACATACAGGGTACGGAGCTCGCAGCGATGCCAGACCAGACCGGTTTTGGTATCGCGCACATAGGACAGCCGATCATGGGGTTCAGGAATAAACGGTTTGGGGCGCATTAGAGACCTCGGAAAACGATGCAGCAGTTAGTGCCGCCGAAACCAAACGAGTTGGAGAGGAAAAATTCGTGGGCATGTGTGCGGGTCACGTTGGCAACGACATCGAGGTCAGCGAGGCCGGGGTCGGGTATATGGTTGACCGTCGGCAACACGAGACCCTGGTGCATGGCTTCAATGCCCAGCGCTGCTTCGATGGCGGCTGAGGCACCCAAGCTATGGCCGACCTGGGATTTGTTGGCTGAAATCGGAATTCGGGGCAGGTGATTGCCGAAGACCGTCCGCATGCATTCTGCCTCGGTGGTGTCACCGGTGGGCGTTGACGTGCCGTGGGCGTTGACCGCGCCAATATCTTCCGGAGCAATTTCGGCGTCCTCAATGGCGTCTTGCATCGCCCGGATAACCGTCTGGGCATTGGGCCGGGTGAAGTGATGGGCATCCGAGGTCCAGCCAACGCCTGCCACTTCAGCTTTGGCCACCAGGCCATGAGCCAGGGCCACCTCTTCAGCTGCTAGGACCAGAACCCCGGCTCCTTCCGCGAGGACAAATCCTTTACGATCAATGCTGAAGGGCCGCGAGGCTTGGCTGGGGTCCGTAAAGGAGCGATCCTTGGGGCCGACCTTGATGGTGGCGAGCATATTGGCAAAGCCCAAAATAATTTCAGGCGTAAGGCAAGTTTCGACGCCTCCCACCAGGGCGAAGTCGCAATCACCGTCCCGGATCATCCGCGCCCCGATGCCGATGGCATGATTACCGGAGGCGCAGGCCCCTTGAGGAGAGAAAATCGGTCCGGTGAAACCGAGCAGCATGCCCGCCTTGCCGGCAGGAAGATTGGCGCAGAGGTTGGGCAACAGGTATGGACTGACCTTGAGGGGTCCTAGCCGGGTGTAATTGTCCATGGCGATCCGGTAGGCATCGGAGCCGTTGAGGGCCGAACCGATCAGACAGGCGGTGCGTGGCCCGGTCTGCTCATTGATCGTAATCCCCGCATTTTCCAGGGCCTGACGACAGATTTCCATGGTCAGGAAGACGAAATCCGCATTCCACTGGGAGGCGTCTTTGCGGCTCACATAAGGAAAACTGCTCGGGTCCCAGTCCGGAATCTCGCCAACCACCTGGCTGCGCGTTTCTACCGTACATCGGGTCAGCCGACGAAAGCCTGCCTTACCGGCCACGGCACCATCCCAGGTTGTTGCAAAGGTGTTGCCGAGGGCGGTGGCGGCGCCGTAGCCAATAACCACGACCTTTCTGTTGAGTGGCGCCTTCATTGGTGCAGTTTGCTCCTTCTCATCTGTTGTCAGCCGACTTTTCTGAAGACCGCACAAGCGTTGCAGCCGCCGAACCCGAAGGCATTTTTAAGGATATGCTCCTGATTCAGCGAGCGTTTTCCCTCGGCCACGCAGTCAATCTCCAGCTCAGGGTCGGGTTGATAGTTGATGGTCGGTAGGATGACATCCTCTGCCATACCGCGCAGGGCAAAGATGGTTTCAATGGCGCTGGAGGCGCCCATAGCGTGACCGATCAGAGATTTGTTGGCGCTGATTGGCGGCAGAGCCCCTGGGAAGACGGTCTTGAGCGCCTCCCATTCCACCTGGTCGCCCATGCGGGTGGAAGTGGCATGGGCATTGACTGCGGCAATATCCTCTGCTGCCACACCGGCGTCGTTCAAGGCATCGACCATGCACTGACCGATGGTGTCTTTCGAGGGCATGACAAAGTGATGGGCATCCGAGGTCATGCCCCAGCCCGCTAACTCGATGGTATAGTCCAGGCCATGAGCCTCGGCAAATTCTTTAGTGACCAGAATGATGGCACCGGCCCCCTCGGAAATCACAAAACCACGTCGATCTACGGAAAAAGGGCGGCTCGCCATGGCTGGAGGCTCGTCTTCCCTGCCTTTTTTGGGGTTGTAGGCGCCGTTCATGGTGTAAAATCCGGCCACGATCGGCTCGACTAACGCACAATCAACAGCCCCGCAGATAGCAACATCGGCGCGGTTTTGGGCCAGCAGCATGGCACCGACCAGCATCGAGGTCAGGCCGGTGGCACAGGCGGTAATGGTGGAGAGGATCGGTCCTTTGGCCCCGGTCAGCATGGCAATTTTGCCGCCAACCATATTAATGCAGGAATTGGGATTGGCGTAGGGGTGGGGGAGTTTGTGCTCCGCCTGCAGCTTTCTATCCGCGGCCAGCACAGCATCAATGCCGCCGACTGCCGAGCTGTAGGTCACCGCCACGCGGGGGGCAAGGGTAGCATCCATGATGATGCCGCTTCTCGCCAGAGCCCGAGTCACCGAAAGCATCCCGTATTTAAAAATCGGCGAATGCCAGGCCGCCTGGTGTCGGGCGGAGAGAAAGGGAAAGGGCAGATCATCGATATCCGGCATCTGTCCGGCAATGCGCACGGGAAAATCATTCCGGAGGGGAAAACGGGTCAACTGCCCGATACCGCTCCGCCCCGCCAGCGCTTCTTGCCATTGCAGGTCCAGGTCACTGCCTAGCGATGAAATGGCGTCGTAGCCGACAATAACCGCTCGTTTTTCTTCCATGGACGACAAGCGGCCTACCAGGGGATGAATCGATACAATTTGGCGAACATTTCGTAGACCTCGATCCAGTTCTGCAAATCTGTAGACGTATTCATATGGGCTCGTTTGTTGACCATGACCCAGCTCATATGGGCGGCTCCATCCTTGCAGGTTGAACAGTCACGGGTCTCAGAGGTGCAGCAGCGGTGCATCGTCTTCAGGTCCGAGGCCCAGCGGATAAAGTTGGTCAAGCGTTTGGGCCGTGGATTACGTGTATCGATAGGGTCGGTGACCGAGGGGCATTCCATCCAGCCGAAGGCACGGTCGCACATCCTGCCGGTGGTGATGATCTGGTGATAATATTTCGAGGAGATCACCGTCTCTGGGTAGCTCTCCAGCATCTGGTCCATCTCCGCCCGGACCGCGATCAACTCCTCGGGTTGCCAGGAAAAACCGTCCACACCCTCGTCGTTCGAGAGCAACTGCATATGGACTTTCAATCCCACATCTTTGATCTTGCGAATTATCGTATCCATCTTGCCCAACTGCTTGGGGGTGATGGTGTAGAGATAGTAGGCGTTAGGGTCGCCCGCGTAGTTGGCGCTGGAGATGCCGAAGGTATCTTTGCCCCGCAGGGTCATCTCGTCCTCTCGGTCTCCCCACAGGGAAATACCGACCATCAGATCAGGAAACCGGTCCCTAGGTACCTTAATCAATCCGTTAGTAGCGCAGAAAGTGGGAAGACGCTGATAAAAGGTCTCAATCCGGTCGAGGCAAAGGGTAGGCTCGCCGCCGATGAGGATGGCCAGGTTGACGCCGCGCGCCATCTCGCTTTCGACAAAGGCGTGCCATTTGCAGATGTCTTTCTCCTCGGAGGCCGCCTTGTGCTCGTTTGATGAAAAAAAGAAGCAGCCTTTACAGCGCAGATTGCACTGATCAGTCACGTCATAAATGGAGCTGCGGATATTGAGTCTGGATATGTGCCGGTAGCGTTCATGCCAATGGGCATCGAGTAGTGAGCTGACTGTTTTCATAGCGGCCGGGGAGGTGTCTTTTGGTCGTCAAGGGGAGGGGCGACGGGGTGATCGCAGAGATTGGGTCCTTTTGCGTATCCCTGCACCCAGACTGCTAAATAGGTATCAACATAGTCCAGCCAGGCGGAAAAGGTCTCCGGATCGGTGGCGTGACGATACATTCGGGCGGTCACTACGGCGCTTCCGGCGGCATAGTGGCGGCAGTCGGTACAATCGGTATCCGGGACGCAGCAGGCGGCATCCCGGTCCCATTGCAGGTCGGTCCGATACTGCCGGAATGAACGGCCAAGACCAATGGCCGATGAAGGATTCATCCGTGGATAGGTGCAGGAAAACAGCGCGTGCAGCCCCTGTTCATGAGTGTGGGCTACTATGTTGTAGTGAGAAAAAAGGACGGACTGGGGATACTCGGTGAGCAACTCGGTCATCATCTCCCGTGTTTCGGCAAGGGTTTGCGGCGTGTGGCGCAGGGAACCGTTATACCCAACAGGTGCGGAAAACATATTGAAGGTCGTCTGCTGACCGTTGTCCGCCAGCATTTTTACCACATCCCTGGCCTCTGCAATATTGTACGGGGTGAAGGTGTACACGAAAATGGCCCGGGGGTCATTGCGGTAATTGGCCATCTGCCGGGCCAACATGTCGTCGGCTTTCCGGATCTCCCTGCTGGTGCTATCGTTACCCCAGACCGAGATGTGGACTCGATAGTCGATATTCTGGGGGATTGCTTTCAGGCCGTTGGTGGCTATTGCTCCGTGGGGAATAGTCTCAGCGCAAATCTGGCATAGCTGTGGCACCAAGGAAGGCTCGGCCCCGGCCAGCACGGCAAAGGTGATGCCTCGAGCCTTCTCCGCCTCCATGAGTTGCTGCCAGACGGACTCGTCCAAGTTTTCCGTGGCGAACTGTTTTTCACCGTTAAAATAATAACAACCATCGCAACGGATGTTGCAGCGATTGGTCATGTCGTAGGTGGATTCGCGGAGAAAGAAATAGCGGCGCACTTTCTCCCACCGGTCCCTGATGGCGGGTACCGATAGGATGTCGGCAAACTTGTAGCCCGCTTCCGGCATCGCCTGAACGGTCATTTACTCGCCGCCGCGTTGCTTCTCGGCAATATACTCGCCGATGATCCGGATAGTGGTCAATTTGGGGTAATCGTCTTCATCGATCCTGATTCCGAATTCATCCCGAATCACCAAGGCAATAGTGGCAAGATCCATGCTGTCGATACCCACTTCATCCACCAGGTCGAGGTCGGCGTTGAAGGTTTCCGGTGTCACATCTTCCAGCTTAAGTTCATTGATAATGATTTCGGCTACGCGGGTGATCGTTTGATCAATAGTGTTGGTCATTGGCATTTTGTCGGGGCTGTTGGTCGTCAAGGGTTATCATGCCAGAGCAGACATCCTGCTCTTCATGGGTTAATCGAAAGGAGTAAAGGCCTGTGGTGCCTGAGGCCGCGGTATGTATTTCGAGTTGTTCGCCAGGCCTGACGACCTTTTTGAATTTCACCCTGTTCAGCCGTTTGATATACAAACTCTCCTGTCTTGAGAGAGCAATGATGTCGGCGACCATATTCAGCTGGGCGATGCCCGGCAGGATAGGGTTGTCGGGGAAATGTCCTGAAAACCATAGTGAATCGTCAGTAACTGCGACGTGCGCCAGTATTTCACCAGGCGCAGATATTTTTAAATCAAGTAACGAATACCACATGTTATGGTTTTATGTCCAGGTAAAATGTTGAGATTGTACGAGTATTTGACTGCTGCCGCCTGAAGGATAGCTGCTTTCTTGGGCCTGAAAATCAGGGTTCCGGAAAATAGGATTATGCAGAACTGTTGTCATTGCCGAAACCATGAGCTTTCTACCGTGCCAAATATTCCCAGAGGGGGCCGGTATACCCCCGCCGGTGCATGGTGTCGACCACCTTGGCGGTGTCAGCACCACCGGAACCGAGCACCCAGTTAGTGCGCCCTTCTGCCTGCTGGCTGACCAAGATTTCGATGGTCTCCCGGTCTATGGCATCGGGTGCATAGAATACGGGTTGCAAGAGATCCGTCCGTTCGTTGATTTTTCCCTCGGCCAGGGCCATGTCGTACAAAGTGGTTCCGGGATAGATCCTGATGCCGATAAAAAAGAAAAAGACAGCTTTGTCGATCTGTTTGATGGCCTCCAGGCTTTCGACAACGGTAGTTACCGACTCTCCGGGACCACCGAGGAGAAGATAATGGGCGACATGAAGCCCGGCATCGCGGGCCTGCCTGTGGGCTTTGAGGACATCCTCCCTGAGAAAGGGTTTCCGGTACGCTTTGAGCATGGTGTCGGACAGTGATTCGCTCCCGAATTCAACATGCCTGCAACCCGCTGCTGCCATAACCTTAAAATAATCAGCTGGCAGCTTGATGGGTGCAAAGAAGGCCCCCCAGGGAAGCGTAACTCCGGCGGATTGCAAGGCCCTCGCCACTGCCAGACTATGTTTGACATCGGAATTAAAGGCGGAATCGGTGATGAAAAAATATTTAGCTCCGGCATCCTGCAGCTTCAGGGCTGTTGCCGCAACCTCATCGGGTTCTGTCAAACGATGTGTCCCTCCTTCGATACGAGGGTAGGGACAGTAGATGCAGCGAAACGAACAGCCGCGTTTGCTTTGCAGATTGAGCATGCCGCCGTTTTGCACATAAAACTGGGCGTGTTCAATCTTTCTATGAAATTTGCGGATTACCTTCCCCGGCCAAGGAGAAGGTGGTGTCGCCGATCCTCCGGTGCCCAGAACCCCAGGAATCTCGGCAGGATTCCGGTTGCAGCTTAAGGCTTCGACCACCAAACCAAAGCGTTCCCCTTCGCCGATGATTCCGTAATCGACGTCCAGCATGGCAAAAATCTGCTCCGGCATGATGGTGAATCCGCAACCGCCACAGATTAGTACTGCCTTGGACCTCTCCCGCAGCCAGGCCACGAGCTCCTGATAACTGCTTACAAAAAAAAGCGGGTCACTGGCGTCGGTGTTGTCGATATTGCGGCAGGCAAGGCCGATGATCTCGGGTGCGAAATCCTCCAGCATCCGAGCCAGTGCTTCCCGGTCGACCACCTGCATGTCAGCGATCCGCACCTCATGTTCTGCGGCAACGGAACCGGCAACGTAATCCAGCCCCAAGGGATAGACCGGGTAGGGCACGGTCAGGGTATTGGGCGAAATCAGCAGGATTCTCATAGCCGGAAAAACTCCATGGCAGTGAGGTAAAGTCCTGTACCCAGAATAAGAATCTTTTTGCCCGCCTCCAACTGGAGCTCGTCCCTGCCGATCAAGGCTCCGGGGATGCAACCGGCTTCCAGAAAGGAAACCGCAAGGACTGCGGCCACGGCAGAGGCGGAGGCAAATTCGCCGGTAAAATCACGATAGTGGCATACCGGAAGGCTATTGCCGATACGGTGGAGAAAGGCCGCTAACTGGCTGTTTCCTTGGTTGGACACTCCTGCCGGCACACCGGCGAACACGGCGGCATAGTTGTTTTGTATACCTTCTACTCCACCCAGAACATTTATCAAGCGCTCCAGGAGATAGTCACTGTCGCCTCGTTCGTAGAAGGGCAGACGCACCAGGCCTCGCGCCTTTTTAAAATCTCGGTTGACATAGAGCGCACCGCCGCCGTCGGCGAGAGGGCCGGGGGGAATGGAAGGGTCGAGCAGAGCCGACAGCGGTTCATGGCCTTCATCAGCACCCAGCAGCAGGGCGGACTGCCCGGCATATTCCAGCAGGGTGTGAGTGGCGAGCAAGGCCTGTTCAAAGGAATAATCACCGCCACTGGTGGTGACGTTGGCGCCGGTGGCCTTGAAAAACATCGCCACATGACCGGCCGGTCCGTTGTGCACGGAACCGATAAAATCAGTTGGGCTGGGAAACTGCTCGGCGGATTCGGTTAATCGATCCAGAAAATCATAGGTCTCCGAGAGCGCGCCCCAACCGGTGCCCATGAACACCGCCGATGGATTTTCCTTGCCGCCTGTCTCCTCGTGGGCGGAACTTGCCAACAGCAGAGAGAGACGGGCTAGCCGTTTAACGCGGCGGATGAGCCGGGGCGGCAGGTGGGCCTCGATTTGATCGGGAGCGAGCATCCCCGCCACCGGGACGCCGCGGTGCAGTTGCTCCAGGGTCGATAGTTTGAGGCCGGCGCCGGTCAGGCAGGCACTGCCGTGAATGGCCAGTATATCGCCTTTTCGCTCTCTCCTCGTAGCGGGAACGGTATTGGGATGGCCGATGACCAAGCAGCCGTTATTGCCACCAAAACCAAACGAATTAGAGAGCACGGTGCCAACAGGACGAGCGGCGCATACCGCCTGCGGTGTCAGCTTAAGGGCTGGATCCGGCTGGCTGCAGCCCATATTGCCGGGAATAAGCCCACGCGAGACCGCCAGGCAGGCCACCACCGCCTCAATGGCCCCTGAAGCCGCCAGGCTGTGACCGATGGCCCCTTTGATTGAGGAGAGGGCGGGTGGTACGGGGAAGAGGGCGGTAATAGCCTGGGCTTCGGCCCGATCGTTGTCCGGGGTGCCGGTGCCGTGGAGGTTGATGTAGTCCACAGCGGACGGTACCAGCCCTGCGTCGGCCAGGGCCGCTTGCATGGCCTGCCGCGCTCCTCTGCCCTCGGGATGCGGCGCCGTGGGATGGTGCGCATCGCAGGAAAGTCCGGCTCCGAGGAGGATTGCCAGGGGATTGGTTGGCCGTTCGGTAGTCAGCAGGAGCATAGCAGCTCCTTCGGCCACAGCCAAACCCTGACGGGAGACATCAAAAGGTCGGCAGCCGTTGCGGTCCACCAGTTGCAGGGAGTGGAAGCCGAAATAGGTCAGACGGCTAAGCGAATCAACACCGCCCACGAGAATGCGTCGCATCCGGCCGGTCCGCAGCAGGTTCAGGGCCAGGGCGATAGCCACCGCACCCGAAGAGCAGGCGGTGGACACGGTGAGGGCGGGTCCTGAACAGTTGCACAGCTCAGCGATATCTTCGGCCACGCTGCCCAGGCCGTGATACCTATAGGCCTTCTTGTCCTGTTCCTTGGTTCGCAGGAGGTGTTCCGTGGTCAGGATGCCGCCAGTGGTGCAGCCCAGAAGTATGGCATCTGGAGGCTCGGGGTCGCCCGCCATGGCCATGCGGGCCGCTTCACGAGCCAGCCGATGGGTTCTCGGCGGCCACAGGGAGTTATCCAGATCTGTAACTTGGCCGACAGGCAGGGACGTCCCCTGTAGCAGGGGGAAAACGTGCAGAGGTCCGAGAGCTGATCGGTTCCCTCGGAGCGCGGCTTCCGTGGCAGCTAGGCCTCGGCCGAGAGGACAGACGATCCCCGCAGCGGCAATATAGACCGGTCCAGTGGTCAAACGGTTTTTCGCGGAGTCTGCGCCTGGATAAAGTCGGCCAGAGAGGTCAGGGAGGCAAAGACCTTTTCGCCGACTTCCTGGCTGTTGATCACCACGCCGTAGTCTTTTTCCACCATAACCACCATCTCCAGGACGTCGATGGAGTCGATGCCGAGGTCGCCTCCTACCAGTTGGGCGTTTTCATCGAAATTTTCCGGGGTGACATCGGTCAGGTTCAGTAGTTCAATGAGCTTGACCTTCAGTTCTTCAACACGTTCGTTCATTTCAGTTCCACCTGTTCAAGCCATAGTAAACAAACATCTTCTTCAGGGATGACTACCACCTTTTGCTGAAAAATAATGCAAGGAAAGAAAAAACGACTACTATAAACCCTTGTCCCTATTTATCATCAAGACAGCGATATCGATTTATGGAAAAAGAATGGTTTATTACCCGTTTTGGCCATGAAGAGCAATGAAAGCATTTCAAAATAGTTACCTGTTACAAACCGTATGAACATCCTGGAGCGCTTGGATCTTACCATCGAGGACCTGCTCCCCCACCGGGGAGTCATGCTGCTTATTGACGAAGTCCTCGAAGTCGATGCCATGCATGCGCTGACCCTCAGCACTGTTAAAGCAACCTGGCCCATGGCCAATCGGCAAGGAATACCGCCACTGATCTGTGTCGAACTGGCCGCTCAGACCGCCGGTGTGTGCAATGGGTGGGAGCGGATCCAGACCCAAGGGCTGGATTCCGATCAGATGGGATGGCTGGTGGCGGTTAAACGTGCCGAGTTCTTTGTTGATTTTCTGGTACCTGGCCGCACAGTCAAGGCTAGAGCGGAGAACACTTTTGTTTTTGAAAAATTTCGTGAAATATCCAGTCAGCTGTACCTTCAGGACCAGCTGATCGCTGAGGTGATCCTCCAACTTTATCAATCCTGACAGAGCGATATGACAACAGAGAACAAACAACAGGTGGCGATTGTCACCGGCGGCAGTGGCGGCATTGGCAGAGCCATCTGTGTGGAACTGGCGAAAACCGGATGCCATCTGGTCGTCAACTATATGCGGAGCAGAGAGAACGCCGAGCAGACCCTTGCCCAGGTAATGGCAGCCGGCGGGAGCGGCGAGATCTGCCAGTTCGATGTCTGCAACCGGGAGGCGTCGGCAGCTGTGGTGCAGGAAATCAGCGAGCGGCTGGGCACCATCGATATCCTGGTCAATAACGCCGGCACCATTGCCGATGGACTGTTCATGATGATGTCTCCGGAGAACTGGAACGGGGTGATCGAGACAAGCCTGCACGGGTTCTACAACATGACCCAACCCGTATTGGAGCGAATGGTGCGCAACCGGCGGGGCTCGATTGTTTCCATCTCCTCGGCAGCCTCCTTGATGCCCAACAGGGGGCAGGCTAATTACGCGGCAGCCAAGGCCGGACTCAATGCCGCCAGCAAAACCGTGGCTGCCGAAGTGGCACGCCTCGGTATCCGGGTCAACGTGGTAGCGCCGGGACTGATCGAGACCAATATGATTGAAAAGGCTCCCAAAGAATACATCAAAAACCTGATCCCCATGGCGCGTATCGGTCGGCCGGAAGAGGTGGCGAGCGTCGTGGCTTTCCTCTGTTCCGACGCAGCCTCCTATATCACTGGGCAGGTGATTTCGGTTAATGGCGGTATGCTGTGACCATCCGTCTTGTTTGCAGCTTTATTCTCGGCCTGCTGCTTCTGCTGCCTGTCGCTGTTCGAGCCAACTCGGTTGTCGGTTTATCCGTGCCCATTCGTTCTGTGCAGGCAGAATTTACCCAGGAAAAACATCTGAAAATTCTTGTTCGGCCGCTTATCTCCCGAGGTGTTTTTGTTTTTCAGGCGCCCCAGTCCCTGCGTTGGGAATATTTGAGCCCTCTGCACTCCATTTTGCTGATGCATGACGGCAGGATGCAGAAAATGATTGAGCGGGACGGCCGTTTCGAACAGGACAAAGGTGCGGGGGTTGATTCCATGCAGATTGTCCTCCAGGATATCGGCAGCTGGCTTGACGGCCGCTTTACCGACAACCCGCTGTTCAACGTCACCCGTACCGCTGACCGGACTGTGGTGCTCACACCCAAGGAGCCGGGGCTGCAGTCCATAATCAGTCGCATTGAGCTCCAATTGGGGCAAGAGGAGGGGGTGATGGAGACTGTGACCATTTTTGAAGGACCCGATGCCTTCACGCGGCTGACCTTTACCAGGGCTGTACTCAATCGGGAAATTTCAGCCAGCACCTTTACGGGGCAATGATGCAATCTCTGCTTATCTGTCTGATGGCGGCCTTACTCGTCACCTCCTGCGCCGGGAGAAAAGGGCAACCGCTGCCGAATTTGGTCCGGACATCCGGTGTGGTTAAGATTGAGCAGCAATGCACAGCACTCTTCGTCCAGGGCCGCTGGCAGCTAGTTCACGACATTGCCTTCCGCCTGGCCGATGGTACCACCGGTAATGCCTTGGGGGTCCTGGTTCTGGAGGGTCAGGAAATTCAATGCGCCCTGATGACCGTGGAGGGGCTGACCCTGTTTGAGGCCCGTTCCTCAGACGATGATGATCTGGTGGTCCTGCGAGCTCTCCCTCCCTTTGATAAACACGAATTTGCGGCTGGGCTGATGCGGGATGTGCGCATCCTTTTTCAACCACCGCCGGGTGCTGTTCAATATGGAACGCTGGCCGACGGCTCGCCGGTCTGTCGCTTTGCCTACGGCCAAACGGTAACCGATATTCTGCCCAGGGAGGATGGCTGCTGGCACATGTATACCTACAGCGAACAAACAATCCTTCGTACCGACGGTTGCCTGGCAGTCGATCACCGTCGTGAACAGCGCAGAACCCGAACCATCAATGCACAGTCCTGCAGCCCGGTAGCTTCGGCTATTTTTCCCCATTCCCTCGAGTTGATCGCTCACGGACCGGCCGGTTATACACTGAATCTGCGCCTGATCAGCGCTGAACGTCTGCCTGCTGCCCGGTGACTCTGTTATGAAATTCCGACTGATCTATCCGAAATGGCCGAAGCTCGCCCGGCAGACCGAATTTCACCTGCCGCCGCATGGCCCTGTCGTCTTTGCCGCCACGCTGCCGGATTATGTCACGATCGATTTTATCGACGAGAATCTTGAAGCCATCGATTTCGACGATCCGGTCGATTTCGTCGGCATCTCCATGATGCTGACCGTCCAGGTGCAACGAGGCTGGGAGATCGCCGACACCTACCGAAAAAAGGGGGTCAAGGTCCTGTTTGGCGGCATAGCCACCATGCTGCATGCGGCAGAGACCATGCTGCATGCTGATGCGGTGTTCCTTGGTGAGGCCGAAGGCCGTATGGAAGAGGTCTTTACTGATTTCCGGCAGGGAACGCTCAAACCCTGCTACGATTATCTCGATGAGCGGCCCGATATCGCTCTGGTTGGCACCGCTCGCCGTGACATCCTCAACCGGCGGCTCTACAACCACAAAGGCGTGCAGATGGTCGATCTGGTTCACGCCTCGCGCGGCTGTCGGTTCAATTGCTATCCCTGTGCGGTGTCCTATCTGGGGGGCAGGGAATTCCGACCGCGTCCCATCGACAAGGCCATCGCCGAAATGGCGGCAATCGACAACAACCGGCTGTTCATCGTCGACAATTCTCTTGCTCAGGATACTGCTTGGGAAATGGAATTGTTTCGGGAAATGATTCCGCTGAAGAAAAAATGGTGTTCCCATCCCATCGAAGACAAGCCGGAGGTGCTCGATTTAGCGGCCCAGGCCGGGGCCTGGTACGTCTATCAGGCGGTGTTCGACACCTCGGATTACATCCGGGATCGGATCAAACGCTACCACGATCATGGCATTGGCGTGGAGGGTACAATCCTCCTCGGACTCGACGATCATACCGAGGATTCGATCAAGCGGCTGATTGACTTTTTGCTGGAGATTGAGCTGGATCTGGCCGAATTCACGGTGCTGACTCCTTTTCCCCACACCAAAGCCTATGACGATTTGCTCAAACAAAACCGCATCCTCTCCTCGCGCTGGGAAGACTACTCGGCCGATCAAGTGGTGTTCCAACCAAAACACATGACGCCTGAACGACTGCAGCAACTGCTTGATTATGCGTGGAACACCTTTTACCAGGATGAATCGCAAAATATGAAGATGGCCAAGCTCTTCCAGCAGGTGGTGAAAAAGGAGATGGCAGACAATACCTTTAAGCCGCGCAATCGGGAGTTGGCCCGGCAGACCTTTGGCAAAGGACAAGCCGAGCGATGAAACCGGGTACCCCTTTCTCGGTCCTGGAGGCAGCCATTGCGGCTCTGCTGAGCGAAACGCGTTTCGCAGACCGGGAGTTTGTGCAGGGGGGCGCGACCTTTGCGGAAATTTATGCGATGGCCTCCTGGCTGCGGGCCACCCTTGCCGGGCCTGTAAATCGGGGTGCGGTGTGCTTGGCGACCGAAGACCGTGCGCTTATTGCCGCAGCCCTGCTGGCCTCCCTGGCCGGAGGGCCGGTACTGCTCCTGCCCTATGCGTTTTCCAGCCACGCTCTTGCCGGGATGCAGCAGGCCACCGGATTCACTGTAGCTCTTGCCGATAACGACACACCCGGAAATTTCCCTCCGGGTATAGAGGTCATCAAACCGCGCTGGGGCGAAACAGGGCCGGACCTGCGCCATTATCCTGCAGCCCCTGGAGAGGAACTGCTTCGCCTCTATACCGGCGGCTCCACCGGCACACCGCAGCTCTGGTCCAAGACCGGGGTCAATATCTTTGCTGAAGCCCTGTTCCTGGCACAGCATTTCGATGTCTCGCCTCAGGATCGCATTGTTGCCACCATCTCCCCCTCGCACATCTATGGTCTACTCTATTCGGTGGCTGTGCCGCTTGTTTCAGGCGCGACGGCACTGGCCCCAACCCCTTCGTTTCCTGATGAGATCATGCATGCTGTAGGTGATCAGAAGGCAACAGTCCTGGTCAGTGTTCCGGCCCATTATCGGGCTCTGCGGGACAGGAGCGCCCTAGGCGCCTCACTGCGTCTGGCCTTTTCCTCGGCCGGCATGCTTGACATTGAAGACAATGCCGAATTCTGCCGTCACAATGGGGCGGGGATCGTCGAGGTCTACGGCTCGACCGAAACCGGAGGCATCGCTCTTCGCAACTGTTGCCTGGGCGAGGTAGGGTTTACACCCTACCCGACCATTGATTGGACGCTCAGTGGCGAGCGCCTTCATATCCGCTCACCTTACCTTTCCCCTGGTCTTCCGCGGGATGCGGAAGGGTATTTTATCGCCGGGGATCGGGTGGCATCCTGTACTCCCGCTGCTTTCCTGCTCAAGGGCAGGGCCGATTCGATCACCAAGGTGGCCGGTAAGCGGGTTGATCTTGAGGAAATTCGGGACTTGATCAAACAGCAGCCCGATGTGAGCGACTGCGTGGTCCTGGCTCTGCCCGAGGCAAGCGGCCGCGGGCACCGTATTGTAGCCCTCGTGGAAGGGCTGGCAGCGGACCCGGAGTCGATAAGGAAAACCCTGGCAGCCCGCTTTGAACCCTATGCCCTGCCGCGCACCATCAAAACTATCGATCGTCTGCCGGTTAAGGAAAACGGCAAATACGACCGCGTGGCGATCGCCAGCCTGCTGCAGCCATGACAACGCTGGACGAGGGATTTGCGGCAGGCTATGCCTGTCTGAGCGCCTGGGCTGATCTGCTCGATCGAATCAATGTTTTTCCCGTGGCCGACAGTGATACCGGGGCCAATCTGCGCATCACCTTAGGGCCGCTTCGCTGTTGCGATCCCGGTAGAGCGGTGGCAGCGGAGCGGCTGGTCCACGGTGCCACTGGCAATTCCGGCAACATTGCTGCCGCTTTTTTCAGTGAACTGCTCGGAGCCGAAAGCGTTGAAGATCTGCCGGAACTGGCCGCTCGAGGTCGGGACAGAGCATGGCGAGCGGTTGCCGATCCTCAGGGGGGCACCATGCTCAGCGTCTTTGACACCCTTGTCGAGATGCTTGCTCTTTCGCCGCTTACTCTCACCTCCTGCCCGGCTCTGCTTACAGCGCTACAGGAGGCGGTCCTGGCTACGACCCAAGTCTTGCCCGATCTGCGCTCCGCAAGCGTCGTCGATGCCGGGGCCCTGGGAATGTTTATCTTCTTCGACGGTTTTTTTCGTACCATTACCGGATACCGCGAAACACACACATCGCTCTTTGCGCTTTTTCCCGGCAGACTAGCAGTTGCTGACGATTTTCACCCTCAATGCAGCAATGGGTACTGTGTCGATACGATCATCGCTCCGGCCTTTGGCAGTACTTTGAGCAAAGAAACCGTGTCCCTGTTAGGCGACAGCGTGGTGGTCATTTCCGATCAGTCGCGGCTGAAAATCCATATCCATACCACTGACCCACATCAGCTTCGGACCAAGCTTGCCAGTCTGGGTACGGTGCTCAGTTGGTCGGACGAACCCTTGTCTGCAAACAAGGAAAACGATGCGTCCTGCCTTGCCGAGGCGAGCTGTCTGCATATCATGACCGATGCTGCCGGGTCTCTGCCCCGGGATCTTGCTCGGCCGCACAATATCACTTTGCTGGACAGTTACATCATCCATGGTGAGACCGCCCGCCCGGAAAGCCTTTGTGAACCCTCAACGATTTATACCTTGATGCGGGAAGGCTGCAAGGTGACCACCGCCCAGGCCTCGCTCGCCGAGCGGCATCGTACCTACGAGAGCGTCTGCGAGCAGTTCGACAGAACGCTGTATCTCGCGGTCGGTTCGGTCTATACCGGCAATTATAGTGCTGCTGTGGCTTGGAAGCAGGAGCACGACCCGGACGAGCTCCTGGAGGTGATCGATTCTGGGGCGGCTTCGGGAAGACTCGCGGTCATGGCGCTTCTGGTCAACCGCTGTGCCCAAAAAACATCGGATGCCGAAGCGGTTATGGCCTACGCCCACCACCTGGTCACGGCCTGCAGGGAATATATTTTCATTGATACCCTCAGCTATCTCGTTGCCGGCGGCAGGGTGTCACGGGCCGGTGGATTTTTTGGCGACCTGTTGCACCTGAAACCGGTGATCAGTCCGACCAGGAATGGGGTCCGCAGGATGGGAATGGTCCGCAACCGGGAGGCGCAACTCGATTTTGCCCTGGAAAAAGCAGTTGCCGAGATTTCGACTCCAGAGCGCGTCCTGCTTTTGTTGCAGTATTCCGACAACGAAGTCTGGGTGAGCGAGGTTGCCAAGCCGCAATTCCAAGCACTCCTGCCGAATGCCGAGATTATTCTGGTCCCCCTTTCGCTGACCTCCGGGGTCCACATGGGGCCGGGAACCTGGTCTCTGGCCTTTGCCGAGGCGGCCTGAGATGCGTGCCGCCGTTATTATCCCAGTCTACAATCACGAAGCACGGGTTGCCGATGTCATCCGAGAGGCGCGGCAACTTGCGCTGCCGATTTTTGTGGTCGACGATGGTTCTACGGATTCCACCCCTGCTATACTGGCGGGTCAGGAAGGGATCACGATCCTCCTCCATCCGGTCAACCGAGGCAAGGGCGCGGCCCTGCTCACCGGCTTTGCTGCTGCCGCTCCAACCTGCGACTATGCCTTGACCATTGATGCCGATGGTCAGCACAACCCGGCAGACGGTTTGGCCTTGCTGGCAATTGCCCGGCAAAGTACACGGGTGCTGGTGGTTGGCAACCGCCAGGGTATGGCTCAGGAACACGTGCCCTGGACCAGCCGGTTTGGTCGTGGGTTTTCCAACTTCTGGGTCTGGGCTTCGGGCGGCACGAGGGTTGCTGATTCCCAGTCCGGCTTCCGTCTCTATCCTCTGCCCGAGACCCTGAATTTGAGCGTTCAGGCCCAAAGGTATCAGTTCGAGGTGGAGGTTCTGGTATTGGCGCATCGCAGCGGTATTGCCATCGCCGAGGTACCGGTGTCGGTCATCTACCAGCCTAAGGGGGTGCGGATCAGCCATTTTCGCCCTTGGCAGGATTTTCTCCGCAATTCAGCCACTTTTTGCCGGCTGATTTGTGCCCGTCTGTTCCGAATGGGTCGCAGGCGATGACCCTCGATTTTCACGCCTTTCTCGTGCGGGTTTCCCGCCTGCTCGGGCCCTGGCTCTTTGCCCTGGTCTCCCGCATCATTGCTGCCGGCTATTTTCTCTGCTCTCCCCGAGTCAAGGAAAGCAGACGCCTGTATGCCGCTCTCTATCCTCGCCGAAGTAGAGGCTATCATCTCTGGTGTACCTTCAGGCAGTATCAGAATTTCACCACCATTCATTTCGACCGGTTTCTCGGCAACCAGGGCAGAGCGCCGGAATGTATCCGTTTGGGAGGTGAGGGGCTGGAGACCAGGCTCAACCAGGGCGGGGCCATCCTGCTCATGTCCCACTTGGGAAACTGGGAGATGGCGGCCCGGCTGCTGATGCAGCAACGTCAGGACCTGCGTTTGTTGCTCTACATGGGCGTCAAGGAGAAGGAGGGCGTGGAGCGGACCCAGAAGGAGGAGCTGCAACGGGCCGGGGTGTCGATTATCGGTGTGGATCAGGGGCTGTCTTCACCCTTTGCAGCGGTTGAAGGTGTCCGGGTGCTGCAAAGCGGAGGGCTGGTGTCCATGACCGGAGATGTGATCTGGCGACCGGATCAGCGCCGTATAGCTGTAACCTTTCTCGGCGCTATCGCCTACGTCCCGGAAGCCCCCTTTATCTTTGCCCTGGTGTCCGGTGCGCCGATCTTCGTCTTTTTCGCCTTCCGTACCGGGACTAATCGTTACCAGTTCATCTTTTCTGAGCCGATTTGGATTAAGTCTGTCGGGAGATCGGAGCGGCAACAGGTCATTGCCGAGGCTGCCCAGCACTATGCCGATCTGTTGGAAGAAGCATTGCGCACGCACCCCTTTGAGTGGTACCATTTCGACCGCTTCCTCCACTCGCCCTCCCTGGAGCCTGATAAGGCCTAATGCATAGGTATAGAGACTTTTTCTTGCCGCTTTTTCTCGGATTATTTCCTTTTCCTTTTCCTGGAAATAAGGGTAGTATCTCAACTTTTCTGAGATCTTAGCCCTTTAGACTTGCGACCATAATAACCCGCCATGACCAGAGATGTACTGCAAGAAAAAATTTTGACCATCCTTGTCCAGGATTTTGAGTTCCAACAACCAGACCTTGATGATAATCTTCGCGATGTCCACGGTTTTGACAGTATCGATGCCATTGAACTGCTCGGTAAAATCGAACGCGTTCTCGGCTTCCCCCTGACCCGGGAGGAGAAAGAAAAAGCCATGGAAATCAGGACCATTAACGATATTCTCAATTACCTGGAAACGATTCAACAAGGTCACGCTCAAAGCTGATGAAGCGACGCGTCGTCATCACCGCCTGTTCTGCCATCACCCCCATCGGGTACGGTAAAAAGAACATCGTCGATAGCCTCCAGCAGGGCCGGTCAGGGGTTAAACCTCTGCGCGACGACGGCCTTCTGACCGGCCATATCCATTCCCGGGTGTTCGGCACGGTGGACTATCCCATTGCCTACGAGTTCACCCGTTCACAACGGAAAACCATGGGCCCCGTAGCCTATTATGCCTGTCAGGTTGCCAAGGACGTCTTTGCCGAATCCGGTCTTTCCCAGGAATTCATCAGCTCCGGTCGGCTGGGGGTGGCCTTTGGTTCCACCCATGGCAGCCCCACCGTGCAACGGGAGATCTACAAGACCTTTTTTCAAAATCTGGAAACGGAATTTTCTTCCATCGGCGCGGTCGATTATCTGCGATCCATGGTCCACACCACTGCAGTCAACATCACCCGGATGTTCGGGATTACCGGCCGGGTGATCGCTTCTTCGACCGCCTGCACCACCAGCAGTCAGGCTATTGGTTTCGGCTATGAGATGATCAAGTACGGTATGCAGGAGGCCATGCTCTGCGGCGGAGCGGACGAGTACGACACCACTACGGTGGCGGTGTTCGATAACTTGCTCGCCTGCTCGGTTGGCTACAACGACCACCCCGAATGCACCCCCCGGCCTTTTGACAAAAAACGTGACGGCCTGGTGGTTGGTGAAGGCGGCGGTGCGGTTCTGCTCGAGGAATATGAGGCTGCCAAAAAACGGGGCGCGCCGATTTTGGCAGAGGTCATCGGCTTTGCCTGCAACAATAACGGCGGCGACCTGATCCTGCCCAACCTGCAGGGCATCACCTCTACCCTGCGGCTTGCCCTTCAGGATGCGTCAATTGGCCCGGAGGCTGTTGAATACATCTGCGCCCATGCCACGGCTACCAAAATGGGGGACATCATCGAATCCCAGGCCATTGAGGCGGTCTACGGCCGCGGCCCCTTCGTCAGCGGGCTGAAAAGCTACACCGGCCACACCATGGGGACCTGCGGGGTGATCGAGCTGATCATGACCCTCTATATGATGGCTGACGGATTCCTGGCCCCCACCCTGAACCTCGATGAGATCGATTCGCGGTGCGCCATGCTCACGCATACCCCTGGATTAATCGAGGCTACAACCAATATCGCCGCGATTCAAAATTTCGCTTTCGGCGGGGTCAACACCTGTCTGTTGGTCAAAAACGGTCGCGAGGCTGTCTAAGCTGTGCAGCGCGGGGTGGCAGGCAGGGTGCTCGATATCGGTATTACCCTGACCTGCTGGCTCTACTTTACCCTGGGCTTTCTCCTCTTTTTTTCTCCTTTCTATATCGCCGCGTATCTCTTCTCCTCACGTCTGGAAGAGGCCTTCCAGCAATACAACCGGTCTTTTTATCGGGGATTTTTTATCCTTCTGCGGACCATTGCTCCCCGACAACAGTGGAGTATTGATGAGCGTATCGCCTCACTTCGTTCCTCGGTGATCGTTTGCAACCATCAATCCTACCTTGATCCGCTGCTGTTGATTGCCCTGCTGGGTCGCTCTAAAACCGTGGTCAAATCGTATTTTTTCACCCTGCCCATCTTCGGCTGGGTGATCCGCACCGCCGGTTATCTGCCTGCCAGCGCCACAGGCCGATTTGCAAGGTTGATGCTTGCCCAGATGGCTACAATGGAGGCCTATCTAGCTGGCGGCGGCAATCTTTTTGTCTTTCCGGAGGGGACCAGAAGCCGCGACGGCAGCATCGGAACGCTGTATCAAGGGGCTTTGAAGATTGCCCGGCAATGCCGTGCCCCGGTGCATGTTCTTTGCCTGCACAATACCGACCGACTGTTTACTCCCGGATCGTTCGTTTTTTCCACCCAGGAACCCCGAAAAATATCCGTCCGTTTGATCGAGACGATCTCAGCCAGCGAGTTCCAGCCTCGCCTGGCCGACCTCCTTGCCAGAGTCCGCGAGGCTCTAGAGCGTTGTTGTCCAGAGGCTACACCGGGCAGCGATGTCCAAGCGCATTGTTTTTCCAATCATTTGCCGGAGACCGAACAATGAAGGTTATCCTCATATCCATGCCGGACGTGGTGCCGATTATCATTCATGAAACCGCGGTCCACATGCCCAATCACGGCATCGCCACGGTCGGCGGCAACATCGACGACGATCACCAGGTTTTTCTGATCGACCTCATCCGCAAACGTCGTTCGATCAAGAAATATCTCACCAAGATGGTCAACACTATCGAGCCGGACCTGATTGGGCTCTCGGCCATGGCCTGGCAGTATGACACCTGCATCAAAATAGCCCATCTGCTCAAGGAGATCCGGCCGCAGGTCAAAATTTGCCTCGGTGGCTATCACGCCACCCTGATGTCTGAAGAAATTGCAGCGGCTGACGAGTCCCAATGGATCGACTTCATCATTAGGGGTGAGGGCGAGGAGTGCTGCCGACGGTTGGTGAATGCCATGGCCGGATGCGACAACCTCGCCGCGATACCGGGGCTTTCCTACAAGCAGGACGGTGGCTTTGTGCACAATCCCCGGGGCGAAAACCTGGATCTCAGCACCCTCAAGCTGCCCATCCGCGATCAGCGGCGCCTGACCTGGGGTTACCACATCATCTACTCCAAGATCGAGCTGCTGGAAACCTCCCGAGGGTGCACCCGTTCCTGCAATTTCTGCAGCATGAAACACATGTACGGCCGGACCTTTCGCACCTATCCCATCAGTCGGGTGCTTGAGGATCTTGATGACATCTATTACCAGCGCAAGACCAAGTGGGTGTTCATTACAGACGATAACATGGTGCTTAATCCTGGCCGGGTTATTGAACTTTGCGATGCTATCATCGCCCGGAACTATCAAGGACTCAACATCGTTGTGCAGGCGGACTGCATCTCCATGGCCAGCAACGAAGCCATGGTCGCTAAAATGGCTCAAGCCGGTTTTCGCTCCGTTTTTCTCGGTATTGAAAACGGTTCAAAAAAGAATCTGAGCGATGCCGGCAAGGGCGATATTGTGGCCGCGTCACGAAAAGCGATTGAAAATTGTCATAAGTACGGGATGATGGTGATTGGCGGCCTTATTTTCGGTTTTCCCGATGACGATGCGGACTCGATCCGGGAAAATTACGAATTCTTTGTCAGTATCGGTGCCGATGCCTCTTATTGCCAGATCCTCACTCCCTATCCCAAGACCGGGATGCGGCAGAATCTCCTGGAGCAAGGTTTGATCGACAATCAGGAGGACTATAAAAAGTACAGCGGCCTCTGGGCCAATGTGCGTACCAAGCATCTCACGGCGGCCCAGTTGCAATTCCAGTTCTGGTATCAACGCCAGGTGGTGCTCGGTTGGTGGAATCCGCCCGATCCGGCCCGCAAGCAGGGGCGGCTGTGGACCTCGATCTGGCGCTTTGCCTTCAAGCCCTTTCTTAAAATGCACTACTGGCGGATTATGCGCAAGGGCGGGTGGGAAGGGCGCTACCAACGGGAGGTGCAGCGCTGGGAACGAATCAACACCTTCAAAGACCTTGAGGGGTATTGACCGGATGCAACTCTATAATCTGGAATTCACCGAAGAAGAGATCCGCGTGGCCGCCTCGGCCGACCGATTGCTCTCCATGGAGATCGAATTCAGCCGGGCCTGCAATTTCCGCTGCGCCTATTGCTATATCGCCGACCGAACCGCCAGCGCGGACGAACTCTCCCGCACGGAGATCAAGGAAGTCATTCTCCAGGCCAAAGAGCTGGGGGCTCGCAAGATCATTATCCTTGGCGGCGAGCCTTCCATTTATCCGCATCTGGTTGAGATGCTCCGCTATCTCGGCAGCCTTGGGCTGGAGATCGAGATGTTCACTAACGGCACTGGTGTCACTGAAGAATTGGCAGGGGTCCTGGCCGAGGAGAAGGTGCGGGTTGTGGTGAAGATGAACTCCCGCGATGCAGCCGTCCAGGATCGGCTGGCCGGGAAAAACGGGGCTTTTGCCATTATCGGTCAGGCTCTGGAGCACCTCCGTCGGGCTGGCTATCCTTCGGGAAAGCTCTTTCTCGCCGCCAGCACAGTCATCTGTAGGCAAAATATCGAGGAGTTGCCTGAGTTGTGGCAATGGCTGCGGTCTCAAAATATTGAGCCCTATTTCGAGATCCTCACACCTCAGGCCAATGCCCTGGAAAACACCTGGCTCGATGTCGAGGCGGCGGAACTCCGCGAACTCTTTATTCAACTCTCTGCCGTGGACCGCGAACGCTTCGGTCGAGTCTGGGAACCGCAACCCCCTCTGGTGGGTAACCGATGCATGCGGCATCAGGTTTCCTGCGTGGTGACCGCCAATGGCGATGTTATGCCCTGTGTGGGCGTCACCATCCCACTTGATAACATCCGCAACCAGCGGTTGGCTGCTATCTTGAAAAACAGTGAGGTCGTCAGGAATTTAAAGAATTACCGAGAGATGATCAAGGGACCCTGCGGCAGTTGTGAAATGAGTAGTGACTGTTACGGTTGTCGGGGTGCTGCCTACCAATTGACCGGCGATTATCTGGCCTCCGACCCGACCTGCTGGCGCAACAGTCGAACGTGAGCCGCATTAGGCAATCCAATCAAGTGATTATCAACTTCCTGTCTTTTTTCTCTTCGCAAAGAACAGCTTGAACATTTCTAAAAAGTAAGGCCAACCAGGAGCTTGATGGAATTGAGAGGGACGTTCGGTTCTGCAGTCCCGGCATTGGAGATATGGTGATACCGGACTTCAAGCAACAAGGACTGGGTCGAGGTGTACGGATGCTCCATGCCAAGGGCAAACTGATAGTTGCCGTTCCATTTGGCCCCCATGCCGGGGACATCGGCGAAGCTGTAGACCGGCCCACCTCCTCCGAAAATGTACGGCCGCCACTGCTCGTTAGCTGTGAAGGTATAACAGGCGAGGAAATTAACCCCGATCATGGATGCAACATCCGGGCTGGTAACGAGATGGACCGGTAGTTCGATAAGGGTCGAGTGATAGCCTTGGTACCAGCCTGATCCCAGTCCGTTAATGGTCATGTGGCTGTAACGCGGAACGAAATCGATGGTTTGTACCCGCTCCGTGGTCCTTCCCCATCCGGGCAGACTCTGCCCATAACCGCCGAGCAGTGCCTTTGTGTCGTGGGAGGTGTCCCATGCAAAGGCCATCGAACACGAAACAATCTGCAGAAAACCGAATGACCCTAGCAACAATACAGGAGAAAACCAACGGTGCCATTGTCTAAAGTGTCCCAACCGGTTGCTCTTTTGCGATAAACATTTCATGCTTTTTCCTGAAAGAACAATTTTCTCTTCTGAAGAGGAAAGATGGACAGCTTTATTTCCTCTTTTTGATGACTAATAAACCCTTGATGTCCATTTTTTTTAACCTAACTCAACAACATAATCATCTATATTGCCGAGGGGTCACAAGCCCTTCATCTCTTCATTATCATACTTTTCAGTTTTTATATCTAATGAAGATTTATCGAAATACGATATGGAATGTTCAATTGTATTGTTCGCTCCTGATAGCGTATGCACTATCGTAGTTTTCTCTTTGTTCCAGGTTGACTCTAAGGCGAGATGTCCAAGAGACACGGCAAGGCCGTGATACCCTCTTTTTTCTTTGTACATCTCATTGTTCCATGAAGTTTTTCTGGAGTCAGGAATGCCATATTTTAAGTCAAGAAACTCATTGGTTTTTTCATAATCTTGCAGGTAAACATTGTTGTTACTGTTTTTTTCGGTGAAAATATATATTCCAGCTTTCAGTTTTTCATTTTTAAATTCATAAATGATATCAACGCGTTTCCCCGCGACCTTACCCCTGAAAGTTAAGGTGTCTTTTTTGGGATAGACCGGTTCGGTTTTTTCTAGCGATTGTACCTGCTCACTCGACATGCCCCATTCCGTATCTCTGAAATCAGCAGCGAGACACAATGGAGTGCAATAGATTGCAATCATAAGTAAAAATAATAAATGTTTAAGCATGGAGACCTTACAGGCGAAGAGTTGACAGCTATGATTTTTCAAATCACTGAGTTCAGTTTTTTTGATATACGAATCAGGTATGATACGAACTGTCGATAGCCAAGCATACAGATGCACTTGGAAATATCTTGGTAGGTGGTGCAAAGATCATCCACCACCAAGGGGGGCAGTTACCAGATCGCCAAAAAATGTTTGAAGTACGCGCCCCCTGGCATTCGATCGGCACTATTTTGCGTAGTTGTTAACTGCACGCACCGGGATAAGTATTTCGTTGCGTCGCAAAAACCAGGGAGTAAAAGGCGGATTATACCGAGCCCACACTGGATCGCCCACAATAGCGAGCCCCTTTTGCACAATCCACGACTCCAGTTCACGTTTGTTTTGCAGGTATGCCTTCTCGCTCCAGAACCCGGAGTAGCGCACTGCAGCCATCTGGCGGGCTGAAACCTGCCGCAGCGAAACCTGTGAGTTGTTGGGTTGGGGAAGGGTTTTCAGCGTGTATGTGCCTGGCATCATGAAGCTTACCGCCCAGCCTTGCGGCACAGCCTGTTGCCCCACTGGAGCCGTCATCTTGATTTTCTCTCCTGCTGGTTGCTGCGAGACCGAAGCTGTCATCGCCACACTGTCGTGCGATTTGTTGTCGCCGGAGATGTAGCGAAAAAGCCGGTTGAAGGCGATGTTTCCTACCTCTTCAAGCGTTCCTTCGACTACGGTCTCGGCGAGAATGTGTGGCGCATAATTGCGGATCTCAAAAGCGTTGTCTTTTTCCACCAAGGTATAGGGAGCTTCTTCTGTTGCCATGACATTCGTTGCCCCAATTATTATGATGACTGCTGTCATTATGTTTCGAATGAAACCTGCCATGATCGCCTTCCAAGATGAGTGTTGCGCATATTCGCCTGGCATTCATAACCATTCTTAACAACATAATACCGGTGGAATAGAAAAAAAGGGCAATGAAACCATCCAGCTGTAATCAGATACCAACCTTTTTAAATCCCATCCGCTGCTATTTTTCTTCGAGCGCAAGGAATTGGCGGCGGATCTCTTCAAGACGGCTTCGGTTCTTGCCAAGATCCGAATAGCCCAGCCGAGAAGCGGAGCGGACGTGAATGTGCTTTTTTGCGCGGTCCAGCAGGAATTCGCCATCATCGACAAAGAGGATTGTCCGCAGTTCAACCCGCAGATAGTCTGGCAAATCATCCACAATGGTTGTATCGCTCCGGCGCGAAATAACCAGTTTCAGGCGAGCAAAAGCTGCATCAGGATCACCGCTGAAAGCCAATGGCGCTATTCGGTGGCGTTCACTCTCAGCCTGACTCGAAACGCAGTTGGGGGAACTCGGGCACGGGGCGAGCAGCCCCTCGCGGACCCCCAGGTTATGAGGACGCTCACCGGCAATACCCGCTAAGCCAAGTAAACCAAGAGTCATAAGCACAATCCTCCCTGTCAATATTTTCATCGTTGCCCTCCTGATCCATGCAGCCGGAAAAGCCAATGTCTTTTGGCAATGGAGTCAATATCACTGCAAGCAAAGGTGCGACCTGGCTAAGAGCAGGATGCTTATGGCCACCACGGCCAAGGGGAAGACGAATAAACCTTGCCGAGAAAGCCTTGTTAATGACCCGTTGGCGCGAGGTACTCCTGGCCTGTCATACTGATTTGGATGAGTTGCTGACAATGGTCTGGGCAAGATCGTGCAATGCAAAATGATGCAGTGGCATGACCAGATACCAATACAACCTGCCCAGGATACCCCGTGGCATAAAATGGGCGGTCTGCACAAGTTGATCGGATTGCACGTCAAACTCCAGCCATCCCTCACCCGGCAATTTCATCTGGGCATAGAGCAGCAGCCTTTTTCCAGGTTTGATATCAACAACCTTCCAGAAATCAAGCGCGTCACCGACACGAAGCTCCTGGTTGAGCCGCCTGCCGCGATTGAGTCCATAGCCGCCGACAAGCTTGTCGATAAACCCCCGTAGTCGCCAGAGCAGATCATACTTGTACCAACCATTGGTGCCGCCTACGGCACAGGCCGATTGAAAGACATCCTCCTGACGTTCGCCCTTTGTAAACGGAACAATCCGGATGTCCCTTAAAACTGCTCCTGCGGGATTATCGAAAGCTTTGATGTCGCATGCCTGCTGACCGGTGCTGTCACACCACCGACTGAGTACTTGATTGTGTTCAAGTTCCCGTAAAGCTGCCGCAACCGCTTGCTTGAACGAAAGGGGCTGTATTTCCGGATACAGCTTTGCCGCGTTATCATTTTGCATGACGGTTTCACTCTTAAGCCCCTCAACGAGAGCGGCAGCGAGCTTGTAGGGGATAGGGGTGAAGAGAATCAGCCAGTAGGATGATAAACGAGGGGAGAGCACAGGAACGGGAAAAAGGTATCGTTTCAGCCCCATGACTTGTGCGGCCTGCTGCATCATTTCCTGAAAGCTGAGCTTTTCACTGCCTATGTCGACGACGATATTCCCCTGGGGCGGGAGTTCTACAGACGCCTGCAGATAGGCAAGCACATCATCGACGCCGATGGGCTGCGTGTGGCTTCGTACCCAGCGAGGAGTGATCATCACCGGCAGTTTCTGGCAGAGATGCCGGATAATTTCAAAACTGGAACTTCCGGAACCAATAATCACGGCCGCACGCAACCAGATCGTCTCGATACGGTCGGGTTTTGCAGAAAGAATTTCCCCGGTCTCAATGCGGCTCAAGAGATGTTTGCTGGCACTCTCTTTCACACCGAGCCCACCGAGATAGATAATCCGCCGCACACCGGCCTCTATGCAGGCATCTCTGAAGTTCTCGGCACTGACACGATCCAGATTCTGGTAATCCTCAGTGCTCCCCATGGAATGGATGAGGTAAAATGCTGTGTCAACCCCTGTCAGAGCTGCAGCCAGAGGCTCTTTGTCAAAGGTTGAGCCCTCTTGGATCTCAACCTGGTCAGCAATTGAAAGTTGGACTTTGTTGCGGTTCCGCACCAATAATCGAACTTTCAGCGCAGATGTTGCAAGCAGACGATGGGTCAGCCGCCTGCCGACATAACCGGTTGCGCCGGTCACCAGTACGGTTTTGGTCTTCATTGTATCAGTCATGATTGCTAAGTTTCAGCTCGGTTGGGTGAGGTTTGAGAGTGTAATGCTGCATATGCTTTCATTGTATTGACGAATGGAATGATGCACAAGGGTAATGGAAACGATGACCAGGACATCATGATGCTGCAGAACATCTTGGTCCAAAAATCTTCGTTCTCGCCCTCTGTCCCGCTTGGATTGAAAAGATCAAAACGTCCTCGTTAGAGCCGATTTCCTGGTGCTTAAAAAGGAATTGCCTTCCGGGCAAAAGGGCAATACAGTTTTTTATCACAATTACAGGCAAGTCGTACATCTTCAACCAAGGAGGCAAACATGGGAACCAGGGGAAGAGAGATCGTCGGCGTCAATACTGAAAAAGTTCTGGCACTGCTCAATAAGGCTTTTGCCGATGAATGGTTGGCCTATTATCAATACTGGCTTGGAGCCAAGGTTGCCAAGGGGCCGATGAAAGAAGCGGTGATTGCCGAATTGCTGCAGCATGCCGCCGATGAATTACGACATGCCGATCTGGTGACTACCAGGATTGTCCAACTGGGCGGTACTCCGCCGACCAGCCCAAAACTGTGGTACGATTTTACTAATTGCGGCTATGATGCCCCCGAAGACCCCTATGTGCTGCGGCTGCTGGAGCAGAACATCAAGGGTGAGCAGTGCGCCATCAGCGTGTACAACTCGATGCTGGCCGAAACCCGGGAAATGGATCCGGTGACCTATAACGTGGCCCTGCAGATACTCCAGGATGAGGTTGAGCATGAGGAGGATCTTCAGGCGCTGCAGGAAGATATCGAACTGATGCTCGTTCGCCGCAGCTGATAAGAGGGCAAAGGGTAGGGCGTTCGGCCATTTTTTGGTCTGCCGCGACAGGCTGAACCCGGGTCTTTATAAAGTGTTAAATATCAAGGTCTCTCCGCTCAACACTTCTGGAAGGTGTTGAGCGGAGCTTTTCTCTGTGATTATGCCTCTAGCATATCCTGTCAGCACGTACTCCTCGGCTTTGCCGGTGGGTACTTTTTTCTTATTGGCTAATGAATCGAAAAAATATTGATATCATGCGAAGAGGTCGATGTCTTGCCGAGGGGCAACACGGGCAAGGACCGGTGGTTTACTGGATGTCCCGTGACCAGCGAGTGGGCGACAACTGGGCACTTTTATGGGCCCAGCAGGAAGCGCTTATTCATCAGAAAGGGCTGCTGGTGGTCTTCTGCATGATTGCCGATTATCCCGGAGCCACCTCGCGCCACTACAGTTTCATGCGCAAGGGCCTGGAGGAATTGCAGGGAAAACTCAATCAATACAACATCGGTTTCAGGATACTCGAACAGAGCCCCGAAACAATACTGCCCCAATTTCTGGACACGATTGATGCCCATTTGCTGGTCAGCGATTTCGATCCGTTACGGATCAAACAGCAATGGAAGAAAATGCTGATCGCCTGCCTGAAAATACCGCTGCATGAAGTGGATACCCACAACATTGTTCCAGTCTGGATCATCTCCGAAAAAAAGGAGTATGCCGCATACACTCTCCGCCCAAAGATGAAACGGGTTCTGGATGACTATTTGACAGATATTCCCGCAGTCCAGCCGCACCCGTTCAACTGGAATAACGCACCCCTGGAGGTTCCCGAAACTTTCCCCGGAGAAAGCGTTGCATGCCAAAAGACGGAAGCGTATCCCTGGATACAGGCAGGCGAGGCCGCCGCCTATCTTGCCGCCTTGAATTTTGTGCAGCAGAGGCTGGAAAATTATACCAAGACCCGTAACAATCCGTGCCTTGACGGCCAGTCGGGACTGTCTCCCTATCTTCATTTCGGCCAGTTGTCCCCGCAGAGATTGGCCTGGATGGTCACCCGTTCCGGCCTGCCTGCCGAGACCAAGGAAGCGTTTCTTGAAGAACTTGTTGTCCGCAGAGAACTTGCCGATAATTTCTGTTATTACGAGTCGGCTTATGACCGGGTTGCAGGTTTTCCGGATTGGGCCCGCAAAACACTGGACCAGCATCGGAACGACAAAAGAGCCTATGTCTATTCCCTGGCCGAACTCGAAAATGGAACCACCCATGAAATGCTCTGGAACGCCTGCCAGCAGGACCTCGTTCAGAGTGGCAAGCTGCATGGCTTTTTGAGAATGCATTGGGCCAAGAAGATACTCGAATGGACACCTGATCCTGAAACGGCCCTTGAGTATGCCATCACGCTCAATGACCGATATTCTCTGGACGGTCGCGACCCAAACGGCTATACGGGAATTGCTTGGTCTTTGGGAGGCGTGCACGACAGGGCCTGGCCTGAACGTTCTGTGTTTGGCAAGATTCGTTACATGAACGAGGCAGGCTGTCGCCGCAAATTTGATGTTGATGGTTATATTGACACTGTTTTAAACAAGGGCTGATATCCAGTCGGCAGAGTTTGCCAAGGTCTGCCGGGGTAATGGACTTTTAGTTTCACGATTTGCGGTCAGATGCCAACAAAAAGCCGTAAATTGAAGGTGCTTATTAAGCAACGGACTTTTTTTCAGAAAGGATGCGATTGTGAATTTCTGTGCTCAGTGCGGTGCCAAAGTGACGCTGCAAATACCTGTGGGTGATGACCGACTGCGGTTTGTTTGTAATGGCTGCCATGCCATCCATTACGAAAATCCTAAAATGGTTGTCGGCACCATCCCGGTGATGGGCAATGCAATTCTGTTGTGCAGGCGGGCCATTGAACCTCGGCGAGGTCTGTGGACGCTTCCGGCCGGATGGCTAGAAAATGGGGAAACGGTCTCAGCCTGCGCCCTGCGTGAAACGCAAGAGGAAGCCTGGGCAGAAGTTGATGATTTGCAGCCCTACGTCCTTGCTAATCTGCCCTTTATCAATCAGGTGTATTTCTTCCTGCGAGCCCGCCTTCTTAATACTGATTTTCATGCCGGCACCGAAAGCCTTGATGTGAAGCTCTTCACTCCTGATGCAATCCCCTGGAACGAGCTGGCATTTTCGGCCGTGCATGAAACCCTGAGATTTTTCTGTGACGATGTAACGAAAGGGGCATTCCCCTTTCGTCTTCTCGACATCAAGCCGTAACAGAACAGATCAAACAATATCCAACCGACTTGATCGGTTATTTGTCACCGATGAGCGGCAGTTCCTTTTCAAGGGTAAAATAGACGAGATAAGTAAGCGCCTCGTTATCGTCGCTAAATGTGCGGCGTTTGATTTTCTTGATTAATTCAGGGTTATTTTCTTCACGAACTTTTTTTAAAAAAAGCCTCTTGCCGCTGTAGCCTGCTTTTTCTTCAATATAGAGGAAGGTCGCGGAAGAATTTGATTGAAGGTTGTGGTGGGTCAGATGATCGCGCATGATAAAGGCCATCGTCCCTTCCTCGAGAAAATGCGGACGTGAATAAATTGCCGCATCTACCTTCCCTTTACTGTCAGCAGTAGCCAATACACCTACCCCTTTGGTACTTTCGAAGTATTCTTGTAACTTTTTCATATTATTTCCTTTTGGCTGCATAGATTTATCGTTGTTGGTTTCATTTTGAGACCATAAACACGGCGCGAGTCTTTTGCGACATTAAGACTGCCCATTTCATGTTTGTAGCTGTAGTTTTGATGTAAATGTTTATTTTTTAAAGAAAAATTCTTGTTTATAGTTAGATTGAGTTGCATATATAAAATATTTTTTATCAAAATTCATTTGCTTGCCGTGTTCTCTAGGACAATGATAGTACTCATTTTGTATTCTTGACCCATGCCATCACGGTTTCTGCAGGCGCTTCTTGTCGTAATCTGTCTACGGCGATACAATGTTTGCACAACTTGTCGTTGAGCGGAGCCCTCAAAAGAACACACCAATGATCAACGCATCTCAGGGAAGGAGCAACGAGTATGGAAAGGCTGAAAATAGGGGTTAGTGCCTGCTTGCTTGGCCAGAACGTTCGTTATAACGGGGGGCATCAGCTTAACCATTTCATTCGCGATATTCTGGGCCAGTATATGGATTTTGTTCCCGTCTGCCCAGAGGTGGAATGCGGCATGCCCATCCCCCGCGAGACCCTGCGTCTGGTAGGCAACGAGGATGCTCCCCGTCTAGTGACCAGCCGTAGCGGTGTCGATTATACCGAACAGATGCAGTCTTGGGCGGCGGAAAGGGTTCGGCGGTTGGAGCAAGAGGACCTCTGTGGCTTCATTTTGAAGAAAGACTCGCCGAGCAGCGGCCTGTACCGGGTCAAGGTTTATTCGGAACAGGGCATGCCCCGCAATGCTGGCACCGGCATATTCGCTCGCGCTTTCACCCACCATTTCCCCCTCTTGCCAGTTGAGGAGGATGGCCGGCTCAACGACGGCAGGCTGCGGGAAAACTTCATTGAATGCGTCTTCGTCTTCAAACATTTTCGTGATCTGCTGGCGGCCTCTCCCAGCCGGGGGGCTTTGGTTGACTTCCATACCCGCCATAAACTGCTGCTTTTTGCGCACAGCCAGGAGCACTATCGAAGGATGGGGCGGTTCATTGCCAACATGCCTGAACCCGTCGAAGAGGCCTACCGACAATATGGCGCACTCCTTGGCGAAACCCTGCGGGTGCGGACCACAGCGAAGAAGCATTGCAACGTCCTTCTCCATATTCTCGGTTATTTCAAGCAGGAGCTTTCAGCTGATGAAAAGCAGGAGGTGCTGGAGATGATCGAGGCCTATCGACTCGACGATGTACCGCTGATCGTTCCCATCACCCTGCTCAATCACTATGTGCGTAAATTCGATCAGCCCTACCTGCGCGATCAATACTATCTCCACCCGCACCCTCTCGACCTGCGCCTGCGCAGCCATTGCTGAAGAAGTATGCAACAAAAACAGGAACAGCATTGTGCAACAGACCCGGAACAGTTAACGTTGCAACTCCGCAGTTTGTTTCAAGAGCAATTGCATATGGTACTCGCCACCCACGACGGCACAGCCCCCTACACCAGCCTGATGGCCTTTGCCGCTACCGCCGACCTCGACCGTCTCATCTTCGTCACCTCACGTGCAACCCATAAATACAGCAACATGGCTGCCAATAATCAGGTCTCGGCGCTCATCGACAACCGGACCAACCGCAGCACCGATTTCCAGTCGGCCCTGGCGGTCACTGCTCTCGGACAGGCAAGGGAGCTGCATGGCAAGGAGAGAGACAGCCTGCTCGCCCTCTTTCTTCAACGGCATCCTGAGCTGGAACCCTTTTGCCTGGCGCCATCTTCTGCCCTCATGGCCATGATGGTCAGCCGTTATATCCTGGTGGGTCGATTTGATGAGGTGCGCTTGTTTGATATTATAACCATTTCCTGAGCGCAGCACCTGAGAGGGAAAGACAGAATTCATCGACAACATGGTTGTTTTTTTCCGGGGAAGAATTACGATAACCCTATGATCTTCTTCTTTGATTGTTCTGGAAACGTAACGAGAGGGTACAGCAGCCCTTCGCGGTTTTCGTAACTTCCACGCAGGGGAGGCAGTCACATGAATCCCTCGTTTTGGTTCAAGCTCTACCTGTTCACGATCCCGGTCTTTTTTGCCATCGATATGATCTGGCTGGGGTATGTGGCCAGGAACTTCTACAAAGAACAGCTCCATTCGCTACTCAGTCCCCAGGTCAACTGGACCGCCGCACTCCTCTTCTATTGTATATACATCGTCGGCATTCTTATCTTTGCCGTTCGTCCTGGTCTGGAAGCAGGCTCGCTCGCCAGGGCCTGTCTGTTCGGCTTCCTGTTTGGTTTTTTCACCTATGCGACCTATGATCTCACCAATCTGGCCACCCTGCGCGACTGGCCGGTTCTGGTCACAGTGATCGACATCGCCTTGGGCTCGGTGCTCTGCACCCTGGTGAGCGGCGGTAGTTTTCTCATCGGTTCCTGGCTTTTGAAGGGATGAACTCACTTGTTCTCTATATGAATGCGGAGTGATGACCATGAACACCGTTTTCGCGTGTGCATCGTTTCTCCTCCTGGCCTACATGAGCTGCATGTTCATTGTTGGTCTGCGGGCCAGGGATAACAGCCTGATAGATATCGCCTACGGCCCGGCCTTTGTGGTCGCTTCTTGGGGTGCCTGGCTGTTCGCGGGCAGTGCGGCATTCCGGCCACTGCTGCTGCTCGTTCTCGTCACCCTCTGGGGGCTGCGTCTTGGTTTGCATATCGGCCTGCGCCACCGGGGCAAGGGAGAGGATTTTCGCTACCAGGCCTTTCGCGAAGCCTGGGGCAAGACCATAATCTGGCGGAGTTTCCTGCAGATCTATATGCTTCAGGGGGCAGTGGTTTTTTTAGTGGCGCTGCCGATCCTGCTCGTCATCGCCACTCCCGGACGCGGCCCGCGTTGGACCGATCTCTTAGGCGTCCTGCTCTTTGGACTGGGGTTCTTATTCGAGGCGGTCGGCGACTGGCAGTTGACCCGTTTCAAAAAGAACCCGGCCCATCGCGGCCAGACAATCGAGGAGGGGTTGTGGCGCTACACCCGTCACCCCAACTATTTTGGTGAGGCTGTCCTCTGGTGGGGTATTTTTATTATTGGGTTGGGATCACCGCTAGGCCTCTGGGGCTTGATCAGTCCGCTGACCATCTGTTTTCTCCTCCTCAAAGTGTCGGGCATCCCGATGCTTGAGGCCAAATACCTTGGCAATCCGCAGTTCGAGGCCTACAAGGCGAGAACCAACGCCTTTTTTCCCTGGTTCCCCAAAAAGGAGCCGGTCACTCCTTCCTCTACCGGCAGTCCGGATCATTCATGAACCCATCAGACAATAGAACACCCCTGAAAAAAGTGGCGGTGATCGGCGGCGGTGTGGCCGGCATAGTGGCCGCTCACCTCCTTCAGAAAACCCATGCCGTCACATTGCTGGAGCAGGGCGACTACCTCGGCGGTCATACCCATACCATACCTGTCTCTGATGGTCCGGATGCCGGCACCCCGGTTGATACCGGTTTTATCGTTTTCAACGAGGCCACCTATCCCCATTTTATCCGTTTTCTCGAGGAACTCAAAGTGCCCTCGAGGCGGACGGAGATGTCGTTCGGCTTCCAGTGCCTTCAGACTGGTCTGGTGTATGCCGGCAATGATCTCAACGGCCTCTTTGCACAGCGATCCAATCTGTTTAAACCACAATTCTATCGCTTTCTCCTTGAGATAGGGCGCTTCAGCAAGCAGGCAAACACGGATCTTGACGCGGGCCACGACCTGGGAACCTTGGAACAATGGGTGATCCGGCACCGATTCATGCCCTTTATGGTCGAAAACTATCTCAAACCCATGGCCGCCGCCATCTGGTCGACCCCGGCCGGCCCGGTCGCCGCTTTCCCGGCCCGGTCCTTTCTCCTCTTCTTCCGCAATCACGGCTTGCTCACCTTCGTCAACCGGCCGAGTTGGCGAACAGTAAGCGGCGGCAGTTGGAGTTACGTCAAGGCCTTTACCAATGCATTCACCGGCACGATCCGGCTCCAGGCAGGCGTGGAGCGTCTGTACCGCACCGATGACGGCGTCCTGTTAGAAAGTGCCGATCATCCACCGGAGCGTTACGATCTGGTGGTGATCGCCACCCATGCCGATCAGGCTCTTCGCTTGCTCGGTGATCCGACCCCTGAGGAAAAGCGGCTTCTTGGTCCCTGGCGGTACGAGGCCAATAGCACGGTCCTCCATACCGATGTGTCGGTGCTGCCGTCTACCCCCAGAGCCTGGTCTTGCTGGAATTTCAGGAGGGAGTCGGGAAAAACAGCGGATCAGCCGGTATATCTCACCTACAGTATGAATCTGCTTCAGGGGTTGACCACGCAGAAACAGTATCTCGTCACCTTAAACCGGCCCGGCGACTACGACGAAAGCCAGGTGATTGCTAAAATGGTCTACCACCACCCCACCTATACTGTCGATTCCATGGCAACCCAGTCCTTATTGCCGACGCTCAACGGGGTCAACCGCACCTATTTGTGTGGCAGCTATTTCGGCTACGGCTTTCATGAGGATGCAGTTCGTTCCAGTGTCCAGGCGGTCAAAATCATGCAGGAAAAAGAATGAACTCGCAACTTTATACCGGGCAGCTTCGCCATGCCCGGACCCATGAGGTAGAACACAGCTTTGTCTACAGCCTCCACCTTTTTGCCCTGGACCTCTACGAGCTGGAACAACTGGATCGAACTTCCTTCTGGTTCGGCCATAACCGGATCCGTCCACTCGCTCTCCATGACCGTGATTACCTTTACCCCGGCAATGCGCCCTTGCTCGCCAAGGTTCACAGGGCGCTTGATGAAAACGGCATCAACCAGCCTGTCGCCCGCGTCGTCCTCGTCACCGCCCTGCGGCAGTTCCATTATGTCTTCAATCCGGTCAGCTTTTTTTATTGCTACGATCAGGAGGGGAGGGTGTTTTGTGTGCTCGCCCAGGTGAATAACACCTTTGGCGAAACCCATCTCTACGTGCTCCGACATGAGTCAGGTGAGTTTATTTTTGAGACTGAAAAAGTCTTTCATGTCTCTCCGTTTTTTCCGCGTAAAGGGCAGTACACCTTCCGCCTCAGTCCGCCGGAGGACACCCTGCTGCTCGAGATTACTTTCCGTCTCGATGGGGATAAACCGGCGTTGGTGGCCTCGTTCACCGGCACGGCTAGGCCTTTGACCCCTGTGACGCTGGCTCGCACCGTTTGCCTGCACCCGTTGCGGGCAGCCATGACCTTCCCTCGTATTCTCTGGCAGGCGGGACGTCTCTTTGTTGAAAAAAAACTCAAAGTCTACACCAAGCCCGAACCCTGTTCGCACCTGACCTTGCGCCAGGCATCGCCGAGCCTGCTTGAACGGCTGGGACGCAAGGTGATGGTTCATTTTTTCAGCCAGCTCGACCATGGCCGGATGACCATGACCCTGCCCGAAGGTGGACAGCTGATTTTCGGTGCGGCCGACGGTGTACCGCAGGTGGTGGTGCGGGTGGTCAGGGATCGGTTTTTCCAGCGCGCCATGCTGACTGCCGATATTGGTTTTGGCGAGGCGTATGTGGATGGGGACTGGAACAGCCCCGACCTGGTTGCTCTGCTCTCTCTCCTCAACCTCAGGGAGGAGGCGGTTAACGACCGGCGGATCTGGCCGGCCCTTGCCGGGCGGCTGCTCAATCTGATCTTTCACCTCCGGCGCGACAACACCCCGTCCGGCAGCCGGCGCAACATCAGCGAGCATTATGACCTCAGCAACGATCTCTATGCCCTCTTTCTCGATCCAACCATGTCCTACTCAAGCGGCATCTTTCTCGATCATAGCGACAGCCTTGAGCAGTCGCAATACAACAAGTTCCAGGCTGTCATCGACAGGGCGGCCATCGGACCGTCAGACCATGTGCTTGAGATCGGCTCAGGCTGGGGCGGTTTCGCTATCGAGGCGGTGCGGCAGACCGGGTGCCGCCTGATGGGAATCACGGTTTCCCGCGAACAGTTTGATTGGGCCACCCGGCGGGTGCAGGAAGAGGGGTTAGCGGACCGGATCAAGATCCTCCTCACCGATTACCGCCATGTCGAGGGCAGTTTCAGCAAAATTGTCTCCATCGAGATGGTGGAAGCTGTCGGCCATCCCCATCTGCCGGTTTATTTTTCGACTCTGGATAAGCTGCTCGCTCCCGGCGGACGCATTGTCCTCCAGGCCATCACCATCCCAGACCAGAAATATGCTGCCTATCGAGCTGGTTCCGACTGGATCCGCAAGCATATTTTCCCTGGAGGCCACCTGCCTTCAGTCGGGGCGATGGTTTCAGCCATGAGCGGCAAGACCCGCCTCAACGTCATCGAGATGGAGGATATCGGTAGCCATTATGTCCGCACCCTGCAACTCTGGCGTGATGCTTTTCTCGAGAGGCGCCAGGATATTCTCGACCTGGGATTTGACCCGACCTTTGTGCGCAAATGGGAATACTATTTCAGTTACTGTGAGGCAGGGTTCCGCAACCGTCTGGTGCGCAATTATCAACTGGTATTGGCCAGGATGGGTGAGCCGGTGGAGGAAGCGTGACGATTCTATTCAGCGGCCAAACCTGGACATCGCTGCTTAATTGCAGCCTGTTTCAAGCGGGTTGGTTTGTGTGCGTGCTCGGGGCGGCCGCAGGGTATCCGTGGCTGGCGGCAGCGGCCGGATTGCTGCTGGTGCTGGTGCACCTGGCCCTGGTAAGGAATGCGGCCCGTGAAAGCCTGCTGCTGCTGACTAGCCTTTTGCTTGGCCTGCTGGTCGATAGCATCCATATACGCACGGGTATTCTTGTCTTTCCTGTCGGCAGTTTCCATCCAGGTTTGCCGCCGGCCTGGATTCTCGTCCTCTGGCTCCAGTTTGCCATGAGCCTCCACTACTCGCTGGGTTGGCTAACCGGCCGATATCTCCTTGGCGTCTTGCTGGGGAGTGTTTCCGGTGCCTTTGCCTACTGGGCAGGGGTCAGGTTCGGCGCTGCTGCCTTTGGCGTCGAGCTCGTCCACAGTTTAATGCAGATCGGCCTGAGCTGGAGCCTGACCATGCTCATACTGCTGAAAGTTTCCATACTCACAGCGCCTAAAAAAATTGCGTCGACCTATCGCTGTTTTCAGGCAGAATAGGGCCGCAGTGGTTAGGGCTTGGAAGATCAGAAGGCAACCGTCATGGCGGACCTGAACGTTGGTAACTATGGAGTGATCGGAGAGTCAACTGACGTCATTGATAGTCACCAGTGACTTGATAGAGAAGACCCTTTTGACTCCCATCATTATGTCATTAGCCGTCAACATGCTGTCTCGAGCGGGGCATCCTGACATATATGACATAATGACGTCGCCAGATTTTTTCAGGGTGTACAAGGGCCTAGCCATCGGGCCTCTAGAGTCATGATATTTTCACTTGTTCCTTGTGATGACTTGTTTTGAGTTTTTATTGTTCCTTTGTAAGCGGAGTCGAAAGAGCCCTGTAGGAAATAATCTATGGAGATTGTGGCCGAGTCTTCCAGCTTGCATTCAGAATGAATTGTAACTTTGTCCCCTGAACGTTTGACATCAGTTTTGCAATCAGGATTATCTTCATTTGCGCCTTGTTGCACGAGATTGTCGGTGTTTTGATCGACGCATTCCTGCATTGGTCCCATATCTGGTACACCTTCCATGTGCGCCTTGATTTCCCAAAGTCCTAGCTTACGTTTCGGCATATCGGTCGCTAAGGCATTTGTTGAGAGAAAAACCAAGAGGCACATAACCAAGAACGAGAGTATTTTTTGCATAGTCTTACACATAATTCGGCTCCTTTGAGGTATTGTTGTTATATTAATATTCATTGTCAGAAGCATTGGAATAGACACGTTCAATGAGCGAAGATCTTTTTGATGCAATGTATGAGGTACCTATGCCTGAAAAGAAAAGAATAAAAACCATATTTCGACGAATTGCATTGCCAGTATTACTAACCATACTGCTCTTTGTCACAGCCATTTTTCTTATTATTTTACCTCAATTTGAAAAAAGTTTCATTTCCAGGAAGCAGGAAATGATCCGTGAGCAGACGGAGACAGCTTGGAGTTTGCTGGGTGATTATCATGACCGAGAACTTTCCGGTGAACTGACCACGAGTGAGGCTAAGTTGCGGGCTATCCTGAGAATTGGCAAACTTCGTTATGGGCCTGAGAAAAAAGATTATTTTTGGATTAACGACATGACGCCTCAGATGCTGATGCATCCTTATCGTCCTGATTTGGTCAACAAGGATGTCTCCGATTTCAAAGATTCAAACGGTAAACGTCTTTTTTTTGAAATGGTTCGCTTGGTGCAACGCCAGAGCGCTGGATATGTTGAATATATGTGGCAGTGGAAGGACGATCCTGCCAAAGTTGTACCGAAAATGTCGTATGTTAAAGAATTTGTGCCATGGAAATGGGTTATTGGGACCGGCTTGTATATTGATGATGTCCATGCCGAGGTCGCAGGGATGCGAAATAAACTTTCGGCTATCTCTTTGGGTATTTTATTCATCGTTTCACTGCTGGCTTTTTATTCTATTCGTCAGAGCATTATGGCTGATCGGGAACGAGAACGCCTTATGAAGTCACTGCGAGAGAGTACAGAGCGATTTCGCAATCTGGTTGAGACAACTAGCGACTGGATTTGGGAAACTGACAAGGACGGTGTCTATACGTATTCAAGCCCCAGAGTAACCGACTTGCTCGGTTATCTACCGCAAGAAATAGTGAACACTACTTTAGTGGATTTGGCCTCACCCAACCAAGCTTCGGAACTTAGGTCCTCGTTTTCAAAACTGCTCGCTCTCGAAAAACCTTTCAGCGGCTTTGAAATCACCTGTTTTGGAACAAGTGGTCAAATTGTAGTCTTAGAAAACAACGCGGTACCAATTTTCGATGATCAGGAAAATCTTTCAGGTTACAGGGGGATCGCACGTAATATTACGGAACGGAAAATAGCGACGGAAGAGCTAAGGAAAAGCCGCGATGACCTGCACGACAGTCTTGATGAAACAGTGCAATCCTTGGCTTCGACAGCTGAAAAACGTGACCCTTATACCGCAGGTCATCAACAGCGAGTGAACTACTTGGCATGTGCGATTGCTCGAGAATTAGGACTTCCTGAGCAACAGATAGAGGGACTACACATTGCAGCGTTGCTGCATGATATTGGCAAAATCACTTTGCCGTCCGAATATTTATCCAAACCCACTAAACTTTCCGGCGAAGAAAGAGCTATTATCAAATGTCACCCTCAGATTGGGTATGATATATTGAAAAATATTCACTTTCCATGGCCGGTTGCAGAGATCGTCTACCAACACCATGAACATTTAGATGGATCGGGATATCCTCGGGGACTAACCGATCAAGAGATCTGTTTAGAGGCAAAGATTCTCACAGTTGCTGATGTAGTTGAAGCTATGTCATCCCATCGGCCCTATCGGCCATCGCTCGGAATAACCAATGCCCTCAATGAAATTCGCGAAGGTAGTGGAACTCGCTATCACGCCGAGAGTGTAGAGGCCTGCCTGAATCTCATTTTGAACAATAAAATCGAACTGTCATCTGTGGATAACCAATTCTGACCCCTATAGGTCTGCTATACAATTTTTTGGTACTGCCTTCGATAACCTTCCCAGCTTTGTTCAGTGTCGTGACTTGCTGAATAAACAATAGTTACTTTTTTAAGTTGAGGGCTCTCACCCGTAAAGAGATCTGCTCAACGGACCTTGGTCCAGCGTAAAAAGCAAATTGAAAATAAGGTTTCCTATGAGCCGGAAGAGCGTCAATCAGCAATTGCTTCTCTTCCAGGGAAATACTCGTAACTAACCTCGCCTGAAGACCGCTTCTCGGACCCGCTACTTTTTTCCTTCATTCTTGATTTAAGTCAAGGAAACTGCATAATCAATATACTACCATGGTAACATCTCTGGAATGGCTTCGGTCATAATGACAGCATAATTCTTCAATATTTTAATTAGTTATAACAAAGCCTCTGTTTTTAAAAAATCCTAACTGCTGGTGATGTTTCCCCGTAATCATCCAGCAGCGGTGCTGACGTCGGTTTGTTTGCCAGTCTGTCCTACCTTTTCAGGAGCTGAACATGCCTATTTTTTCATATTTGGTCATGCCCATAGAAGGGGCGAGAGAGACCTTGTCGGCTCACTTGAAAGCCTTTCCTTATTGCGAAATCATTCCCGCCGATAACGGGGAGCTTCTTGTCCTCGTGACCGATACCCCCGACGAAGATACGCATCGTGGCCTCCACGAGCAGTTACAAAAGATTCCATCATTACAATCGCTCAGTATGACTTTCGGCAAATCCAGGAAAGGATAATCCGAAGGTATTGCTACCAGCTTCGTGGTTGCTGTTTATTGCGATCTGGATGGAAAAAGGAATCGGGCTGATTGTCCCGGGATTGATACCCTCACCACTTGGCGAGATTGTGGATTATCTGCCCACCTGGGTGGAACTTTGCGTGACCCTCGGCATATTCTCGTTGGGTTTGACCGTGGTCACCTGGTTGATCCGCGCCGCCTTAATCATTGAAGATAGATACGAAAAATCGAATTGATACACCTGTTGCTAAAGATTTATCTGGGTAACATGAGCCTGGATGGAATCAGCTCTCTTTGCCAAGGGGAACAATATGAACCACGCCAGGATCGGGGAAGGTGGATTTTCTTTGTCCAATGGTCCCCAGGCAGAGTTAATGAGAGTGATTTATTTATTCATCAGCAAACGATGTACATCGATGAAGGCCACCCGCAGCTTGTCCAAGCACCTTTTTTAGAATGTCGCGAACGATCGACAGACAATTTTTTTCAGTTGATTGTCTCTCCCTATCATGCTTCAATCCTGCAACAGATCAACTTCATAAAAGGAAATCCTATGCTTGACGAAAAAACTATCAAAGTTAGCTGCCCCAAGTGCGGAACACAGATCAACAAAACAGTCGGATGGTTCAAGAAGCCTGGTAAATCCTGCCCTGGTTGCGGTTTGCAGTTTACGACCGAGAGGTTCAGGCGGGCAATTCAAGAAGCAGAGGAACTGCTCTAGTATTATAGCATCATCGAAAACAGGGCGACCATGATCAAAGTACTCGCAATTAATGGTTCATATCGTGAAGATGGCTTTACCGATCAAACTATCGAGGCATTAGCACAGGCTTTAGTAGATGCTGGTGCTGAAATCGATGTTATATTTCTCCGCACATATCCTGTCGAGTTTTGCCTGAATTGTCGCGCGTGTACCCAACTGCCGGGTTCGGTACCGGTGGAGTGTATACACCATGACGGTATGGGGGAATTGATCAGTAAAATCGAACAAGCGGATGGTTACATTCTCGCTGCACCAACAAACATGGGTTCTGTTACCGCCATTTTTAAACGTTTTATGGAGCGGTTGGTTGTGTATGCCTATTGGCCGTGGGATATGAATGGGCCACAGTATAGAAAAGCGCAGGCTCCAAAGAAAAAAGCGATACTGGTCTCATCGTGCGCGGCTCCGGGAATTTTGGGACGCTGGTTCTTTGGAACAAATAAACAACTTAAAATGACGGCAAAGGTGATCGGCGCCGAAATCGTTGGCACACTCTTTACGGGTATGATTGCCAAAGAACGACATCCGAAGCTACCAGAAGATATGCGGTCTAAAATCAAAGCTCTGGCTGGAAAACTGGTTTGTTGATGGTGTCAAAAGTCAAAATACCTCCTATTTATAGGCGAACAGGGCAACACGATGTCTTTCATCGGTACTCGTTGCTGATGAATTTAAATAGTGAGGATTCACCATGAGTACAGATGAGCGATTTCAATATAATCTTGTTCCTGCCCAGGAGATATACCAACGTGTTTTAAGGCTTCAGCACCGGTTACAAGAAGGACAGTTGGATGGCGTGTTGATTCTCGATCCATTGAACATGTATTACTACACTGGTACGATGCAACAGGGAGTTGTCTTTGTCCCGACTGAGGGAGAACCGGTCTTCCTGGTTCGGCGAAGCTATGAGCGGGCACAGCGGGAAACACCTTTGAAAAGGCTTTTCCCCTTAAAAGGGTTTAGCCAACTTCAAGCAACTCTTGCAGAACTCGACCTGCAAACCAACATCCTAGGGGTGGCTGAAACATCCCTGTCCGTTTCCGTTTTCAAAACATTAGCCAATGCTTTTCCAGGAGTGACCTTCACGGATGTCAGCGCCCTGTTGGGAATGATTCGTGCTGTTAAGTCCGACTACGAAGTGAGGCTCCTCCGCGAATCCGGGGTGCGGCATGAGCTAGTCTCTGACGCTATCCCCTCCATGATTCGTGAAGGGATGACGGAATGGGAGCTCGGAGCTGAGATTCACAAGAGGATGCTGGTGTTGGGATACACGGGGATTACCCGGTTCACAGCGTTTGGCGGGGAGGTGATTGTTGGGATCGTCAGCTTTGGCGAATCTGGGAACGCTCCCACCGCATCGGTAGGCCCCGGAGGTCTGCTAGGGTTATCTCCAGCCTTTCACTTAGTTGGGGGAACGAAGAAACTTAGCCGGGGCGAACCCATATACATAGATACTGGGTTTGGGTATGAGGGATATTTCACCGATAAAACGAGGGTCTTTTCCCTTGGCGCTCCGCCCGCTTCGGCGTTGGATGCTCAAAAAGTATGCCTGGACATACAGGAGGCAATCCGCTGCCGCCTCAAGCCTGGTGCCATCCCATCTCAGATATATAAAGAGGTTTTTGATAAATTTGTTTATCCCCGTGGTTTTGAAAAGCATTTCATGGGTTTCGGCAGCAACCAGGTGTTTTTTCTTGGCCACGGTATTGGACTGGCTATCGACGAATTCCCGGCCATTGCCGGTAAGGTGCATACTCCTCTAGAGGCCAACATGGTCATAGCTCTGGAGCCTAAGAAGGGGCTGGAAGGCATCGGGTTGGTGGGTGTGGAAAACACCTTTCTTATCACCGATGCAGGAGGAGAGAAATTGACTACTGGATCAGACGAGATAACGATTGTGTGACCTGGGCTCCCCCTTGTGAAGCCATCGACAGGGTAGAAATCTTAACATTTAGCGGAAGGACTCTTCTTCGAGGAATTAAATGAACAATATTCAAGAAAAGGATTGGGCCGAAGAAAGTTGGCATGGGCATACTGGATTAGACAGTTCTTGTGACTACTGCATTGTAAATGAAGAGGTCGGGAATAGATCAAAAGACAATTCTGAGGCAAATGCCAACAAAGAAGACATTAACGAACAAGGGTAGCTTTTACACTTTTACAAATTGCAAAGGTATCCCTTGTGAATCTCGGTACACTCGGAAATACCGGGAAAGGAAATGACATTGAAGCCATTTAAAACAATTTATTTGCTGATTTCATTATTGTTTTTTCAATTCACCAATAATGCCGCGAATGCAGAAACGATTACGGGAACCCTCGATTCAGTGATAAACGGTGATGCAATCACAATTATTAGCAAAGGTAAAAAAGTTGAAATCCGCTTATTTGGCATCGATACCCCTGAAAAAAAACAACCATTTGGTCAAGTTGCTCGGAATTTTACCGGGGGGAAGGCTGCCAAGGGTGAGATTCGTGTGGAACCAGTAACTAAAACTAAAGATCATGATGGCAGAACCGTGGCTATAGTTTTTGTGAATGGCGTCAACTTGAATGAACAAATAGTCAGCCAAGGTTTCGGGTGGGTATACCGGCAATACTGCAAAGAGAGTTACTGTGCTGACTGGTTGAAACTTGAAGCGGATGCAAAAGCTTCACATAAAGGATTGTGGGCAGAGGCAAATCCCACCCCACCATGGGAATTTCGGCAAAAACAGCTGAGTGCTAGTGGCGGCAAGGGGCTTGAATTGGCGGCTATACCGTCAGCCAGTGTCAAAGTCGCAGCTGGTGGACATGCTGCATATCATGGCAACACAGGGAAACATGTCTTCCATAGTGCCGCCTGTAAGGATTTTAATTGCCCCACCTGTACGGTCAATTTTAATTCGATATCGGAAGCTCTTGACGCCGGCTATAGGCCACATCCCGAATGCTTAACGAAATAGACGGATGCATGCCGATCTTTTTAATTAAGAGGAGACCAGTGTTACAAGTAATCAGAATGATCAATTCAAGATGGTGAGGTAGGTCCGGAAAAGTGGAAACCGATTTGGTTTCGGAATAATTTGTATATTAATATTAATAATATTATTATCACCATACTGTAATAGTACTGTCCCATCGTCATGTTACCCCCATTTTAGCAAGCGAGTTTTCCCCGCCTACACTTGTCTTCTTTTCCAGGGCAAACGTAGGCTGTACCTTAACCTTCGCAGAGCCATGGACGACGACCGCACCCAACAGATCAGTCTAAGCGTGCCCCTGGGTACGCTTCCCCTTGAAAAGCGCTCCCTTGGTAGCCATTTCGAATATCTTTCCGCCAGTCTCAGCCATGTCGGCTGTGTGCGCACCCTGAACGAAGATTCCTGCCTGGAGCTGAACGATCGGCAGTTGTGGGTGGTGGCCGACGGCATGGGGGGGCACATGGCTGGAGATGTAGCCAGTCGGACTGTTGTCGATTACGCCCGGGTTGCGCCTTTTTCCCCGATTTTTAGCCTCTTTGCTGAACAGGTCGAAAACCAGCTCATCGGCGCCCACAAGGCGCTGGTGGATGCAGGCAAGGCAAAAGGAAAGATTTCCGGCAGTACGGTGGTTGCCTTTCTTGCCCACGACCGCCAGGGCCTAGTGATGTGGGCTGGTGACAGTCGCCTCTATCTTTTTCGTCAGGGACGCCTCTACCAGGTTAGTCGTGACCACAGTTTTGTCGAGGAGTTGTTGGCAATGGGTGGGATTACACCCGAGGCAGCCCGTTCGCATCCCAGAGCCAATGTAATCACCCGTGCCGTGGGCGCTGGCGATGAATTGGTGCTCGACATTAACATTTTTGAACTCCATCATGGCGATTTGCTGTTGTTATGTAGTGACGGTCTCTACAAGGAGCTGGAAGATTCTGAAATCGCTGCGTTTATGGCCAAGTCTGAGCCTCCGGCACGGATTGTTCAGGATTTGATCGAGGCATGCCTGGAGCGAAAGGCACAGGATAATGTCACGGTGGTGGTGGTACAGGTGATCAGGCCAGAGTCAGTAGATGGAGTGTCAATCAACAGAGAACTACGGGCTCTTAGCCAAGCTTATGCCGACTGCCAGATCAGCTGGCAATTCTACCGGAATACGCGTCGTGACCTGATCGATAAAATCATCAGGACCGAATAGAAACCGCTGCACCCGAAGACCGGGTTCTTCGGGCAAGAGTTGCGGCAATCCCTGCGTGAAAAGTTGAATTTGTCACCGGAATAATGACCGGAGAGAAAACAGAAACCTTGAGATAGTCACCAAATGATGCAAACCACCACCCAGCCAATGCAGTACGGGCGTTATAAGATCCTCAACGAATTGGGGCGCGGTGCCATGGGAGTGGTCTATAAGGCCCATGACCCACAGATCAACCGGATTATCGCGCTCAAGATGCTGCGCGAAGATCGGGTTACCTCTAATGAATTTGTCCAGCGGTTTCTCAAAGAAGCGATGGCGGTAGGCCGTCTGTCCCATCCCGGCATCGTTACCGTTTATGACGTAGGTCAGGACCATGGCACCATCTATATCGCCATGGAATTTCTCGAGGGAAAACCGCTTGATGAGCTGATGGAGACCCGTCAGTTCACTCTGGGCGAGATTGTCAGTATCGGAATACAGACCGCCCAGGCCCTGCAGTATGCACATCAGCATGGGATTATTCACCGGGACATCAAACCACCCAACATCATCTATAGTCCGGAAGGCGCCATCCGGGTCACGGATTTTGGCATTGCCAGAATCGAGGACCCGGACGGTCATGGCATGACCCAGATCGGCCAGATTCTCGGTACTCCGCGTTATATGTCACCGGAACAGGCCATGGGGCAAGATTTGGATGGACGCTCAGACCTGTACTCGTTAGGGGTGATCCTCTACCAGTTGACCACCGGCAAGCGGCCTGTCCAGGGTGAGACCATGGCGGCGATCTTCCATTCCATCACCCAGGATAAGCCGGCGTCGCCATATGAGCTCGACCCGCGGCTACCGAAAGCTCTTTCTGCGACGATCATGCGACTGCTGGAAAAAGATCCAGCCAATCGTTTTGCCGACGGCAACGCACTGATTGCTGCCCTCAAAGAATGCCTGCCTGCCCCATCGCCATTACCCGGGTCGGTAGCAACAGCTTCCCGGCCTCAGAAGAACCAGACTAAATGGCTGATAGGTCTGTTTGCAGGCCTGTTCCTCCTCGGTTTGGCTGGCGGAGGCTATTACTACTTGCACCCTTGGTCGCAATCTTCAGCTCTACCCGAAAAATCCGCTTCGACTTCGGGTGAAAAGAGGTCGTTGTCTACCACCCCACCGCCAGCTACGCAGGCAGAGACACCTCCTGTCGGCCAATCCTCAAGGCTAACGGGCGATCCTGAAACGGTAAAAAAAACCCCCGTAGTTCAGGAAGCGCAGCGGAGCACAACAGCGCATGATGGTAAGGGGGATGCCTCCACTTCAAATGCACCCGCTCGTGCCGCAGTATCAACACAACCCTCTTTCGATCCGAGCGAACTGATTCGTCTCGGCACCGCTTTGTCTGCTATTATCAGTGAGATTCCCAAGAAGGAAATGGTGTTGGAGAGTGCCCGTGAACTCGTCAAAGTATCACCACGTTATCAGGAAGACCTGACCATAGCTGAAAACACCTACAACAATGCCCGCGAGAATCGGGAAAAACGAATCGATTCGTATTTGAATGAGATTCAAAACCTGAGCAAAGTCTTTTCTTCCAAGCAGATAACCGATTCAATTGAGAAGAACCAAGAACGTTTATCCGAACGCCAGAAAATCTCCATTGAGCTTGCAAAAGAGCACTTGCGGTTACTTCAGGATGGTTATACTATTGATAAAAAGATGATACAAAATGATTTTTCTCAGCGTTTTGAAGGTTTTGTTGACTGATTAATTTAAGCAATTCATTTTCAATCATTTCTATAGAAGGGGCCGCCATGAAATCTACCCTGCATAAAGTTACAGCATTGTTTGTTACCCTGTGTTTCTTGTCCGGCTGTGCAGCTAAAGGAGGCGATCCTAACGCATCAACGACCGATGACGCAACAAGGACCAAAACCGAGGGTGCTGCACTTGGTGCTCTTTTAGGTGGATTGGTCGGCGCAGCGACCGGTGCAGCGCTTAGTCCCGGTAATCGAGGCAGTGGCGCGCTTATTGGAGCCGGTATCGGCGCAGTGGGCGGCGGTGCGGCAGGGTATGTATACGGCTCGAATGTCGCGGAACGCAAACAGAAGTACGCTAATGAGGAAGATCGGCTCGATGGCGAAATCAATGTGGTCAAGAAATACAATGCAGACCTGCAACAGCAAAATACGGCTTTGGCGAGCAATATCAACGACCTGAAAGTAAGAATCAAACAGCTGCAATCGAAAAAGGCATCGTTGAAAGAAAAAGCCTATCTCACTGCTGAAGAGCAAAAATACATCAACAGCACCCTGGAAAAGAATAATAAGAATATTGCACGCTACAATCAGGAACTCGCTTCCCTCTCTCAATACAAGCAGGAACAGGAAAGCAAGAGTGGTAAATCAGCTCCACAGGTCGCCAGTCTCGATCAGGAGATCACCTTGCTCCGCAACCAAATTAATACCCTAGACAGCAACAACAAACAGATGGCCAAGCTTTCCGATAATCTCACGGTTAAAAAATAGCCATGAACACCCAGAATCTATGTGTAGGTTTTGTTCTTTTAGTGCTCGTGACGAGTTGCGGGCCGGTTTCCGATGATCCGCGTCAGGGGGGGCTTGCTGGGTATTGGCACGGCACCTCTTCGGGAAAGTACGAGGAGCGGCAGCAGCAACGGCGGCAACAGCTTGAGCAGGAGCAGCAGGCCAACCAGCAACTTACCCATCAATCACTGGCGCTGAAAAGTGAAAGAGATCTCCAGGACCAGAAACTTGCCCAGGAACAGAAGCAAGTGGTGTCGCTTAGGAAAAAGCTGAACTCCCTCAAGGCCAATGTTAGCAAATTGCGTCTGCAGTCTGAACAGCAGAAGCAGGAGGCCGCCTCCCTGTTAGAGCAGATTCAGCAGACCAATCAGCGACTTGAACAACAAAAGGCAGCCATAGCTGAACTTGACCGCAAGGGAGGCAGTGGCGCTGATCCCGATCAGGCCCGGATTCTTGAACTCGAACGGGATCGCCTGGCTGATGAATACCGTAAATTGAATAAGTATTATCAAGCCCTTTCGAATTCCATTCACTGAGCGAGTTTGGTTCTCGCGAAAATGGATTTTTTTTCAACCCTGCCGTACAGGGCTGTTCTCGGCAGTTCAGTAAGCAAGTTGGCATGCTTGCCGATAATACTGGCTTTATCTGTCTGCGGCTGGACTACTGACGCAGTCTGTTCACAGCCCCTCCCTCTCCTTGCAGAGATTCGCACCCTCATTGCCCAGAAGTCGCTCAACCCCCCACCGGAACAATCGCTGAACCATTTGAACATGGAGCAATTGAACGAACGGCTGCACATGTTCGATTCCCATGCCCGCTACCTGCCCCTCGCCGCGATTAAGCAACAACCTACCGTCCTGTCTCAGCGGATCGGACTTAATATTTTTGCCTATAAGGCCCGACTATGGGCCACCCCTGAACCGGGCGGACCGGCTAGCCTTCTGGGCGTTCCCGAGATAGGTGAACTGCGGGAGGTGAACGGCATACCTGTTGCCGGAGATGTTCAGCAGGCATCAGTCCTGATCGACAGAGCGATCCGTGCGGGTAAGGTGGTCGTCAGTATCAGTGATGGTAAGGAAAAGCGCTACACCGTACCCTCTTCCGCCGCCAAGCTCGGATCCACCACCACCCGTGAGGCGGGCAACGCCATTTTTGTCCAGATCTCAGATTTCGTCTCCCACGAGACCGCCCCATATTTTGCTAGCCTCTATACGACACTCCATCGTTCCGGTGCAGACCTGATCCTCGATCTGCGCGGCTGTGGAGGAGGTGATCTGTTTGAGGCTCTGGAGATTGCGGGACTGTTTGTCCCTGCGGGTTTCCCCTTGATCTCTACATATGACCGCACGGGCAAGGTCCATGCCTACAGTTCCCCGTCCGGGACCAAACTACCACGACCGAGCGCCATCCTGATGGATAGCCGCACGGCCAGCGCCGCCGAAGTGCTGGCCGGCATCTTTAAGAGTCACGCTCTTGCTCCCTTGGTTGGCGAGCGCACTTACGGGAAGTGCGAATCCCAGACCGTGTTCAAGCTTTCCGATGGCGGCGAACTGTGGCTGACCACTCTGGCAATTCATTTTGCCGATGACTCTACTTGTACGCAGGTCGGAGTGCAGCCGGATATTCCTTACCCGGATATCTCAATAGCCAAGGTTGCCACGATCAAGGAACGGCTCGCCATCGTGCAACGGAAGTAGGAAATGATCTCTTCATAAAGAGTTGTGGACTGCAGCACGGTGTGTTTCGAATCTCCCTAGTTTGTATGATTTTTTCATAAAATCGTTATATATTATCACTGCAACCTTTCCCCCGTTACTTATCGAGTCTGCCGCCGGGCCTGTTATAACCCGAACCGACACCATAAACCTGTCTGGAATTGCATTATCAGGCTCCATTCAGTAACGATCCCACTCCATTTATATATTTTTGCCATGTCCTTCTCTGCACTTGGCCTTACCGAGCCACTCCTGCGTGCCCTTGATGAGTTGGGGCATATTACCCCTACTCCGGTTCAACTTCAGGTGATTCCCGCAATTTGCTCCGGCAGGGATGCCATGGCTGCAGCCCAGACGGGGACAGGGAAAACGGCAGCGTTCGCCCTGCCACTGCTAAAACGTCTTGCGAGCGGTTCCAAGGCAAAACCCAACCACGTCCGCGCCTTAGTGCTGGCCCCGACCCGGGAGCTTGCGGTGCAGGTTGCCGAGGCTATTGCCGCGTACGGCAAATATCTGCCGCTCAGGACTGGTGTTGTTTACGGTGGGGTAAAGATCAATCCGCAGATGATGAGGTTGCGCAGTGGGGTCGATATTTTGGTGGCAACACCGGGACGTTTGCTTGATCTTTTCCATCAGAACGCTGTGAAGTTTTTGCAGGTTGAGACGCTGGTGCTCGATGAAGCTGACCGGATGCTCGACTTGGGGTTTATGGACGATGTCGGCAAAATTCTTGGTCTCTTGCCAAAAAAGCGACAGAATTTGCTTTTTTCTGCGACTTTTCCGGATGCCATTCGCGTGCTCGCAGAAAAGTTGCTGCATCGGCCGCTACAAATAGCTGTTGATCCGTCAAACTCCGCAGCCCAAAGCGTGAAACAGTGGATCTATGAGGTGGACAACAGCAAAAAACCGGATTTGCTCTGTCACTTACTGCTCAATAATGATTGGCAGCAGGTGCTGGTTTTTACCCGCACCCGAATCGGAGCTGACCGTTTGGTACAGAAACTGGCCGACAAAGGTGTTGTGGCCCTGGCAATTCATGGCGATAAGAGCCAATCTATTCGTGCCCGTGCTCTGGCCGACTTTAAGGCAAGCGCTATCCGTGTTCTGGTGGCTACAGATATTGCCTCACGCGGCATCGATATCAACGAACTTTCTCATGTTATTAATGTCGATCTGCCAAAAGTCGCGGCAGACTATATTCATCGTATCGGCCGCACCGGCCGGGCTGGTCTGAATGGTGTGGCAATTTCTCTGGTCAGTGCCGATGAGGTCAATCTGCTTTCGGCAATCGAAACGCTTATCGGTCAACTGCTGGTACGAGAAGTTGTGACGGGTTTTGTCCCAACACTTAGTTTGCCGTTAACTCGCCTGTTGCAAGCGCGACCCAAGAAACCAAAAAAGCCGAAGCAGGTGTAGACGCCGATTCAGGCCGAGTGTCCGAAATCTTCAGATGATGGGAAAAAACACCCTCGGTAAATCGCGCAAAGGCAAGAGGGTCGGATGGTAACAATGGTGCATGGGGCAAAGGAGCTAGACGAAACGAGATCTAACGTCTAGTTCAATTTTATTTGGTTGGTTCTCCAGGTATTGCCGGGAGCAGGAGCATACTGTCGAGTCGATCAAGCATGGTTCCTTTTGATAAATGTAATTCTATTCCTGCCTCCAAGGTGCTCAAAACGGTCCTTCCTATGACAAATTTATTTTCAGGACAATCCTTGGGTTTATAGCGTAACGCCCAAGCGGTGTGCAATATGACTGGTTTTTCGTCGTGGAGACCGATGTACAACATAATATGTCCCTTTTGATGTACAAGGGTCCGAAAGGGTACCCCCTGCTCGCGGATGAGTTTTTCTTTGTTGGCGCTGGACAGGTTCGCCAGTGGCATGGATGCCCCTGACGTAATCTGTTGCAGCGAATTACGAGGCAACCAGATGCCAAATGTAAGAAAGAAATCTCTTGTGGTGGCCGAACAGTCGCGGTTTCGGTACAATTCTCCCCAACCATAAGGGGTTTTGAGGAGTTCGTTGCCGATGAGTGTGACAGCCTCAGGGGTAAATGGCAACGGGTGAAGGCGTGCGTCACTTTTGGCAATGCGCGCCGTTGTTATATCAGCACGCTGACGGTCTCCAGCAACCGCCACATCGACCAGCCAATGATCCGCTTCCTCCTGCACTAGCGGATAAAGAGTGCCGATTTTTGGTTGTGGCAATACGTTTCCCTGTTCCGTCTGCATCACCGAAAAATCCTTTACGATAACTACCTGCGTTGCATTGATCATCCGTTTTTGCAAGGGTTCATCGGCAAACCTCACGGCATCAGGTTCTACCCATCCATTTGCATAGGATGTTTCAATGTACAGCCATGCTCCATCCTTTGTTGCATGCAGGATACAAACTGGATCGTTTGGTTTTATTTCTGCAAACTGGAGATGGTCAAAAGGATAATCGTTAGGGGTCTCATAGAATGGCCTGATGGTAGGCAGGACTCGGATAAATGAGGGTTTTATGACAACCCCCAATCGATTCATTGAAGGCATTCGATCCAGGTCCGCAAGGGACAGGAGTCTCTGGATGCGTTCTGGTTCTACAGTGTGCTGATTTTCCCCGTACCAGGTCTTTTCGGCTAGCTTTTTCACCCCCTCAGTCACTATGTTGATATTGAAAAGTGGCTCTGTCGTTGTCCACGGAGCAAAGTATTGTTTGCGAAACTGCTGCACGACCCGGAGTTGCTCATCGGTACTCATTGACTCTTTGATTATTGCTGCAAATGGATGAATGTCCTGGGGGATCCTGCTGAAATCTTCTAACGTGAGAGTTGATTCAAGTGGCTGTGCGCAAGTTGCTGCATCGGGTGCAATCTGTTGTTTCTCCTGGTTCAGATTGTCAGTAGTGAGTGGTGATACGTACCAGGCGAGGATGGCCACAGTCACTGCAGCAATTAAGCAGGTGCTTTGTAATCGCTTCATAGTATTATCGTTTGTAAGGGATAGTGTTTATCATCTAAAGTTCAGATAACAATAATTCAAAATCTAATCACCAAGAGGCTAAATCAGAAGGAGGAATAGTGTCCTGTGATTATTATTCTGTATTCCTTTTGCCTTTTCTATCTTCGATATTGCTTTGATACGATCATTTTTCAATGTAACTCTAATGCAGGAGAGCAACGAATGAAATCACCATTATCTCTAGCGATGATTTTGCTGAGCTTGGTTGTCAGTCAGTCTGTTTTTGCTTCCAGCTGTATGCCTGGGGATTACACACATATCTGGATTACTCCACAGGTGGTGAAAGCCGGAACGCCCGTCAAAATTATGGTGGTGTCCACTTCCGAGCCTCCCGACGAATTGCTGTTGATCGATCTGCAAGGTGCAACACACGCGTTGGCAACTTCAGCGAGCACGGGTGGAATGCCCTGGTTCGTAACGGCGCAAATAGACCAGCTGGGGAGCGGGCATTATCAAATCGAGGTAAAAGCGCAGGGTAAATCGTTGGCGTGCCGGGAAGTTTTTAATGGTGATAACGGCAGAGAAAAACCGGTATGGAATGAGACGTATGAGGCCTTTTATTCAGCCTGGATCGAGCAGCTGTTTGACGGTCCGGTTGATGAAAATGTAAGTTTCCCCTCTTTAGAACCGGTATTACGTGATCCGGAACGTAATTTCTTACTCAATTCATTAGGGTTGCAGGAAGATAAAAGCCTTCCTGCGAGACCAGATTGCGCGGATTTCCCGTATTTTCTGCGCAGCTATTTTGCCTGGAAAAATGGTTTGCCGTTTAGCTATCGGTATTGCAATCGTGGTTCGGCTACAAAACCACCTTCTTGTGATTCCGTTACCATTAGAACGGATTTTGTGCAAAAGACGGCACCAGTGGCCACCTTTAAAATGCTGAGTCACAGCATGATGGATGCGGTGCAGTCGGGCAATGGCCGCACGGCGCTTGTCAGTCAGGAAACCGACTTTTATCCCTTGTCCTTGAAACGCGAGATTCTGTGGCCGGGAACGATTTATGCCGATCCTTACGGGCATGTGCTCGTGCTCACAAAATGGGTCGACCAGACCCCAGATAGCCCCGGGATTTTATTTGCAGTCGATGCCCAGCCGGATAACTCCATCGCTAGAAAAAGATTTTGGGAAGGGACGTTTTTATTTGCGAATATTGCCAGTGCTGGCCCTGGGTTCAAAGCGTTTCGACCCATTGCGAATAACCGCCTGTTGAGCAATGAAGATTTGTCGAATTATTCTATTGAGCAGGCAGCGTTAACTCCTGATGAGTTTTACGCGCAACTGTATCAACTCATTAATCCTGATGGATTGAATGCGAAACAAGCGTACGAGGCAACATTAACCGCTTTAGTGGAACAGTTGGAAACGCGTGTACAGTCGATTGCAAACGGTGAAGCATATTTTCGCAAAGGCGGTTCCACTATTGCCATGCCCAATGGCGCAGCAATTTTTGAAACAGTCGGCCCCTGGGAAGATTTTTCCACGCCATCGCGGGATATGCGTTTGTTGATTGCGATCAATGTTTTGCTCAAATTCCCCGAGAAAGTCTTGAGTTATCCGGAGTTGTTCAATCTGACCGCCAAATCCGCCCGGCAAGTTGCTTCAGAGATAGAGCAGTTGCATGACCATCTGATTACAGAGAAGAAAATTCAGTATATCCGCAGTAATGGTGAGCCTTGGGAACTGTCAGTTGCAGAAATATTAGCACGTAGATCTGCTTACGAGATGAGTTATAATCCCAATGATTGTGTTGAGGTTCGCTGGGGAGCGGAAGTCGGAACCGCGGAATATGCGAGTTGTCGTCGACATGCGCCTGCTGCGCAGATCAAACAAATGGCTGCGGTGCGCGAATGGTTTCGGGAAGCAAAACGTCCGTCTCGTTAAGTCGGCAAAGTAGAATATCCGTTTAAGTCCCGAGTGCTCCAGGTTGTGGGCAGTAAACTTTATCTAAATTGAGAGTGTCATGAGGTGATGCTATGAAATTTTCAGAGGCACAGCAAGGCAGGGTTTTTGTCCTTCGGTTAGAAGATGGCGAGATCGTCCACGAGATTATAGAGCAGTTCGCAATTGATCAGAACATTTTAGCAGCTTCTCTCATTATTGTCGGCGGTGCTGATGATGGTAGCAGGCTAGTGGTCGGGCCAAGGAAAGACCGAGGTTTGCCCCTGGAACCCATGAAATTTGTGTTGGAAAATGTCCATGAAGTTGCCGGTGTCGGGACCCTCTTCCGCGATGAGGAGGGCACACCGCTCCTGCATATGCACATGGCATGTGGCAGGGACGGAAAATCTGTCACCGGGTGTATTCGTGATGGGGTCAAAGTGTGGCACATCATGGAGGTGATTGTTCATGAACTGTTGGGAGCCACAGCGAAAAGGGTAGTGGAAGAGCCATTGGGGTTGAAGCTGCTGCGACCATAGGAGCTGAGTGTGATACTCATCGCCTGTTTTCTGAATAAAAATGAAGGCTAAATAGTGCCTAAGGACAATTTATTAACATTTGATTTTTTATCGCTGTGTTTCATTACATTTGCTGCCGTTTGCAATGTATCCGTCTTTTATAATTTCCATCTATATCTGCAAGGCATCGGTCTTTCAGGAAAAGAGGCAGGGTTTATAATAGGCCTCTATTCCCTTTCGGCAATGGCATTGTATGTGACCGCAAGCCAGTTAATTCGTCTCGACAAGGCCATAAACTGTATGTCGGCAGGCGTCTTGCTTGTCGTTGGATGTGGCGTATCGTACCTTGTTGCAGAACAATTCTGGGCACTGGTCATCGTCAGGATAATCAACGGCATGGGGATGTTTCTGGTTATGGCATCCTGCATGGTCATGTTGGTTGCGATAATCCCCCAGGAAAAATCTGGGTTGGCATTCAGTCTCTACTCGGTAGCCTTGTTGTTGCCCTATTCAATCATGCCGGCAGTCTCTGAAGTTCTGATGCCCCTGCTACATAAACCAACAATAATATATATGCTGACAGCTTGCCTGCTTTTGCTAGCTGCCTTTTTGGTGGTGAGCCTCCGTACTCGGATGCGTAATCGGTTTTTGGATCAGGAAAAAAAACGGGAAGAAGTACTCTGCAAAAATGCTGAAAGGAAAAATCTCATCAGCAAACCAATCCTCGCTATATTGCTTGTAAACGGTATTTATTTTATTATTTTTTCATCGCTTTTTTATCTTTTTGAAGGATTTGCTGTCGAAAAAGGAATGAAAAACCCCGGCTTCTTTTTCACCACCCAGATGGGCGTTATGATTGCCATTCGTCTGTTTGTCGGTCGCATCTTCGATATTTTTTCTAAGGTTTCCTTGGTGGCCATCGCGTTAGTAATAACAGGGACAGGGTTTGTCCTTTTGCGGGTCATGCCGAATCAGACGTGGCTGTTGCCGATTGCAGTCCTGTTCGGCGTGGGAATGGGGTTGTGCGTCCCACCGTTAAACTCGTTGATGTATCTCAACACAAGGCCACAGTATCGTGGGTATAATGCAAATATGATGATGCTTGTTCTCCACTTGGGTTCTTTTATGGGGTCATTTTTCGGGTCCTGGATCATTGATTTTGGTGGATACGACCAATTTCTGACAATTGCCGCAGGTATAGCTGTGAGTGCTGCTGGATTCTTTTTAATCGTAAATCCGGCCAAGGGAATTTCAATTGGCATCGTCGAACGTTAGTATTTGCTGTAATAACATTTAAATGACTGAAGTATCCTGTCGGGAAACAACACCAGGTCTCTGGGATTTTTTGGCCTGGTTTTTTCTGATTCAGACCATACCGTAGAGTTATTCATCGATGTTGGAGTTTGATAAAATAGAGGTACTTGCACAAGCTTTACTAACCACTCGGTCGAAGCATGGTAGGTCGGCTCATATCAATGTTTTTTCGATCACATTCTCTCCCTGTTTGTTTACTTGACCTACCGACCATGAAATTCCATATTGCCCAACGGAGGCCCGCGTGGAGATCGTCGCAATCATAATTGGCATCACTTTGATTATCGTGGTTCTTTGGGAGGGGTTTGAGACCATCATCCTGCCACGCCGGGTGACTCGCCGCTATCGACTCACTCGATTTTTCTACCGGAACAGCTGGCGTCCCTGGGTGAAGATGGTCAATGTTCTGGTTCCCCTGAGGCAGCGAGAAACATGGCTGAGTTATTTTGGCCCGCTGTCGCTCCTAGTGCTGCTGAGCGTTTGGGCTGTCGTTCTCATCAGTGGTTATGCCCTCATTCACTGGGCCCTTGGTTCAGCTGTGCTGACCACAGACGGGAATGTGGGTTTGTTCAACGCCTTTTATCTCAGTGGCTCCACGTTTTTCACCCTTGGTCTTGGAGATACTCTCCCTCGCACCTCTTTGGCTCGCTTGCTGGTGGTTGTCGAATCAGGCATGGGATTCGCCTTTCTCGCTCTGGTTATCGGCTATCTGCCAGCCTTAAACCAATCTTTTGCGAGCCGCGAGGTGAGAATCTCGCTCCTCGACGCTCGCGCCGGTTCACCGCCCACTGCTTCGGAATTGCTTTGTCGGCATGGTCACAAAGAGGGCAAAGAGGCACTTCGGCAACTCCTGCATGAATGGGAGTATTGGTCGGCAGAGTTACTCGAAGGGCATCTTTCTTATCCCGTCCTCGCTTATTTCCGTTCCCAGCATGACAATCAGTCGTGGCTTGCTGCTTTGACGGCGATTCTAGATACGTGTGCAATGATTGTGGCCGGGTTAGAAGGGGCCTGCGAGCGTCAGGCGGAACTCACTTTTGCCATGGCCCGCCACGCTGTTGTCGACCTCTCTCGTGTCTTTATAAGCGGTCCAGTTGAGACATACCCAGATCGGTTGCCGCTGGAAAGACTGGTGGAGCTTCGCCTCCTCCTGGCCAGTAAAGGGCAGAAATTGCAGGAGGGGGATGCTGTTGATCGTAAACTCCAAGAACTGCGTCTACAATACGAGCCGTACATCAACTCACTCGCCATCCATTTTCAGGTGAGTCTTCCGCCCTGGATCGCCGATGAGAACTCGGTGGATAACTGGCAGGGAAGTTATTGGGGGCGGCATTAAAGGGACTGTAATGCTATGAGGAATAGGATGGCTTACGTTTCTGATCAATCTGAATGCATGATTATTGCGTCAACCCAACGTTATCGATGAATAATTCTGCAATGAAAACCTCTTTGTTTACGGCCAACGGATACAGTTTGCTGATATTGCTAGGTATAACGCTGCTATTGGGTGGAGCGTTTGCCGTGCCTTTTTATTACGAGACCCAAACGCTCTGGTACAAAGTGGGACTCGATAAGACTCTACTCAGAGCCGGGCAGTTCGCTGGCATGTTGACCCTTGTTTTGTTGATGGTGCAAATCATCATTGCCCAGCGGGTCTCGATTGTTGAGAATCTTTTTGGCAGTGCAAAATTGATGCGCTGGCACAGAATAAACGGGGTGGTCATTGCCTGCACGGCAATGAGTCATGTGGCCTTGGTGTTGGTCCCCGAAGGGCTTCAGAACCTGCCGTTCGGCAAGAAATACTGGCCGGAAATGATCGGAGAGCTCCTTTTTCTGTTCATCCTTATAACGGTCATCTCGTCTCGTTTCAGACCCTTGTTCAAATTGGATTACCCCTCTTGGAGAATATTGCATAGAACCTTGGGATATCTTGCTCCGGTGCTCGTGTTTCTTCATGTTTTTTTCGTTAGCGAGTCTTTTACACATACTTTTCCAAGATCACTATTAATCGTTATTTTTGCTGGGATAGTATTGTTTACAGGTGTTGTGCAGATATCACGGTTTGGTGGAAATAATAAAAAATAATGCGAATTTATCATCTTTATATAGATAGGTTTTATTTGTCTCCTGCAATGAAAACGCTTGTTGAGTAACGTGTTCTGCTGGGAAACATGCTCATCAAAATAATTGGAGGTTGTTATGAAAAAATTCCTTTTTTTTGGAATATCATTTCTTCTGTTTGTTTTGATCGTCCCAAGCGCTTACGCTGCGGCTCGTGAATGGGAATTGGATCAGGCTCATTCAAATATTTATTTCAGCGTGAGGCATATTTATTCAAAAATTCAGGGGCATTTCAATGAATTCAGCGCAAAGGTCAATTTTGATTCGGCAAATCTGAAAGAGAGCCATTTTTTCTTTAAAATAATGGTGGACTCCATTGATACCGGTATCAGCAAACGGGACAAACATTTGCTTTCTGCTGATTTTTTCGAGGGCAGCAAACATCCCCTTATTACGTTTGAATCAAAAACCATTACCGATGTAGGCAATGGGGTTTATGAGGTTGCCGGAAAACTGAATATAAAAGGGAAAGAACACGATTTGACGATTCCGCTCACCTTTGCCGGTGTAAAAGATCACCCCGCAGCCCCTGGTAAACAGGTGGTGGGCTTTAATGGCACAATAACTGTAGACCGCATAGCCCTAAATGTCGGCGATGAAAAATTTTATAAAATGGGAATTGTCGGTAAGGATGTAGAAGTCCTCGTGACCTTTGAAGCGCTAGCCGTCAAGTAAATGGCATCCCTGCTGCAATATCAAAGTGAGCGGTGCACCCAATCGACTCTTTGATACGTTGGGCTGAGAGTTTTCTTGCACAGAATCTTTCCTGTCCTCATGGTCCTTGAATAGATTTTTCTGTTCTTTGAACAGAACTCCAATATGGTATTTTGCAATATGACTAAAAATATTTTAGCTGTAGTGCTTTTCAGTGGTCTTATTTTGACTGTTTCTCTTGTTCATGCTGCTCCGGCCCCTCGAGGGATTGCGTTGAACCATGAGTCCAGAGAATGTGCTGGTTTCTGGCCGGGTGATGAGTTCGTGATATACACTCTTCCTGAACATTGGAAACCGTATTTCCCGGAATACAATCCGAAAACAGGAATAACGACACTGGTCACCGATAGAGGAGTCTGTGATTACAAAAGAACAGGTGACGAAGAGAAATGCTGCAAAGAGCTTGGCTATAAATACGTAATCGATAATATCGGATATAATAAAAAAACAATTTTGCACGACAGGGAAGGTTCCCGCTAGGGGCTGAGAGGTGGTGATATAAAGTGATCGGGCAATAGCGCATGACAATTTGATTCAGGATAGGAATTACGCAAATGATTGTATCAGAGTTACTACAACTTTCTGGCAGCTATTGGAGTGCCTGCGCTCTGCACGCTGGTGTAAAATTGGATGTGTTCACCTCTCTTGCCGAAGTGCCGATGACGGTTCCGGAACTAGCGCGCGTCATCAATGCCGACCAAAGAGGATTGGGGATGCTCCTCAATGCGTTAGTCGCCTTGGAGCTTTTGGAAAAGAAAGGGGAGTGTTTTTCAGCTACGGTTTTCAGTGGCGAATATCTCTCTCGGAAATCTCCAGCCTACATGGGCCACATCATCATGCACCATTACTACATCATGGAGGGATGGTCGAAGTTGGACGAGGCGGTGCAAAGCGGAGTTCCTGTTCGCACTCGTTCCTCCCACGGAACGGATGGTGCCCAACGGGAAAGTTTTTTGATGGGTATGTTCAATCTGGCCTCCTTGCTTGCCCCCCGCCTTGCCAAGGAAATAGATCTGCGCGGCCGTCAGAGGCTGCTCGATTTGGCAGGAGGGCCGGGTACGTATGCTATCCATTTCTGCAAGAAGAACCCAGAGCTCACCGCTGTCATCTACGATCTTCCCACCACCCGTCCTTTTGCCGAGCAGACAGTGGCGCGATTCTCCCTTTCTGACCGTATTGCATTCATTGAGGGAGATATCATTGATGATCCTCTCGGTTCCGGTTTTGACGCGGTGTGGATATCCCACCTGCTCCACAGCGAAGGGGCAGAAACATGTGCTGCCATTGTTGCTAAGGCAGCGGCGACCCTTAACGACGGCGGCTTGCTCCTGATTCAGGAGTTCATCCTTGATGACAGTCGAGCCGCACCGCTCCATCCAGCGCTCTTCTCTCTCAATATGCTGATCGGTACACCGTCTGGTCAGGCCTACTCGCAAGGGGAATTACGCAGTATGATGATAGAAGCCGGATTACAGGATGTGCGGTTGTTGCCGATTCAACTCCCCAACGGCGCTGGTATTATGACAGGGGTGCGGTAAACCGGAACGACTTGCTGCGTGCGAACCATGCAGCTCTTTTGTGACGGTAACTTGCTTAAATAAATACGATATCTTGAAAAGTAAAAATTAATAATCTCAATCTTCAACGACTGGTCTTAAGAATTAGACGCTGATTTTTTCTTGTGATATGCTTTAAGCATCAGAAATTAGTGAAAACCGTTGTGAACCACATTTTGTGAAATCTTTTCTTGGCGTAAGATCTTGATTATCGCGCCGCCCGTGTAAATTTTATATCATATTGTCAGATGGTTATCTGGCTATTGATGTAAAATCAGCCCTTGCGAAAGGTTGGCGGGTTTTTCATGGTCGTTATTGGAGGTTTTAAAAACGGAAGGTGAGCAGAATCACGAGACAACCAAGCGAGTTGTTACAGGTTTGATCAATCAAAACATTGAGGCAGGATAAAAAAAACCATAAAGGAGGGTCGCATGAGTTGGTATGTCAATCTGAAGATCAGTCAGAAACTGCTTGTGGTAGCTTTACTTGTCAGCCTCGCAATAGGAGGGCTGGGGGTTTTTTTTATTCATCAGATGGGGAAGGTTTACAATGCCGCTAATTTCGGCAATGTAAACAGCGTCCCGAGCCTGGAGGTAATGAACCGTATCCTCAGTGGCAGTAAAGAGATGTACATTTTTCTCCTTCGTCACATCCATATTACCGATGTATCTCGGAAGACGATGGTCGAAGGTTTGCTGGCAACTGCTCAGAAAGATACCGAAAAAGCATTGGCAGATTATGAAAAGCTTATCTCTGATGATACCGATAAACAGATGCATGCAATCAATCGGGATCAATTCATCCAGCTCACCAAGTTGATACAGGATGTGTTCCAATATTCTCGTGTCAATAATAGCGACGAGGCCCGTGCTGTACTTCGAGACAGAGGTTATCCGCTCCAGGAAAAGATCAACAAAGCCTTCGATAATCACATCGCCTACAACATGAAATTGGCAAATGAAGGGAGCAGGGACGCCCAAAAAACATATGCTTCTGCGCGACTCATGGGCATCATTGGTATAGTAGTGACCGTTGTGCTTTTATTTGTAATCATGTTGTTTATCAGTTATTTGATCTCTAGCCCTGTTAGTAAAGCCTCTGCTTTGGCAGAGACCATGGCAAAAGGCGACTTTTCCACAAAGCTCGATATTAACCAAAAAGATGAGGTCGGTCTAATGGTCAAGGCCCTCAATAGCATGGGCGTTCAACTTGGCACTATGATTCGCGACATTATTGGTGGGGTTGCCACTCTGACCGCTTCATCAAGCGAGATGACGACCGTCTCAAAGCAATTATCCGTATCGGCAAGTGATACCGCAGATAAGGCGGGCGCTGTCTCTAACTCTGCAGAGGAGATTAACACCAATATCCAATCAGTTTCTGCCGCCATGGAACAATCCTTAGCTAACGTCAGTATGGTTGCTTCAGCTGCTGAGGAAATGACAGCAACAGTCAACGAAATTGCCCAGAATGCAGAAAAGGCGCGAGCCATTTCCGCGGGTGCAGTCAAGCAATCCCGACTTGCTTCCGAAAAAATGACGGTACTGGGCGAGTCGGCGCAAAAGATTGGTCGGGTGACAGAGACCATTACCGAAATCTCGGAACAGACTAATCTGCTGGCCTTGAATGCGACTATCGAAGCGGCACGGGCTGGTGAGGCAGGCAAGGGATTTGCCGTCGTTGCCAATGAGATCAAAGAACTGGCCCGGCAGACGGCCGCTGCCACGATTGATATAAAAAATCAGATCAGTGAGATGCAGACCACCACCTCAACCACTGTTGAGGACATAGAGAAGATCTCTGCGGTAATTGTTGATATCAATAACGTTATCAATGGCATAGCTACCGCTGTGGAAGAACAGTCAGCCGCTTCCAGTGAGATCGCTAATAATATATCCCAAGCCTCGCAGGGAATATCCGAGGTCAACGAAAATGTCGCGCAGAGTACGGTGGTCATTGCCGACATAACCCGAGATATTGCCGGTATCAATCAACAGTCAAGCCAGGTGAAAGAAGGTAGCGGGCAGGTGCAAGTGAGTGCTCAGGGGCTCGCTGACCTGGCTTCCCAGCTCGAGACTATCGTGAAAAAGTTCAAGGTGTAAAGGTGGCGCATTGTTTCTGATCCCTCGTCATCGCCTTTTTGCAGGGTCAAGTTGTTTGGTCTGATGAGGTGTAAAGAGATTTGTTGACGATAGTGCAAGCAGAGGATGACGCGTACCTGTCACCTGTCCCCGCAAATTTCGGATAGCATGTTTTTCTGGGTCAGGTGAGAAAAAATGGGTTTAGAGGGAAACCTCTGAACCCCTGTTTTTTTATGTCACGCCACCGTGCCCTTTGCATGATCACCTCATGAAAAGGGAATCTTTTTTTATTGTGTAAGAAATGGTAATATTGCAAGTTCCACCTTGCGACGATCAATGTGGGGTGCCCAGTGATCCAACAATCAGAAAAGGAGATTAAAATGACGAAGTTATTCTTTCAATTTTTATTGTATTCGACAGCGCTCATCGCTGTGTTGGCTAGTAACTCGGTTGCCCAGGAACAGCGAAGGATCGTTCTGGACAATTCGCAATTCAAAGAATCATTCCTTGATAAAGTGACTGTTTCAGGTGGCATCCGGGCTGGTTTCATGTACCAGAGTCCGCTAACTCATGTTGATATACATGAACTCAACGTCCATCTCCAACGTGATATTGATGAGCAGGATGCTATGTTGTGCGTGAACATGGTGAGTCGCGATGGTCGATATTCTGCATCTTGGGAATATGCTCTTGGCAAACAGTCTGCCGGTTCAATTGCTGTTGACCTGCCTTCAAAATACAAAGAACAGATATCAGGATATTCACCCGATGCACTAGTCGTACTTGCAGCAGTTACGAAAAAAGACTGCACCTCTAGTGAGATGAAATATGTCCCAACGAGTTGGGGGGGAATGAATAAATCTGATTACATCCTTTATGTAAATTCAGGGAATACAGATACGATTATTGGTATACCAGGACATGCAGAACGAATTCAGTGTTCGAAAATTGTCGCTGAAAGTACCATTGCCTATGATACTCGCTGTGTTGTTGGTAAGGATATTTTGAATGAACCTAAAAGCATCTTTCTGGTGCGAAATAACTTTGGCAACAGATTGCCGAACGTGGAATTTCCAGTGAGATAACTTGTGAATATTGTAGAGACATTTAATAAATGTTTTGCAGTAATACGAGATGTCTTTCTTGCTGCCGTAGTTGCTGAACCAGAAAAGAATCAATTTCACCATATATCAAGTCAATACCCGAGGTTGCTGAATTTTATTGTTATATTCTTCTGTATTTACGTTGTTTTTTTAATATTCCTCCTGACAAAAGTTATAGTGAATTCGTCGAGTAGCGGCTCTTTTATTCTTACGGCACGAACAGAACGCATTGAATATCAGCCTGAGAGTATCGATCCTCCCCGAATAGCATTTCGTAATGCCACATTTTATTGGGACGAACAGAGCGATGAGGAGTTTGACCCTTTAGTTTCGTCATCATCAAAATCAAAATCATTACCTCCAGAGAGTAGCGGTTCTGTCCAAATTCAAGGCAAGTCAAACATCGTCTTTTCAAGGATAGGTACTGGAGCACTCCATATTCAGATAAAAAGTTCCAAGCCTATTCTTGTTTTTGATGAAAATGATCAAAAATTATTTTCTTTACCCTCTGTCGCGGCGCTGGTGTTGAATGAGCCTTCTCGTTTACTCCTGCAAGGAATTGCATGGAAATATAATCTTGATGGGCCCTTGATAATTGGTCGTGTGCCAACTTTTGGTATTCAGCAACTCAATGGATTATTGATAGATGGAGAAATACAGATGGTTGCCACGCAATTGTTATCTGGTAACCATTATAAAGTGGAGCCATATAAGCTGCAATTAGGTGATGAATTGCAATTTGTCCCCATAGATCCTAAGACAAGCGGCTTGTTAACTTTCGACGCTGAACGTGGGCTGCAAGTGGTTGCTATTGTCGAGGCTAAATCTGCAACAATAAAAAAATTCAGAGAAACTAATATTCAAATCAGAAATAATCTATGGTCTAAACTTGGCAAAGATGAAGAGTTCGTAATAACTTGGGCCTTAATGCTTACCGTGCCAGGTATTTTAGTCTTTTTTACACGTATTTTATCTTTTCACCAGCAGGTCAATTCGAATAAGTGATCAGAATTTATCATAATTGGCAAGGGTACAACGAGAACATAGAAATAATTAAAGCGTTTATTTTCGATAATAAAAAGTTATCTTTCATGAAACAACAGAGATACTGCATGCAACGATATTTCCAGCCAATCACAGTTTGGATTTTTTTCTTTCTACAATGCTTTTCCGTGCATTCCGCTCTAGCCTCAGATGTTTATATACGCGTTGATGACAACGAAGTCGGGCAAGGGATCATGCGGCAACGTGGCTCCGGCTGTTTGATTGTCACCCCAGCCCATGTTGTCGAAAATGCTTTGAAAATTGATGTTCTGACAGCAGACAGAGCGAGATATCCAGCGGAGATACTCGAATTGTTTTCTGGTGATATCAGTGTGATTCGATTCAAAGGTGACGATGCTGCCGCGTGTCGCAACGCTAGTTGGTCAGAGGCGACCAATTTGAATCTTCTCTTGGAGGTTGAAAAACAGGGTGAGCTGCGCACAATGCTCGGTGACGGCAGTATCCGTATAACCCCTGTCGATATTGTCGCTTATGATAAATACCGAAACATTAATGTTCGGCCCAAGAACAGGACAGACGCAATTTCCAAAGGGGAGAGCGGTAGCCCATTGTATATTGCCGGAAAGCTTTCAGGGATGCTTCTATTTGTCAAAAACGATATTGGCAATGTTATACGGCAGGACGCCTTAACGAACACGCTTTCTTTGTTTTTTAGCGACTCGAATCAAGTCGGCCGGCAAGGTGCAATACCATTAGATAGAGAAAAGATTGCACAGCCTTCTTCTCAAGAAAAGGTAAATTCCAATGAACAAGGATTTTCTGGTGTTATCGTGCAAAGTGCGGCCGCAGAGCACCAGATTAAGCTGGAGGGAAATAGCCCGATTCGTCTGAGTTTCTCCGCAACGGAAGGGCAGGGGAGATACAGCGTCGAACTATTGGACACATCGCGAAGAGTACTCTACCGAGGCACATTCAAGCGTTATAACGCAAACGAAACCGTCACCGTTCCTTTCACAGCCCCAAAAACTGACACCTATTCTTTGCACATCACAGGAATTGAAGGCGAACTTAAATATAGTATCAAGACAGCAGCGATTGCTTCGGATGCCCAATTACGCGGTGTGGGAAATGTGATCCATGTTGGCGGCAATGCTGTTACGGGTATCCTTGCCCAAGGGGCTGTCGCGGCATACCGGATCAAGCTGGAGGGAAATAGCCCGATTCGTCTGGTATCCGCTGCAACTGGGGAACAAGGGAAGTACAAAATCGAGATTTTAGATTCAACTGGAAAAACAGTCTACCAAGCCCTATCCAAAAGTTACATCGGAACAGAAACGGTCACTATTCCCTTCACGGCCTTGAAAAATGATACCTATACTTTACACCTCATCGGAACCGAAGGTGAGGGGCAATATGCGGTTAAAATATTACCGATCGCATCGGATGCCCAATTGCGCGGTGAGGCAAATGTGCTCCAGATCGGTGGTGTGGCTGTTGAGGGTGTTATCGCCCAGGGAGCTGTTGCGGAGTACCGGCTTAAGTTGGAGGCTAACAACCCGATTAGCTTGATCTCTTCCGCAACCGGAGATCAAGGGGTGTACAATGTTGAACTGCTCGATTCATCGGGAAAGATAGTCTATCGGGACCCATATCATCGTTTAAGTGGCAGAGAAACAGCCCATGTTCCCTTCAACGTCTCGAAAAGTGATACCTATGCGTTGCGCCTTATCGGGATCGAAGGAGAGGGCCGGTATGCACTTAACATCATACGCGCCAACTGAAGATATTTTCTTGTTGTATGGTTGAGAACGATTAGAACCATATTGACTTGACGGGGCGCCGAAGTCGGCTAGTTCTCAGCCTCTCAAGTCGTTCCAGAAGGCGACAGGCCGGAACTCATTCCGCTCCGGCCTGTCGATACTTTCATCTGCCTTGCGTAGCGAAGTTCTTTTCTACTACTTGCTTTTTGGTTGTTTATCGGCTTTGTCTTTATCTTTTTGTTTTTGTTTCTCGCCGCTTTGCTTCTGACTTTTATCCTTGTCTTTCTTGCCGCCCTTATCGCCCATGGTCGCGCTCCTTTCTCAAAAGATTAACCTGCAGTTTCCCTGATACAAAACGGATAGTCACTATCTGTCACGCCTTCACCCTGTAATCGCGGGGCGTACCATCCGAAACGTACTTGATGATTTACCAGCCCTTGTTCCAGCGGAATTACACCGTCACACATCAGTTGCCTCTCCAGTTACACCCAAACAACCATACATGTCAGCTTCGGTGCAGGTCATTTTGTTCATCGATTTTGTCGTTCGCTGGATATCGTTGTCATCCCTATGCCAATAGGTATAGACGTTGATGCGGTCATTACGATGTCGACACTGTAATGCTCTACACGCGTATCTGAAAAAGTTCTACAATTAAAATGCGTTGCATCACAATTTGTCATTAAGTGGTAGGTTAGAACAAGTCAAGAAAATGTGCATTTTATTGAGCAGGAAAAGGGGATAGTTCTGTTTTCCTTCTGTTCTGTCAAAAGCTCATGTGGTGCAACTTTGAAGTTGAATCTACCCTTATCTCTTTAGTTTAGGTTTAAGATTCGTCGTTGCCGTGGATCATGAAGAAATTGAGACCATTGTTAACGAATTTGTTTTTTCCCATAAGGAGGTCCAGTGAGAGGGTAGCAAGATCATCGGCAACCGGATCAACCTGCAGATCTTTTTCCTGGTGGATGACCTTGAGATAGGAATGGCAAACAGGACAGGCCTCCGCACGGACGACGTCTGCTCCGCCTTCGATGCTGTAATAGGTGACCCCTTTAGTGGAGTCGCAATTGCTGCACTTGGATCGGACCACATGCCATTCTGAACTGCACAGTGCGCAATGCAAATAACGGAGACCCATTGCTGGATCGGTACGTATGATTGAGGCTACCGGATGGCTGCCGCAAACAGGGCATAGGGCAGGCTGTTCGTGGCGGGCCATTTGTCGCGCATCCAATTGCCGAGCAAGGTAGGTCCAGTGCACCTGCAATGCTGCCCCGATGATGGGAGCATTTGCCAGGTTGAGGTCTGTAAAATTATAAGCCAACAATTGGTCCGCCTGATCCTCCAACCATTTCTTGTTGGGGGTGAGAAGGAGGGCGAAGGTTTCCCGACCTTTGGCAGGAACTTTAGAGTACATCGCTTCAGCGAGCGTCCGAGTGACTTCCTGCCAATGAGGATGGCGGCGCCAGCCCGCAGTGCCAAGGGGCGGCATGGCGTGTTCACGGCAGCTCGCCATCAGATGGGCGTCTGGTGCGGGGATGGCCGGATGCTGGTTTAAGGTTTGTTGCTGGCTATCCGCCAGGTCTGCGAGGAAACGGAGGTAATCGCCCAGGCTGTGCTCTTCGGCCAGTTGGCGGAGTCGTTTAGCACGGTGGCTGAAGAGCGTTGCCGGGGGTAACCGTAATTCGGTAATATCGCCTGCTGCGGCCTCTAACTGGCCAGGTTGTAAAATAGGGGTGACGGTCATTTTGGGCTCGGAGTTATTTGGAGTGTTGCAATCCACAAAAAATATTGGTTCCGTGGGTTACCCGAGGCCTGTAAGGGGAACCCTCGACAGCCGATATTCTCTGCCACGTACATGTAAACTATCGTTATCTACTTGCCATCTTTCATCTCTTTATACCACCCAGCACAATGATGCTTGGCCCATGCAGCTGAGACGGTTCCCCGGGTCATGGCACGAATCGATCCGCGGGTCCAGTAGGCCGCATAGACATGGACGATAAAACACATCGAGGCCACAAAGGCTGAGCAGGCATGGATGAGAACGGCATTTCGGCGCCAGTCGATGGAAAACTCCGAGGCAAACCAGGGTTGCCAGATCAGGATCCCGGTTGCCAGTAGGAGCAGGAAGGCGACCAGAAGCGTCCGGGTCAGATATTTCTGGCCCAGATTGTATTTGCCGATCTCCGGCAGGTTGTCTGTTTTGTTGCGCACAATATCGCCCATGTGTTTAGCCCATTGCCAGTCAGCAGCGGAGACGTGGTTGTCCTTCCAGACGCGGGACACCCAGACGATAAAGAACAGAAAGGTGGCGACACCGAAGAACGGGTGCAGGATACGGGCCCAGGTGGAGCCGCCAAACAGGTTGGTCAGCCAGAAGAAGCCGGGATGGAAAAAGCTCAATCCAGACAGGGCGGCAAGCATAAAACAGATGGCCACCAGCCAATGATTGAACCGTTCACTGGCCGTATAACGCTGAATCATTATGTTTTGGCTCATTGCTGTTCCTCCTCTTCCTCTTTGACTTCATTGGGTCCTTGCGTCACATAGTGGAATAGCCCAGCGAGAATGGCGGCCCCTAATCCTACATTCATCACGGTTTTAGCGATACCCTGCCATATAATGATTTCAGTACTAATGCCTGGATCCTTGGGGAGGTTATTGTACAATTCGGGTTTGTCGGCATGCTGGAGCACGTACATGACGTGCGTGCCGCCAACGCCTGGCGGGTTGTAGATCCCGGCCTTCTGGAAGCCGCGCTCCTTAAGGTCGATGAGGCGTTCCTGGGCGTGGTGGAGCATGTCCTCCTTAGAGCCGAAGGTGATCGCCCCGGTGGGACATGTTTTGGCGCAGGCTGGTTCTAGCCCTACAGCAACCCGGTCGGAACACAAGGTGCACTTGTAGGCCTTGCCATCCTTGTTGGAGAGGCGTGGGATATTGAAGGGGCAGCCCATGATGCAATAGCCGCAGCCGGTGCAGTGCTCTTCATGGAAATCGACAATGCCGTTGCTGTACTGAATGATGGCGCCGGGTGCCGGGCAGGACTTCAGGCAGCCGGGGTCTGCGCAGTGCATGCAGCCATCCTTGCGGATCAGCCATTCCAGCCGTCCGGGAGTGACCTCAACTTCAGCAAAACGCATCACCGTCCATGACTGGTCGGAAAGATCGGCGGGGTTGTCATATACCCCGACATTCTTGCCAACCGTGTCACGCAGATCGTTCCATTCCATGCAGGCCACCTGGCAGGCTTTGCAGCCGATGCACTTGGAGATGTCGATGAGTTTTGCCACCTCCAGGGTCTTGCGAACGCTGGGCGAAGGGGTGGTGGTGGCGGATCGGGCCTTGATATCGAGTGATTGCAGTGCCATGGTTCGCCTCCTTACACATTTTCAATGTTGACGAGAAACGCCTTGAATTCCGGGGTCTGGGTATTGGCATCGCCCACAAAGGGGGTCAGCGTGTTGGCGATGTAGCCGTTCTTGGCCACACCGGTAAAACCCCAGTGAATTGGTACACCGACGGTGTGCACCTTTTTGCCATCGACCTCAAGGGTGCGCAGCCGTTTGGTCACCACCGCCACAGCTTTGATGAAGCCACGGTTGGATTTAACCCGGATAGTGTCACCAGCCTTGATGCCTTTCTCCTTGGCCAGCTCCTCACCGATTTCCACGAACTGTTCCGGTTGCACGACCGCACTGAGGCGCACATGCTTGGTCCAGAAATGGAAGTGCTCGGTGAGCCGGTAGGTGGTGCAGACATAGGGGAATTTGTCGGGGGTGCCGAAGGTCTCCCAGTCCCCCTTGAACACCCGGGCAGCAGGATTGGCCCGTGCTTTGTCGTTCTTCGGGTGCAGGAGGTTGACGGTCAACGGGGACTCCATTGGCTCGTAGTGCTCAGGGAATGGGCCTTCCTCCAATTTATCGACAGCAAAGAAGCGCGCCACGCCTTCCGGGTTCATGATGAACGGCCCCATGCCATTCTCAGGCGGAGAGGTCGCCACAATATCAGGGATATCGGAGCCCGTCCAGGCGCCTGCACCGGCATTCCAGCCAATCAGGCGGCGTTTGGGGTCAAAGGGCTTGCCGGATACGTCGCACGAAGCCCGGTTATACAGTATCCGCCGGTTTGCGGGCCATGAGAAGGCCCAGTTCAGGGTCTGGCCGATGCCGTAGGGGTCGCTGTTGTCGCGGCGTGCCATCAGATTGCCCTTTTCCGACCAGCAACCCGAGAAAATCCAGCAGCCGCAGGCAGTCGAGCCGTCATCACGCAGCTCGGCAAAACCATTCAGTTGCTGTCCGGCTTTGAGCAGCACCTTGGTCGGATCTTTGGGATCGGTCAGATCCTTCAATGCCATGCCGGAGAATTCCTTGGCCAGCTCTTCAGGGGAAGGATTGTCGGGCTGACGATGCCTCCATGCTAGGTTGAGAATGGGGTCGGGGAAGGCGCCACCGTCTTTACGATACATTTCTTTCAGCTTGAGGAAAATACCAGCCATGATCGCCTGGTCGCCCTTTGCTTCACCGGGCGGCTCGGCGGCCTTCCAGTGCCATTGCAGCCAGCGCCCTGAATTAACCAGGGAGCCATCTTCCTCGGCAAAGCAGGTCGAAGGCAGACGGAAGACCTCGGTCTGAATCTTAGTTGGTGCAACGTCGTTGTATACCCCGTAATTCTGCCAGAATTCCGAAGTCTCGGTAGCCAGGGGATCGATAACCACCAAATATTTCAATTGGGCCAGGGCGCCGGAGACCTTGATCTTGCAAGGCGCTGAGGCCAGGGGGTTAAAACCCTGGCAGATGTAGCCGTTGACCTTGCCCTGGTGCATGTTTTCGAATACCTGCAGAATGTCATACCCCTTATCGAGCTTGGGCAGCCAGTTGTAACACCAGTTGTTGTCTGCGGTGGCGGCATCGCCGTACCAGGCTTTCATGGTACTGACGAAGAATTTGCCGTAATTCTGCCAGTAACTTAGTTGACCGTGCCGCAGCGGTTTGAAGGCGCGTTTGTCGATGTAGGCCTGGTATTGCTGTTCAGCATCGCCGGCAAGGGTCATGTACCCGGGCAACAGGTTGGACAGCAGCCCCAGATCAGTCAACCCCTGGATGTTGGAGTGACCGCGCAGGGCGTTCATGCCGCCACCTGCCGCACCGATGTTGCCCAGCAGCAGCTGCACCATGGCGCCGGTCCGGATCATCTGGGTGCCTTGGGAATGCTGGGTCCAACCGAGCGCGTACATGATGGTCATGGTTTTGTTGGCGCTAGCGGTCTCAGCAATCAGCTCGCACACTTTGAGGAAGGCATCTTTGGGCGTGCCGCAGATACTGGAGACCATTTCCGGGGTGTAACGCAAGTAGTGCGCCTTCATCATCTGGTAGACGCAGCGCGGGTTTTGCAGGGTCGGGTCAGTGACAACAAAACCGTCCGGGCCGATCTGGTAGCCCCAGGTTGTTTTGCTGTATTTTCTTTTTTCTGGATCGTAGCCGGTGAAAATACCATCGGTGAAGCCAAAATCTTCCTTCACCAGATAGCTGAAGTCTGTATAGTTCTGTACATACTCGTGATGGATCTTGTCAAAACTCAACAGGTAGTTGATGACGCCGCCGAGAAAGGCGATATCGGTACCAGCGCGGAGAGGTGCATAGAAATCGGAGACTGCGGCGGAGCGAGTGAAGCGGGGATCGACTACGATCAGTTTTGCTTTGCGATGGGCTTTCGCTTCGGTCACCCATTTGAAACCACAGGGATGCGCTTCGGCGGCATTGCCGCCCATAATGAGGATAAGGTCGGCATTTTTGATGTCGACCCAATGGTTGGTCATGGCGCCGCGGCCAAACGTCGGGGCAAGACTTGCCACCGTAGGGCCGTGTCAGACCCTCGCTTGGTTGTCGAAGGCGAGCATCCCCATACTACGGACGATTTTGTGCGTCAGGTAACCGGTTTCGTTACTGGAAGCCGATGCGGCCAGGAAGCCGGTGCTGATCCAGCGATTCACCGTTTCGCCCTTATCGTTTTTGGTGATGAAGTTTTTGTCACGATCAGCTTTCATCAGACCGGCGATACGGGTGAACGCTTCATCCCAGGAGATACGTTGCCATTCCAAGCTACCGGGGGCGCGATACTCGGGATATTTGAGACGATTTTCGCTGTGGATGAAGTCCAGCAGTCCTGCACCTTTGGGACACAGTGTGCCGCGGTTCACCGGATGGTCCGGGTCTCCTTCAATGTGGATGATTGCTGCGTGCGCATTTTTGGAAGAGTCGCCCAGGCTGGAGATGAGCAATCCGCAACCCACCGAGCAGTAGGGACAGGTGTTGCGGATTTCGGTAGCGCGAGCCAGTTTGAATTCGCGTACTTCGGCCAGAGCGTTGGTTGGGGAAAAACCGAGCGTTGCCAGGCTGGAACTGCCCACGCTCGCTGCACAGACTTTGAAAAACTGTCGTCGGTTGAGTTGCATTAATCCCTCCTTTGTAGTGATAGTTCAGTCGGCCTAATTACAGTGACCGGACTTCGTGTCCGGGTATTTTCCTCATAATCGTCGGTGGGTTGACAAGGATGTGCTTGAGCTCGTATGTATAAAAACATTATGTCATGGTCATAAATGTAAATACAGTGAAAATTACATCATTATACCTTCTTGTTCTGGATTTGATGGATGCAGGCAAACGTATTTTGACCGATCATATTGTGAATCTGTTTGCCTCTCTATAACTGCAACCTGAGGAGTTGGGGCATGACCGTTGGATTGCTAATAGAAATCCGCTCAACTACGAACCCACATGCATACGGCTTGAGCCCTGTACTTTTCAAGGCCCTACGCTGGAGGTTACAATTGCAAGAACTGTCTAGCAGATGTAAATCATGAGAGATATCTGTTGTGGCTGGTTATGTGTCGTGTAGAATGGTTGTGAGTCATTGAGGGGTTACTTCAAAGAGAATAATTGCTGTTCAAGATGCGGATATCGACAACATAAGGAGATTGAAAATGAAAAAAGCCGCTTTGTTTTTGATGTTTCTTTTGCTTTTTATTGCCCCTGTAAATCGACGCGTTGAGATGGTCAAGCAATAAACCTGATTGCCACAGGATGCCTTGTCGGCTTCACAGGAAGAGACGTGCGTAAATGCATTCCTTGGTGTCTCTGACCCAAGGGGATGCTTGAATTGATATAGTAACTGTACAAATGTAGAGATATCGTTTTCGAGGATTTCATCGTTTGCAAACAACCACTCTGCTGGAGTGGATACAAAGGAGGTGCGTATGCAATTTCATTTAGCTGAGGCGTCCAGGATTCTGTTCAAGACCATGCCCTATCTCTTGTTGCGAATAGCTATTTACTGCGCCATAGGCCTTGCCACGGCCATCTACCTGGCTCTCGTCTCATTCATTGCTAAGATCTTCGGTGGCGGCGGGATGATTGTTTTCCTTATAGGGCTGGCCATTTTGTGGGGTTTGTTACGTCTGTTGCAACAGTATGTCCTGTACCTGGTCAAGGCCGGGCATATCGCAGTCATTACTGAACTCCTCGAAACCGGAACGCTCCCTCCAAACATTAACCAGTTTCAATATGGAAAATCCGTAGTCACCAATCTTTTTAAAGATGTTTCCCTTCTTTTTGTGGTTGACCGGATGGTTGATGGAATACTCCGAACTATCAACGGTGCTGTAGAGGCGGCAGGGAATATCCTGCCTATCCCTGGCATGGAAGGCCTTGTAAAAATCGTTAACTCGGTCGTCAACTTTTCTCTTACCTACATTGATGAAACAATCCTCAGTTATAGCTTGTCCCGCAAGGACGAAAATATATGGGAAAGTGCAAAACGCGGCGTCATTCTCTACGCCCAGAATTGGAAACCGATTCTGACGACGGCTGCTGCCATCGCAGCTCTCAATTTTGTGGGCTTCATTCTCCTCTTTTTGCTGCTGCTGATACCGTGCGCTCCTTTTGCCATGATGACCCACAATGAGACGCTCAAGTTTTTCTGGCTGGCGCTTGCTTTCGTGCTTGCGTATGGGCTGAAGCAGTCGGTTCTCAAACCTCTTTTTCAGATATCTATACTGTTGACCTTTCGAGCTGCCACCGCAAATCAGCAGCCAAATCCGGAGTGGGAAGCCCACTTGGGGTCAGTTTCTGACAAGTTCCGCGAACTGCAGGGGAAAGCAGCAGATTTTATGCGTAACAAAGCTGCTCAGCCTCCACCACCGCCACCACCTCCTCATTATCCAGGTATGGGCGCCCGCTAATCGCATTGTTACCGATAACGGAACCTGAAGTTCGAATTTCATGTGGTGCGCTGTGAAGAGGTCTTTCAGTAGCGCTCTCATCCGACAAGGAGTAAACGCATGGCCATAGTTTTTTCCCCATGGCTGATCTGGTTTTTAGCCGGTATAGCCATCATGCTCGCCGAGCTTGCCGTTCCCGGTTTTGTGATCATTTTCTTTGGGCTGGGTTGTTGGGGCGCGGCAGTCGCGGCGGCTATCGCCCCGGAAGCGTATTCCATTCAGCTGAGTGCCTTTCTGATCGTATCGCTGACTTCGCTTATAACCCTTCGGAAGATGGCTATGCGTATCTTCGTGGGCCGAAGCGAGATTTCACAAAGTGATGATACCGGCAACGTATCTGTCGGCACCCGCATCAAAATCGACCAGGACATGGAGCCTGGTCGTGAAGCACGGGTGCGGTACCGTGGGACCATGTGGAATGCTGTTGCGGAGGAGCGAATTTCCGCCGGGTCGGAAGCCGAAATCATCGGGGTTGACAAGGTCAACAGGTCTTGCCTCAAACTCAAGGCTGTCAATCGTCCTTAGCTATCGTTTTCTCAAGTGATGCGACCGGCCTCGTTCCGACACTCGTCGGACGGTATAACTTTCCAGAGCATAATTAAATTAAAGGAGAATCTTTTGCTATGACGCCAACACTCATTGCCCTCTTCGCCGTCGCCGTCCTTGTCATCATCACGCTTGTTAAAGGAGCGGTTATCGTCCCTCAAAGAAGCGCCTACATTATCGAGCGTCTCGGCAAATTTGACCGTACACTTGAAGCAGGTTTCCATATTCTGATCCCATTTGTTGATCGGGCTGCATATGTTTTCGGTCTTAAAGAACAGGTCGTCGATATCCCCGCCCAAATCTGTATCACCAAAGATAACGTGAGCGTTGAAGTGGACGGCATTATTTATTTGGAAGTTCAGGATGCGCATAAGGCCGCCTACGGCATCGACAATTATCTGCGCGCTGCTTCGCAACTTGCCCAAACGACGCTGCGTTCTGCCATCGGCAAAATCGATCTTGATAAAACCTTTGAGGAGCGGGAGAAGATCAACACCGAAGTGATCGATGCTATCGACCAGGCGGCTATGTCATGGGGGGTGAAGGTCCTTCGCTACGAGATCAAGGATATCACGCCGCCTGTATCCGTAAAGCAGGCCATGGAGGCACAGATGACTGCCGAACGTCAGAAGCGGGCTGATATCGCCACCTCCGAAGGTTTACGGCAGAGTATGATCAACCAGTCCGAAGGTGAGAAGCAGAAGCAGATCAATGAGGCCACAGGCAAGGCAGCGCAGGTCACCCTTATCGCCGAAGCGGATGCGAAACGAATCGAGCTCATAGCCTCAGCCACTGCCGAGGGGATCAACAAGGTGGCAGCAACCATCAAGGAACAAGGGGGCATTGAAGCGCTCAACATGCGGTTGGCTGAACAATACATCAACCAGTTCGGTAACCTGGCTAAAACAACCAATACGATCATTATGCCCAGCAATGTAGCTGATGTCGCAGGCATTATCGCCACGGCAATGTCTACGGTTAAAGAGGTCAAGTTGAACTGAAGATACAATAGTTGAGAATTGTACTTCAGAGTTTTTAAGGGGGTGGTAACGGTTGATACTTTATAGTGTTAACCCTTTTATGAGGGGCCTGTTTATGCGTTATATTCAACTATTTGTTATTGCATTAATTTGTATGTTCGTCCTGGGATTCTCTATTTCGGTAAGTCAGGCTGAAGCACCGCCGCAACCCATTGTCTTTAAAATCCATTTTGAATGGGGTGCAACCAACCCAGAAGGGGCCTCATATAATGGCAATGCCGTTGGGCAATTTGCGCCTTCCTCGCAGTGGACGGGGCGATTTGGCGCTAATATGAAAGCGATTTCAGGAAAAGGGTTTGATGAGACCTCACCAGCCGCTTTGTATCAAGGGCTGGGGAGTGTTGCGGCTATGCGGCCAGCAGATCTACTCCAATTCTACAAAGCCAAATACTCTGCCACTGTTACGACCAACTCAGGTTGCTCTTTTACCGATACGCAAACCGATCCACCTGAAATCAATACAGCTTCGATCAAACGAACCAAAGATGGCGGTGCCGACCTTGAATTTGGCACATTGGAAGCTGCGGACAGTGAAGGACGTTGCGACTACGATGATGCCTTTATCAGCAAGGAGTATGCTCCTGGCCAGGATACAGTGAAGAAGGAATTTTTTACTTTTCATCTAACTTCTGATGATCTGACGCATTTCAAGACAATTCGAAAGGTTAACACCTGTTCGTTGGACGCAGTAGATCCCACGCCAGCGAAAATCTGGGCCAAGGCCACCCTTACCGCAGAGTAAGGTGACTCTACGGTAATTAGTAGCACAGATAACCGTAACGAACTGAAGATGTTGCCTCTACGGCACGGAATCTGCTTTAGGATGACATAATCTACGATCTAGGGAGGGCTTTATGCTGGCTGCATTTACCGGGGTGAAAGTGCTGGATTTGTCGCGTCTTTTGCCGGGTCCATTTTGTTCCATGCTCTTGGCGGATTTCGGAGCGGATGTCATCAAGATAGAAGATCCCAATGGCGGGGACTATATTCGCGGATGGCCTCCGTTTCTGGGAAAAAACAGCGGGTACCATGTCGTCTTGAATCGCAATAAACGGTCATTGACCTTGAACTTGAAGAAACCAGAGGCCAAAGATATCTTCAAGCAGTTAGCGGCAGAAGCTGATGTGGTTTTAGAAGGCTTTCGTCCAGGCGTTATGGACAGGCTTGGGTTAGGTTTTACGGAGTTGCAGACCATTAATCCCCGCCTGATCTATTGCGCCATTACTGGATACGGCACGGATGGGCCGCGTGCGCAACGAGCCGGTCACGATATTAACTATCTGGCGCTGAATGGCGTGCTTTCCTATAGCGGCCGCGAGAAGAGCCCAACGTTTCCGGGGGTGCAAGTTGCAGACTTAGGCGGCGGGGCGCTCTATGCCG
>CAZSIJ010000006.1:0-94699 GCA_964607065.1 uncultured Desulfobulbus sp. | reverse complement strand
GGCTACCGGTTTCCGGGTCGCGATACTCCGCCATCTCGCCCATGGCCTCAATAATAACATCCTTCAGCAACTCGGCCTCACGGCTCCGTTCCTCTACCAACCTTTCCAAATTATTTCGATAAGCGTACAGTTCAAGGTGGTGACGCACTCGTGAACGGAGTTCTACTCCCTTAAAAGGCTTGGTAATATAATCAACGCCCCCAAGGTTGAATCCCTGCACCACGTCCTCGGATTCGGCTCTGGCAGTAAGAAAAATGACGGGAATGGATCGGGTTGCTTTATTTTGATTCAACACCTCAACAGTCTTGAATCCGCTCATTCCCGGCATCATCACATCCATAAGGATCAACTGGGGCTGAGTGGCAACAATACGTTCAATGGCTTGTTCACCTGTCGTGGCGTAGGCGAAATCACAGTGCAACTCTTTCAGATGCGACATAGCTATCTGAATGTTTTCAGGGACGTCATCAACGATAAAAATAAGGGGTTGCTTGTTGCTCATGATTGTTTCCGGTTTGCTATTCTGGAGAGCTTTGCAAGAAGACGGTCAACACCCAGGATGTTGGGTTCTGCAGCATATTGAACCAACTCGCCGCCAAGCTCAGACAAGAGCGGTTCCGTGGCCTTCCCCCCGGTTTGCAGCATAGCGGCCCCTAAGGAAACAGCATCAGCCAGGCTACCGGAACGGACAGCCTGACAGCGCAATTGCTCGAGTTCTGCGGTCCACACTCCTTCAATAACTTTAAGAGAATCCTGCTCATCGCTAATGGTGTTGTCGGTAACTGTCGGTTGCTCGCTATAAGTTTGGTCGAAGGGAATATATCGAGCAACCATTTCCTTCAACTCCTCCAAACGAAAAGGTTTCTGGAGAAAATCATCGAATAGAGGCTTGTAATCTGGTTCATCCAGCATTTCTCCGGTCATGACCACTACGGGAATGGTAGCGGTTTCCGGCTGGTTACGCAAATGCTCGGTCACTGTCCGACCATCCATACCGATCAGATTGAGATCCATAAAGATAATGCTGGGTTTCTCTTTGACGGCGATGGCCAATGCCTCTTCCCCGTTATTGGCTGTCAGTACTTTACAAACGCTGTTCTGGAAAAAATCAACAAAAACATCCTTGATCAGATCAACATCGTCCACAATTAACAACTTTTGTTCTTTACCCTGTATCAAAGAAACAGCTGTGGATGACTGATATTCCGACATCTGTTCGGCCACCTTGATGGCATTGAGGAATACGGTAAACTGGGCACCGTTGCCTTCTGCACTGACGAGTTCAACCCTGCCTCCCAACAAGGAGACCAAGCGGCTGCAAAGAGTGAGCCCAAGGCCGATTCCCCCATAGTTTCTGGACATGCTATCTTCCTTTTGCTGAAACAGTTCGAAAATCTGTTCTTGATCAGCAACTGGAATACCGATGCCGCTATCTTCCACCGTAAAACGAAGATCGACACAACCGGAATTACCCGGAGAAGGATCTCCATCCACGATTAATTCGACAGACCCCTGGGTGGTAAATTTAATAGCGTTACTGACAAGATTCTGCAGAATCTGCTTTAAGCGAACCCCGTCTATGATAAAAACCTGAGGAAGATGCGGCGCTATGTGACAATGAAAACGCAGCCCTTTTTCATGGGCCAAGTCTTTGAACAGTCCTTCAACATCATTTACAATTGACTGTAACCGGATAGAACTGTACAGGATCTGCGCCCGGCCTGAATCAAGCTTAGACAACTCCATTATATCGTTAAATATGGAGACAAGTGCCAAGCTACTCTTATGAATGATGCTAACAAAACGTTTTTCTCTAGAGCCAAGATCAGCATTGATCAGCATCTCGGCATAACCGATAATGGCATTCATCGGGGTTCGGATTTCATGATTGATATTGGCTATAAATTCGCTCTTCATGCGGTTAGCGGATTCCACCGCCGGTGATGGTCTGTCACCTGCCTGCTCGTTACGCCCTTCTTCGCCATCCCTCTGGAGGCTGCCGGTCAGAGGTTTGCCATACCAGATGGCATTTTTTTGGGTTCCAGCAGCGACGAGGGTCAACAATTCGTGTTGGTCAACCCCATGATCAGCCGACATTGATGGATCCGAAACTGGCATCGATACGACGCTAGGTCCCTCGGACTGAAGTGCAGCAATGACTGGATGGGTATTAAATTTCGGGTTCAGCGTGAGTAGATCACTACCGATCAATTGCTGTTCTCCGGCCGATTGCAGGGCTGCCTGATTCGCCTGAACGATCTTTAGGCTTGGGTCGGTCCACAGGATAGTCAACGGTGCTTGATCCAGAGCTTGCTGGGAGAGTTGCAAGCGAACAGAAATATCTTCTTTCTCCTTCTTGATTCGCCGCAACCTTGAATAGAGCCCGCCAATGACAGCACTCAAAATCAGGAGAAGAAGAGGAAACAGAGGAGAACTAGAAACAGTCGCAATCTCCTGAGCCGCCAAGGCAGCATGAGGCGGGAGCACCATGAGACAACCAATGATAATGAATCGTTTTTTCAAAATAGTGGCAATCCGGCTAGAGAGTTTACAAAACGTTGAAGGCATTATAAATGCATTGGTGAAACACTTGTCAAAAAACAGCTTCATTATATTGCATTGGCCTACATCACCTGTCCATTTGCAAGGTAGTACATACCAAATGTACGTTCACCCTGTTGATGCCAATTTCCCCGACTGTTGTGCATAGGCCCGAGCGGCAGCTATAAAACCTGTGACCCATTGCGGCGTACCCGTAGCAAGGACATGGGTATAAAGGGCTAGGACATTGTTTTTCACCAGACCGTCGCGGCCTTCACAAAACCCGGCACCTCGCTCCATCTTGAGGGCGAGATCCTCTGTGACACCGTCCCATTGATGAACCATGGAATATCGGAACTCATGCCCCTTGATCCGGGTTCCAATCGGGTAAAAGCTGTTGGCTTTTTCGACCGTAAAGGTCGAGTATCCGTGGGCCTGGGGTTTGGAGGAAAGAGTGAAGGTAACGGGAAAAACTCCTGCAAGCGGGTATTCATTATCGTTGAGAATAATGGATCGTCCTAGAAAAATCAGGCCTCCGCATTCCGCATAGACTGGTAATCCGGAGTCGATATGGGCTCGTACGGATTGGCGAAAGCTAGCATTGTCTGCCAACTGCCGGGCGCTGGTCTCGGGAAACCCACCGCCAATATAGAGACCGTCGAGATCAAGGGGCAGCTCACGGGAATTGAGGGCATCGATCATCACCAGCCTTGCCCCGGCCGTCTTAAGGGCTTCCAGATTCTCTTCGTAGTAGAACTGAAAAGCGGCATCACGCAAGACCCCAATGGTAAGCGGCACTGCAGAAGACGACCATACGGATTGTACCGCAGGAGGCATCGGCACAACTGCCTTCATCCTGGCAATAATGCTATCCATGTCAAAATGGGTCTCCGCCAGTGCTGCCAGCCCGACCACTGCTTCGTCGGCTGACGCATATTCCTGGTGGGGCGTCACCCCGAGGTGCCGCATAGGAAAGATGTCCTGCTGCAGACGGGGCATAATGCCAAGAACCGGTAGATCGGTATACCTTTCCATAGCCTGGCGGATGATGGATTCATGGCGCACCGTGGCAATCTGGTTAAGAATAACCCCGGCAAAATGGATCCTTGGATCAAAGGCCTGGCAACCGAGGACCAGCGCTGCCACGGTTCGGGTTGTCTTTGCGCAGTTAACAACCAGCAGTACTGGCAGGTCGAGTTGCAAGGCCAGTTCCGCAGTAGAATAATCACCGGAAGCGTTAACCCCGTCAAAAAGGCCGCGGTTGCCCTCAACTATGGCAAAAGAATTCCCGTACAGATGACTTTGAAATGTGGTGGCAATCGCCTCAACCGGCATGAGATAGGGATCGAGATTGTAACAGGGTTGCCCCGCAGCCTTGGTCATCCAGCCGGCATCAATGTAATCCGGACCTTTCTTAAAAGGGACCACACCTTTGCCATGGCTTTTTAAGGCGGCAATCAGCCCAACAGAGACGACTGACTTTCCCGAACCGCCGCTCAGGCCCGCCAGCACAAGACTTTTAACCTTTTCAGGACTCATAAACCCCTATACATTGACAATCTGATCGTGGACATTCCCTGACAAATTACTGACAACAGTACTCCCGCCATTAAGCACCAGACTTGGTAGTATTGAAGCCTACAGCTTGTTTCCTTGATAATCTGCCGCATCATGTGCCGGCCGACCGACCTCTAGCCAAGCCTTATCGTACAAGATATTGAGGCATTGCTCCAGCTCAACTCGATACTCTTCAACCTGCGTCGATGAAAGTGCTGGCGGCACATAAAAGGGCTCGCCCTGATGCAGGGCTATAGTGGCAAAAGGCATTGGCACGACTGTCCGGTCCCAGCTCTTGAAGACGATAGCGCGATCTGCGGCCCAGGCCATGGGGAAAATCGGTTTACCTGATTTACTGGCCATGAGGATACATCCTGCTTGCAGTCGCCTTGCCGGCCCTTGGGAACCATCGGCAACAATGGCGCTATTTCTTCCTTTTTGCAACAAATCTATCATCTCTCGCAGCGCCTTGACACCGCCGCGGTTTGAAGACCCTCGCACGGGGACATGCCCCAACTGATGCGCTAACTGGGCAATATATTCGCCATCCTTACTGGCACTAACCATGACCGCAGCTGGAAATTTTCTGAAATAATAGAAAAAATAGAGGAAGGAATAGTGCCAGAAGGCGGCTATGCCGGTGTCGTGTAGCACATGCTCTCGCAACGGTCCGTCGCCATGAACCTTGAGCCTGCAGCTCGCAAACCAGATCCTGATAAGTCCTGCCGCCAGCCGAGGCACAACCGCCAAAGAGCATCTGTATAAAAAATCAGCCAACTGCCAACTCCATCATCTTTAAATCCTTGATTCGATCCCGGTAGCCGGCAGCTTCTTCAAAGGCCAGCAGACGGGCCGCTTCCTGCATCTTCTTTTCCAGTGTAGCAATTTCGCGGCGTAACTCATCGACACTGTGATAACAAATATCGGGTTCCGCTGTTTGCAACAAGGCTCCACGGGCGATTGCGGCATCGTCAGCGCTCTGCCATCCCGAAGCCCTGAGGTGCTGCGCCATGGAATCCTTTATTCCCGAGATTATCGTCTGCGGAGTAATACCATGCTCTTTGTTGTAAGCATCCTGCGTGGTTCTCCGCCTGTTGGTCTCGTCGATAGTGTACTGCATCGATCGGGTTATTTTATCGGCATAGAGAATGACTGTGCCGTCGGCATTGCGGGACGCTCGACCGCAGGTCTGCACTAGTGACCGCTCGGAACGGAGAAAACCTTCCTTGTCTGCATCAAGGATCGCTACCAGCGACACCTCGGGAATATCCAGCCCCTCTCTGAGCAGGTTAATGCCAATCAACACATCATAGACCCGGTTGCGCAGCTCGCGGATCAGCTCCACCCGCTCCAGGGTTTTGATATCGGAATGGAGATAGCGGACCCGGACGCCCAGTTCTTCGTAATATTGGGTGAGATCCTCAGCCATGCGCTTGGTGAGGGTAGTCACCAGCACCGCCTCATTCCGTGCGGTACGGATGCGGATCTCCTCAAGCAGGTCATCCACCTGGGTTGTGGCGGGCCGCACCTCAATGCGAGGATCGAGCAGCCCGGTCGGCCGGATCAACTGCTCCACCACTAACCCGTCAGCTTTTTTCAGCTCATAGGGGCCCGGCGTTGCCGAGACATAGACAACCTGACGGATCCGGTTCTCGAATTCATCGAAACGGAGCGGCCGGTTATCAAGCGCCGAGGGCAGTCGGAAGCCGAAATTCACCAAAGTCTGTTTCCGAGAACGGTCACCATTGTGCATGCCGCCAATTTGGGGCACCGCTATATGCGACTCATCGATAATCAGCAGGTAATCGTCGGGAAAATAATCGAGCAAGTTCGGAGGCGGTACGCCGGGTTCGTTGCCGGTCAGGTGCCGACTGTAATTCTCGATACCGTTACAATAGCCGAGTTCGGCAATCATCTCCAGATCAAATAGAGTCCGCTGTTCCAAGCGCTGCGCTTCGACCAACCGGTTTTCAGCCTGGAGTTCGGTTAACCGAACCCGCAGTTCCTCCTGGATCGAGCGCATAGCAGTTTTGAGATTGTCCTGGCTGGTGACAAAATGGCTACCGGGAAAAACTGTCAGCTCGTCTACATCCGCAACCACCACTCCTCGCAGGGGATCAATGATTGCTATGGCTTCAATGGTGTCGCCGAAAAACTCCACCCGAACCGCATGCTCTTCCTCATGGACGGGAAAAATGTCTATGACATCACCCCGAACCCTGAAGGTACCGCGGTGAAAGGAATAATCGTTGCGTTCATAGAGCATGAAGACCAGGCGCCGTTGCACCTCTTCCATCGGATAATCAGTCCCCTTTTGCAGGGACAGATGCATGTTCTTGTACTCATCCGGGGAACCAAGACCATAGATGCAGGAGACCGAGGCCACTATCAGCACGTCCCGCCGGGTCAACAGCGAACGGGTGGCCGAATGCCGCATCTTGTCGATGGCGTCATTGATGGCAGAATCCTTCTCGATATAGGTGTCGGAAGCCGGGATGTAGGCCTCGGGCTGATAATAATCGTAGTAGGAGACAAAATACTCCACCGCATTGTGGGGGAAAAGTTCGCGAAACTCACCAAACAGCTGGGCTGCCAAGGTCTTGTTTGGGGCCATCACCAGGGTGGGCCGCTGCACCCTGGCCACGACCTGGGCCATGGTGAAGGTCTTGCCCGAACCGGTGACGCCCAGTAAAACTTGGTCGCGCACCCCCGTATCAAGGTTGGCTACCAGTTTCAAAATGGCGGCGGGCTGATCACCAGCCGGAGTAAAAGCCGAGACAAGTTGGAAGGGGTGTTCGCTGGAGTAGAGAGGTGTCTGCACAAAGAGATAAGAGGCTGTTACTCTGTTTAAAATAGGTTAGTTGCGTTGAATACTCCGAAGCACGTCAATCTGCAACCGTGAAGGCGGGAAACTCAGGCTGCTAACGATGTTCCTGATCGTGCAAAAGAGTTTTTGACCCGATCATTGACCACAAACCCACAACAACACTGCCAGTTCAATCCATCCTGCCGCAACAAACTAAAAATCCATCACAAAGCTGTAGACCCCTTCCTCAAGATGGCTCTTCACCTTGAGGTTAGAGTGGTTGAACACAGCCTGCATCCGTTCGTTCTCACGCAGAACTTCAGCGGTGAAACCAGCAATACCGTTGCGTTTGGCAATTTTGACGAGATGCTGAAAGACAAAAGTGCCCAGTCCCTTGCTCTGCCAGCCGTCACGAACTACAAAAGCGACTTCGGCCAGATTGGTCTTTTCGTTGAGGTAGTAGGTGCCGACCGCAACGATCTGCTCGCCGTGGGCCTCAGGGATCGTACCCACTACCGCTACATCCCGACGGTGATCGATATAGACGAAATCTTCAATCTGCCGTGGTGTGAACCGCTGCTGGTGGCTCATAAACCGGTAATATATGGTCTCCTGGCTAAGGTTGTAGACCAGATCGCGCATATGCGGCTCATCCGTGGGCTTGATGGAACGGAATTCCACTTCAATACCATCCTGCATGAGAAACGATGCCCTGATTGACGCCTCCACCGGTGTCATGAAGCGATTGCTGAAACGAGCCAGGCCGGGCCGCAGGTATTTAGCCGCCACTGCATCGCGGAACAGTTGCTCCCGAAAATTGGGATGGGCGATTGATATCAATGCCATGACCCGCTCCTGGATCGATTTCCCGTGGAGATAAGCCACCCCGTACTCGGTGACCACATAATGGACGCTGCCCCGGTTGATGACCACCCCGGAGCCCGGTTGCAGGGTGCAGACAATCCGCGACTGGTCGCCCTCTTTATTCAGTGAGGGCAGAGTGATAATCGCCCGGCCTGCCTCTGACCTGGCCGCGCCGCGGTTAAAGTCGATTTGTCCGCCGATGCCCGAATAGAAGCGACCGCCAACCGAATCTGAGCAGACCTGGCCGGTGAGATCGATCTCCAACGCCATATTGACAGCCACCATCCGCTTGTGCTTACCGATGACGTTGGCGTCGTTAATGTACTCAGTTGGCCGAAAACTGAACAGGGGGTTGTCGTTGATGTAGTCGTAAAGCTTCTTGGTGCCCATACAGAAACTGGCGGTGATCTTGCCCTTATCGATAGACTTCATCGCTCCGGTCACGGCCCCGGACTCGATCAGGGGAATGATGGAATCAGAAATCATCTCAGTATGGAAACCGATATCCTTACGATCTTTGAGATATTCCATCACCACCTGCGGAATTCGTCCATAGCCGGGAACCCGCCCCAACCCGAGTTCGATGGTCGAGCCGTTGGGAATGAGGGCCGCCACTGTTTGGGCAATCTTACGGCTGATCTCGTCGGGTTCATGCAGTTCCCGTTCGAGAATCGGCCGGTCCACCGGTACCAGGAGGTCGAGATCGTTGACGTCAACCTGGGTGTCACCGTGGGTCCAGGGCATATTGGGATTCACTTCGGCGATGACCAGCGAGGCATTTTCTGTGGCGCTGCGGACGATGTCCACCGATATACCAAGGCTGACCCGTCCATGGATATTGGGAGGAGTCACCTGAATCAGAGCGATGTCGATGGGCAGACTGCCGGAATCGAACAGCTTGGGCACGTCGGACAGCAGGATCGGGGTGTAGTCGCCAAAGCCTTCCTGGATGACATCGCGAATATTGGAGCTGATAAAAAACGAGTTGATCGCAAAACTCTCCGACATCTTTTTGTCAGCATACGGGGCATCACCCTTGGTTATCAACTGGATAATCTCGACATTGGAAACCGCACGGGCCCGACCCGTCATTGCAGCGATCAGCTCCTGCGGCGCACCGCATCCCGTGCCGATAAATACTCGATGCCCCGACTTAAGGTGGCTCAGTGCCTGGGTCGGGGTGGCGATCATGTCGCTATAGATTTCCTGCCAGTCCTTCTCGTATTCCATGAGCAATCCTTATTGATTCTGTGGATAAAACATTGGCATGTGACTCACCTTTGGTCGAGCAACGGCGCAAAGGTCATACGTGCATCGACCACAACCGGCTCGTTACCAACCTCACCAACTATCAGTGGATTGATTTCAAGATCAAGAATCTGGGGAAAATCGGTGGTCAGCTGACTGATGCGCTGCAGGGCCACAGCAATAGCGTGGATGTCGAACTCCTTGAGGCCGCGTTTGCCCTGGAGAAGTTCATAGGACCGTGTCGACTGGAGCATCTGCACAGCTTCGTTCTCGGTGATCGGGGCAAGGTGAAAGGTGACGTCCTTCATGACCTCGACGAAGATACCACCCAAACCAAACATCAGCATGGGACCGAACTGGGGATCACGGGTCATACCGATAATCACTTCTAGCCCCTTTTCTGCCATCTTTTCTACGTAAATACCGCCGATAACGGCATTAGGGGCATGCTTGTTGATGCGCAGCATCATCAGGTCAAAGGCGTCAGCCACTTCCTGAGCAGATCCGAGATTGAGCCGGACACCGCCGAGGTCTGATTTATGAACTATACTGGGAGAGATAATCTTCAAAGCCACGGGAAAGCCGATGAAACGGGCGATCTCCACTGCCTCCTCGGGTGTTGAGGTCAGCCTTCCTTCCAGGATATGAAATCCGTAGGCCTTGAGAATACCCTTTGATTTAACTTCACCCAGCCGCAGCCGATTGGTTCGTTGCCGCCGAGCGATGATACGCTCGACCCTACGGCGATTGACCGGAAAACGGACCACATGGCGGGCGGGCCGGTGTTTCCATACCCCGTATTCGTGCATGGCCTTGAGTGCGCCAACAGCACGTTCCGGCGAATCATAGAAGGGCAAACCCGCTGCGGCCAATTCTTTGCGCGGTGGCATGATGTCACTACCGCCGAGAAATGAAGCCAAAACCGGGGTGGTATCGTCGAGGTGGGCGACAATAGCCCGGACCGTGGCCGCCGGTTCGGTCATGTATTGGGGGGCCAGCACCACAAGAATAGCATCGATAGCGTCGTCGGCCACGGCGATATCGATGGCTGCAGCATAGTGACGGGGCTCGGCATCGGCAGAAATATCGATAGGATTGTCGATGAAGGCGGCAGCAGGCAATTGGGCGCGCAATTGCGCCGCCAGTTTGTCACTCAAAGGAGGGACACTCATCCCCGCTTTTTCGACGGCATCAGCAGACATAGTTCCAGAACCGCCTGAATTGGTGATGATCAGCACCCGATCACCCTTGGGGGTGGGTTGCAGGGCAAGTGCGGAAGCGTAATCAAAAAGTGCCTCAAAACTGTCGGCACGACAGATTCCTGCCCGCTTGAAGGCGGCACCGTAGGCAGTGTCCTTGCCGGCCAGAACGCCGGTATGGTTGGAGGCAGCCCTGGACCCGGCACTGGTTGTCCCAGCCTTGAGAATGACCACCGGCTTCCTGCTACTGGCCTCTTCCGCCGCTTTGACAAATTTATCCCCGTCGCTGATATCCTCCAGATAGCCGACAATCACTTTCGTGTCTTCGTCATGGGCTAGGGCGGAAAGGATATCGACCTCGGTGATGTCGGCCTTGTTACCGATGGACACCGCCTTGGAGACCCCGAGTTCACGTTCATCGGCTATATCCATCATGGCTGTACACAGGGCTCCCGACTGGGAAAAAATCGCCAGTTGCCCGGCTTGCGGCAGTCTTTTTGAAAAGGAGGCATTAAGGTTGATGGCGGTGTTGATCACGCCAAGACAGTTGGGACCGAGCAACCGCACTCCGCCTTTGCTACATATTTCTATCAATTCGTCTTCAATCGCCCTGCCCTGTGGACCGCTCTCCTTGAATCCTGAAGCTACGACTACGATTGACCCGGCTTTTTTCTTGACTGCTTCCCGAGCCGCGGCTGGAACCATCTCAGCCGGCAAAGCGATTACCACCATATCGATCAAATCGGGATAGTCGGATATTTGCGGGTAGACTTTTAAGCCGAACAACTCTCCACCGGCCGAGTTGACGGGGATGATAGGGCCCTTGAAACCACTCTGCACCAGGTTGCTCACTATGTAGTAGCCCACCTTGCCGACGGTTTTGGATGCCCCGATCACGGCGATAGCCCGGGGAGAAAAGAGTCTATCCAGCATGGAAACCTCGTTTAAACAGTTATCTCAGGAATATGGATGGTAAAACCGGCAGCATCGAGGGTCTTGTAGACAGACCGGACATTATAGGTTTTGATGCGCAGAAAAATCATAGGCCGGGTTTGACATGAGCCATCCGATCGGACCAATCGGGTAAATTGTATCTGTTTTTCTTCCAGTAGCTTGACCAGTTTACTCAATGCCTGCGGATCGTCGTTATCTTCGATTGAAATCAGCACCGATCCCTTTTCACCAAGGCCGAAGAGGCAGCGATAGGCCTTCATCAAATCCCCAATGGTGAAAATACCAACCACCTTATCCTCCTCGTCAATCACCGGGAGAGCGCCGATCTTACGGGACTGAAACAGAAGCAGGGCATCATCCAAGGTTGACAGCCGGGACACTGCCAGGCAATCCTTGGTCATCACAATCGAAATTTGGGTGTTTTTTACCCGCTCTTCGACGTTGAGTCGTTCCTTACTCCGGGCAACAGATGAAGGCCGAGCCGAGCGCAGATCTCGATCGGTCAATATTCCCTTCAGGACTCCCTGTTCGTCGACCACCGGCAGATGCCGGATACTATGGTGTTGCAGGATATCAATCGCTTCGGCAACGGTCTGATCCGGAGTGACCGTGATGGGTGGTGATGTCATATGGTAGTGTATAAACATTACATCCCTCCCCTCGCCTCGTAGTCACCATTGAGTGCAATCATTCGTTTGTCTCCAAAATTCCTGTAAGATAGGCCTCAACACAGACACCAAGTTTTTCGAGATAATAACCACCTTCGAGAATGGACAGCAACCTGCCTTCGGTATAATCTCTGGCGAGTTCCATGACAAAATTACCCAACTGCCGATAGAGGTCGACGGTGAAGGCCAACCCAGACATATCATCCTGCCGGTGCGCGTCGAAACCGGCGGCAACAACCAAGGCATCCGGCTTGAATTCCTCAAGAAACTTCCTTATCCTCGGAAGAAGTCGCAAAACCTGATCAGCTCCGGCACCGGGCGGCAGAGGCAAGTTCAAAATAGTGTCTCTACCTGCTCCCAAACCTCGATCTTCTGCCCAACCCGTTCCTGGATAACTGAAACTTGGGTGCTCATGGATAGAGATATAGGCGGTACCGGCCTCTTCTTCAAAAGCAGTCTGGATACCATTACCGTGATGAGCGTCGAAATCAAAGACGCAGACACGCTGCCGGTTGTATTGCTGCTGCCAGTATCGGGCCGCAATGACGCAGTTATTGAAAAAACAGAAACCAAAGGGCATGTTGGGTTCAGCATGATGCCCGGGTGGGCGGGTCTGACAAAAAACTATTGAACCAGGCTGCTGTTCGACAACATCGACACCGACCAGGCCGGAACCAGCGGAAAGGGTCGCAATATCGTAGGATTCGTAACAGACTTGATTATCGGGATGATCTATATAGGTGCGACCGGAAAGCACCGCCTCTTCAAAACGGAAAAGCCACCCCTCCGTATGAAAAGCGAGTAACTGGGAGCGCAAGGCAGGCCGAGGAGGCAGGTAGCGGATTCTACCCACCAAGGAACCCTGGTTAAGCCGGTCTGTTATAACCTTGAGCCGCTCAGGCACTTCCGGGTGCTCGCCCCCCCCAGTGTCGTGGTGACTAAAAGAGGGGTCGGTAATTATAGTGATAACGGGCTTGATTTCCATATCCTGGGTTGCAAACCGGCAACAGGGTTGCCAGAAAATTGTTATCTCCATCTGTTCAGCTTTTTTGTTTACTAAAAAACACTACCTTATTCCTTGTGAAAAATGGAAGAACTAAACGAAAATGTTCAACCCAAAAAGGATCTTGACAGGTATTTGATGAAAAGAGAATCTACCCGGTTTTCGTGAAAAACCAATTGTAACCATAAAACATGAGCTTTTATATACATGGATGTGGAAAGAGTTCCGTAACATAGACCGCTTCTTGATTGCCCCCCCATCCATATCCTGGTAACAGTTGAAAAAGAGAATCAACACGTAATTTCATATTGGTAGAGCTATGAACATCAGAGAACAGCTGGCCATACCGCGACAACTGCCGCGAGAACTTAATCCTGAAGATCGACTCGACAATTTCGATGAGGTCTCCAAAGGATTTGATGAACCGACCGCCCTTGTAGAAGCTCAACGCTGTCTGCAATGCCGCAAACCCCTCTGCGTGATGGGCTGCCCGATAGGGAACGACATACCCCGATTCATTGAACTGCTGCGGCAACAAAAATATGAACAGGCCTACTGGACTATTCGCGAAACCAGCTCCATGCCGTCAATCTGTTCCAGGGTCTGCCCCCATGAATTCCAATGTGAAGGCGCCTGCATCAGGGCTAAAAAAGATCAGCCTGTGGCTATCGGTCTGCTAGAACGCTTTCTCGCCGACTGGATGATCTTTAACGGCAAAAACCTGGCACCCCGCTGCGCAAAGCCTAACGGCATCAAGGTGGCCGTCATCGGTTCCGGTCCAGCCGGAATCACCGTGGCCCATTCGCTCTCGCACAAAGGGTACAGTTGCACGGTTTTTGAATCGCTGCCGGTCTTCGGCGGCATGCTTAGTGTCGGCATTCCCAACTATCGCCTGCCTCGAAATATTATCGGCGCTGAACTCTATGCCTTGCAACAATGCGGCGTCAACGTTAAAACCGGAATCACCGTAGGTAGCGACCTGACCCTTTCAGAGCTGCGAGAACAAGGATATGCTTCAGTTTTTTTGGGGATAGGCGCCTATGAAAGTCGCAGATTGGGGCTTGAGGGAGAGACCGAAACGAAGGGTGTGATGTCCGGTATCGATTATCTGGGCCAGATGCTCACCGGCCGTGAAATTGCACTAGGCGACCAGGTTGTGGTGGTCGGTGGCGGTAATGTCGCCATCGATGCGGCGCGAGTAGCACTCCGCTCCGGCTGGAAGGATGTGACCATTCTCTATCGCCGAACTCGAGCGGAGATGCCAGCCTCAGCAGTTGAAGTACATCATGTAGAGCAAGAAGGCGTCCGTATGGAGTTTCTTGCCGCACCGATCAAAATCTTGGCAACTGATGGCCAGTTGACGGGGGTGGAATGCATCCGCATGCAACAGGGTGAGCCGGATAGTTCAGGTCGACGCAAACCTATGCCGATTGAGGGTTCCCAATTTACGCTGGAGGCCGATGCTCTGATTGCAGCGGTAGGCCAGAAAGTTATCCCGGTGCATGACGAAAGCGTCCCGGTTGCAATTACGGCAAAAGGAACCTATGTGGTCGACCCGGTCACTCTACAGACCAGCGTGGAATGGATTTTTGCTGGTGGCGACACTGTACTCGGCCCGCAGACAGTGGCCAAGGCAGTCTGCCAGGGACTGGATGCCGCCGAATCCATGCACCGTTACATGCAGGGCATGATTTAAACGATTTAGCAATATGCATCTCAAGTCAAACATATAAAGGGGAATTTTGAGCCACCGATGGCCATAGACACTGCTACCGAGGTTGGAATGTTGTTTTGCTCCGCAACACCCTCTAATGCAAGACCGATTTCACAAGTCATCTCTTGAGGAGTACACATGTCACGCATCGAATTCTCATCAACAAAGTTTCTCCCCTACCTTCCTGAATTGTCCCAGGTGGAACCTGGTGCCTACGGGTTTGAACTTGCCACTTGGCTGTCGCAGGCTTTGGCCAAGATCGGTTTTGCCACGACGTACCCCAGCAGTGACGAGCGGGGGTGGTATATCGAATACATTGAAGGCGAAGCAGAATTTATGATCAGCTGCGGCTGTCAAGCCGAGGAAAGCGAAGGTTACAAGGGAACTCCTGTATCCTGGCACATTTTTGTGCTGCAGAATATTTCACTGCGACAGTGCCTTAAAGGCCTGGAGGTTCCAGACATGGATGTGCAACTCACCAATGCTATCATATCGGCTCTTCGTTCAGAAGGCATTGAGCCTAGACTGAAGGAAGGGGGCCAGTAGTTACCCCCTTTCAGTTTTCCCTCGCCGCTGTCAGGTGTTCACCTCTAAAACATAAGACAGACTGTTAAAACGTACATAAAATTAAATTTGAGTTGACAGAATGCCCTATTCTTTGATTCATTGTCAGCAGAAAATTTGGGAGTAGAAATATACCACCAAGTGTCCTAACGGTGTTTTACTACCCTGTTGCACCTCACCACCTACAAGTATTGTGTTTTTCAGTTTCAAACTGTTCTTATGTGATACTGTCCAGCCTATTTTTTGTTAGTTTCTTTATATATTTGTTAGTTGCAAGATTTGTCGCTTGAACAAGTAGTTGCATCAATAAACACAAAGTTTTTCCACCCAAGCGATCACCGACCAAGCCGGTTGTTTACTTGAAGGAAATTAAAGAAACATGCCTATTTTCCCACACGTTTGCGACGAATGTGGTCTGCCTGAAGAGGAATTCACGTATTGTGAAAGCAGATGCATGTTGCCGAGTTGCCCTGAGTGTACCTTCACGTTACAACTTTATGGCACTGGCTGTGGCAACATCCGCGTTTATTATCTTTGTCGTCCCTGTTACGAAACACTGAGTGCCCGAGGCTTTATCGAACCATAGCGCCTAAACCATGCAAGAGCTTGAAATATACCACCAATTCACCCTATAAATGGCCCGGATAATCGTAAGCCACCCTTATCCGAATGTTTAACTAAAAATAAAGGAGGTGCGAGCTACTGCTCAAAAATTTGTCGGCAAGTAACCTTTTTCGCATGAGTTTTGTCAAACCTAAGGAAGGAGGGGTACCCTGATATTCGAAAAATTCTCATCGTTGCTAAGTTCTTTTTTTAACCCAAAGAAGGAAAATCAGAAGGAGAATGGAATGGATCTCGACAAAAGGATGACGCTCAAGGATGCAGTAGCTAAATACATCCAGGATGGCGACACAGTCTACTATGGTGGATTTCAGATCATGGTCCCTATGGCCCTGACGCATGAAATCATCAGACAGAAAAAAAGGCATCTTACCACCATAGAATCGTCCACGGACGTTGGTGGTCTGGATATGCTAGTAGGTGCTGGCTGTGTTACGGAGATCCACTCTGCGTGGATCATGAACTGGTATGTAAAGGCACCCTATGCCATCCGCCGGGCGTTTAACAAGGGACACCTCAAGCGATACGACATCTCCAACTTTGGTGCGACCAGCGCCCTGATTGCTGGTTTCCTCGGCATCCCTTTCATTCCTGTGAAGGGCAATATCGGGACGGACATGCCCAAACATAACACCACCGACATCAGGTTCGTCGATGATCCTTTCACCGGTGAAAAAACAACCGTTGTACGCGCCTGGCGTGCTGATGTTGCCATCATCCACGCCCAAAAAGCCGACCGTTTCGGCAATGTGGTTTCCTACGGCACCCGCGGCGTAACCGATGAATTCGGAGCCATGGGATCAAAACGAGGAGTCATCGTCACCTGTGAAGAGATCGTCGAACCGGAAGAGATCAGAAGCGATCCAGACCGTGTTATCGTTCCCTACTACAAGACTCTGGCCGTTGTTCACTGCCCCTACGGCGCTCATCCTTCCGCCTGCCGCGGCTACTATGGTCTCGATATCCGCTTCAGTCAGTATCAAGGCAAACATGAAAAGTACGAAGAACTTCTGACAGCCTTCCTTGATGAATGGGTCTATGGTTGCGAAGACCACGCTGCCTATATTGAAAAATATAAAGCCAAATTCGGTCAGGAAGGCCTGGATCGCCTCAAACCGATCCTTGGCTTCACACCGAAACTGGCGGTTGACTACGGCTATCATGATCCGGCATGCTGGAAGGGAGTGCCCTTGTACAGCGACGACCGTCTCAAAGCATATGAAGAGGCACTCGCCGCTAAAAAAGGGGGTAAATGATATGACTGCACCTACTTTCAAACTGACTGAACTGATGGCTATTCGCTGCGCCAAAGAAATTATGGACGGTGAAGTTGTCTTCGTAGGCGTTGGCCTGCCCCTGGTTGTTGCTGGATATGCGATGGTCACTCACGCAAAAAGCATGGTCATGTTCACTGAGGGCGGCGCCATCCGGGCTACCGCTGCTCCTGGGCTGGCTATCACCGTCGATGACCCCTGTCTGTTCACCAACGCTGATGCGTCCTTCGGTATGCTGTCGACTATGGCAGCCCTGCAGCGCGGCGAGGTTGACGTTGCCTTTATCGGCGGCGCCCAGATAGACAAATTTGGCAACATCAACTCTACCGGCGTTGGTGATTGGAGCAAGAGAGAAAGCTTCACCTACTTCGCAGGTAGTGGCGGTGCCAATGACATGGCCACCTCTGGCAAAAGAGTACTGGCCATCATGCCTCAGGATAAAAAGAAATTCGTCGAGAAAGTCGACTATTGCACCACCCCCGGCTATCTAGGCGGCAAGGGTGAGCGAGAGAAACTCGGCATGATCGGTGGAGGACCGGACTGCGTGGTCAGCACCATGGGCGTCTACAGATTTGACGAAGATACCAAGGAAATGTATCTCGCTGAGTATTTCCCAGGCCAGACGGTTGAAAAAATCAAGGCCGCCTGCGCTTGGGACCTCAAGGTCTCACCTAACGTGATCGAGACCCCGTCTCCCACCGAGGAAGAACTCAGTATCATCAGGAACATTGATCCGACCAATTTTTACCTTGGATAATTCAACTTTTTCACTCTGAAACTTGAGGGGTGGGACGGCGTTTAAACAACGCCGTCCCCCCCTCAACCCAATAATAAAGTGCGATAATTCCTGAACCATTTGTTTCAATAACCGAGCAGATCCCTCGACCAGAGGTGTCGTCTTCCCTCCTCCGCATCAAAACACTTTCATCAAAGACACGCCCCATCATCGTTTGCAACAGATCCAGTCTGCAACCTGCAGAGCCTAACATTGTTGGTCTGAGGTGCTTCAACTATAGGCTTCGTTGTAAATCCTAACACCGGGATGATACTCATCCAACAAGTGCGTCATATCTCTAATCATTGCCCTGGAACCGCAGAGATAAAAGTCATAAAACCCCGGTTCAAGATTAATTTTGAGATATTGGGTAACATAGCCGCGATACAAGTTTGGCAAGTTTTCACCTGTCTCAATATTACCGGAAATGCACGGGATATAACGAAGAGCAGCGGCAGTGAGCTCCTGTCGATAAAAAAGACCAGACTGGGTCCGTGTCCCGTGGATCAGGGCAAATCCTCTGATACCTCCGGCAGCCATAGCGACAAAAGGGGCTATACCCACACCGGTCGCCACAAAATAGACCGGACGCACCGTCGGACGAAAAGTCAAATAGCCCTTCGCTCTGCTCATCTCAAGAACACTGCCCGGAAGGATTTTCGCCAGCTCACAGCTCAATTTTCCGCCGGCTATCTGCTTAATGAGAAACCGAAGTTCCATAGCCTCTGGCGGAGAAAGGATGGTATATTCACGCTCTTCTCCCTGGTAGACGAAAGAAACATATTGCCCGGCCAGAAACTGAAATCCTTGAGGCCGACTGCAGATTAATTCGAAGGTATCAGCATTCAACCAAACCCTTCCGAGCACGGAGACTGAATAAATGGGTACACTTGCTACCACTATTTTTTCCAGGTTATATCGGCTGTTCCCAGTACTTGGTTCAAGTAGCGGGCTAGGACAAAAAGATAATCAGATAATCGATTCAGATACACTTGTATAGCAGCTAGCTCGCCGCTTGCGACATCCGATTCCTCGATCAACTCGGTTAGACGCCGCTCGCAACGACGGCAAACGGTCCTGGCCACATGGGACCAGGCAGCAACCGGTTGCCCTCCTGGCAGGATGAACTCTTTGAGCACTGGCAACATCTCGGACAAGGCATCGATACGCCCTTCCAGATTTTTGGACACCGATGCAGGAAGCGCTGTCAGATAGCTCATGGCCGAAGAATCAGGTGTGGTTGCTAGCCAAGCCCCTGCCAAAAAAAGATTGGATTGTATCACTTGAAAATCATCCCTTAATGCCTGCTCGCCAGCCGGAAGGTACGCGGCCACCGCCCCCAGTACCGAATTAAGTTCATCAAGATCACCATAGGTCTCAATGCGGATATGATGCTTTGGCACACGCTCACCCGAAAAGAGACTTGTCTTTCCCTTATCGCCACCACCTGTATAAACTTTCATCCGGGTACTCCATTCATAAAATTGATAGATAAGGAATTGTCCACGCTTTTATGGACCATAAAGAAATACCGATCACCCACAAAAACAGGGCGATTACGCTCACTCGCTTATAGCCCCTATATAACATCAGGATCTAAGGGAGCTGTTAACGACCTCCGCCACCAGCAGGCTTCGCAATATAAACCAACAAATACCAGGAACAATCTATGTCCATAATTTCAAAAAAATATCAATACATTCGCACCGCCAGCATAGCTGCAATTACACGCAAAAACAGCTCCCGTCATAAACTTATCACTATAATCGTAAATAAATTCCCAAAAACAATCCAGTGCCTACTCAACAGCACGACATGGTTGATCACAAAACCACCCAGACCTCTACCCCCCCAAAAAAAAATCACGACCGATCGGTTGCATTATATATTCGTATTTTAACGTTGAATGCGTGTTGCACGCTTATGCATGTTCCATTCTTCACATGTTTTTTGATGTTGACAAAATTGCCAACTTAAAATAGGTAAACGCTAAATTTATTTTATTTAGTTTTACATTGTTATTCATCTTCATCTCCTGGATGAACCCGATATTTGTCTTCATCGGTTTTTTTTACAACTCTAACCCAAAATGCTTTTAAAAGGCCGGGTTGATTGAAAAATGAGGTTGTTTAGAGTAAAAATTTTAGCATAATGCTTTTCCTACAAACTAAGGAAAAGAGCTGTTTTTTCCCTTGCAGACAATGTCCGGCATGTTTTCCTCAGCTTGGAAAATCAATAATCGGCGAGCAAGTTATCTGAAAATATCATCTCGAGCTACTAGGGATAGAGACTTTTGAGGAAAAATTGACTCAACGCATAAAATACAGAATATACTTAGCGACTTTGCATCGCTATCAATCGAGTCAAAAAAAAGACCGGTAAAATAACAGGATTTAATCTTGTTATTTTTGCGGTCTTTTTTTTTGTGAAGGGGGAACCTGGGAAACCACTTGGTGGCTACTGGGCAATAAAAACACTTGATAGACAGGAAGAGGTAACAAATTGGAAAACAATGCTAAAATGGTCTGGACAGGTTTATCACCCGATGATGCAAGGGAAGCACTTGTCAATAAAGACAAGTCCATGAGAGACAAACGGATGACACTGAAAGAAGCGGTGTCTCAATTTGTCAAGAATGGGGACAATGTCGGTATCGGTGGGTTCGTCAATATTCGTCAGCCCATTGCCATAACACACGAGATGATTCGTCATGGATTCAAGGACCTTACGCTCTCTTTTCAATCAGCAGCCATGGCTCCGGAGCTTCTTGCCGGTGCAATGATAGCCAGGCCTGATCATTTTTCTATTAAAAGAATTGAACTGGCGTACTGGGGTCATGAGGCCTTCGGCCTCTCACCGGCGTTTCGTTATCTCGCTGAGCGTGGCATGGTTGAATTTGAGGACTGGAGTAACTACAACATGTCCGCACGATTCAAAGCAGGCGCCATGGGGCTCCCTTTCATCCCCACCCGTGGTCCTCTTGGCGGCGACATCAAGAACACCAGCCGCACCAAGGTTATCGACTGCCCTTTTACCGGACGGCCCATAGCTCTGTTGCCGGCCAGCAATCCCAATGTAGGTATCATCCATGTGCAAGCAGCTGATATGTATGGTAACTGTATTATCCGTGGAACAGATGCCACCTGTGCTGAAATCGCCATGGCTTCAGCCCATACCATCGTCACCTGCGAGCAACTCGTCTCTCATGAACTGCTTGTCACTAATCCGAAAGACATCTTGATCCCCTTCCCAGCAGTTGACGCTGTCATCAAAGTGCCTTTTGGTTCTTATCCAGGCGCATGCCGTCGTCACTACTATTTTAATGGCGATCATATCCGTGAGTTCCTCAGCCTCATCTCCCCGATGTGTAAAGGTGGATCCTCCGATGCATTGAAGGCTTGGTATGACGAGAATATCTTTGGCGTTGAGAACTTTGAAGATTATATAGAGAAATTCCCGACCAAGAAGCTGATTGCCGATCAAGCTGCAGAATCCTACAACTGCGAGCGATTTGCCTAATCTACAGGCACAGCCATTTTTACTGCATCGGAACCTCACGGAACATATAGATAAGGAGTCATCATGACAGTTTCAACAGATTACACCGCCCAGGAAATCATTGTTGTGGCGGGAGCAAAAGTTCTGGAAAACAATAAAATAGTGTTTGTCGGGACCGGCCTGCCCATGGTCGCCTCTCTCCTGGCAATCCGTACCCACGCACCTGGCCTGATCCCAGTCTTCGAGGCTGGCGCCGTTGGCCCTCCTCTCCACCATGGCCTGCCTATCTCGGTTGGTGACTCAAAAACCTTCACCGGTGCATCGTATCTGAAAGGTTTAAACGGTGCCTTTGAGTTGACTCAGCGAGGTTTTGCCGATTTCGGTTTCATAGGCGGCGCTGAGGTCGATATGTACGGCAACCTTAACTCCACCATGATGGGTGATTATCCTGATGGATATCAGAAGCCAAAAGTCCGGCTTCCCGGCAGTGGCGGCGCCAGCGACATGGCCGCTTCCTGTGATCGGACAATCCTCATCGTTCCCCACGACAAAAAGAAGTTCAATGAGAAGCTGTCGTACGTCACCAGCCCCGGACATCTCGACGGCAGCCCCAATGCCCGCTATAAGGCAGGTATGCAGGGCAAAGGCCCATATCGTCTCATCACCACAAAAGGTATCTTCGATTTCGAAGAAAAAACCAAAAGAATGCGTCTTATCCACACATTCCCTGGAGAAACAGCTGAAACCATTCAGGCGGCAACCGGTTTCGAACTGCTGATCGCTGCTGATGTCACCCAATTTGCTCCACCAACAGTGGAAGAAGTACGTATGATCCGTGAAGAAGTCGACCCACTCGGAATATTTGTCAAACGTGCTGCAAAATAATACGAAAACAACACGGGCAGTCTCGGCACTGCCCGTGTTTCATACAATTTATGCAACAGACGACAACACATATTCTTATGGAATATCTTCAAAGAATTTTATATACAACATCAATGAAATAATCTGGAAAGTACATTATATATGTTTATAGATATTCTAAAAAAAATTTAAAGAAGTAACCCTATGTCCATGGTCTGGTACCACTGGACATAATTTATGTTGAGCACATTTGAGCTTCCATCCCCTCTAATTCTCAACGCAAACTTGTACACACATAAATCCGAACAAAACTTGACGAAAAGGAGCTAGCAACATGAAAATCCTCAAAATTGATCATCTTGGCATTGCAGTCAACAGTATGGAAGAGGGAAGCAAATTCTGGTCAGATGTTATGGGTCTCAAGCTTGAAGGATCTGAAACCGTCACTGAGCAGAAGGTAACAACCGCCTTCTTTCCAGTCGGAGACAGTGAAGTAGAATTGCTGGTATCAACATCTCCCGATGGGCCGATCGCTAAATTCATCGAGAAAAAAGGTGCAGGATTCCAGCATGTTGCATTCCGTGTTGAAAACATTGAAGAAGCATTGGCTGAGTTGAAAGAAAAAGGTATAGCATTGATCGATCAGACCCCACGGATCGGCGCCGGTGGCGCCAAGATCGCTTTTCTCCATCCCAAAGCAACCGGTGGCGTTCTTGTTGAAATTTCAGAACGTAGCTGAGAATAATCCTCAACAAGATATTCGCGGCAACGAATATCTTGTTGAGAACATACGACTTTTTATTCCTAATTTGGGAATAAAACATTAATTATTACAAGGAGCACGTGACATGGCAAATAGTCCTGAATACCAGAAATGGTTTGAAATGGCCTCCAAGCAAATGAAAGGAAAAACTCCTGACGATATCGCCTGGAAATCACCAGAAGGTATCGTCATCAAACCATTGTATGAAGCAAATGATATTGAAGGTTTACCTTCCGTCAACACCTTTCCTGGCATGCCTCCATATACCCGTGGACCGATGGCCACCATGTATGCCGGCCGCCCCTGGACCATCCGTCAGTATGCTGGGTTCTCTACCGCCAAGGCATCCAACGAATTCTATCGTAAGAACCTGGCTGCAGGCCAGAAAGGTCTGTCCGTTGCCTTCAGCCTTTCCACCCATCGCGGTTATGATTCCGACAACCCTCGGGTTTCCGGCGACATTGGTAAAGCTGGCGTAGCCATTGACTCCATCGAGGATATGAAAATCCTTTTTGACGGCATTCCGCTGGACAAAATGTCAGTTTCAATGACCATGAACGGCGCGGTTATCCCAATTTTGGCCATGTGGATTGGTGCTGCCGAAGAGCAAGGTGTTAAGCAGGAACAACTCGAGGGTACCATCCAAAACGACATCCTCAAAGAGTACTTGACCCGGAACACCTACATCTATCCGCCCGAGCCTTCCATGCGGATCGTTTCAGACATTATGGCATATGCTTCCAAGAATATGCCCAAATACAACACGATTAGCATCAGCGGTTACCACATCATGGAAGCCGGTGCCGATAGTGTCCTGCAATGCGCCTTTACCTTGGCTGACGGTGTCGAATACGTTCGTGCTGCCATCCGTTCAGGCATGGATGTTGACACTTTCGCACCCCGCCTGTCGTTCTTCTTCGGCGTGGGTATGAATTTTTTCATGGAAATTGCCATGCTACGCGCTGCCCGTTTCCTGTGGCACAAACTGCTGCAGCAGTTCAACCCGAAAAACCCCAAATCCTCCATGCTGCGGACCCATTGTCAGACTTCTGGCTGGTCTTTGACCGAGCAGGATCCGTACAATAACGTTATCCGCACCACCATTGAGGCTATGTCCGCAGTCCTCGGCGGCACCCAAAGTTTGCACACCAATGCCTTTGATGAGGCTGTTTGTCTGCCGACCGAGTTGTCTGCTCGTATCGCCAGAAACACCCAGATCATCATCCAGGAAGAGTCTCAGATCTGCAAAGTTGCCGATCCGTTGGGCGGTTCCTATTATGTTGAATTTCTGACCGCCAAGATCATCGAAGAAGCAGAAAAAATCATCAATGAGATCGAAGAAATCGGCGGCATGGCTAAAGCCATCGAATCCGGTATGCCGAAGATGCGCATCGAAGAGTCTGCAGCTCGTCGTCAGGCTCGCATCGATCAAGGTAAAGACGTTATTGTTGGTGTAAACAAATATCGCCTCGCCGACGAGAAAATGGACTTCGATATTCTCGAAGTACCTGATTCCGTTCGCCTTGAGCAGATCGATCGTATTAACCATATCAAGAAAACCCGTGACACCGCCAAATGTCAGGCATGTCTCGAGGCCGTAACCAAGGCTGCAGCCAGCAATGGTAATCTTCTTGAAGTTGCCATAGCCGCTGCCAAGGCAAGAGCAACCGTAGGAGAAATTTCTGACGCCATGGAAAAAGTCTTTGGCCGCTATGTAGCGACCACTCAGTGTGTTTCCGGTGCTTACTCATCAGAGTACAGCGAAGCCAGCAGCGACGCTGCCCAGGTAATCGAAGCTCTGCGCAAGCGCACCGCTGATTTCATGGCCAGCCAAGGTCGTCGTCCACGTATCCTCGTTACCAAAATGGGACAGGATGGACATGACCGTGGCATCAAGGTTGTTGCTTCTTCCTACGCTGACCTTGGCTTTGACGTCGACATCAGCCCGATGTTCCAGACTCCTGAAGAAGCTGCTAAAATGGCCATTGAGAACGATGTCCATATCGTTGGCGCCTCCAGCCTGGCCGCCGGTCATAAGACCCTTGTGCCGGAACTCATTGGCAAACTGAAAGAGAAAGGCGCCGGTGAAATCCTGGTAGTCGCCGGTGGTGTTATTCCGCCAAACGACTACACCTTCCTCTATGATGCAGGCTGTAAAGGCATTTTCGGACCGGGAACCCCGATCACAGAATCTGCTGGTAAAGTAATGGATATGCTCGAGGCGCAGTATTGTAAGTAACAGCTTAGCATATACAGGTATGACTACAAACGGACGGGCCAAAATCCCGTCCGTTTGTATGTTGTCATGACGAAACCTCTACCAAAGGCCAGATATGCATAAAGATCCCAGTTATTATATCCAGGGCGTCATGGATAATAATCGTTTGATGCTTGCCCGAACCATCACTTTGGTTGAAAGCACCCTTTCCACGCATCAAGAGATTGCCAAACACGTTATCAATGAGATTTTACCCTACACGGGAAAAGCTGTACGCCTCGGCATTACCGGCGTTCCTGGTGCTGGCAAGAGCACTTTTATTGAAAGCTTTGGCACAATGCTGACCCGACTGGGGCATCGCGTCGCCGTTCTGGCCATTGATCCGAGCAGTACCCGTAGCGGTGGCTCTATCCTTGGAGATAAAACCCGGATGGAGAAATTGGCCGTCAATGACATGGCCTTTATCCGGCCGTCACCATCAAGCGGCAGCCTGGGCGGCGTAGCCCGTAAAACTCGTGAATCCATGCTGGTTTGCGAAGCAGCCGGATTCGACGTTATTATCGTAGAGACCGTCGGTGTTGGCCAATCAGAAACCACTGTAGCCTCGATGGTCGACTTTTTTCTTGTCTTACAGATTTCAGGCGCTGGTGATGAACTTCAAGGTATAAAAAAAGGTGTTTTAGAAGTAGCCGATGCGATCGTTGTCAACAAGGCCGATGGTGACAATATCAACCGTGCAAAATTAGCCAAACGTCAATATGAAACCGCTTTGCATCTTGTTGCGCCCTCTTCTCCGAACTGGACCGTGCCGGTCATGACCTGCAGCGCCTTGGAAGAAAAAGGTCTCACCGATGTATGGGAAACAATCACCAGCCATAAAAAAATAATGACCGCGACCGGGGAACTCGACAAAAAACGTCAAGATCAATCCATGTCGTGGATGTGGTTTTTAGTTAACGAAGGTCTAGAACGCTGGTTCTATCAGCATGATGAAATCAAAAAGCTGTTACCTAGAGTTAAAAAAGATGTAGAGGATGGGAGAGTGGCCCCAACCAGAGCCGCCGATGAACTTGTCTCTATTTTAGGCAAGAATCTCTTGCTATAGTCGGCCTTTATTCTTCATGACTTGCCGCCAAGATTTCAGAGCTCTCGCATACAAGATACTGACATTCCTTCACCACTTTTGAATCGCCAGTGAAGGAGTTATTTATGAATCATTTACAGAGGATCTTACCTTTCCAAATCCCGTCGATCATGCTTCCTCACACAAATTTTCTTGACGCTCCTCATAATGGGGGGTATAAACCCTAACCGAAAAGAGATGAATACATACCGATAGATGACTACTTCATCGAAGAATTTATCTGGAATGTACGCTTGCATCAAAATAATCACCCCGCAACCGCCTCTTTTCCTTAACAAATGATCACCAGTGTGATAGCCGGGTCCTGTGCAATAAAGAATCACTAACCCCGTCAGGTCCGGAAGGAAGCAGCGGCAGTGAATCTCTTTATGTGCACAGGGTAGCCTGGCTATCTTTTTTCCCGCAGATCTGAATCCACTTTCCCCCCTCAAATTGGGAAATAAATGGATTCATCCATTCCCCTGATCATTTATCGTTGGTATCCATTTTGTCCTACCTCGTTCTTGCCAGAAAATCGAGACCACAGACCTTTGCTGAAGTAATCGGTCAGAAGGCTGTGGTGCGAACCCTACAGAACGCCCTCGTCCAAGGTCGCGCCCCCCATGCATTAATATTCAGCGGTGTCCGTGGCACCGGTAAAACCACCCTCGCCCGAATTATGGCCAAGGCCTTGAATTGCGAACAGGGCCAAGCTGCAGAGCCCTGCAACAGCTGCCTGTCCTGTAAGCAGATAACAGAAGGGTCGAGCATTGATTTGCAAGAAGTAGATGGCGCTTCCAACCGCGGCATCCAGGAAATCCGTGAGCTGAAAGAAAAAATCCGCTTCATGCCCACCAGCTCACGCTACAAAATTATCATAATCGATGAAGTCCACATGCTTACCACCGAGGCCTTCAATGCTTTATTGAAGACCCTTGAAGAACCACCTAGCCATGTGCATTTCATGTTCGCCACCACCGAACTGCACAAGGTTCCTGTAACTATTCTTTCCCGCTGTCAGCGCTATGAACTTAAACGCCTCAGCCACTTGGACTTAGCCGCACATTTCGAACGGTTAGCAACCGATGAAGGGGTACAGATAGAACCGGAAGCTCTCGATATGATCGTCCGTGAGGCTGGAGGCAGTGTCAGGGATGGTCTCAGCCTCCTTGATCAAATTTTTTCCTACTGCGGCACGGAGGTCAAGACCAACGATGTCATCGACGTCCTTGGCCTAGTCAGTCACCAATTGGTCGCCGATCTGGGTGAAGCCCTGTTGCGCGGTGACCTGGCAGCCATCTATGGGCTCCTCGAAGAGATGTATCTCCATGGAACGGACATTAAACGATTCAGCAACGATCTCTTAAGCTGGTTCCGTGGCTTGGTGGTCTGCAAAGTAAGTAAAAATCCTGGGGATTCTCTTGAGGTGACCGAACAAGAATTGGTGGCTATGGTGAAAACGGCGGCCACGTACACCCTAGAGACCCTATCGGCCCTTTTCAGTCTCCTTTTAGAGGGCCTGGAAAAAACCTCATTTTCCCAGCAACCACGGCTAGCACTTGAACTTACCTTTATTCGCGCGGTCCAAATCCATGATGTCGTTCCGGTCGCTGAACTGATAGCACGATTCGACCAGATGCTAGCAGAAACACCACTTGATGCTCTGACCGCCCCACCTCAAATCACCGTGCAACCCCGTCAACACGAAACAGGATACAAACCAGTCGAACCTGCTCGCACCCCTTCGCCTTCTTCAGTTCGAGTAGAACAGCCCGTTGCCTCACCGTCGACTGTCACCGAACCGCTGCAAAATGAACAACCTATACAAATCCAGCCGGTTAAAACGGTTACCGCGGAATCTATGCCCGAGGTCCTCCGGAAAGAACCCACAAAAGAATCACCCGCACCCCCACAATTGACCCAAACTGAACCGACTCTAGAAGAACCTCTGTCGTCGATTTCTCTGAAACAAGGACCCCCAACAGTAGAACCTTCTCCCCAAAAGGCGGTTGAAGGCAAAAAAAGAATCCGACAACATTGGGATGCCTTCCTCAAATATGTACATGAAAGACAACCCTGGATGGCGGCATCCCTGCAACTGGCTGCCTCAGTTGAACGCAAAGGAGATGAACTGCTCATTCATTTTGACGATAGCGCTGATTGCACGATGCTGAAACAACGGAACTATGTCAGCACTCTGGTTGAATTTGTCCTCGATTTTTTCCAGGAAAACCTCAGCATCCAGTTTATTGTGCCTGGCTCCAGTGCCTGTGCAATCGATCTGGCTAACGGCCTTGCCCCGCAGCAGGAACGTCGAGCCCTCGCCAATGACCCGCTAGTGCTAACGGCACTTGATGTCTTCACCGGTCAGGTCGGTGATATCCGCATCGGTTCCCGCTCTCGAACCAGCATACCGGATAGCAGCGCTACAATTGAAAGCCAGATTGTCACTGAAGAATAGTCGGCCTGATCCGGCCCACATCGCACAATGATGGGATCTGAAGCCACCTGACACCCAACGTTTCCCAATCTTTTTGTAATACATTTCCATGAGGTAGACCAATGAACATGGGCGATATAATGAAACAAGCGCAACAGCTCCAGGAAAAGCTGGCGGCTGTACAAAATGAACTGGGCAGTAAACTAGTAACCGGATCGGCTGGAGCCGGGATGGTGATCGCCACCCTCAATGGTAAAGGCGAACTCCTTGAGCTAAAAATCGAAAAGACGATGGTGCAATCGGAAAACATCCAAATGCTCCAAGATCTCATCGTTGCAGCAGTGAACGATGGTCTCAACAAAGCCAAGGATCTGGGCAAGTCCGAGATGGGTCGTTTGACTGGCGGCCTTAACATTCCGGGACTTTTGTAAATGCAGGTCATCCCGCTGGCCCTTGAACGCCTGATCGCTGACTTGACCAAGCTTCCCGGTATCGGCCACAAAACCGCAACCCGTCTAGCACTCTTCATGCTCCGCAGGCCAGTCGCTGAGGCCAAAAACCTGGCTAACGATTTGATGGTGCTGCACGAGACCATCCACCTCTGTCATCAGTGCTTCACCTTTTCAGAAACCAATCCCTGCGTCATTTGCGGCAACCCCAACCGTAACCCCAGACTGGTTTGCGTGGTGGAAGAACCTGGCGACCAGATCGCCATCGAGAGGACGGGGGCCTTTGGAGGCACCTATCATATTCTCCATGGCGTCCTTGCGCCGATGGACGGCATCGGCCCGGATGAACTCAAAACCCGTGAGCTGCGACAACGAGTCGCTTCCGGGAGTGTCGACGAAATTCTGATTGCTACCAGTTCTACAGTCCCAGGAGAAGCCACGGCATCCTATCTCGCTGATATGCTACAGGGTACAGGCATTCGCCTCAGTCGTCTCGCCTGTGGCATTCCCATGGGCATGGATATCAAGTACGCCGACGAACACACCCTGGCCAAGGCCATCGAATCCCGTCAAACGCTGCAAGACTGTTCCTGAAGCCGCTGCTTGCCCTTACACTCTGAACGATCTATACAAGTTACCTGCTGAGAATCCCCCCTATTTTCCCAGCGGTTGGTTACATTATTTTTTTTTAGAGAGTTCCTGTCGCGAGAACTCCTTGACTAATTATCAGATCTTGAAGCTGTCGACAATAGTCCTCAATCGTAACGCCATCGCCTGCAGATCGGTGGCACTGGACTTCACCTGATTGCTACTTTGTGAGATTTCCCCTGAAGCCGTGTTGACATTGGCGATATCCTTAGTAATGGAAGCAGCCACTACCGAACTCTGACTGACGTTTTCATTGACCTCACCCATCCCTTGTGATGCCTGCGCAATGTTATTGGCTATCTCCTGGGTCGCTGCACTTTGCTCGCCGACAGCCGTAGAGATGACAGCCACAATCTCATTGATATTGTTGATTACTTCCGAAATTTGATTAATTTCTTTTACCGTTGTCGAGGTAGTATCCTGCATCTCCTCAATTTGTTTTTTGATATCCTGGGTAGCAGCTGCCGTCTGTTTCGCCAATTCTTTGATTTCATTGGCAACAACGGCGAATCCTTTGCCCGCCTCACCTGCCCGGGCAGCCTCAATAGTGGCATTAAGCGCCAGCAGATTGGTCTGTTCGGATATCTCGGTGATGGCCTCCGTAACCTTGCTGATGGACTGCGCTGCTCTCCCAAGTTCCGCCATTTTATCGGAAGTAGATCCTGCTTGCTCAACTGCGGCAAGAGAAATTGAATGGGCTCGTTCGGCATTATTCGCAATCTCGCCGATAGTCGCAGTCATCTCTTCGGCGGCACTGGCGACCATGGAGGTATTGGTGGTTGACTGCTCCATTGCGGCTGCAACATTGTTGAGATTTGCGGTCATTTCTTCCGCAGCAGTGGCGACATTGTTAGCCCGATGCGAGGTATCTTCCGAACTTGTGGAAAGGTCAGTGGCAATTTGGGACAGTTTGTTAGACGAAGTATCTATGGAACGGGTGTTGTCGGAAATTTGTCCAACAATTCCCTGCAATTTCTCAATAAATGTATTGAACCATTGGGCAAGTTCGCCAATTTCATCTTTGGAAGTAACCTGAAGACGCATGGTCAGGTCACCTTCCCCCTGAGCTATATCTTTCAACCCCCCTACCGCCCTATTAAGAGGGACAGTGATGCTGCGGGAAAAGAGCATGACCACTGCACAAACCGACGCTACAGCAATCAAGGTTATTGTCAGAATACTGTTTCTAATCGAATGTGCTGCTGTCAGAAACTCAGCTTCATCCTGGGTGACAGCAATACTCCAACCTTTCAAAGGAACGGGGGCATATCCTGCTATTTTCGCTACATCCTTGAACACGTAATTTAGGGCACCCTTGCTGCCGGCCACCATCTGCTTGGATATCTCTTCCATTCCCGCAAGCGTTTTGAGATCCAGCTTCATCTCCAACTCCTTCTTGGGGTGGGCGATGATGATGCCGTTCTGGTTACACATGAAGGCATAGCCTGTGTTTCCCGCCTTTACTGTCGACACATGACTGAGCAGCGGTTGCGCCTTGAGCGACAGGCCGAAAACACCGAGAAAATCACCGGAATATGATAGAATTGGTGCACACAGCACGTAAATAACATCACCTGTTACCTTAGAAAAGACAATGTCACTGACAATCGCCTTGCCGGTTCTTTTAACTTTTTGGAAATACTCTGTATCAGCCAGATTAACCCCCTTGTATTCATCACCGTTGGTAAGCTCGCCGGTATACATGGTGCCTTTGTCATCGGTAACGAAAATACCGAGATAGTTGCTATCCAACTGCTTGAATTTGGCTTTCATCTGTTGACGAAGATTGGCTATATCCGCTGTTGCCCCTTCAATCCCCTGTTCCTTTACCTTCTGGCCGATCATGCGGACGTTGGTATCAACCGCGTGGGCAGCAGCTGTTTTTGACTGGGCGTCCAACGTAGACTCGATGACCGTGGCCAGTTTCTGTGCCTGCGCCGCGGCATTGTCCCGAGAGATTGCTGTCAGTGCTGAAGAAGACTTCGAGACCGCAAGAAAGCCCACAACAGCAAGTGGTACAGCAACGGCCAGACAGCCGCCAACTACAAGACGAAAACCAATTGATCGAATGTTCATGATATTGACCCCTTAATACACTGTGAGTAAATATGGTTATGGAGACAGCAAACTACGCTCTGATGTTTGCTTAAAAATCCTTCTTTATGGTACCGATTCCATCGCTCAACTCTGCATATTCACAATCGCCTAGTATCATTCAGAAGGCCCTTTCCCTTGGAAAGAATACTCAGTTCATCTGCATGACCGGAAGATGGATGATAAACGTCGACCCAACCCCCAGTTGGCTCTCAACGAGTACTTTGCCTCCGTGATTTTCCACGACATCTTTGACAATTCCGAGACCAAGAGCGATCCCGTTACGCTTGTCAGTGAAGTAGGTGGCAAAAATCTCAATCAGCAAATCCTCCCGAACTCCCCAACCGGTGTCGGCATATGTGACCTCAACCGATGACAAATCTTCCAGCGGCGTTACAGTTGCCTTCATTTTTTTGTTACACCGACCATCCATTGCATCAACAGCCTTCAATATCACATTATCAAAGACATGTTCGAGACCGAATCGATTCCCCAGCACGCGAACCTCCTGCACAGGTATCATCCGCTCCACTTCGATATTTTCGAGAATAAACACCTCTCGAAACTTATCCAGGCAATCATCAACAAGTGTAATTATTTCAGCGCATTGAAGCACAATACCTCTCTTTCCGACTCTATTTATCCCAGATTATCAGGGTGGGCCAAGCCCGGTTTCAGAAGAGGTTCATTTTCCTGAAGATAGGCGAAAAAGGCTCCCATCGGCAGAGGTTTACTAAAGAAATATCCTTGTATTTGTTCACATCCGCGCCCCTTCAGCCATTCGAGTTGCTCTTTGGTCTCGACCCCTTCGGCCACTACGCCAATGCCGAGGTTATGGGCCATCAAGATTATGGTTTCCACAAGTTGAGCATCGCTGGGATTGCTGGTCAGATCCCTAATAAAAGAACTATCAATCTTCAGGATCTTGATAGGGAATCTCTTGAGATAGGCGAGAGAGGAATAACCGGTTCCGAAATCGTCGATGGAAATTGCAATACCAGCAGCAACCAGTTGATTGAGGGTATCAACGGTTTTGGCCAAATCGGTCATCATAGCACTTTCCGTAATCTCCAATTCGAGCTGAGCACTGGGGACCTTGTGTTTCTGAAGAATAGCAAGAATCGTATCGACCAGGTTTGGCTGGACAAACTGGAGCGGGGACAGATTTACCGAAATAGTAAGATGAGTATGTCCCAAATCGTTGAGCATTCGAATAACCCGGCAGGAGATATCCAGAACCTGTTCTCCCAAAGGGATGATGAGACCGGTCTCTTCTGCGAGCGGTATAAAGTCAGCAGGATTAACGATGCTCCCATCCTGTTTCTGCCAGCGAACCAATGCCTCTGCCCCTGTTATCACTCCTCGCAAAGGATCAATTTTTGGTTGGAAGAAAACGGTAAACTCCCTATCCATCACTGCTTGCCGAAGATTTATTTCAAGTTGCCGCAAGTAGGCAATACGCTCGCTTAAATCAGAGGTGAAAAGGCAGTAGGTGTTTTTCCCCTTGGCCTTCGCCTGATACATGGCTATATCGGCATTTTTTGTTAAGGTTCCGGCGTTGTCACCATCCTCAGGATAAAAAGCCACACCGATACTAGCACTGATGAACAATTCGGAACCGCCGACATTGAATGGTTCTGTAAAACTATGCAACAGCCGCTTAACAAAATCGTTGACCACCATATCAGAAGTAATAGCAGCCACTAAAACAAGAAATTCATCGCCGCCGAGGCGGGCAACCGTATCTTCCTCTCGCACCAGCGACACAAGACGATTAGACACCTGCTGTAGCAGCTGATCCCCCAATTCGTGGCCTAAGCAATCGTTAACGTTTTTAAAATTATCGAGATCGAGGAACAGAACCGCCAGTTTTGTTCCTCCACGCTTGACATGGGCTAGCGAAATACTGATCCGGTCATTGGCGAGCGTCCGGTTGGGTAACCCAGTGAGTGCATCGTGGTAGGCCTGATGGACAATCCGCGCCTCCTGCTGTTTCATCTCAGTGATATCGTGAAACACTGCCACATAATGAGCCACGTCCTTGTTATCGTCGTAGATGGAGCTGATATTCAAAATTTCCGGATACACTTCACCATTTTTCCGTTTATTCCAGATCTCTCCACTCCATCGCCCTTCTTTGAGAAGAGTGTTCCACAGCTGGGCATAGAAAGAGTGGTCATGCCTTTTTGATTTAAGAATACTTGAGTTTTTCCCTATTACATCATCAGGCGCATAACCGGTTATCTCCAAAAAAGCCTGGTTAACAGCTAGAATATTTCCATCCGGGTCTGTAATACTGATACCTTCCAAGGCATTTTCAAAAGCCTTATGGAAAATGATCATTTGTTTTTCGGCTTGAACACGGTCATTGATTTCATCAAGTAATTTATTATTCATTTGCCGTAAGCGATCAATGTAGTGATTGAAATGTCGTCCAAGGACGCCAATCTCACCAAGAGCGTCTACTTCGGCACGAACATTGAGATCACCTGCATTGGCAACACGCATCTGTTGCGCCAAGCGCGAGAGAGGTCGGGTAATCAGTGTGCCGAGATAGAGGCTGACCGGTATGATCAGCAAGAGCGCGCAGATCACTATCAGACCGATGATTTTACCGAGGGTCGTCAATGGTTGAAAAATCTCGTCTTCATAGACGGATGAAGCTACTATCCAATCCAATTCTTTAATATAATTAAAAAAAACAATTTTTTTCCTTGATTCTGTTTCATCCTGATCATTCCAATAATAGGAAAATTCCCCATTTTTCATTGAAATAATTCGATTGAATACGGATTGGATAGAGGCATCCCCCATAGCATTGATGTTTCCCCGGAGCCAGGGGTGCAGGATAATCTTACCTTGACTGTTGATAATAAACGCATACCCCGTCTTGCCGAAGGCGTGTGATTTCAGACCCAAGCGAAGATCATCGGCCAGAAAAATAAATTCCTCCAGATAGCTCGACACCGAAACAATCCAATCCCAAGGTTCAAAATACGCCATATGCAAAACTTTAGGTCGAGTCTTCTCCTCACCTGGATTTTTCCAGCCATACTCCAGGTAACCGTTTTTGTAGGCTATTTGCTGTTGAATAAACCAGAATTCAGAAACATCACTATTGATCAACTCGGCATTAGGATGCACCTGAATAACGCCTTTACTCGATAGCGCATAGATATACCCCTTGTCGCCAACACGTTGCTGAAGGAGTATTTCAGCCCCTCTTTTCATTGCTTCATTTCGAGTGATGAGCCCTTTGCTGACCTGCTGTTCGAGACCGTTGAGTATATCGATATTTACTTTAGCTATGGCCTGCAGGTGATTGCGAATGAAAAGATTGGCGGCATTTTCGACCACATCTTTGACTGATGTTGTTGAGGTAGACAATTTCTCCATCATGTTTTGCCGCATGTTTTCATAGACAAAAGAATAGATGGTTGCCCCCGATAGAACCAGAATGATAGTCAGTGCGAGGGCGAAATGACCAACAATATAGAATTTAATCGAAATCCGGCGAGAAAAAATTGAAAGAAGAACATTTGTCAACAACGCGTAGCAGTTCAGAAGAGTTCTGTGAGCCTTGCTTTTGTACGCTTCGTTAAAATTAAATGACATATCTCAATTTCCGAGGGTGCATCCGGCCCGACGAAGACCGGGATCAATGCAACGGGAGAGGTCAGCAAAACTTTTGATTTCCATTCGGGATATAAGGGCAATTTCCATAGGCGTCAGATCCAGACCAACCTTGAAACAGGCATCGGATAAGGATGTACTGGCCATCTGTCGAAACTGATCGTCAGTGATTAAGCGACCAATTAAAAGTTCAACAGCTCTCTGAGACATATAGTTCTCCTTATTTCTTAAAATAACTTGTCCCGTTACGGACAAACAAAGAGCAACGCACCTTATTAAAACAAGAAGAAGCAGAATGTATGCCACAAGGCGTGACATACATTTATTTAATGGTTTTACAGCCAGATAGACTTGCAGGATGACATTAACGTTGTCCAGATTGGAACATGCTGTCCCATTTCGGACAACCTGAGAGGGGGGGGGCTTAATAAAACAGCTTGCGGGAAGTTTGCAGCAAACGAGCGGCTGCCGATTTATTATTGCCGCTCTGCTGCATGGCCCACTCTTTCAGACGTTCGACCACCAGATCGAACGAGAATTCCTCGGGAGTGAATTCGAAATGCAGAGAAACTTTTTCAGAAACGGCACAGGGGTGAGGTGAGGAACCGTTTTGTAACAGCAGGTGTTTCGGTTGAATCAGTTCACCATTGGTGACAATCGAGGCGTACTCCAAACGGTTGCGGAGTTCTCGTACATTCCCCGGCCAGTCATACGTCATAAGGACATCAAGAGCTGCTTTGGAAAGCCCAGCCAATGGCTTCCCCTGGTCCTGACGGAGAGATGCTAAAAAATGCTCGGCGAGATACGGTATATCCTCTTTCCGTTCCCGGAGGGGAGGAATAGTAAGAGGAAAGACGTTGAGGCGATAGAAAAGATCAGCACGAAAACGTCGATGCTTAGACATTTCCCGCAAATCTCGGTGGGTGGCAACTATAACCCGAAATTCGGTGGGTTGTGGTACATCGGAGCCGACTCTTTCAAAAACCTTTTCTTCCAAAACTCTGAGCAATTTAGACTGCAATGGTAGCGGCATATCACCGATCTCATCGAGAAAAAGGGTGCCGCCTCGGGCCAGACGACATTTGCCTTCACGCTCGTGGTCAGCGCCTGTAAACGCCCCTTTGACGTGGCCGAAAAGCTCGCTTTCCAGAAGAGCTTCGGGAATGGCAGCGCAATTGACCGGCACAAAAGCAGTAGGCGGAGCACCTGATGCCGTATGGATAGCCCGTGCCAGCACCTCTTTCCCCACTCCGCTCTCTCCGTATATAGCAACCGTAGTTTTGGAGGCCCCTGTTACCTGCCTGGCAGCAGCAAGTACCGCTCCCATGGACGGAGAGATGGACTTGATGTTCTGAAAACTGAATTGTTCCTTGAAAAAGTCTTCCATCTGGTCATGGCGCTGTCGCAAGCGAGCGCTTTCCAGATTCCTCCTTACCGTTAGAATCAACTCTTCCCGGTGTAACGGCTTCAGCAGGTAATCGTCGGCCCCTTCTTTCATGGCAGCAACGGCAGTATCCACGCAGCCGTATGCTGTTATCAAAATAAAGGGAAGCATAGGGTAAAGACGTCGTACATCCTGAAGCAATTGCACACCAGTCATCTCCGGCATGACCAGATCGGAAAGCACCAAGTCGATGTTTGAGCGTTCCAAAACAGCCAAGGCCTCAATACCACTAACAGCGCTGGTGGTGTTGAATCCGGACTCTTTGAGATATCCTTCGATCATGAAACGAAAACTTTTCTGATCGTCCACCACCAATATATTTGCTGTAGACGTACCGCTCTCCATCATTATTCTCCGATCAAGCTTTCAAAGCAAGTCGTGCACAGGCCCGAACGTAACAGTGCTGCTATATTCTGCAACTCCACGAGTGATGAGTTCAACGCATTATTGTGCAACCAGAGGACCAATCCCCTGAGACTTTGGTCCTGCAGGTTGGAGCAAAGTCCCTTCAAGGAGTGCGTAGCTTGTCTGAGCGCTTGGCGGTCGTCTGTACCAATGGCCTCATCCATCCGGTCCAATTCATGATATATATCATCCCGCAACAACTCTATATACTGCTTTATCAAATCAGAATTGTTCTCCATGTCAGCATGAATTCTTTTGACCAAAATGCGACCAGGCTTGGACTCGACGAAAATACGGTTACCGTCCATTAACCGCAGCTTGCATTTTTTATTTATAGCCATGGCAAGTTTGTCCGGATCGAGCGGTTTGAACAGGACATCCTGCATGCCTGCCGCCAGACACTGCTCCTTGGTAGCCTCCTCTGTGTCAGCAGTATAGGCGATGATTGGCACGGGGTTTAAGCCTTGTTCTTTTTCTAAGGTCCGCATGCGACAGGTCAGCTCGATACCGTCCATCTCTGGCATCCTGACATCAAGGATAATAAGATCGTAGCGAGATTGCATCTTCAGTTCAAGCGCCTGTAAAGCGTTTTCTGCCTGCGTAACCGTATGGCCACTGATAGTGAGGGTGTCGACCAGGAATCGTCTGTTAAATGCATTATCCTCAACTACCAGGATATGAAGAGGAGCAACGACCGGTGCCGTAATTTTTTTATAAACAGGTTGAACGCTCTCAGCAAAGGGCAGTTCCACTACAAAACAGCTTCCCTGCCCTTCATCACTGATAATTTCGATTCGGCCATTCATCACCTTCACTAAGCTCTGTACAATCGCCAGCCCCAGCCCGGTACCACCGAATTTACGGGATATACTCGGATCAACCTGTCGGAAGGGTTGAAACAGTACATTAAGCTTGTCGGTTGCAATGCCTATACCGGTATCCCGCACTTCCAAACGGACGGTGAGACTACAAGTATCAAGTATTGATGCTGTAGTTGTGACGATCAAGGTTACGTTACCAGACTCGGTGAATTTAATAGCATTGGTGATCAAGTTGGCTAAGATCTGGCGGATTCGTGTGGGATCACCACATACCCAAAGGGGTTGGGGGATATTTTTGGTAACGCGTAACTCCAAATGTTTCTGCGCGGCCAGCGAAGCGTATTGCCAGGCAATGAGATCAACAGTATCTGCCAAATTGAAAGGAATTGCTTCCAGGCTCAATTGCCCTGCTTCAATTTTGGAGAGATCAAGAATATCATTAACTAAATCCATTAGCGAATGAGAAGAATGATCGATAATGTTGAGATATTGCTGCAAAATGTCTGGATCAATAGTCTTGCGCGCCAGAGCGCTAAAGCCTACCAATGCATTAAGAGGGGTACGGATTTCATGGCTGACCAGAGCCAGAAACTCGGATTTGACCTTTTCAGATGCCTCAGCGGTCTTGCGGGCAGCATCCAATTCTACCTGATAGCGCTTTTGTTCCGTGATATCCATGGCGTTGCCAACAAACGAAACAATTTCTTGCTTATCATTAAAGCAGGGCGTGAAATTGGATAAATGCCAACGGATGGAACCATCGGCATGGAGAACTCGATATTCGAGGCCCTTTTGCATTACACCTGTACGCAATATCTCCCTTTGGAAGGCTTCACAGGCAGCGATATCATCGGGAAAGATGAAACTCCTGAAATCCATGCCAAGGATTGCAGACGGGTCACGTCCGAGTAACCTGATATAACTTGGGGACACATAGCTCACAACACCGTCAGGAGTGATGGTGTAAATAATCCCGTGACTGTTCTGCATCAGAGAGCGGAATTGTTCGTTTGCATCAACCAATTCCATCTCTGTCTGCTTCCGCTCGCTGATGTCAAATATCACTAATCGATAGAGGTGAGCACCTCCTTCAACCTGTGTAACTGAAGCTTCCATACATGCCCAGAAGACTGTTCTATCGTTTTTCACCATCCGCAATTCACATCCCCGGAGCCCACCAATTTGTAAGAGCTGTTTGCGGTGCAGGTAAAAGATATCCTGATCTTCTTTAAGAATGAACCGGTTGATTAGTTGATTGACCAACGCATTCCGGGTCACACCCAGCAAGTTGGCTGCGGTGAGATTGGTCTCCAGTATCAACCCTTCTGCGGAGATGGTGCAATAGCCAACCGGTGCCAGATCATACAGTTCGAAATAACGCTCCCTCGACGAGTCTAACTCCTCCTGGATCCTTTGCAGTGCTAAGTTCTGCATCTCCAGGCCGATCTGATTTACGCGCAGTTCGTGGAGCATTCTATGAATTTCTTCGGTCGACAAAGCCTCAATTTCTTTTTTAAGCTGCTCCATTATTTTTCCAAACCAACCCGTTATCTATCTTCGCACCAAGCCAATATTGGCAATAGGCCAGCCACTCATCGGCAAAGGAATAGTTGAGCAGTGACAAGATTTTTTCAGTATTGACGCCGACTATTTCTCTTCCTTTGGTTCTTATGACAGTCTCCTTGATTGAAGAAGTATTCTTAGCATAATTATGTCTCAACAAGAGAACATTGCTATTCCCTAAGTGCAACGTCAAGATTTTTCAACAAAAATCTGCTGGCAGCAGATAAAGATTACAACCTTAACACCACGTAATTTGATAATAATTGTGACGCAGTCCACTGTGTATGCAACCGGCAATAAGACTTGCGAAACGTCCTTCTCGTACTTAACAATACATATCATCAATTCTTTTAACGGAGGAATACCTATGCATGACCGACGCGATTTTCTCAAAACAACCGTTGCCGCCGCCTCTGTCCTGGTAATCAGTTCTGTCCCCCGTGCTTTTGCTGCTGGCAAAGCTCCGTACACCAATGTTATTTTCACCAAAGATAATCCTGGTTATTGGGCCGGAAAAGAAGGCAGTCACGCACCAGAAGTGACGGTAACGGGCTCAAAAGTTGCGATAGTCACCAAACACCCGATGACAGACAAGCACTTCATCGTCAGGCATACCCTTGTTCTCGATGATGGCACCTATGTGGGCGGCACGACTTTCACACCTACCGACAAACCTGAATCCAGCTATGACTTACCGGCTGGTTACAAAGGCAAAGTCTATGTCACTAGTTTCTGCAATCAACATGACTTTTGGTTGACCGAAACGATAGTCTGATCCTTTACTCCTGATTACATTCAGTTGCACACAAGGTTATACTGCTATGATGTATAACCTTGTTTTTTTTCACAAAGAACAGACCTTGACCAAAGGTTGTCGGGAGCATGCATGACAACGCAATCTATCAAGAAGACAGATGCAATCGAGGCAGGGATGCAAGACGTTATTGCCTGTGATTCTTCCATCTGTCTGGTCGACGGGGCGGCCTGCCGACTGCTCTATCGCGGCTACGACATCGTTGATCTGGCCGAACACTCCACCTTCGAGGAGGTTGCCTACCTCCTCTGGTATGGTCGTCTCCCCGGATTCACCGAATTCCAAGCCTTTCTCGACGGCTTCACCGGTTGCATGAAGTTACCTATGGAAACCGTTATGATTCTGCGCATGTTTCCCCATGCCGCCACACCCATGGAGGTACTGCGAACCGCAGTTTCATCTCTGGGCCACTGGGATCCGGACAGCGGCAACACCCGGCTCGATGCCTGCCTGCGAAAGGCCCAGCGCCTCACTGAACGCATCCCTATGATCATTGCCTCGCATCAGCGCCTCCGCGACGGCAAGGAACCGCTCGAACCGATGTCCAACAACGGCATTGCCTTCAATTTTCTCTATACCCTGCTGGGCAAAGAACCGGATCCGATCATTGTCAAAGCAATGGACACCTCGCTTATCCTTCATGCGGACCACGAACTCAATGCCTCAACCTTTGCCGCCAGGGTGACGGCCGCAACCATGACTGATATCTATTCGGCGGTGACCAGCGCCATTGCTGCGCTCAAGGGCCCGTTGCATGGCGGCGCCAATGCCGAGGTCATGAAGATGCTCGATGAGATTGGTACACCTGGAAAAGCGGCAGACTGGGTCCTACCGCGTCTGAAGGCAAAACAAAAGATCCCGGGATTTGGCCATCGGATCTACCGCTGCGAAGATCCGCGGGCCACCGTGCTGCGCAAAAAAGTGCAGGAAATCACCGCACTCACCGGCGAGACCCAATACTTTGAGATCGCCCAGGCGGTGGAAAAAGTCATGTTGAGCGAATCCAAGGTATTCCCCAACGTCGATTTTTATTCCGCCCCGCTCTACCATGCTATGGGTATTCCCGTGGAACTGTTTACTCCGATTTTCGCCGTCAGCAGGACCGTTGGCTGGACCGCCCATATTCTCGAACAATGGAAAAACAACCGGCTGATCAGGCCTAATGCCCGCTATACTGGCCCGCCGCTAACCCCGTATGCCAATATCGGTTCGAGATCCTGAAGGGAGTCAGCACTTCAAATCCCGTTGCTGCAACCCACAGACGGCTGATTCAAGAAAATCGGTAAAGATGCCGGTCACACCGAAGCTGAACAGTTGTTGCTGACGGGACGGGTCGTTAACGGTGAATACGTTGACGTGCAGGCCTGCGGCGCGCAGTGTTTTGACGAGGGTCGCATTAACGTGGGCGTCTTCGGCGTGGTAGGCGCAGACACCGAGTTTTTGCAGATAAGCGATGAGATTGGTTGGCGGGGAGCCTGCCTGAAGGGCCGCAATCGCAATCTCAGGGGCTTGCCTGCGGCAGGATCGTAGATATCCGTGGTTAAACGAGGAGATGATCACATCTTCTGTGGCAGCGGCGGAACGGATCTCCCGGATTACCTCCGGCACAATCTGGTCGTCCATCCGGGTATGACTCATGTCTTTAATTTCAATATTGAGCGGCATCGGGTTTGCTTTTGCCCAAGTCAGCAGTTCCCGCAGCGTCATGATTCGTTGCGGCAAGAGGGACAAGAGATGGTCGCGATCAACACTGCCGCGCCGCAGGGTAGCAAAGGGGTCGGTGTCGATAAACCAGCTGCCGAGATCAAGGAGGCGCAACTGCGAAAGCTCCCAATCACAGAGAACAAGACTGGTCAGGCCGAGTTTCCTGGCAACATGTGGGGCATTAGACGTTCTGGTTAGAAGCCGATCGTGGAAGACCACAACTACGCCATCGGCCGTGAGTTGAACATCCAGTTCAATCATCTGGCTACGGCCGAGGCTCTGGGCAAAGGCGCAGAGCGTGTTCTCGGGATAACAGGCCCGGTAGCCACGATGGGCTATAACCAGTGGTTGCAAAGCAAACCGGTCGAAAAACCGGGAACATAAAGCTGTTCCCCCGGTCGCCTTACCCGTTGCATGCATAGCGTCCTTTCTGTCTTTACTTGAAGATGAGAGCGTGGTGAGCGTTGGTATTTGAATTTTCGATAATCAGATCGCTCAATTCGTTACGATCATCATCTTTGGGCGGGAAATGGGTATGCAAGAGGTTGCCGATCTCTTCGATGATGGCGCAGAGGGCCGGACCTTGCTGTTTCTCCCTGATACCAGTCGTCAACCGCTTGACGAATTCCTGCCAGGTCTGTTGCGGAATTTTTTCATTGATACCCCGATCACCTAGAATCCAGACCCTGCGCTCAAGCACCGAGATATAGATCAAGACCCCGTTGGAATCTCTGGTGGCTTGGAGTCCTGCTGCGTAAAAATGGAAAAAAGCCGCGCGCTCCACTTCGACTGCAGCCCGTTGCCTGCGGATGAAAAGCCGCAACAGTGCAGGGCAGCTACGCACAAGCAGGCGTCCAAAAAGGAAAACCACCGAAAGATAGCCGAGGAAAAGCCACAGCACCTCGCCCTGCCACCAGAAAAACGAACTCGTGACAAGGGCCGCCGCAAGGGCAACGGGCAAAGCCAAGACCGCGGCCCCGGTCAGTTCAGCCTCAGGGTAGGTGTGACTTACCGACACCACCATGGGCACAATTTCACCGGCGGTCTGCTGCTCAGCATGCTGCACAGCCAGGGTGATTTCCAATTGTTCGTCCTGAGTAAAAAAACCCTCTGCTAATGTCTGCATGGTTACCATTCTCCCGAAGCGCCGCCACCGCCAAATCCGCCACCACCACCGCTGAAGCCGCCGAAGCCACCCCCTCCTCCGCCGATACTGCCACCCGGAAAAAATCCGCCGGGTCCAAAGCGATTCCCGCTACTGGATCCGGCCAGCGCACTGGCGATAAGCGCCCCAAGGATACCGCCGGGAATTAACAGTGCAAAGGGCAGCCAACCTGAGAAACCGGAAAGAAAGAGGGCTGCCACCGGGGCAAAAACTCCACCCGCGACTGCTGCCACAGGTTTTTTCTGGTTAAACATACTCCCGATAGCAGCAAGACCGATGATTAAAAACATCACAAATCCACCGGGGTCGCGGCGTGGTTGTTTTTTCACAGGTTGACGTCCTTTCCCCTTATATTCACCTTTGACCACGGCGACCATGGCCCCGACTCCATCAATTATTCCTTGATCGTAATTGCCCTGTCTAAAGGCTGGCACCATCGATTCACTAATGATCCTCCCGGCAACAAGATCGGTTAACTTACCTTCAAGGCCATACCCCGTTTCAATCCTAATTTTACGATCCTTCGCCGAAATGAACAGCAACGCCCCATTATCTGTCCCTTTCTGCCCGATCTTCCAGGTTTCAACCACCTTGAGGGTATACTGCTCCAGGCTGTCACCCTCAAGACTTGGGATAGTCAAGACCACTATCTGCGTAGACTCATTCTGCTCCAGAGCCTGCAAGGTCTTTTCGAGCATTTGCACCGAGCTTGCTGAAAGGATACGGGCCGTATCATTAACCCTGCCTTTCAGTGGCGGGACCTCCAAGGCGTTGGCATCAGGGATCATCACCCCGACAACAAGGAGGAGAACGATGAAAAACGGCTGAATCAGAAGATTACGAAATGCTCTCATGCCGACTCCGAGATATTAGAACTTTACCTTAGGCGTTTCTTTGGCATCGGCAGCAGCCTTGAAATATTCTTTACGTTCTAAATGAAGCAGGAGTGAATTGGTCAGGCTTTCAGGAAACTTGCGGATAGATCCATTGAAAACTTCAACGGCCTGATTGTAACGCTGACGGGCGACATTAATTCGATTTTCCGTCCCTTCCAGCTGGTTCTGCAGATCACGAAAATTCTGATTCGCCTTCAAATCCGGATACTTCTCGACCACCACCATCAGTTTGGACAGAGCCGAGGACAGTCCCCCTTGCGCATCCTGAAGTTGCTGCATCGCCTTTGGATTGCTCAGATCCTTGGGTGTAATCTGCACTGCTGTTGCCTTGGAGCGAGCTGTGATCACCCCGGTTAGAGTCTCCTGCTCGTGCTTGGCATAGCCTTTCACAGTCTCGACCAGATTAGGAATAAGATCCGCCCGACGCTGTAGATTCGCTTCGATATCGGCCCAAGCTTTAAAAACTCCTTCTTCCTTGGTTTGCAGCGCATTGTAGCCACAACCTGAAAGCAAGAACAGGGTCATAAACGCCGCCAGCAGATTGGTAAATACTTTCTTCATTGTACTCCTCCGATGTCTCAAACACTCTATGGAATCAATCAATGCGAACGCCTGCCTCATGAAGTGGACCCGACGTTCAAAAAATATCCTGTTTACCTTCGTCCTCATCTTCCGCTTCTTCATCCCCGCCGAGAATCCATCGAACCGCAGCCCCCAGATCCTCAGCGATGTAATCAGGCTGAACAACCTGGCCCGGTCCAATATAGGCGGCATCCCCCCTGCCATAGCCAGTCAGCACCAGTATGGTGGTTGCGCCCACGGCAGCCCCACAGCGAAGATCCGACCAGCGATCACCCACCACAAAAGAACGCCGCAGGTCAATGTTGAGATCTGTCGCTGCTTGTTCCAACAGGCCGGTCTTCGGTTTCCGACAGTTGCAATCAACTCTGAATCGCTCCTCTTTGGCCTCGGGATGGTGCGGGCAGATATAGAGGCCATCAATGTGAGCCCCTTCCTGGGCCAGCATAAAGGTCATTTCCTGGTGGACTTCATCCAGTAGCGACTCAGGAAAATAGCCTCGTGCTAAACCTGACTGATTAGTGACGACGACAACCGGCAAATAATGTTCATTAAGGACGCGGATGGCCTCACCAACCCCAGGCAGCAGTTGAAACCTTGAAATATGGTTGATGTAGCCCATCTGTTCGTTGATGGTACCGTCCCGATCGAGAAAGACTGCTGGTCGTGCCGGCCGGTTCAAGGTTGATTTTCTGGCAGGGGTATCCGGTTGTCCCATCTATGCAGACTCCAAGAGTTGTGTAACCGCAGTGAAAACTTCAGTACTGCTGATCAGTTTCATGCATTGAAAATGTTTTTCCGGACAATGGGTCTTTTTGCACGGGCTGCACGACAACGGTTTACGGATAACCGTGGCATTATCTGAATACGGACCTGTAGCGATATGATCGGTGGAACCAAAAATAGCCACCATGGGGGTGTGCAGGGCAGCGCCAACATGCATCAGGCCGGAATCGTTGGTCACAAAAACAGAGCACTCGCCGATCAGTGCCATGGCCTCAATCAGACTGGTGGAGCCGGTAAGATCAATCATCCGACCACTCGCTTTCCCAGCGTGGGCAATAATTTCAGCCGCTGTTTCCCGGTCAGCCCCGCTCCCGAAAAGGACAATACGGGCGTCGGTGCGACGACAGATCATTTCAGCCAGTTTGGCGTACTTCTCTGCCGGCCAACGCTTGGCTGGGCCATAAGCGGCCCCAGGATTGAAGCCGATCAGCGGCACATCGCCATACTGCATGCTGGTACGCTGTTCGATCAGCTTTTTGGCAGCATCAATCTGTTCGCCGGGAATAAAGAGCTCCAATTCGTTAGGCGAGGTGCGCAGGCCCAGACCACGAACCATGCGCTGATAATAATGTACCTGATGTTTTTTGATAAGATCCGGTTCTTTGTCTACACCATGGGTGAGCAACAACCTGCGGGCGTCGGTAGTATAGCCGCCGCGGACTTGAATACCGGCTACCATGGTGATCAACGCCGCCTCAAAGGCGTTCTGAAAGAGGATAGCGCAGTCGAACTGTTGCAGCCGCAACTCCCCAGCCAGCCGTAACATCCCTTTCAAACCCTTATGCCGCCCTTTTTTTTCATAGATGAACAACTGATCGACCCTGGGGCTGTAGCGAAAAACATCACTGACCCAGGGATGCACCAGCATGGTAATCTCGCTTTCCGGGAAATTCTCGCGAATGGTCCGTACCGCCGGCGTAGTGATCACCGCATCGCCGATCCAGTTGGTGGAACGGATCAGAATCTTTTTCGGATGCTGCGGGAACGGCTTCATGGCTTATTCCTTGCAACATCTTTGACGCTGAGCAATCCAGCAAGACGCTCCACGGCAAAGGCGATGCCAGGATTCTGAGACAGAGCTATTTCATAGTTAACAATAGCCTGATCCCGGTCACCAAGGTGTTCCAAGTTCAAGGCCAGATTGGCGTAGTCGATGGCTGAAACGGGATTTAACGCCACGGCACGTTGAAAATGACGAACTGCCTTGGCATAGCAGCCGGTCTTGTAGAAACAGACACCCAGAGTATTATGGATATCAGGGCGCTCTTCATCACAGGCAAGCCCCATCTCAAGCGCAGCAATAGCTTCATCAAACCGGCCGAGATCTCTAAGGCAGCAGCCCTTGTAGGAGTAGAGATAGGGCAGATCCTCTTGATGTGGATCTCGAACAAGAGCATCGTTGAACAGGACCAATGCCGATTCGACGTCGCCCTGTTCAAAAAGATGGCGGCCCCGGTAGAAATGGAGGTAGTAAGCCTCCGGCAGCAGATCCTGCATAGCTGCAAGGCGAGAACCCAACTGTTCACCCTCGAGCATCCCGGCAGCCAGTTTGGCAGCAAACAGACCGGCATTGCCGCCCATAGCCCGTTCACGGAAATGGGCTCCGGGGATAATGGTGTAAATGGCCGGGATCTGCAATTCAGGATGGGTGGTATTGACTACCAGCACCTCCATATTGTTGCGTTTGAGGGCGGCTACACAGTTATTGACTTCCTCAAAGATATCATCATCCTGGAGGTCAGCCAGCTCGCCCAGGGCAACTGTTTGCCCGCTATCGACCACATGGGCGACCTCCGACAGACTGAGAGGTTTCGGCAACCCGCTGGCCACATAATTGGAACCGGAGTTAAAATCGCCAGCCAACTGGGCAACTTCGGTCAAGGCCCGGATCAGCGCCTTATTGGCATCGGGCGTAGTGCCAGCGGTATAGACGATTTCGCTCAGCTCAGGAAAGGTGGCAGGGTCCCAAGCCAGGGCTCCGATAGTAGGTATGCCGGTATTCAGTGAAAAATCATTGAGATGCACCTGGATACCGTTCTTGTTGAATTTTGCCAGTAACTCAAGAGCCACCGGATCACTGATCGAATCCGGGTCGATCTTCGGGGTGGCAAGTTGGTCGCGGGTGATGAGGGCGCAAACATGGCGCTCGATCACCTCGCTGATCCCCTGAATCACGGCCTCCTCATAGGTGTTGCCCGCAGAAGGACCATTAAACTCATTGATGGCATAAAACCAGGAGAACGGCACCAAGAGCGGTGTATTGTCGGAGAGTCTGAGTGCCCAGGTCCACTGCATGGGCAGGCCGGTCAACAGTTGACGAAGTGTTTCCGGTGTCAGATCGACGTCATGGACCGAATCCAACAGGATCTCGATCGGTAGCACTGGATAGCCCTGGGCCTCCATGGCGTCATAATCACCGGTCAAAAAGTTCTCCTCATCTCTAAGGAAACTGAAAAAACTAAACCTCTCTCCCAGCTCCATACAGGCGCTTGCCCGTGACTGCTCTGGAGTCGAGCCCTTGCCCATCTGTTTCTTGTTACCGATAATCCGCTGGGCATCAACACCGCACACGCTGAAATAGACGGGGATGTCAAGACGGCCGTTATCGATGCGACGAATCTCCTCCAAAATATCGAGACGGGTAGCCCGGAGGCGCTCCTGGAACCTGGCCACGGTTTCCTCAGGGGAACAGGCCTTGTCCTGATCATAGGTGTAGTGCTTAGGGCAGGACTGGAGGGTAATGATCTTTTTATTCATGAAATATAGTAGTGAATGATAATAAATTCAGCAGGAGGGTGTCTCATACCTACGCACAGCAGACGCAACGCCCCAACCCATTTCTTTCTTTATTGTTTATCGAACTTTCTGCACAGCAAGGGTTGCAGCGATTTGAGAGAGTTTGTGCCGCCACAATTCGCCCCAGGGTTCCAGGATGAGTTGTCTGGCCTCTGCTGTTTCGATCTGGATGTGTATTTCAAGCCGGTCAGCAGGAATAAGTGACCCAAGCCGATCTGGCCACTCGAGGATGACAACCCCTTGCTGTTCAAGAAATTCCGGCAAACCGGCCGCCTCGACATCTTCTTCATCGTGAAGGCGGTACAAATCCATGTGATACACCGGCAAACGGCCGTGGTATTCGTGGAGGAGGGCAAACGATGGGCTCGAGACGTACTGGTCCGTACCAACGCCGAGAGATCGGGCCAGGTACTGGGTCAAAGTCGTCTTACCTGCACCCAGTCCACCCTGCAGGAAAACAACATCACCTGGTTCAAGCACCGCGGCAAGCGCATCGGCAAGATCAACCAGTCCATCAGGGGAAAAACAGGTAAACTCGAGTCTCCCGTCCGTCCCTGGTATTGCCGTTGCCCGGTCTGTATTGACCATTTTGCGCCCTATCAATTCTATTTCGCCCCCTATGGTTTGAAGGCTCTCCCCACTCTGAACCGCATGCGGTTACGACAATATTGTACGGTGGAATTGCACAACCAGCAAGGATCAATCATTGCTAAGACACAGGAGTGTTCAACCATGTATCGACTACGACCCAGCCCCGAATAACCAGTGAACAACGTTTAAATAAGGCTGAAAACTATTTATGATACCGGTGTCCTGCTTTGATGGTGCAGGCCCGGTATAACTGTTCGACCAAAATCAGCCGAGTCATTTCATGGGTGAAAGTTAACCGAGAAAGCGACAGTACCATATCGGCCTGCTGCAATACTGAGCGATGCAGCCCCAGATGACCGCCAATAAGAAAACAGACGGTGCCGACACTCTGATTTTCCCAAGCCGTCAGCAGAGCAGCGAGTTCTTCGGAACTAGCGGATTGCCCAGTCGGATCGAGGGCAACTTTCAATCCGGCGGTGCCGCAATGTTCCAACAGCAGGCCCGCATCGAGTAATTTCACCACCTCATCTGGTTTTTTGAGGCTATGGCGCTCCTTGAGTACAGGCATTTCAACTATTGCAAACCGACCGAGTCGACCGGCATAATCACGAATTCCATTCTCAAGGTAGGATTCTTTGGTCTTGCCAAGCAAAGGAATAAGGAATTTCATCTGCAAGTTTTATCGGAATCAGCCTGCTCCAGCAGCGCCTGCAACACATGACAGAACTGCTGGTAACTGACCCCCTGTTTAAAACCGGGACAGGATTCGGTAATGGTACGGTAATTATTTTCGTCGGCCAACATGCTCGGATGCAGCGGCCATTGCCGGCATCGCCAGGGACGCCCCTCATGGACGGTGCATCCAACACTCTTGTCGTAAAAAACACAATGGCCTTCCCGGGTCTGCATCTGTACCACCGAACCGGTGACGCGCCAGTATCTTTCTCTGGTCTCCTCAGGAGTCAGACCCAGGGCTTTGATCATCCTGTCCTGATCCTTCTGGTCAAGAGACACTGTGGTTTCCCCGTGACAGCAGAAGCCACAGCAGGTGCATGCGAAGATGTCGGTAACGTGGCAAGTGGTTGTGTTTTTATTGGTCATGATAAGAAAAAACGCCGATTCTCAGAGGGAATCGACGTTATGATGGGGAAATAGTTCAGGCGAACTGCAATCAGGCATAGCCGATAATGTCGCCAAAAATCGAAATATCAATACCAAATTTGTGCGCCGCCATTTTCCACTTCAGCGCATCAGGGGTATCAAAAAGAACTTCAAGGTCCGCCGGTACCGTCAACCAGCCGTTATCTATCAATTCCCTTTCTAACTGGCCAGCACCCCAACCCGCATAACCCAGCATGAACAAAAATTTTCCAGGTCCATGCCCTTGAGAAATATCTTCGAGGAGGCGGGAATCGCGGCTCAGAAAAACACCAGACTTCACTTCCACGGAATATCGATCATAGTTCTCCGTTGCATGGAGAATAAAACCAGCATCAATTTCAACAGGTCCCCCCATATAGACTGGAGGTAACGTACCTTCCGGAATAGCCAGGCAGGAGCCGTGCAAGATGTCCAGCAGGGTGATTTCGGGATTGGGATTATTGATCACCAAACCCATAGCCCCCTCCTCATTATGGACACAGAGATAGATCACCTGTTCCTGAAATCTCGGATCAGGCATCTGCGGTGTGGAAATGAGAAAATGTCCTGCCAGGCTATCCATAGTCAATCCTGTCTGTAGGATCCTCTAATTACAATTTATCACTTAAAAATGTGAGCGGTCAAGACAGTTGTGCCACTGGTAAACCGAATTTCTTGAGCTGATCATGGTTGCCGCTTTGTTACCTCTGCGTTACACTTTAATCTCATCACACTGAACAATCAACCGCTATGAAGGAAAAACAAGGAACGGCATGAGCGACCAATCTCCACTGCATTGCAAATCGGCAAATCTAAAGAAAGCACTAATATGGATGTCAGAAACTCTGCAGCTGTATCCTGAAAAGAAACGGCAGACCGTCTTGCAGGAGGCGGAATTGCGATTTGACCTTACCCCGCTGGAATGTGATTTCCTCGATAAACATTTTTCAGCCCCCCCAAAATAGTCGATCCAGCTTGCTACCGATCCCCTATTTGCAAGAGCGGGAATTCAGCGGGGCCCGGACATGCTATTCAGTGCTGGTCAGGCCCTCTGCTCGTGACGATACACTGGCAGCATAATGGTCACTGTTGTTCCCGTACCGTGCTCGCTATCCAGTTCTATGGATCCGCCGTGATCGACGATGATTTTCTGTGAAATCGAAAGTCCGATGCCGGTTCCTCCCTGCTTAGTGGTGAAATAGGGGTAAAAAATCTGAGGTAAGAGTTCGGCGGGAATCCCGGCACCGGTATCTTTGATCCGCAGGACAACGCTCTGGCCATCTTCCTTATTGGCAAGAGCAACCATCAGCCGACCACCTTGCTCCATTGCCTGCATGGCATTGATCAGGACATTCATCATCACCTGCTGCAACCGATCAACATCTCCCAAAACAGGCAACAGCTCCCCTGTGAACTCCAACGTTGTTTCGATATGATTATCAACAGCCTCAGTCTTAATAAGCTGCAAGCTCCGCTGAAGGAGTGCAGCGAGATCGATCCGCCCTAAATGCAGGTCTGTGGGCCGAGTGAAGCTGAGCATTTCGGTAATGGTCCGGTTCATCCGTTCAGTTTCCTGGATGAGCAGATCCGCTGTATCCTGTTCCTTGCTGCCTGGTGTAAATTTATTTTTCAGAAGCAGGGCTAACCCCTTGATCGAACTGAGGGGATTTCGGACCTCATGGGCTACGCCGCCAGCCATCCGGCCTATTGCCGCCAACCGCTCATTTTCCCGCATCCGCTGTTCAAGCGACCTGATTTCAGTGACATCCGTGATCAACAGCACCTTTCCCATATATTGCTGCTCACTGTCCGTGATCAGAAGCGGATGACAGAGCAGTTCGCAACGTTGGGCACCAAAGGCGATGCGAATGGTGTGATCTTGAGCTGGGATACAGGATTCAACGGTTTCCGCCTCAGTATCCTGAAAATAGGCGGCCAGAGACTCAGGCAAGATTTCTTGCGGCTTTTTACCGGTAACCATCGTATTCGGTATACCGGTAAGTTGGGCAACGGCCTGGTTCCAGGTAGTAACCCGGCCGGCAGCATCTGTAGCAATGACGCCAACCGGCAATTTGGCGATCAGGAGCGTGGTATAGGCCTGGATATCCTCCAAGGTTTTCTGAGAAATACGGAATCCCTGAACCAGAGACAGGGAAAACCACCCCCCTAGTCCAACCAGCAGCATGGCCAGGGACAGGATAAAGATTTGCCACCGCAACCTGCCGAGGGTGCGATCAAACTCCTTCATGTCAAGTCCAGCGAGCACGAAATACCGCTCACCTTTAGGATTGCCATCCGGGAAAGATCGCAACATCGACCGTCTTTCCTCATTTCCACGCATAAAAAATCCCCTCTGCCCTTCCCCCCGTTGTGGCCGCAAGGGCATGGGCAAAAAAGAGGGAAAAGATGGGGAAAAATGCCGAGCTGTTTCGAAAACACGTCCGAAATCCTCGGTGTCTTTAATACTATGAGTTATCTGCGGCTGATCATCGGTGTGATCTTGCTCTTCCTTGAACGTGGGCAGAGTAAGGATGCTACCAATTCGGGCATGATCACTGTGGGCAATAACTTGCCCCTTGGCATCAACTAGGGAAATGAACCGTAATTCAGGGTCTTCAGCCAAGTGATCGATAACCCGTTGCACATGCACATTCCAGGGATCGTTATTTGCGAAGTCCCTGCGCAGATCATTGAGATAGGAAGCCCTGGAACCAGAATGCAGCACTCGCATCAAGGTGGCGGCCTTCTGCAGCATGGCATTAGTCATAAGTCGCCGTTCCAGCCTGAGATTATGAAAGGCGAAAGTGACTACGATTATGATCAGCAAACCAGCCGCAGCAGCCAGAAGCCAGGGAGATGAGAAAATATAAGCAGGTCGGGTAAAATTTTGCAGTTTTGTTTTCATGTTCATGTCTCTTGTCTTTGCAAGTATCAATCCAGAGAAAACATCAACAGCTTTCACCTGTTCGCACAGTTTCAACAGAATAAGGGAAAAGCGTATTGCAAGGTTCTGGGTATTTTTTACCCACCGATACGCTTTTACCTGGATAGGAAGGAATCAGTTGGCTGCTTATTGTTCCCCTGAAAAAAAAATCACTCAACACATTTTTGAATATACCCTTTGTTTTTAAGCAGTTAATCATTTACTGTCGAATTGGCACGGTTATCGCTTTAATAATGGCAACAACAGGCCAACGTACTTTACGACTCAATATAAGGAGTATGACACCATGGAACTGACGACCAGCAAGAAAAAAATTATGTTAGCAGCCATTTTGACCAGCGGTCTGGCACTGGCTATCAGCCAATCTGCCCTTGCAGCTCAACCGGCCGCTCAGGCGGGAAAGGGAACGTATCCTTGCCAGTATCAGATGGATCCGGCAATGCAGAAAACTCATGACAAATTTCTCGCCGATACGGTGGATCTGAGAAAACAGATGGCAGAGAAACATGCAGTGATGCGCGCCCAGATGAACGCCGGAACCCCTGATACAGCCAAAGTGTCGCAACTAGCTGGAGAACTCTTTGAACTGCGCGAGAAACTTCGGATCAAGGCGCAGGAAACCGGTCTGCCGATGCCCATGCTGATGATGGGCCACGGTGACATGGGCGGTATGCCGTGCCAGGGTATGGGTAGAGGCATGGGTAGGGGTATGGGCCGGGGTCTTCAATGAAGTAACCCACCGCCCCCCTAGAAGTACAAGCTCTCCCTCGCCCCGGCAGTTTTTTCCTCCCTCCTTGCTGTCGGGGCGTTTTCTTTCCTCACAGATCTCTCCCCACAAATCACATCATATTCTCAGGATCAACATCAAAGCTCATATTCACGGCCTGAGGGCAGAGCTTGTTCTTTTCAGTAAGCAAGGCCTCGCAGAGCTCATGCAACACAGATGGATATTGACTTTTCAGCAGTAACTGCCAGCGCGTTCGGTCTTTCAATTTTACCAAAGGAGACGGTGAGGGCCCGAGAATATCAACCTTATTGCTCCACTTATGCCCATGCAGAAAAGCGGCGACATTCGCGGCTACTGTTTGCACCTGCAACTCATTGATGCCGTTGAATCTGATATTCACCAACCGGGAAAAGGGAGGATAACTTAAAGGCTGGCGTACGGCAATTTCTCTGCTATAGAATGCGTCATAATCATGATGCTGCGCCAGATGGATGGCATAGTGGTGCGGCTGATAAGTCTGGATGATCACCCGGCCATGGTCCTCACCCCGCCCTGCCCTGCCAGTCACCTGCGAAAGTAGCGAAAAGGTGCGCTCGGCCGCCTTGTAATCGGGCATGCCCAGGCCTGAATCGGCCCAGACCACGCCGACCAGAGTGATATGAGGAAAATGCAGCCCCTTGGCGATCATCTGAGTGCCGATGAGGATATCGACTTGCCGCGACCTGACCGCCTTGAGGACCGCCAGATAGTGTTTGCGATTGCTGGTGGTGTCGCTGTCCAGGCGCGCAACCCTTGCCTCCGGAAACAGCTGTTGCACCTCCTCCTCAATGCGCTCCGAACCGATGCCGAGCCCGGCAATCCGAGTTGAGCCGCAGACCGGACACAGGGTTGCCGGGTGTTGAGTGTAGCCGCAGTAATGACACAACAGCGCCCGCTTGCTGCGATGCAAGGTCAGCGAGACCTGGCAATGTTTGCATTGCAAAATGTGGCCGCAATCGCGGCACAGCATAAATGCAGAAAAACCGCGACGGTTGACGAACAGCAGGCTCTGTTTGCCCTGTTCAAGGGTTTCCCCGAGGGCGCTGATCAGCCGGTCGGAAAAGACCAAATCGGGCCGCGCCCTGGCAACTGTTGCCAGATCGACAATTTCAACTGTTGGCAATTGTTGCTCAGCTACCCTTTTGCGCATAGCCAGCAGGGTATATTTCTCTTGTTTGCAGTGGTAATAACTGACCATCGAAGGCGTTGCCGAGCCGAGCAATACCGGGCACTGCGAAAGTTGCGCCCGAAGCACCGCCAGATCTCGACCGTTGTAACGCAACCCGTCCTCCTGCTTGTAGGCCGGTTCATGTTCCTCATCGACAATGACAATCCCCAGATTTTCAAGCGGTGCGAATACTGCCGAACGCGCACCCAGGACCACTCTGGCCGTAGATTGCAGGACAGCCTGCCACTGGTCAAGACGTTCGCCATCGGTGAGCCCGCTATGAAGCACGGCCAATTGCGCACCAAAACGGGAATAGAAATGGGCTTCTAGCTGGGAGGCCAGGGCGATTTCAGGAACCAGCACCAGTGCGGTACGTCCTTTGGACAGAGCATGCTGCACTGCCTGCAGGTAGACCTCTGTCTTACCGCAACCAGTTACGCCAAAAAGCAAAAATGGCGAAAAAATATGGTTGGTAATCGCCGGCAAAATGGCGGACAGGACCTGTTGCTGTTCATCTGTAAGACATTCTGGCGCCGCATGGAACTGTGGTGGTTCACCGAACGGATCTCGGTAGACCCGTTCGGTCACCTCTTTAAGGATCCCCTGCTCCAGCAATCGTTTTAACCGAGGCCCAATGCCAGGATAGTGCTGGGTTAACGTAACCCGAGCCACCGGTTGCCGGTTAGCAGCAAAAAACAGTTCGAGAAAAAGGGTCAGCGCCTTGCTCTCTGCCTTTTTGAACGAACAAGCAGTTTCCTGTTGCAGGTTCTCAAATATCTCAGCTATTGCCCCACTGTTACACGCCTGCACCATGGGCAGCAAGAGAGCTCCGGGATGGATCACCGCCTGCATCCTCGGCTTGATCTCAGAGGTCAACAGCATCTGCTTGATGGTCACAAGGTGCCGCTGTTCCAGTTTTTGCAGAAAACTCCGGTCCGCAGTTTCACGCCACAGCCGCCTGACCGTTCCAGGCTCCAGCTTGCCGTTTTTCACAAGCGGCTCCAACCAGTTTTCGAAACGCTGCCCTTCCCCGGTAATAAATTCCGGCGTCAGGATGTTTATGCCTATCTCTGTCAGTAGTACCTGCCGGCCACTCCTGGAACCGGGTGCCAAGGGGAGAGCAGTCCTGACCACCTCGCCGATGGGATAGTGGTAATAACGGGCAATCCAGTGATAAAAAGGAATGAGTGCTGCCGGAAAGAAGGGGGTTTCGGTAAGGACGGCAGTTATGCGCTTGAGGGCAAAGACTGGTTGATCCTCGCCTGGTGGGATGGCCCTGCCCAGCACATAACCGGTGACCTGACGGTTACCCAGGGGCACGAGTACACAACAGCCTGCAGGGATTGCCTGCGTTCTCCCTGCGGGCTGTTTATAGGTCAGGCTGGCAGCAAGCGGTGCGTCCACCGCAATTTCATAAAGATCATCCACCTGCCTTGCTTCCAGATTGGGATTATTTTTTTGCGGAGTTTTCGCAGACCGAGAGCAAATACTCACGGAAAGGTTTGCCCAGTGAATTATGACTGAGGGCAAAATCAACAATAGCCTTCAGATAGCCTAGTTTATCACCGGCATCGTATCGTTTGCCGTTAAACTCATAGGCATACATGCCCCGCTTGTTGGACAGGGCCAACAGAGCATCGGTAAGTTGGATCTCGCCGCCATGACCGGGGGTAGTTTTCTCCAGGAAGTCGAAGATTTCCGGCATCAGCAGATAGCGGCCGATGATGGCCAGATTGGAGTTGCAGGTGCCAGGCGCTGGTTTTTCAACCATGCGATCAACCTTGAAGGTCCGTTCGAATTCGGTCGGCAGGCCCTCGACAATGCCGTACTGGTGGGTCTGGTCCATAGGCACCTGCTGAATAGCAACAATCGATTCCCCTACCTGTTCGTAGAGCTGGATCATCTGCTTACAACAGGCCACCTTGCTCATGACCAGGTCGTCGCCGAGCAGGACCATGAACGGTTCGTCGCCGATAACATTGCGGGCCATCCAGATAGCATGCCCCAGGCCCAGCGGCTCTTTCTGCCGCACCGAAATAATATCGATCAGGTTGGAAATATTGACCAGTTCCTCAAGCATCTGATCTTTTTTCCGGTCCTTGAGCACCGTTTCCAACTGGTAATCATAATCGAAATGATTTTCGATGGCCGATTTCCCGGCACTGGTGATGAATATAATCTCCTCGATACCAGAAGCAACCGCCTCTTCAACGATATACTGGATGGTGGGACGATCAACGATAGTGAGCATTTCTTTGGGAATAGCCTTGGTTGCCGGTAAAAATCGCGTTCCCAATCCCGCCACCGGGATAACGGCCTTTCTGATTGCTTTCATTTGGTCCTCGCTATGCGACTATATTTCAGATGTGATGGCCAAAAAATTCAAGTATACAAGCCTGTACATGCAATAAGCAAAATGATTGTACTCCGAACCACTGTGCATCCTCAATAAAATTCCCATAATTTCATGCATCTTTCTTATCCTCCGGCCCTGCCGGTCAGTGAACAGCGGGATTTAATCGTTGCCGCCATTCGCGACCACCAGGTTCTTATCATTATCGGTGACACCGGCAGTGGCAAGACCACTCAGCTACCCAAGATGTGTCTTGAGGCAGGACGCGGCGTTAATGGCATCATCGGCTGTACCCAGCCTAGGCGGATCGCGGCCCTTTCGGTGGCGGAACGAGTGGCCGAAGAGATCAAGGCTCCGGCCCAGGTTGGCTACAAAATCCGTTTCCATGATCAGACCTCGAAAGAAACCCTGATTAAATTCATGACCGACGGCGTACTGCTTGCTGAAACCCGCCAGGACCAGCAACTGCGCCACTACGACACCCTGATCATCGACGAGGCCCATGAACGCAGCCTCAACATCGATTTCCTGCTCGGATACCTGAAAAATCTCCTGCCGACTCGGCCGAATCTGAAACTGATCATCTCATCCGCCACCATTGATACCGAAAAATTCAGCCGCCATTTCGACCAGGCTCCGGTTATCTCGGTTACCGGCCGCACCTACCCGATCACCACCCTGTATCGCGAGGTGAATGATGAGGAAGAGGAGGAAGCAGCTACATACGTTGAGCAGGCCATTGCCGCCATCGAAGAACTGGCCACCCTGCCTGCTGGCGGCGACATTCTCGTGTTCATGCCCACCGAACGCGACATCACCGACACCCTAGACGGCCTGCAACGCTTTGCAGACAGCCACCTCCTGCTGCCACTCTTCGGGCGCCTGCCGGCCGCAGACCAACGCAAGATCTTCCGTCCCTCGCCCAAACGCAAAATCATTGTCGCCACCAACGTTGCCGAGACCTCGATCACCGTGCCGGGAATTCACTATGTGGTCGATTCGGGACTAGCCCGCATCGCCCGCTATAACCCGCGCACCGGCACCACCAGCCTCAAGGTGAGCCGGGTCTCGCAGGCCAGCTGTCAACAGCGCCGCGGACGCTGCGGCCGAACCGGTCCCGGCACCTGCATCCGTCTTTACAGCGAGGAGGATTTCCTCTCCCGTGAAGACTTCACCGCCCCCGAGATCCAACGCGCCAACCTGGCTGAAGTCATCCTCCAGATGATCAACCTCAAGCTTGGTGATCCCGGAAAATTTCCCTTTATCGATCCGCCGCCTTCCATCGCCATCCGGGAGGGTTACCGTCTGCTCAGGGAACTGGGGGCCATAATCGGCGACAACCATCTTACCGCCAATGGCCGTTTAATGGCCCGGCTGCCCCTTGACCCTCGCATTTCCCGCATCATTATCGAAAGCGGCACGCTCGGTTCAGTACGGGAAATCAGCATCCTGGCTGCAGCCCTTTCCATCCAGGATCCGCGCGTCCGGCCGCCGGACAAAGAGCACAAGGCCGACGAGGTCCATCGCCAATTCGTGGACAAGAAATCAGACTTTTTAACCCTGCTCAACATCTGGAACACTTTTTTCGTTCCCGGTGAGGAGCCCCCTTCCAAGTCAAAACTCTCCCGCTTCTGCAAGACACATTTCCTCTCCTGGCAGCGGATGCGCGAATGGATGGATGTCCATGAGCAGATCAGCCGCCTGCTCAGAGAAAGCAAAAGTTTTCGCCTCAATGAACTTCCGGCTGGTTTTGATGCCATCCATATCGCCTTGACCAGTGGTTTCCTGCGCAATATCTGCCTGAAAAAGGAAAAAAATACCTACCTTTCCGCTGGCAACAAGGAGGTAGTCCTTTTTCCCGGTTCCGGCCTTTACAATAAAGGGCCGCAATGGGCGATTGCGTGCGAATTCATTGAAACCACCCAGATGTTTGCCCGAACAATTGCCGCCATCGAGGTCGACTGGCTGGAACGGTTAGGAGGCGATCTCTGTAAACGCTCCTGGTCGGATCCGCACTGGGAAAAAAAGAGCGGCAAGGTCCTGGCTCTGGAACGGGTCAGCCTCTTTGGTCTGCAGATTGTCGCCGGACGTAAGATTGAATACGGCAGGATCAATGAAAAAACTCTGCTTGAAGCACGAGATATCTTCATCCGCAGCGCGCTTATTGAAGAGCAACTGGGAGGGCAATACCCCTTCCTCGAACACAACGCCGCCCTTGTGGCCAAATTTCAAGAGATGGAAGAGCGGTTCCGCCGCCGCGACATCGTGGTCGACGAAGAGGTATTGTATAAATTTTATGACGCCCGTCTGGGCCCGATCTATGACCGGTTCACCCTCAACCGGCTGCTGCGGGCCAAAAAGAACGACCGCTTCCTCCGCATGACCGAGGAGGATATCTGCCTGGCTGTGCCGGACAGCGAGGAACGCTACCGCTTTCCCGCCCACATCCGCGCCGGCGAGATAGATCTCGAACTCACCTACCTCTTTACCCCCGGTGACGAGGCTGATGGCGTCACCGCCTGCATTCCCCGCCACCTGCTGTCGCACCTCAATCCCCAGGTCTTTGAATGGCTGGTCCCCGGCCTGCTACCGGAAAAACTGCTGCTGCTCTGCAAGCGACTGCCCAAACAACTGCGCCGCCGTCTGGTACCCCTGCCCGACGCGGTTGACCGGATCATGGACGGCCTCTCTCTGTACCAAGGGTCGCTCTACCTGGGGATGGAGCGCGCCATTCTGCGGGCGTATCAGGTAGTGGTGCAACGTAGCGACTGGCAAGCCGATACGCTGCCACCCCATCTGCGCATGCGTTTCCTCCTGGTTGATGAACAGGGGGCCAGGCTTGCCAGCAGCCGCTCGTTTAGTGAACTGCTCCAGCAGGGGGAAAACATCGGCAGCAAGACGGTGCGCCAACAACTGACCCTGCCGCCAGTGCGTGACATTATCCCCGACGACCTTGACAGCATCGAAAGTAAGCTGCCGCTGACCGATGCCAACGGTCGAGTGATCGGCCTCTTCTTTCCTGCTCTCAAGGTCGACGAACTGCACAACATAGTACAGCTTCACTATGTCGACAGTGAGCCCCAAAGCAGACGGCTGAACCGCCTGGGGCTGCAATGGCTGTATGGGCAAGCGTTCCCCAAGGAGATAGGAGCAATCCGCAAACTGTGCAAAGCTTCGCTCACCGGCCTTTCCTCATCCTGGCTCACCCTGGGGGCCAAGGTGTCGGCTGTGGAACTGCGCACCAGCCTTCAGGCCTTTCTTCTTGATGCAGTCTTTGCAACAGACGAGGGGGAGATCCCCTCCTGCGAACGGTTCCGTGAGGTGATTGCCAGTGCCAGTGTCCAAGGAGTGCTGCGCACGGCAACACTCATCCTGGAAAAGGTCACCAGCACCCTGCAACAACGGCGTGTGGTCAAGCAGAAGATAACGGAATGGGCGGCACGGGCGAGAACGAACAAGAATTACCTGGAGTCGCGGCACAATGAATATCTGAGCGCCTTGGCTCAGATAATGCCGGAAGACTTTCTCCAGTCGCTGCGGTCAGAACAACTGCTCCACAAAACCCGATATCTCCAGGCCCTGGCCCTGCGCATCGAACGGGCTGAGCATTCACCGCTTAAAGACAACAAAAAGGCCGAACGGTTAACGACCCCGCTGGCCCGATTGCAACAACTCACCCATTTCAGCAATCCCTCCCCCCCCTGCCTGCTCTGTCAGCAGGAATACCGCGAACTGCTGGAGGAATTCCGGGTTTCGATCTTTGCCCCGGAGTTGGGGACTGCTCAACCGGTGTCGGAACAACGCTTACTGCAGAAATGGCAGGAGATTGAAACTGTCTGCCGCAGTGTTGAGTAAAAAAAAATTCTTCCCGAGAAGCTAACAACAAAAAAATTCGCAATAATATTTACTTAAGCCCTGGATGCTCGTTAATTTCGTTCTCGATCACATCCGGGTCGGGTGCGTTGTATCGGATGACATTGTGAAGAAGAAAAAGACTTTGAGGATCAATCCTGGTGAAGAGAACGCTGACGCTCTCCCCATCGCAGCGAACAATCTCGCCAAAAATCTCTATTATTAAGTCGGGATTTTCCGGATCAAGAGGGAGCCGAAACTGGCAGGGTGTACCCTTCTCAAAGTGCATGTCCTCCATAAACAACAAACAGCCTCCAACACTGAGATTACCAATCTCAGAAAATAAATATCGCTGTTCATTCACTGTCAAATACGCGGCCATGCCAAAGCTGATACGGCTAAACCTTCTTTTTTCCATTCCTTTCTCCCTTCACTATTCCTTCTTCTGCTGAATGAAAATATACAATCTCTAGCAATGTATATTCTAAGTGGGACAATTCTTGCAAATTTTTTATCCACCTTCGCAATGAAGGCTTCAGGGGCAGAAAGCTACGGCTGAACAGCTTGTCGCACGTGACAGGTTTTTAGCCTTATACATGGCATTATCGGCCAAACGGAGCAGATTCTCCGGGGCATCCCCATCCAGCGGGTAACAGACGACACCGATGCTCGCTGTCGGCACCAAAGTCGCACCTTCAATTTTCAGCGGCTGCTCAATCTGTTGCAAAATGTTTTGTGCAATAAATTCAGAATTTTCCTTGCCTCCTACTTCAGGAAGGATGAAAATAAATTCATCCCCACCGAATCTGGCCACGCTGTCGGATTCACGCAAACAGGCCTGCATCCTCCCAGCCAATGCTTTGAGGAGTTGGTCTCCAGCAAGATGGCCAAGCGAATCGTTGACTTCCTTGAACTTATTCAAGTCGAGAAGCATGATTGCCATGACCGAACCGTTTCTTTTCGCCCGAGCTATTTCCACCGTCAAACGTTCATGAAAGCTGCTCCGGTTCGGCAAATTCGTCAGCGAATCATGATAAGCCAAGAATTTAATGGTATCCTCAGCCAACTTATGAGAGGTCAAGTCTCGAAGGACCATGACATACCCTGTAAAAACTTGAGCATCCCAGATGCCGTTGATCATAGCTTGCACAAAAATCTTTCCCTCTTCACCCATTCTTTCAAAACTGAATGCATGAGTACCTTTCTCCTGCACAGTACCCATAGAGCCATCGCACCTGTTCTGCTCAATGCCTAGTTTCTCATGAATCGCATGGATTTTTTTACCAATGACATCATCGGCTTTTAAGCCGAGAATTCGCTGGGCCTCGTTGTTATAGAGTTCGACCAAACCGTTGGAATCGGCCGCCACGATGCCAAGCCCCATAGATGTTGCCAGAATGCTGTCCAGGTACAGGGTCTTTTCAGAAAGCCGCCTGATCGCCTGGGCAAGCTGGCTCCCCTGATTGGTGATGATCTCTTTGAGGGTATCGACATACTTGCTTTCCATTGCCTTGACGAAATTTGATTCGGTGATGACGCCGCAAAGGTTGTCGTCTTCATCAAAAACCACCAGACGGTGGATTTTGTCTTGGTACCTGTGCAGGGCGGCCATTGCCAACGGTATATCCTTTTTCACCGAGATGACCGGACTAGTCATGACCTCTGCAACCGAGATCGTTTGCGGATCAATCTCATTTGCAGCTAGACGGGCGATATCCTGCGCCGTCAACACACCAACAGGTTTGCCCAGGTCGACAACAACCAGAAAACCCACAGACAATTTTGCCATAACGGTTATGGCTTCGAAAACAGTGCTGCCGGGGGTGATGGTGATCGTTGTCGGGCTCATGATCTGACCAACTTCATGCACCTTTATAAAATATTTATATCCCAAATTATCGATCAAATCGGCGATGGTAACCATACCAACCGGCTGTGCCCGGTCATCGACAACCACCAGATGGCGTATCTGGTTATGCAACACAAGGTCAAAGGCCTCAAAAATATAAGCGTCTTTGTGTACAGTAATAACACTCGTCCGCATGACGTGTGCAATTTCATGACGGACAAATTGCAGCCCGGATTCCACTATGCAGCGGACAATATCCCTCTCGGTAAAAATCCCTATCAACTTCTCGGAATCAAGGACAAGGAGGTAACTTGTGCGCTTCTCCCGCATACAAGCAATAGCTTGAGATACGATGGTCGAGGGGTGCACAGTGGTCAAGTCCGTACGGCAAATCTCATGGATTTGTTTTTTCATTAAAAATCTCTATCTAAAGAAAGTTCGCAATTGCAAACCGTTGTTCTTTCATTAACAGAAAACGTGAATCCAGCAAAATCATACGCCTGACACCGCTGCTGCAATAATGGCTCCTATCGGGTGTAGCGCTTTGGGAAATCCCAGAGGGATCGATCTTTCATCGCGGCGACCGGTACCGGTATTGCTTGTTCTTCTGATCGAGCAGTTGCGCCACCAAAAAATCGTCGTTTTTCTGATTAAACTGCTCGTAGCCTTCCCGTTCACAGGCCGGGCAGCAATCAATGGGCAGCTCGACCCCCAGGCAGGGAAGAATCCGGCTGCTGCTGGTTTTAATAAGGCGCAGACCCCGGCACTGGTCGCAATCCTTCAACTCCTCCCTCTGTTTCTCCATGATGCCGTCGGTGTCGTAGAATATTTTACGCTCACGAATGAAGTATTCCCCCTGCTTCTCGAACGCCCCCATAACTGGATGAAAATAGCCCTCCAACAGTGGTCCACAGGACTGCTTGATATATTCCAAAGTGTCCGGTTCCTCGCGTAGCGCAATGGCGTTGAAATCCGGTTCGCGTACGCCTGAGTAATCGCAACCGGCCATGGCCAGGCAGATGCCGAGGTTGACATACGGCAACGCCCCCTTGATCGAGTACCCCCCTTCAAGTACGGCGATATCGGGCTTGAGGAGATGGTTGAGCCGGGCATAACCCTGGGCAGAAAACTGCATGTTGGTGATCGGATCGGAGTAATGGTTGTCCTGGCCGGCGGAGTTAATCACCAAATCCGGCTTGAAGTCAGCCAAGATCGGCAAAACTACATTTTCCAGGGCATATAGATAGCCTTCATCACCGGTACGCGGCGGCAGAGGAATGTTGATGGTTCGTCCCAGCGCCCTCGGTCCCCCGTTCTCGTTCGGGAATCCTGAGCCCGGGTACAAGGTGCGGCCGTCCTGATGCATGGAGATGAACAATACATCGGGGTCGTGCCAGTAGACATCCTGAGTGCCGTCGCCATGGTGGCAGTCGGTATCGACAATGGCGATGCGTTTGCGACCGTAGTGCTCGCGAATCCACTCAACCATTACTGCCTCGATATTGATATTGCAAAAACCCCGGTTACCGTGCACCACCTTCATCGCATGATGGCCGGGAGGACGGACCAGGGCAAAGGCGCGTTTTGTCTCCTGCTCCAGCACCAGCCGGGCCGCCTGAATGGCGCCACCCGCTGAGATGCGATGTGATTCGGTGCAGATGGCATCAACCGTAGGGAAGCAAAAATGGGCACGCATGATATCCTGGTCCGTAGCAAACAGGGGACGGTGCTCGCTGATACCCTCAATGTCGAACAAGCCTTCCTCGCGGAACTGGTCCTGGGTGTAGAGCAGCCGCTCCTCCCGTTCGGGATGGGTGGGAGAGATCGCCCAATCGTAGGCAGGAAAAAAGATAACGCCAAGAGATGAGGTGGCTTTCAGCATGGGAGCGTGGCCTCTGCGTCTGATGTTGATCGATGGATATGGCGACAGGGTTGTTCAGGGCCTGCCGGCGATAAGGACCTCGGCGGAACGTGCGTCCAAGTGGGCAACGACCGCAGGCTTAACCTGAGCTACCACCCGGATATTCTTGCCGGTGGTGTAGGAGCCCTCCACCATGTTGAAAGAATCCGCCTGGGTGATCTGTATTTCACTGGGCGGGATAACGATCCCGGCCAGCTCCAGATCACCCTGAAGCAAGTTCTTGCTCTCTTCGATAGCAGTGTCGAGATTGAAACCTCGTGGGATGGAACGGAAAACGCCAAGCATCGGCACCGAAAGTTTACCTTTGGTTGTATCGGCAGTGAGGGTCAGGTGGCTGGTGGAACGGGTCAGGGCCGCGCCGATGGCGTTGGCTACGCCGTGGAGCGGTGGGATCACCACCTCCATACCCAGTCGAACCTGCAGCAATTCCTTAAAAACGGAAGCTGGCCCACCAATAACAATGATTTTTTCTGGCTTTATTTCGCGATCTTCCAATATTTCATGAATAGTATAGACCGGTTTCGAATTAACATGAGCTATAAGGCTTTCGATCTTAGTGCTGATGGCGTTGACAGCCATGTCGACGGCATCCCTGGCCAACTGCGCCCCGGTCAGGCCATGACTGGCTGCCAGTATCTCCAAGCCCTCTATGGAACGCTGCACCTCACCGAATGCAGCCAAACCGAGGACATTGAGTGCATCCATCAAAGTCGGTGTCGGGCCGCCGGTGGCCATACAGGGGCCGAGCCGTTGCGGTCCGGTCCGGGCGCCGTTCTCCCCCACACTTATCAATGAATCGCCGCCAATACCAATAGATTCGACATGGATAGCCCGGACCAGGGTGGGGTGACCATCGATAGCAATGCCCTCCCGTTCAAGCAGCGGCTGGCCTGAGGCAAAAAGGGCAATATCCGAAGTCGTACCGCCGATATCGAGCATGAGCATATCTGAGACTGCCGGAGTGGTGGCCAAGATACCCATGACCGAGGCTGCCGGACCCGAAAAAATCGACTGCACCGGAGCTTCCTGGGCCCGAACAAGCGGCATGGTGCCGCCGTCAGCCTTAAGTATATTAACCTCACACTGCAGGGCAAAGCCGCTGAGACTGGCGGTCAGGGCGGTGGTAAAGGAGCGGAAGGTCCGCGACACTGCGGAATTATAGTAGGCAGTATGAATGCGCCTGCCGAAATTGAGTTGGCCTGAAATCAGGTGACCGGTGGAGACAAAATCAGCCCGTTCACCCAACTGATCCCGCATCAGGTTCTCATGCTTTGGGTTGCGAGGCGAAAACTTGACGGCAACCGCAAAACGCTTCACCCCCTGGGCGCTACAGTCTGCAATAGCCCGTTCCAATTGATCGACATCCAGAGGTACGGTCTCGGTACCGAGATGATCGAGACTGCCGGAGATCTGATGGAAATGATTGCCGATTCGGTACGTTTCTAAGGCAATACCCGCCCCCCCCCCAACCAACATCCCCACAGGATCAGTCTTGCCCGTAATGATGGCGTTCGTTGTCAGGGTGGTGCTCAGGTTAAGAACGCTAACTCCGGCGGGATCTCGCCCGTCGAGAATCAAATGCAGCACCTGGCTGATCGATTCCAGCAGATGATCATGGTTGGTAGGAACTTTGGCAGCAGCGACCAGTCGGGTTCCATCAACAAGAACCCCATCGGTGTGGGTGCCGCCGATATCAATGCCTATACGCATGGCAACTCCTTGCCTTAAAGAAAGGGATGGATGAAAAACCGGTCCGATTTCGCCACCACCAAGACATTACCGGCAGTCCAGCGTCTTGAATCCGCAATACCGGCTCTGAAAAAGCTGTTTGCCATTCTGGAGGAAGGCAGCGTAATCCCATTCAATCGTGGTCAACAAATGATGGAATTCGGGCCGAAAAACATAACAATACACCTGAGACTCAGCGTTGTGCGCATAACGTACCGTCACCAAGCTCCGGTCATAGAACTCGCCCTCAAAGGCGTCAAGCCGCGACCAGCCTTCCGGGTTTATCGCGTGATAAACGATGCCAGGCACAGTCCCGGCATCATCTTCAATCACGCCAGGATAGTGCTCGTTGCTAACAAGAAAACGGCGAAAACCAGGTAGCATCGCCGGGGTGCAGGCAAGCGATGCACCAACCACAGCAGCCATGATGTCTTCGCACATCAGTGAGCCGTAAGTAAAAAGGTCTTGAACAGGTGGTTGCAGGGCGGGCATGGGTGCAAAATCAGCGAGCGGTATCTAGAGTAAATAAGATTTAGACCAGACGTTTAATGTCAATCCAGCCCATGCATAACCTGGGTAAAGGCCATTTTTACCCGTGATTGAAAGCAGACGACATACACCTCTTTGGGCTTGCCGTTGCGGTCGAGGAAGGACTGGATAGTATCAATGGCGACATCCGCCGCTTCATCCAAAGGGAAGCCGAAGGCTCCGCAACTAATGGCAGGGAAGGCGATGGACTCGATATTGTTCTGCACCGCCAGTTCCAGGCACTTGCGGTAACAACTGGCCAAGAAGGCGGGCTCGTTATGATTGCCGTCCTGCCATACCGGCCCTACGGTATGGATAACGTACTTGGCCGGCAGATTGTAACCCTTGGTGAGCACAGCCTGTCCGGTCTTGCAACCGCCGATCTTGCGACATTCTTCGAGGAGTTCCGGACCTGCTGCCCGGTGGATGGCGCCATCGACTCCACCGCCGCCGAGCAGGGTTTCGTTGGCGGCATTGACAATGGCGTCGACTTTCAGGGTGGTTATATCGGTTTCAATCAGAGTGAGCATCACGATCTCCTTATGTGCGGTGTTCGGGCACCATCGACCAGCAGGGTGACCCGGATACGATGCGAATGGGATGTGGCTTAAGCGGTCAGTACTTTTCGTATTGTAGCATAAGATCGCAACGGCGATAGGCTAAAAGTGCATCAACCACCTAACGAGACTTGCTAAAATTCGAATTGATATAGTGAGCAAGCCGGATTGAATGTACGCAAGAATATTGGAAACGTCAATAGTTTCAGATGGGTAGGCAGTTAGCTCGCTTTTTTCACATAGAAAAAGCAAAATGGCAACAAGTGGTGCTTAATTATAAATAATTTCGCAATATCAACAATTCAACACAAGTTGCTTATGAATACAGAATATACAAAACATTAGCCCATATTTTGTCCCATGGTTGAGCCTCATGATGAGCAATCGTAGCAATAGATTTGCTACCGAACGACTTGTTAAATTTTCAAGCACCATTTCTCCACAAGATTGCGCCAATCCAGCCCCCAAAATATAACTGAAGGCTGACATTTTTCTTGCACCCTGTTCATCCAGTGTATAATTGTTTAAACATGTGTTTAAACAATTATACGATAAGAGCGACTCCATGGAAGACAAAACACTAAACCGTTATTGGGAAACAGTTATTGACATCATTCATGATGGCGTCATGATGGTCGACCCTGGCGGCATTATTGTCTCGGTTAACCGTCCCTTCGCTGAGATGACCGGTTATGAACGCGACGAACTCCTCGGCTGCAACTGCTCCATCCTGAAGTGCAGCAGTTGTGAAAGGATCTACGATGCCACCAATCAACACTGGTGTTTGCTGTTCCGTGACAGCACGGTTTCCATGCGAAAATGTCAATTGACCAGAAAGGACGGCAGCCTGGTACATGCTATGAAAAACGCCTCGGTATTGCGCGATGAACGTGGTGTTACCATCGGTGCCGTCGAGACGTGGGCTGATGTCACCGAGTTGATGGAAAAAGATAGCCAGATTGAAGCATTACGCCATGACCTGCGCGCAGAGGATACCTTTTACGGGCTAATCGGCACTTCAGCTATCATGAGCCGTACCTTCGACCTTCTGGCCAATGTTGCCGCCTCTGACGCACCTGCCTTTATTTTCGGGGAAAGCGGTACCGGCAAAGAACTGGCCGCCAAGGCCATCCACCTCCATTCAAACCGGAAGAACCAGCCGTATATTCAGGTAAACTGCGCCGCGCTCAACGAATCGGTGCTGGAAAGCGAGCTTTTCGGCCATGTCAAAGGGGCTTTTACCGGAGCCTATCAAAACCGGCAGGGGCGTTTTGAGGCAGCCCACGGTGGTGATATTTTCCTCGACGAAATCGGCGAGTTACCTCAACCGATCCAGGTCAAGCTGCTTCGGGTCCTGGAGGAAAAGGTCATTGAACGGGTCGGAGACAACCGCTCCATCCCAGTGGACGTGCGGATCATCACGGCCACAAACCGGAATCTCAAGGAATTAGTAGAGAGGGGGTTGTTTCGCAGCGATTTGTATTATCGCATCAATGTCTTACCCATCGAACTGCCCCCTTTGCGTAAACGACCTGATGACATCCCCCTGCTGGCTGATAGTTTCTTTCGCCATCTCCAATTAAAAAGCAACAAACAGATTCTCGGCATTTCCCCTGAGGCCATGCAGGCTTTGGTTCGTTACCCCTGGCCAGGCAATGTACGGGAACTAAAAAGCGCCTTTGCCTACGCTTTTGTGACCTGCACCGAAGGACACATCGAACCAACCCACCTGCCGCCTGACCTTACCCTGGCGACCGTCCAGCCTCCAGCCAGTATCGCCGCTGACGAACAAAAAAAACTGGAACTGCTCCAGGCCTTGGCGCAATCCAGAGGCAATAAATCAATGGCGGCAAAGATACTTGGTGTTTCCAGGGTGACCGTCTGGAATCGTTTGCACCGCTACGGCCTTATCAAACACGACTGACCCACCCGATAGCGTTTATTCTCAGCTCTCCAGCCTTCAACTGAGTGGCACGACTTTTGCTTTTGACCAAGTGATGGACGTCATTATCCGCCCTCATTTTCCGGAACGGATTTTCGGCATCCATTGACTAAGCGCACCAGTAGCAGTGCTATCTTGTGTGCATAGAAACTGCAAAAAGCCAGAATCATCAGGGCTGGAAACTAGGAAAGGAGGAGTAAATTATGAGGTTGGGCAAACCAAGAGAAATGCTTGCCGGTCTTGCTGCAGCTACGCTGATGATAGCATCATCAGCGTTGGCCGCTGATCAAGCGCCGCCGCCAGCGAAAGCAAAAGATGTCAAATCCTGTGCTGTCTGTCATGCGCCAGAGGATGGGCAGATGCGGGCCTTTTTCGATGACGTTTCGATGAAGTCACAGGTGATTCAACTCAAGCTGGATGCTGTAGCCGAAGTGGTCAAGTTTGACGAAGACAAACTCACAATCATTAATGGCTCAACACCGGGCGATGTCGAAAAATCCCTGCGCGACATCAAAAAGGGCAGTGAGGTGCGGGTCGCTTTTGTGGAGGCAGCCAATGGTTCCAAAAGCATATCCGAAATTTCCATCAAACCAAAGATGACGGTTGCTGCAGAAAAAAAACTCAGCGTTGAAGCCGTAGAAAAACTGGTGACAGGGCAGGAAAAGTATACCCTGATCGATGCTCGACCGCCGATTAAATTTCAAGATGGATCAATCCCTACCGCCATCAACATTCCCTTTCCAGCATTTCAGAAAAACCTCGACAAGCTCCCCAAGGACAAAAATGAGCTGGTCGTTTACTTCTGCGCAGGGGTCACATGAGCTCTCAGTCCTTCCTCTGCCCGTGAGGCAGAGAAAATCGGCTACACCAATGTTAAAATATTCCTCGAAGGCATGCCGGAATGGAACAAGCGCAATTCCAGCGTCCTGAGTTCACAAGCCCTCAAGGAGGCATGGCTCGACAAAGAATTATCTTTTGTTTTGCTTGATATTAGAAATGGCAAGGATGCCAAGAAAGGCTTCATCAAGGGCGCAGTAAACATCCCGGAAAAAAATATCGACAAGGCGCTGAAGTTCTTCCCGAAAAAAGAAATGAAACCACCCATTGTCGTCTATGATGCAAAAGGCGATGGAAGCGCCGAAAAAGTGGCGATGAAACTCGTCAAAGCAGGCTACCCCGGCCCACGGGTGCTTGTCGGCGGAATTGATGCCTGGCAAACGGCCAAGTATACGGTGGAAACCGGCAAGCTGGCCAATAAAGTGGTCTATGTGCCGAAGCCGAAGGCTGGCAGTATTTCGGTTACCGAATTTGACACCTTAGCCAAGAATACTCCGGCCAACATCCTGATCATTGACGTTCGCAACCCCGAAGAAGTTGAGGAAACCGGCAAGATCAAGGGTGCAATAAACATCCCCGCCGGCGACGTAGCCGATCGCCTTGGCGACATCCCCAAAGACAAGGAACTGGTCTTGTATTGCTCCACCGGGGCCCGATCCGAAATGGCCTATAACGTGCTTAAGGAAAAAGGCTCCAAAGTCCGTTTTCTTGACGCCACTATCACCAATCACAAGGACGGCACTTTTAAGATGTAAGATGAAACAATAAAAATTGTCAATGACGTTCGCGTAACAAGAAAGGCCCCAGAGTATTCCGGGGCCTTTCTTGTTTAAAATCCGTACGCAAATCACCTTTAGCGGTACATAAAGAGAGCCAAAATCTATTTTCGATGGGTTTAGAATTTTGCCTCTGCTGGCAAAGAATTTTTTTTACCGACTGGTCACAATACTCTGTGAACAGCGAACCCCTTTCCAAACCGGGAGAAGAGCAACAAACGAGTCACGTCCATATCTTTTCCCGGAAACATAGATTTCACCTTCCCAAATTGTTCTAAACAACCCGGTAACTTAACAAAATTTTACACAATAAAGACCTTCACCGCCCTAGGCTTTTCGTCAATTATTCGATATTGTCTGGAAGAAAAGATTTGATTCCCGCAAAATCAGCTGCACCCACAGCAACTTCTGCGTGATATCCAGATGTCTCTTTCATCTCCTATGGGTAGACAACCTTGAGCATACATATTTCGAAATTAAGATCCCGCAGGCGCTTCCACTTGCTGACGATGGCTCTGATCGTGTCAATCGCTACAGGAGCATATTTTTATTTTCGCAGTGAGCAACTCCCTATCGCAATGACGGCGCCGGTCAGCCGCGGGGATGTAGAACGCACGGTCCTTGCTAACGGCACGGTGGAATCGAACAACCTAGTCAGTGTGGGTGCCCAGGTCTCAGGACAGCTCAAGGCATTGAAGGTGGCTTTGGGCGATACCGTCAAAGCCGGCCAACTGGTCGCCGAAATCGACTCGCTGCCGCAGCAGAACACCCTGAGGAATAAAACTGCGGCCCTGGCAGCCGTCCGTGCCCAGAAACTAGCCAAAGAAGCCTCGCTTCGCCAAGCGGAACTTGCCTACAAACGCCAGATGCAAATGCTGCAGGGCGATGCCGCATCCCGAGCAGATTTCGAAAATGCGGAGGCCACCTTAAGCGTCACCAAGGCGGAAATCGCTACCCTGGATGCCCAAATTGAACAGGCAAAAATTGCCGTTGATACCGCGCAGCTCGAGCTTGGCTACACCAAAATCTACACACCCATTGACGGCGTGGTGGTAGCTATTGTCACCAAAGAGGGCCAGACCGTCAACGCAAACCAGTCAGCTCCGACCATCATAAAGGTAGCCCGGCTCGACAGAATGACCATCAAGGTGGAGATCTCCGAAGCCGATGTGGTCCGGGTTAAACCGAGCCAAAGGGTCTACTTCACCATTCTCGGCGAGCCGGATAATCGGTACCCCGCGGAACTGGGCTCCATCGAACCTGCCCCTGATTCAATCTCCAAGGACAGTTCCGCCAGCAACGCAACCAGCACCACCAGTTCCTCAAGCACCGCCATATACTATCTGGGCATCCTCGATGTTCCTAATATCGAAGGCAAGCTGCGTATCTCCATGACCACCCAGGTTAATATTGTTCTGGCAGAAGCCAAAAATGTCCTGGTTGTTCCAGCCGCAGCTCTGGGGCAAAAAAACAAAGAGGGCCGCTATTCGGTGCGGGTGGAAACAGCTGCTGGCAAAATGGAGGAGCAATGGGTGCGCATCGGCCTCAACAACAATGTCCAGGCTGAAATATTGGAAGGGCTGCAAGAAGGACAACGGGTGGTAATTGGCGAGCAGACAAGCGGCACATCAGCACAACCTGCAAGCCCGCAGCGGCGCAACCCGATGCCAAGAATGTTCTAATGAACACGCCGCTCATCGAACTCAAGGACGTCTGCCGCGATTATCCTTCCGGTGACGAGGTAATAACGGTACTCAAGGATATCGACCTGACCATCAATGCCGGCGAGATGGTGGCCATTGTCGGCACCTCAGGCTCCGGCAAATCGACACTGATGAATATCATCGGCTGCCTGGACCGCCCGAGCCGGGGCAGTTATCGTATGGAAGGTCAGGAGACCAGCCAGCTGGAACCGGACGAACTTGCCTATCTCCGCCGCGAGCATTTCGGCTTCATTTTCCAACGGTACCACCTATTAGCCACCCTTAATGCCCTGGCCAATGTAGAGATTCCGGCTATTTATTCAGGACTTGGCAGTACCGCCCGCCAAAAAAGAGCCACAAACCTGCTCACCCGCCTGAGTATGGCTGACCGTCTGGAGCATACGCCTGGCCAGTTGTCTGGTGGTCAGCAACAACGGGTCTCCATTGCCCGAGCCCTGATGAACGGCGGCACCGTCATCCTTGCCGATGAGCCGACCGGTGCCCTTGATACGGCCAGCGGCAACGAGGTGATGAAAATCCTGCGCGAGCTCAACCAGGACGGCCACACCATTATCCTGGTCTCGCATGACCTGCAGGTGGCAGGACACGCCAACCGCATCATCGAGCTCTGCGATGGCGCCGTGGTCGCGGACCGTCCGACCCGTACTCCTGAACAGATCCATACCCTCACCCACGACACCGTTGCCACCGCCCACCCTTGGCGAGCCCATTGGGACCGGTTTACCGAGGCATTCCACATGGCAATACTTGCCATGGCCGCACATCGGCTGCGCACCCTGCTCACCATGCTCGGTATCATCATCGGCATTGCTTCGGTAGTCTCGGTGGTGGCCCTGGGGGAGGGGTCGCGACAGCGCATCCTCAAGGATATCAGCGCCATCGGCACCAATACCATCAGCATATATCCGGGCCAGGATTACGGTGACATGCGTTCCGGCCGGGTCCGGACCCTGCTACCCCGGGATGCCGATGCCCTTGCCCTCCAACCCTATGTCGACACCGTCACCCCGGTTGTTGCCAAATCGCTGACCCTGCTCTACCGCAGCGTCAGCGTCACCGCACAGATCAACGGAGTTGGCGAGCACTATTTCCGGGTTCGCGGCATGGAACTGGCTCTTGGCCGGCTCTTTGACTATGAAGGAGTCCGAACCAATACTCAGGAGGTGGTTATCGACCAGAATACCCGTCGCGCCTTGTTCGGCGATTCGATTAAGGTACTCGGTGAGGTGATCATGCTGGACAAAGTCCCCTGCCGTGTTATCGGTGTCACTAAAAAAAAGGATTCCAATTTCGGCGACAGCGACAGTCTCAACATCTGGACGCCCTACACAACCGCCATGAATCGGCTGACCGGCCAGCAATATCTACGCACCATTACGGTGCGGGTGGCGGACAACGTGCCTAGTGCCCTCGCCGAACAGAGCATCGTCAAGCTGCTGACCCAACGCCACGGCACCAAAGATTTCTTCACCTCCAATCTGGACGCCATCCGGCAGACCATCGAAAAAACAACCCAGACCATGACCCTGCTGATCTCCTCAATTGCCCTGATATCGCTGTTGGTTGGCGGTATCGGGGTCATGAACATCATGCTAGTGTCGGTTACCGAACGGACGCAGGAGATCGGGGTACGGATGGCAGTAGGCGCCCGGCATAGCGATATCATGCAGCAATTCCTGATCGAAGCGGTGCTGGTCTGCCTGATCGGCGGCCTGCTGGGCGTTGCTCTGGCCCTGGGAGTCGGAGTGGCAGTAACGCTCTCTGGCAGCGATTTCAAACTGATCTATTCCACCAGCTCCATTGTCAGCGCCTTTCTCTGTTCCACCTGTATAGGTATCCTTTTCGGTTTTCTCCCTGCCCGCAATGCCGCCCGCCTTGATCCCGTGGTGGCCTTGATGCGAGAATAATTATATGAGCCTGATTTTTTTCTCACGCACGCGTCTCATGACACCAATCCTGGTACTGCTCCTTGCTGGTTGCGGCGCCCAGTTTAAAACACCCTACCAAACACCGGTTGCCACAATTCCTACAGCCTGGGAGCACCTAAAAGAAAAGGAACCCTTGTTGCACGATCCATGGTGGCAGCAATTCGGTGACCCAGTTCTTAACCAGTTGGTGGAAGAAGTTTTGAGACGTAACAACGATCTGGCCGCAGCCGCTATTCTGGTCCGCAAGGCGCAACTGAAGGCGGAACAAGCAAACAGTGACCGTTTACCGAATACCACGGTTCAGGGCAGTGCGGCCTTAAGTCGCAACCTAGGTTCAAACAGCAATGAAACCCGTAATTTCACTACCTCCGGTGCCGTTAGTTATGAACTTGATCTCTGGGGAAAACTGGAGAGTACCTTTGATGCTGCTCACTGGGAAGCTATAGCAACCGAAGAAGACCGGGCCAGCACCGAACTGTCTCTGATCGGCACGACAGCCTCGCTCTACTTTCAAATCGCCTATCTCAACCAGCGCATCACGCTCTCTCAGGCAAGTATCGATTATACCCGCCGCATCTTGGAACTGGTGCAGGTACAAAAAACTGCGGGGGCAGCTACAGCTCTTGAAGTCCTTGAAGCAGAGCGCAGTCTGGCCAGTCAGGAAGCCAGCCATACACAGTTGTTACAGCAACGCGTGGAAGCACGGAACGCTCTCTCAATCCTTTTTGACGGTCCACCCCAAAAACTGAAGACGAGTGAACCTCAGGATCTCGCCAAGGCCAAACTCGCTCAGGTGGAAGCAGGCCTTCCCGCCCATTTGCTGGCGCGACGCCCCGACCTGCGCGCTGTCGAATCTAGACTGCGCAGTGCCCTGGCCACCACTGATGCCACTCATGCCAACTTCTACCCTACCCTTTCTCTCAACAGCAGCTTGGGCGGGAGCAGCGAGGAACTCTCACGATTATTGAGCAATCCCATTGCTGCCCTAAGCGCCGAAATGGCTCTGCCTTTTGTGCAATGGCGGGATAAGCAGCGTGCTGTCAAGATATCGGAAGCCGATTACCAGCGCGCCATCCTCAACTTTCGCCAAGCCCTGTACCGAGCCTTGGCGGATGTGGAGAACAGCCTCTCTGCCCGAATACAATATCTTGCCCAGGCGGAAAAACTTGAACTGGCGCTGGGTGCAGCCCGGCAGAGCGAAGAACTGTACCGGGTTCGCTATCAGGCGGGCGGCAATCCGCTTAAATCGTGGCTTGATGCCCAGGAAAACCGAAGGCAGGCTGAAATTGCTATGGCCGAAAACCGGCTGAACCAGCTGCAAAATCAGATCACCCTGTACAAGGCTCTGGGTGGTGATTCGCAGACTCAATTCGTCAGCAGTCGGCAAGATTAGTGACCATTTGACCTGGCTTTCGATACAATCTTTGACAACGGACACATCGTTTCAGGTTACATCGCTCATCACTGTCAAATTACCCCCGTGCCACTGTGGTTCCTCAATCTGACTGAGCTTCATGGGCGGCCAAATCTACCCAGCCCCCCCATTGCGTAGACGGATCGGCGAAAAAAGAGCCGAACTCACCCTGAATATCACCACACCAATAGAGCTGAATACTAAACAGAGCAACCAGCCAGCCTGTAGCGAGCCATCATTGGCTTGTCAAACGCTAATGAAAAATTACATGACCAAAACAATAAGTTTAATCCGGCATTGCGTTCCATTGTTTCCTAAACCCCTGTGCTGCATTCCAAATTGCCACCACTGCAGGATGCTTAATGATCCTTTCCACGGAGATTGCATAGTAATGCTCTCTGACCGCATCTGACCTGCCGATGATAGCAACATTATGTTGCAGACATACTTCCTGCTCTATAAGAGACGGTACAGCAAAGACACCGTCCCCAGCCTGACCAAACACCGTCAATAATGCATGGTCGTCAAATTCACCGGCAATTTCAGGACGGATGCCAAGCGAACTGAACCATTGATCCAGACTTCCCCGCAATGCTGACATTGGAGTAGGCAATAACATTCGGGCATTGTTCAGCGATTGTGGAAATCCCTGTCGCAACGGTCCTGCTAGAGATTCCACAGCACAAAAGGTCACCCCGCATTCTCCCAACAGGTGGCTGTAGGCCTTGACACTCAGGCCGGGCTTCACAGGTGAACCGGTGAGTACAATATCCAGATTGTGAACGGCTAATTCAGCCAGGAGTTGCATCTCTTTGCCCTCGTGACAAGCAAGGCGTAGTCCTTCGGAAAGAGCCATGGCTGGTTCCAGAATTCTTCTGGCCATCAACTTGGGAAGCGCGTCCACGATGCCGACCTCAAAACGGAGCGGTCCTGAAACGACCCTACCTTTAACAGTATCAATCAACTCCAGGCCCAGAGCGAAAATCTCGTCGGCATACCGGAAGACCAAATGTCCGAGATCCGTCAGCTCAAGATTACGCCCCACTCTCCGGAAGAGCTTGCCGCCCAAGGATTCTTCAAGTCTGCTTATCTGCATGCTGACCGTAGATGTGGCCAATCGAAGTCGTTCTCCGCCCCTGGTGATACTCTCCTCTTTGGCCACAACCCAGAAGTAATAGAGGTGATGATAGTTAAGCCATTCCATCTTATGTTTCGATTTTATTGAATTGTAATGTTGTTATTATCTATTTGTTAAAAACGACATCGCTCATTATGGTTTCTATTAACAACAAGTACAAAACCTTCAATGGAGGAATTCATGAGTGTCGATGTCAACTGGAGTGCACTGGATTCCAATGAGGAATCAAAAATTATTATTTTGCGCCAACTGCAATATTTCTTGGGTCGGTACCGTGCCGTCACCACGCGAGTCCATGTTCGTTTCTCGGATGTAAACAGTCCCAAGGGGGGTTGTGACAAGCAGTGTGTAGTTTCTTTGAAGCTCAGACACATAGGTGAAATCATCATCAAGGGCGAAGGGGTTAATTATCTTGAGGTGTTTCAAACCAGTTTCGAAAGACTTGTTCGTTCCGTTCGGCGTGAACTTGCAAAGCAACGCGATAAACCGATTCGAATTAACCGGAGGGAAGCATCGAAAGAATTAGAAAAAATTGATCTTCTTACAGAGTAAGGTATGTCGATTATTTTTGCACGGGAAAAGTTATTTGCCGCGCACAGTCCTTCGTATGGAAGATTGCTTGCTGGAAGTATCCCAACAATATTTGCGATACTTTACGTTATCACTGTGTGAAATGAAGGTCCAAAAGACAATGTTACCGGAAGCCCTGCTGAATCAAAGAGGCAGTAGAGATTTAAGGGATTGATTGAAAGATTAGTCCTCAAACAACAAGTCGCTGTGTAGCGAATACACCACCAAATTTAAGTAACAAAAGGAAATTCATATGAAACATATTAATTTTTCAGAAGAACTGAGATATTTAAAAACAAATTTTAAGTTGAACCGAAAACTCAAAATTTTTCTTGGCGCCGGCCTTGCCGGAATCCTAATGGTCGGCGCTCTGGTCGTTTGGGCAGGAATTGCGACTTTCAAAAGTGTGGCAAGTATTGGAACAAACCCAGTCGTGCAGGAAAAAATCAAGTCTTGGAACGATACCAACGTACAGGAAAAAATTGTGAGTCTCGAAACGGGGGTTAAAAATCTTCCAGCTCCTCTTATAAAGGTTGACTGTTGGACCACAGCGCAAAGCCTTATGAAGGTAGAAGTATGGATTGCAAAACCCTTTGCTGAAAATTTGAACAGCTTAAAGATTGCCTGTCTGAACAAATAAATAGGGCAACCGAGAGATTGCTTTCCAGTTTTTCCAGTGCAGGTATTCTAATCGTCGTGAGACAACGGAACAGATTGACATCACTTATAATCAGAGGAGAACGTTTTTATGAAATGCCCGGTATGTATTACTGCTGAACTTAAGATGACAGATCGACAAGGAGTGGAGATCGATTACTGCCCTGATTGTCGTGGAATATGGCTCGACCGTGGTGAACTCGACAAGATAGTCGAACGATCCTATGCTCAATCCCAACAACCCCAGCAGTCAGCCCCACAACAGACAACTCCGCAACCGCAATACCAACATGGCGACGAGAGCAATCCCTTTCAGAAAAAACATCATGATGAGCACAACCCCTTTTACAACAAACATCATGACAAACATTATAACGAGCATGGTGTCGGCCCACAGGGTCAACACAAAAAGAAATCATGGTTATCTGAGATCTTTGATTGAAAAAGGGCGATATTCAACCATCACATACCAGCCAGACGGCAATCCGCTGAAATCGTGGTTAGGACGGACCGCTACGCGCCCCGTCCTAACGGGGCTGGCACTCAGAGATTGTATGGCTAGACTCCGCGCTATGCCGCTCCGCCTAAAATGAGAGAGATCCCGCACCGGAACTAATATCATGCTTAAAACCGAGCTTCTAGCAAAATGAACGTCAGAATGTTCTGTCATTTCGACCAACGGGAGAAATCTCTTGCTTCAAAGGGCGAGATTCCTCATTAGCACCCGAAATGACAAGAAAAAATGTTTTCATTCCGCTCTTAAAGCCCAGAACAAAATATGGAATTCTATCATTTTGCAAAAGGCTCACTCGTTATAAATAATCCGTCAAGCTGAGTGAAGACACCCTGGCAGTCACCTTCATAGTTGCTTGTAGCGAGGTTTCCATTTTGGAAATTTCCGACAGTACCACGGTCAGATCGGCGTCCTGATTTCTCGAGAGGGTTGCCTTGGTCAGAGTCAGTGCATTCTCATGCAGGCTAATCATGTCATCCATATGGGCGCTGTTGTTACCGAGCAAACTCAATTGGGTACGAACCTGATCGGCAGCATCTTCCAGTGGAGTAAGCTGGCTAGAGATGTTGGTGCTGTTACCGCTGGTCAAAGCGGTCGATAGGTTGTCAAGCGTTGTGAACAGGTTCTTCGGACTCATGAACAGTTCTTCGCCGGTAATGTTTTTCGCCGTTGTGGCCCCTGCACTTGTTTCGATCATCTGGTGATCGTTGGTGCCGTTATACGCAACTGGCGTCCCGGAGAACGGCTGGGTCTGGTCGTTGAAGCCGGCAAAGATATATTTGCCATTTACCTGGGTGTTGGCCAGATCAAGCAGAGATTTCTGCAATTGGGTCACTTCATCGTTCAGCGTACTGCGGTCGGAGCTCGACAGGCTGTCGTTGGCACCGGCTACGGCTATTTCTTTAGCCCTGGTCATGATTCCCTCAACTGAATTCATATAGGTTTCCGAGCTCGAAAGATTATCCTGCACATGCTTGCAGTTCTCAATATACCGCTCACCTTGGACGATATCGCTACGGCCATTGATGATCGACCCGACCGCTGAAGGATTGTCCGAGGCTTTGGCCACCTCTACTCCGGTCGACGACTTGATATAGAGTTGGTTCAAGGTAGTAGACGTTTTCGCAAGATTGTTCTGCAGGGTACGATAGGCTGATGCATCTCTGGTGATAATCATGGGAAACCTCTAGATTTTGACAAGGGTGTCAAGCATATCCTTGATGGTTGTTAAAAAATTTGCAGCTGCCTTGTAGCCTGCCTGATACTGAATGAGGAGCACCATTTCCTCATCCGTGGAAACCCCGGACACCGAATCGCGCTTGGTGTTGATTCCATCCAGAAGCGAGGAACTATCGCTGAGTTTTTGCTCATTACTGCTGACTAAAGACCCAGCCCTGGTTGCAATGCGAGCATATTCCTCGGTATAGGTCGAGCCGCTTATGCTGGCCGTGTCGCGGAGGGCGGCAATGCTTTTGGTCAGACCGTTGTCGCCAGTTGTGTAGGTTTTTCCGGCCGCGATCAGGGCTGGATCGCTGAAACCGACTGCGATAGAACCTGCAGCGCCTTGCCATGCCGGTGCTGTAGGATCTGCAGGAGCGGTGAGGGTAAACAGATCGGTACCGGTGGCACCATTTTTATCAATGCCCGTGGTATGCAGCGAATTAACATCGGTGGCGATCGTGTACGCCAACTGATCCATATCGTTTCGGAGTTCTGGAACATATACGTCACGAACAGAAAGCAATCCCTTAAGTTCTCCATTGAAGTCATTCGCTGACAAGGAGGTACTGGACCCTCCGTTTGTAAGGGTGACCTGTGTTGCACCATTGATCTTCGATGTTGAAAATATTGAGACATTGCTGCCGGTTACCAGGGGCGTGCCATTGCTAAGTTGCAGGCAGACCATATCATTATTATCGGCATAGGAGGTTGCGCCACAAGTTTCACTCACCTGCTGGACGAGCAGATCGCGTTGGTCCTTAAGGGTATTGGCATCTCCGCCCGATGTTTCGGTGTGAAAGATATTACTGTTGAGGCTGGCGACCTGTTGCATTTGTTCATTCAAGTTTGTGATTTTCGATTCGATGGTTGTGTTGATACCATTAACGACTCCAGTCAACTGCTGATCAATCTGCTGAAAACGATCTGCCATGTTGCTGGCTTCCTGGATCACCTGCTGTCGTTCTGCCGTTCCGGCGGGATTGCTGCCCAATTGCTCCCAGGCATCAAAAAAGTTGTCAATGTCACTAGAAAGGCTGGAATCACTGATACTAAGACTCTGTTCAATATCGCTGAGCGGTGTGCTGCTGGCTTCGTACTCGCCATAGGTTGCGCTTTGAGCGATTAACTGCTTTGTGATGAAAGAATCACCAGCCCGGTCGATATGGTCAACCGTGCTACCGGTGCCATAGACCAGCCCACCTTGTTCCAACGGTGTGGAACTGCTGATATTGGCAGTTTGTCGCGAATAGCCTTTAGTGTTGACGTTGGCTATATTGTTGCCGGTAACCTGGACCGCAGTCTGGCTGGTGAAGATACCGCTGGCACCGGTATAGAGTGAGGAAATTAGGCTGCCCACGACTAGATGCTCCGGTTGAGGATGCGGGGACCGACTCCGATGTTGAGGGAACGTCCTTGTGCGGCGTAGGTAAGGGTCAATCGACGAAAGACGTTATCCTGGAGCTTGCCGATCAATTTGAGGCCGGATTCTAACAACAACCGATTGCGTTCATTATTCGCCTTGATCGTGTTGATCAATCCCAAATTTTCCTGTTCGACAGGTTTCTCGGCCTGTTGCAGTACACCGAGCAATCTGGTTTTTTCATGCTGGATAGTATCCAGTTGCTGCATCTGCAGATGGGTGATGGCCTTGCGCTCCCTGATGAGAAGATCGCAGAGCGCCTGAAGATCTTCTCGTAATGTTGAAGATGGATTCATAACTTTATTTCTCCGCTCTTAGCGTTTCAGATTAATGAGTTCCTGAAGCATATCATTGGCAGTGGTAATAACTTTCGAATTTGCGGAGTAACCGCTCTGGATGGTGATGAGTTTGACCATTTCCGTTGCCAGATCGACATTGGAAAGTTCGAGCGATTTCGTGACGAGCGTGCCTTGTGACGACCCAGGATAACCAATGGTGGGGTTGCCAGAACTAACGGTTGAGGAATAGAGGCTCCCCCCTATGCTGTCAAGTCCGTCGGCATTAGAGAAGGTGGCGAGCGCTATCTTTCCCCTTGGAATGGTTTGACCATTAGAATAAACAGCGCTAACTGTGCCGTCCGTTGCAACTTTTACATCCGTTACTTGACCGGAGGAGTATCCGTCCTGTTTTTGAGAAAATACCGTGGAATCACTATTGAACTGAGTTGGATCAAACTTATAGGTGACCACCTGAGTTGGATCCGCCCCGTCAGTCCAGGTCAAAGCAGAGGTTGTTCCTGTACCACCGGTGGCGAGGTTGCCTTTTGAATCAAAAGTAATAACGCCGCTGCCTATGTTTGTTAAAGAACCTGTGCCACCAAGAGCAGAACTATCTGTGGTAAGATTCCAATCCCATGTATTTCCAGAAGTTTTGCTGAAATAGCAAGTCGCCAGATGGGCGGTACCCAATGAATCGTAAATAGTAGTTGAGGTCGAATAATTCGACGTTCCGGTAGGATCGGTAATATCGAAGGCAGACTGTACTGTTGAATTGGAGTCGAGATTAGTCTCGAGAGTGACTTTTGCTGTTTGTTTTGCCGGGATCTGCGAAACTTTGTCAACCTGTATGTCACCCAGATTGCCGCTAATCAGCACGCCGTTTGTGTTATACGTTGAACCTTGAACTCTACTACCATCAGCATTGACGAGGTAGCCGTTCTTGTCAAAACTAAAAGATCCATTACGAGTGTAGGAATCGTCCGTGTTCAAAGGGTTGCGGACAATAAAAAAACCGCTCCCTTCGATCGCAATGTCGGTTGAATTACTCGTTGACTCAAACCCCCCCTGGCTGAAATTACTCTGCACTGTCTGCACCTGAGAACCTCTGCCGACCTGAGAATCACCGCTCGAACTGGCAATATTTGCTGAAAGAAGATCTGAAAAAACTGTCGAACTGCTTTTGAATCCTATGGTGTTGCTGTTGGAAATATTGTTGCCGGTAACGGTCATAGCCTGTGAATTGCTCTGCAAGCCACTGATTGCAGAATAGAGCGCGCTCGAAATTCCCATTATTCCTCCTTGGCACTGCTGCCGTTATCCAACCCAATTTGAAAAACGGTTAGACAGCGGTCGCCGTGCTCCGATAGCCTTGCAGCAGTGATGTGCCTGCCGGGCGGTTAAGCGCGTCCGTGCAACAAAACTCCCCGTCCTGGAAAGTAACAATCTGTTTGAGAGAGAGGCCGACAGCTGGTTGGTGGCAACAATCGGAGGGTTTTCCCACGCGGTGTTCGCCACATGGGCTTGGTTCTCCCTAATAGAGTTATCGACGGAACGTACACGTAATTTTTATTGTAATTACGTAATGTTATGAGCAGTTTGGTCAGGCAGCTGTTTCAGGATAATTCGTATGTAACAAAATGTTTACATGGCAGTGGTTCGTGCCGATGATGGGCAAAAAAAAAGCGAGAATCCTTGAAGTCAAGGATTCCCGCTGAAACACTGGTGGGGTGGGTGGGGATTATAGAGATCGATCTATGAAAATCTGTTCAAGTGACGTTTTCGCTCTACTGAAAAACATTGCGGTACACTTGCCAGTATACCGCAGTGCAAAGGCCATGCGGCACATTCTTTATCCATGCACATTCAGCAGAATTTATTGCCACACCTGGCGCTCATTTTTACCGGCCCATCTCAAGTCAAAAAAGAGAGCGTCTGCTGGAATTTTTGAAAAAAGATCGAATGTTCGCTGTTAATGCTCAGCGGCAAAGAGATACCCGTTGCCGCGAACCGTTTTGATCATCTGCGAAAGGTTAGGATAGATTGCCATCTTAGAACGGATACGGGCAACATACATGTCGATCGATCGGTCATAGCCATTATATTCGATGCCGAAGACCGCTTTATAGAGATGGTCACGATCCAGAGTGGTACAGGCATTCTTGGCCAAATGCCAGAGCAGATCGAATTCACGGGAGGTGAGAGGAATTTCCTGCCCTCCACAGGTTGCTCGACGTAACCCGGCGTTGATTTCCAGACCATTGAAATTGAGATTTGCCGGTGCAACTCTGTTACCGTTGCGACGAAGTAAGGCCCGGATACGAGCCAGCAAGAGCAAGTGATTCATGGGCTTGACTAACAGGTCGTCAATCCCTTGTTCAAGGAGCAGCACCTGAAGCATTTCATCGATTTTATCGATCAAAAGCATCAACAGGCCTGTGTAGATCGCTCGAATGCGAGGATAGGTCGATAGCTCCTCTAAAGAAAACTTTCCGGAATCAATAATAAGAAGGTCAGCACCCTGCGGGGCATAGTCATCAAACTGATTCGAGGTTTTCGTCTGCAGTCGAACGGTAAATTCCTCTTGGATCAGGGCATTGACCAGCAAGCTTGCACCTTTTTCGTCATCGGTGAAGATTACGATCGATCTGCAGGAATTTTTAGTAGTCTGCATAATTGACATCTCGGTTTTTCAACTAGAGAGAGTCCTGATCGTTAAACTAAACCGGTTTGAAGTGCTGATTTTGTTTGAAGAGCAGGCACGAATTCTAACTCAATACCTTTATGGCATATTTGACGAAAAGTGTCTGTTAAGACACGGTCAAGGACATGAAAAGTTAAGTAAAGTTAAGTAAAGTCAGAATGCTATCGATTCCATGCGACACCTTCGAAAATTGACATCAATGTTCACGAAGATTTATTATAGGTGTTAAAGAAGCTGGTAAGGTAATCTCCCTGAGATTTAAAACTGCTGACCAAAGTTTCCATTGCGGAATATTGGGACTCCAAGGTTTTTCGTCTTTTTTCGAGCCTGGTTTCCATCGCAGCAATACTGCTATCTAGGTGTTTGGTCTCTTTATCGATGCTGTTCTTCTTAGTCGCATAAAATCCTTTAGAAGAATCGACTTGTTGGCCCAGGTAATCATCCAGACGATTCATGAGACCGTTTTCATTATCTCCAAACAACGAGACCTTAACGGCATTGGGGTCTTTTTCATACGCTGTTTTATATTTATCACTGTCAAGGGACAGTTTACCAGTTTCCCAATCAGATGAAACACCTAAGGATACAAGGCTTTTGTTGGTCAGATAGTTTTTCAAGCTGTTTTGAACGGATTTCATCGAGTTGGCGAGAGTGGAATCCGATTCTGCAATTGTCTTGATAGATGAATTGATGTTGTTATAAGCTGAGATCATTTCCTTCAACTGGGTCGAAATGACATCTTCAGCATCTGATTTAATAACAACATTTTTTGCTGAATCGCTCTTTTCCTGTAAAGTAAGCGTGGCTCCCTTAATTGCATTGGTCAATGCATTACTTGTGCCGTAGTAATCCACTCCGTCAACAACGACATGGGCCTTGGAACCTTCAACAGTGTGTCCATTGGTCGACGTGTCCAGAATAATACTCCCTGTCCCCGTAATGTCGATTTTATCACCGGAGGTATCAGCGGTCATCATAAGTCGATAACCGCTGCCTGATCCTTCGTCGATCATCGAGGCCGTGACTCCGTAATTTTTTCCATTCACTAAATCGACCAGTCCGTCCAGGGTCACACCACTGTAACTTACAGTTTTATCGCCTATCTTGAGTTCCCCCGATAGGGATGTTGTCTTTGTGTCCGCTATAGCATTGGTACTGACGTCTTTTTGCTGCTGGGCAAGACTGACAACCTTGACGGAATACGTTCCCTCCTTGGCGAGGGAATTGGTGCTGACCGAAAAATAATCAGACCCGTTGTTGGTTACTTGATAAGAGTTCAAGTCTGTTTCGTCATTAAGACCAGAGACCGCAGTGTTAAAATCATCTAATAACGTTTTAAATTCTTTATACGTGTCCAGTTCGGCGCTGAGATAGGTCTTTTTGTCCTCTAAACTAGTTTTCGGCTTACTTTCTACTTTAATAAGAGAATCAATAATAGAAGCTGTATCTACCCCGCTCGCTAAGCCCGAGAATGTGACAGCTCCGCCAGAAGAAGTTGATGAAGTTGATGATGTTGATGATGTTGATGATGTTGATGACACTGAAGACATGATATTCACCTCCCTTGAGTATATTTCCCCTTCCTTTGGCTTTAGGATGAAAAGATCCTTATCTGTTCATCGTCCCTGGGTGCCTGGAATTTTATTGGGATAGTGTCACGAGAGGAGTGGTTGTGTCGGTCCAAAGCAACAGAAGTTTTCATGCGTAACAGAACGTAACGGAAGCTCGATAACTGAGAGCTGAATACGTGGATTGCATCGAAAAAAAAAGGACTCGGTGGAAAAAACCCACTGAGTCCTCTGGCGCGTATAGTTTAGAAAAAAACAAGTCCCCTGGAGAGGGGGTGGGGCTAAACAGTTACGTTTAGAGCACCTGTGACCCCATTCCCTTTTTCGTTGGTATTCCCGGTTTTTTGCTCATCAGTGCTGACCTGTTGATGGGTAAGATTGTAAGCAAGTTCCTCTAGCAATGAAACTGTGCCGTCCTTGTTAGTGTCCTTTTTATCGTACTCTTTGGAATCATCCGACTTGGCGCTACCAGAACCTTTCGCTCCTCCTGCTGGCGGAGTTCCACCTTTCGCCCCCATGTTTTTCATCGAAGTTTCAATGTCGGCTTGGGTGATCTTGCCGGTGCCCTTGGTGTCAATCGAACTGAACATTTTCTCGGCGTCTGCTTGAGAAACGCCTTTACTTTTCAAACCGTCAACGAACTCTGCCTTGGAAAGGCTATTATCCTTATTCGTGTCGAGATCCTTCACCATTTTTGCGGCCATCTGTGATGGATCAAAACCTCTGTTCGATCCGATGCTGCCTATAGACATACCCAACCTCCTCATCAAAAATTTAATTATTCTGAACAACAAAATATTCTCATATCACTCTAGATGCGTAATTAAATGGCTGCACTCTTCTCATCCTCGTCCACCACGAAAGTTTTTCTCGCAACACCCCTCTGATGCTCTCACCACTCAAGCAACCTGCCAGGGTCGAGGGGAAGAAAAAAGACACAGGCAGGCGGATTTGCAGATATTCAGTGATTAAGCGTAAGAGGTTAAGTTATTTAATAAATCCGTGGATTGATTGGCTGTGGATTTCTCCAACATTTGCATGAGTAGAGAAAACTGGTCATTACTGGAATTGGCTTGCTCCGTCTTTGTTCCAGACTTTCCGTGTTCTGTCTTCATCATGGTATCCATCTCTGACTTGTTAAGCGCTCCATCCCCATCTTTATCATAGGTACTGATAGCATTTTTTGTATCGATGGTCTGACCGGTCATCGATTTCATATCCTTTGCCAAGGTGTCAAGTTCGGTCTGGTTCAAGCTACCGTTGCCATCGCTGTCAAGTTTTTTGAACATCTCCTCCGGATTTGGCCTCGAATTCGCTGTCGATGCAGAATCTGTAGTTTGATTCAGCATGTCGAGCAGTGCGGAAAACTGGTCGCTATCTGAACTCGATGTCGAGGATGCGCTAGACGTTGAAGATGAACTCTGGCTTTTTTCCAGCATCTTCAGCAGCTCGGTTAATTGATCGTCACCTGAATTGGCTTGATACGCTTTCATCGCCCGTGCTCCCGAGCTTGACGGCGATCCAAGTGTCTTTTGCATCATGGTATCTGTTTCGTCCTGACTGAGCTTCCCATCACCATTGGCATCATAGGTTTTCATCGCGTCATCGACGTTTATAGTCTTACCTGTCATCTTTGACAGTTCCTTCGCCATGGCACTAAGCTCTGTCTTGTCAAGGCCTCCGTTACTGTCGGTATCGAGTTCCTTAAACTTCTCGGTAGCTCTTGACTGCATTTTCTGCAGTATTGAGCTGATCGAACTATTACTACTTATTCCACTTATGCTGCTCATAAGCGCCTCCATAGTTTATGCTCCTCTTCCAATCTAAAAAAGAGGAACAGGTTGATGTGAAAAATAATTCTTCCCCTGAAAATTTATATCGGCTGCTCGCGACAATTTATTCGTTAACTTACAGTTAAGTTGCGCAAAGAATCGTAAACGTGTTGCGGAACAATAATTTCTGTTAAATTAAATGATGATACCGGTTGCCTTGTTGATTATATCAAGGGCCAATTCTTCAAAATCTACCTGGCAAGGCTTATTCTTTCATCAACTCCGGAAGGCTCCATTTCATTTCACAAAACTTCCTTTTATATATATCGGCATATCTGTGAGTTCAGACTGTTAAATTTTGGAAAAGTTATGTAAATTTTTGTAAATTTCAGACCTGGAAATAGGAAAAAGTTTTATGATGGTGGCAAGAAAGAGCCCTAATACTTTGTCAGCACTTTGTGCCCCAAAACAATTTCAGGGAAAAATTTTTTCCTTTTCACCAGAAGAGTCCTTGCCATAATGCGAATCCTGATCATTGACGACGATACCGAATTGTGTGACCTGTTGACCGAGTATCTCGAACAGGAAGGGTTTTCAATCACAGCCCGTCATGATGCGCAGCAGGGTTTATCGGCAGCCCTTTCCGGCGAATACGCCTTTGTGGTATTGGATGTCATGCTGCCCGGTTTCAGCGGATTTGACTTGTTGCGACAGGTACGGCTTTCCTCCGCTGTCCCTGTTCTCATGCTGACCGCCCGCGGTGACGAGATCGACCGGATTGTCGGCCTGGAAATGGGGGCTGATGATTATCTCCCTAAGCCTTTCAACCCTCGCGAACTTGTGGCCCGAATCAGAGCCATCCAACGACGAGGCGACAGCGGATTCATCGGCCAACGCCCTCCTCCCACTCGACTGGTGGTCGATGATATCGTTATCGATCTGGGCACACGGACCGTGTTGCAAAATTCTGTCGAGATTCCATTGACGGCTGTGGAATTCTCCCTGCTCCATGCTTTAATCAAAAAAATCGGTCAAGTGGTGGACCGGGAAGTGCTAACCAAGGACGTACTAGGCCGAAAGATGGGAATGTTTGATCGCAGCATTGATGTCCACATCAGCAGCCTGCGCAAAAAGCTAGGTCACAATGTCAACGGCATCGAACGCATCAAAGCTGTCCGCAGTGTCGGTTATATCTACACCTGCACCTAAACCTTCACTATCTTAGCCAGATTATGCGCAGCATCTTTTCAAAACTCTTCCTCAGTTTTTCTTTGATCATCCTCCTCTCCGGGCTGATCAGCGCTCTGGTATTTTTTTCTTTTTCCCGCCGATCAGTCGAATCCGTCCGCCATGATTTTCTCCGTCAAATACAGACCAATATCGCCCGTTCCGTTGTCCTGATGGGCCAAGCCGCCTATGTGATGCAACAGCACCGCGGCAAAGCGGCCTTTGAAGAATATATCCGGGAAATTCAAAGCTCGATGCGGACACAGCTCTATCTGTGCGCTAACGACACGGTCATGCCTGAGGATAAGCACCCGGACCAGATCATTAGTAAACTGGCCGCCTCAGCCAACACCAACGACCAACCCACTATTCAAGATACCGGCAATGAGCTGATTATCGTCCAACGCTTGTTTACACCTGAAGGGCAGCCCTATGTAGTGGTTGGATTGCATCAGCTGAAACCACCGCCGGGATGGGATGGAGAGCAGCCACCACCTGAAGGTCCTGGACCACGCTTTCCCCCTCATCCTCGGCCTGAAGGACCAGGACCTGGCTTTCCCCCACCTCCGGGAAAGGGCGACTTCTTCTCTTTCTGGAACGGGCCAGAGTTCCATACCTTTATCCTCCTGCTGATTGCCGGAGTCGTCTGTTTCAAACTGGCCAAATCGTTCAGTGCCCCGCTTGCCCAGTTGCGTATGACCAGCCGCCAGATTGCCGGCGGCAATCTGGCGGCCAGAGTCGGCAACGACCTTGGCAAGCCGGGCAGCGAGATTGGCGACCTAGCCCGCGACTTTGACCACATGGCCGAACGGATGGAGTGGCTGGTCAATGCGCAAAAACGATTACTGCTCGACATTTCCCATGAATTACGATCCCCTCTGACCCGACTGAACCTTGCCCTTGAGTTGGCTAAAATACACTTTCAAACGGATAATGATGAAAACTTGAAAAGAATTGCTAGGGAATCCGAACGGTTGAACAATCTTATCGGCCAACTGCTGACCCTGGCCCGGAACGAAGGATTTACAATCGATGCCAAAGCAACGCCTGTGTGCCTTGCCGACTTGGTGCTGGAAATTGCTAACGATGTCAATTTTGAGAACAGAAACAGGACCAAGGAAGTAAAAATCATAGCATCGGAAGCTGTTTCCGTTACTGGTTCCAAGGAATTATTGCGGCAGGCTATTGAAAATATTGTCCGTAACGGTGCTTATTACACCCGACCGGACAGCCAGGTTGAAGTGAGCCTTTTTGCTCGTAAGGGTGGCGAAACCGGCAAACATATCGCTGTTATCCGAGTCCGTGACCACGGTCCCGGAGTACCGGAGGAAAAACTCCCCCATATCCTGGAACCATTTTTCCGTGTCGCAGAGGCCAGGGATCGAAACAGCGGAGGAACAGGTCTCGGCCTGGCTATTGCTCACCAGGCAGTGCAACAACACAGCGGTTCCCTGCACCTATTCAATTCTTCAGACCGAGATGGCCTGATTGTTGAAATAAATCTGCCACTCCCGTAATGAGATTTCCGCGACGAAAAGCAAACTCTGTTAAGGACGAATTCCGCGCACCATAACGTCATTTAATGCGATCAATACTGGAACAACAAATGGCACATGGTAGGAACGAAGATTTGTCTTGGTTCAACGGGAGTAGAACTTTTGGGCTGTTTAGGATTAACCATCATGAACGGAGGAAAGTCCATGCGAAAGAAGCGTTACAATTACTGGATTGCTCAAACTTAAAAAGATGTCATCAACCGGTATAGTTTTCCCTTCAAAGACTGGTTTGTAATACATAACCCGTATAAAGTGGTCCACTGATTTATGCGAAAGGGCCGAGATTGGTAAATTCGGCTTTTATGAAACAGGGCACTTATTCGCCTCAATTTTGGCTGCGCAAAATATCATGATGGGTGAAGTTTAGTTTATGCTTAGACATTCTAGCCAAGCCACGACTGAGCAGTGCATTCAACGGCGAAGAAAAGAAAATCGATTAGTTCTCGAAGCCCTCCCCGGCATGCCCGTTTCTGTAAAAAGTATATCAAGATTTAACGTCAGTCGCTGCATGATGCATTAACCAGCTGATCTTGTTTAGTATTAATTGTAACGGTTACCGGCATGCCTAGCCGTAACTCCCGCAGGGGATCGCAGGCAATAATCCTGGCCCGATACACCAGTTTGGTCCTAAGTTCAGTGGATTCAACTGTTTTCGGGGTAAACTCGGCGGTTGAAGAGATGAAACCGACCCAACCCTTATACACCTTGTTCTGGTGGGTATCTGTGCGTAATTCGACCCGCATCCCTTCTTGAATTTTGCCAAGATCCGGTTCGCCGATATAGGCACGAACCCAGAGAGGGTTCGTCAAAGACAAGGTCAAAACAGGGGTACCTGCCGAGACCATGGCGCCGGGTTCAAGAATTCGATTACGGATAATGCCATCGGAAGGTGCCAAAAGCTTGGTATCGGTCAACCGTTTTTCCGCCAGTTCTTTGGCGGCCTGCAGGGCGTTCAAAGAAGCTTCAGCTGCTGCAATATCTTCCTTCCGAGGCCCTTCAACTGCCAGCGACACACCCTCCTCGGCTGACTTCAATGCAGCGAGTGAGGTCTGTACCCGGGCCTGGGCGCTGTCGACTTCCTGCTGGGAAATACGATTGGTCAGTAGCAGGAATTGCTTGCGGGACAAGAGAATTTCAGCATCCTTAAGATTAGCCTTAGCCGCGAGTACGCCAGCCCTGGCGATTGCCACATCCTGTGTTCGACTCCCCTGCCGGAGACGATCGAGCACCTGGGCTTGAGCCGCAACTTCACCTGCTAATCGCTTCACCTCTAATTGATAGCGGGACGGTTCAATCTCCGCGACTACCTGTCCCTGCTGTATGACGGATCCCTCGTCAACTCCAATGTTCAGTATTCTCCCCGCATCCTGAAAGGCTAATTGCACTTCCCGAATGTCGACATTACCGAATACTGTCAAAAACTCCGGTGCCTTACTCTTCTCGCGCTGTTCGGAACAACCGGACGTAATGGCAATAAGTATCACCAACACTGTCGACAACAGCAAACGCTGATAAGCAAACAAATGCATAGAAAAAAAACCTTGTGAGTGTTGGTGAATATCTATTGCTAAAAAAGGTCCTCTACTTTTCATTCGCCGATGATTTTGACCAGCACTCGTTTTTTGCGTTTGCCGTCAAACTCACCATAAAAAATCTGCTCCCAAGTACCGAAATCCAATTTCCCATTTGTAACTGCCACAACCACTTCCCGCCCCATGATCTGCCGCTTCATGTGTGCGTCAGCATTATCCTCAAATCCGTTGTGTTGGTACTGATCAACCGGCGCGTGTGGAGCAAGTTTTTCTAGCCACACCTCGTAGTCATGATGCAGACCGGCTTCGTCGTCATTGATAAAGACAGAGGCGGTGATGTGCATCGCGTTGCAGAGTACCAGTCCATCGATAATGCGGCTCTCTTTCAAACAATCTTCAACCTGCGGAGTTATATTGATAAATCCACGACGTTTTGGTACTTCAAACCACAATTCTCTACGATAACTTTTCATAATTTCATTATCAATACATATGGTTAAATGATCACGATGATGAATTGCCTTATAAAGTTAAGCTATATGGATTATCCTCAAATCCATTGTTGCGGTATTGGCTGACAGGTTCGTGGGGAGCGAGTTTCTCTAGCCACATTTCATAGTCGTGATGTAAACTAGATTGATCATCATTAATAAAGACGGAAGCTGTTATGTGCATCGCAATTCGTTCAGGTCTAACGTACGGTCGATGTAATCATCAGCCCGGGACGGGAAGCCACCGGAACTGCGGACGCTACAAAGGGGGTAGATTGTGAAATGAACTCGCCCGGGTATCCGACAAATTCAACGTTCGATACGTGCTGGTTCATGAGGAACTCCAAAAGGATTAGTAGTACAGAACCAATTACCTAACCCATCCTAAAGTCGCCGTCAACGACACTTAGTTAATAGTTACCTACAGCATAGCCGCCAAAAAGATCTCAATAGTTAAAGTCAGCCTGACCTTCTTTAGAGGAAAAAACTATTAGCAACAGGCTTTGTTATCTCAGAAAATCCCAAAATCAATTCCTGCAGCCAAAGTATGACCAAGCTCTTCTATCGCCATTAAATCTTTATCTTTGGGCCGACCAATGATTCTTAGATGTTCTAGAACTTTTATCCATTTGTAACCGGCGGCTATCCTTTCAATCTGAGTAATGGCACCTCGGCCATCATTCCCTGCACAAACAAAAAGCACGAAAGGTAATCCCACAGTCTTTTCTTGCGCTGACTCAAAAGTTCGATCAAAAAAATCCTTAATCATGCCAGCCATTGTTCCAAAATATTCAGGTGAACCTATGGCGATAGCGTTACAATTCAACAAATCCTCAGTTCTGGCGTCTATTGCCTTTTTAAGGATGACCTCAACTTCATTTTCCTTAGCCGCACCCTGAGCAAACCGATGCGCCATCATCTCCATATTTCCACTTTGCGAGTGGTATATCACTAAAATACTTTTCTTTTTATTCAAGTGGCGTTGCCTGCACTGTTCTTGTACTATTTTTTCAGTCTACTAAGTAATCATATTTCGGCGACCGCCGAAACGCTATACGCCTCAGGTTCCACCACATCCCACAGTCACTTGACCGTTCTTAACAATAACAGGCACCTTTCGCTGCCCCTGACTGTACTTCAACATTTCCTCCATCCTGATGGAATCAAGCTTTACGTCATAATAGACATGCTCAGCGTTCGCCTCACGGGCGCGAGTAGTATGAGGTCAGCCTTGCTTTCCGAATATGATGGTCTCGTTCATGATACATTCTCCTTGTGGACGTCGCTACTTCTGATCTGGTTTATTGAATTGATTTTTCAAACAGTTCATGTTTTATGAGCCTTCTGCAAGGCGAACTACTTCATGCCCAAAACTAGCGCAATTACCCTTGAGGAGCAGGTCATCGCTCTTGATTGACCCAGTGAAATTGACAATTTTGATAGAGCCACGACAGTGAGAGCAAGAAACGTTGCCAGTTATTTCCTTTATAAGGGGATATTGAAATTTAGCTCAGTAAGCTCCGACAGCACTCACCGGCGAATTTT
>CAZSIJ010000005.1:0-96349 GCA_964607065.1 uncultured Desulfobulbus sp. | reverse complement strand
ATCTCGTTAAAATCGCCGTTGTAGTTGTCGGTAATTGTTGGCGGAATATCGCCCTTGGAGATGCGGTCGACATATTCAGCGGCGACATTGAGCGGTCCGATGACCGCGTCGAGACAGTCGTTGACCCCGACGACGATCTTCTGGAAGTCGCCCTGATGCTTGGAGGCATCAGCGCGTGTGGCCAGCTTACCTTCAACAGCCGCCTTGGAAAGCAAACCTGCGTCCGCAACCAGAGCGTTGACGTTGTCGATACAATTGTTGAGGTTGAGCTTGATTTCGTTGAAGTCACCGTTGTAAGCATCGGTGATCTTTGGCGGGATATCGCCCTTGCTGATGCGGTCGACATATTCAGCGGCCACATTGAGCGGGCCGATCACCGCATCGAGACAATCGTTGACTCCGACGACGATCTTCTGGAAGTCCCCCTGATGTTTGGAAGCATCAGCGCGGGTGGCTAGTTTGCCCTCGACTGCCGCCTTAGACAGCAGACCGGCATCAGCCACCAGCGCGTTAACGTTGTCGATGCAGTTATTGAGGTTGAGCTTGATCTCGTTGAAGTCACCGTTGTAAGCATCGGTGATCTTTGGCGGGATATCGCCCTTGCTGATGCGGTCGACATATTCAGCGGCCACATTGAGCGGGCCGATCACCGCATCGAGACAATCGTTGACTCCGACGACGATCTTCTGGAAGTCCCCCTGATGTTTGGAAGCATCAGCGCGGGTGGCTAGTTTGCCCTCGACTGCCGCCTTAGACAGCAGACCGGCATCAGCCACCAGCGCGTTAACGTTGTCGATGCAGTTATTGAGGTTGAGCTTGATCTCGTTGAAGTCACCGTTGTAAGCATCGGTAATCTTCGGTGGGATATCGCCTTTGGAGATGCGATCGACATATTCAGCAGCCACATTGAGCGGGCCGATGACGGCATCGAGGCAGTCGTTGACTCCGACGACGATCCTCTGGAAATCACCCTGATGCTTGGAGGCATCGGCGCGGGTAGCGAGTTTTCCTTCCACAGCTGCCTTGGATAGCAAGCCAGCGTCGGTAACCAGGGCATTGACGTTGTCGATGCAGTTATTGAGGTTGAGCTTGATCTCGTTGAAATCACCGTTGTAGTTATCGGTGATCTTCGGCGGGATATCGCCCTTGGAGATGCGGTCGACATATTCAGCGGCCACATTGAGCGGGCCGATCACCGCGTCGAGGCAATCGTTAACCCCGACGACGATATTCTGGAAGTCGCCCTGATGTTTCGAGGCATCGGCGCGGGTGGCCAGTTTACCTTCCACCGCGGCCTTGGACAGCATATTGGCGTCGGCTACCAGGGCGCGAATGGTGTCGACCATACCTTTCATGGCCGCCATGACGCTGGTGGTATCGCCTGCGCTCAAGGTTACCTCGCGGGAGAGATCGCCGACCGCGACTAGATTGGCAATTTCACCGACCTGTTTCGGATCGCCGCCCAACTGACGCAGGACGATACGGGCGATGAACAGGCCCAGACCGATGGCCAGAAGCGCACCCAACACCGCCAGGATGGTCATAATCATGCTGGCGGTGTTGGCAATCACGGTATTCCCGTCGGCTGTCAGCTTGGCCTGGACGATCTTGCCTTCCATCATTTTTTCAATAACGTTCTGCTCATCCCGAGAGGCTTTGGCAGCTTCTCCCTGCAAAAGAGCGGTTGCTTCGACGGTCTTGCCTTCTTTGGCCAGGTTTATGATCCTGTCCAGCAAGGGACCATAAACCATTCGAGTTTTCTTGAACTCCTCAAAGAGTTTTTTGCCGCCTTCGGTGAAGAGGGTTTTTTCATAACTTGCAGCTTCCTTCTCAATACTTGCGCGAAGGTCCTGTATACGACCGATAAAAGTTTCCCGTTGCTCTGGGGTGGAGGCTTGAATCAAGTCTCGGGCATTGACCCGAAGCCGCTGAAAGGCAGTAGATATGTCAGCCAATTCTCCGAGCGGCACGGTGATTTGCGAGTAAAGCTTGGTGTCAGCAGCATCAATGAGTTTAATGTTGTAAATACCATACCCGCCGATCGCACCGGCAATGATTGCCACGGCAATAAAACCGGCCAGCAGTTTTCCCTTGAGCGTCATGTTGTTGAACCAAGCCATGTCATTTCCCCCTTGTTGTGTTGTGCTTGTGAATATCGCCAAAACAGCTTGCCCGCTGGCCACGCCCTAGCGAGTGATCCGACGGTGCTTTTGTTGCCTCATCCTTTAAGAAACAGGGTTTGTTGGACTTTTCCAGCATTGCATGCCCTCCTTTTCCGTTGTCTTACCATTGGTTTGTTGAAAGGGCCTGGAGTCATCCCCTCTGGTTCCTTTGCCGCACGTCTTGTGGTGCCATGTGGTCCTTGCCGTCATGCTCCTCGCTGTGGTGCTGCCTGTTCGAATTTCCGGATATTGTTCAGCGTATTGAGGATGATTTCGCGGCACCCTCGGGTCAACGGTGCATCGTGGCCGGAATAGATGTGTTCGATGGTGCGCCCAGCCAGTTTCATCAATCCGGCCACATATTCACTGGTGTAGGTATCGCAAGGCTCGTTGGCCTTAATCTGGGTGTCCCCGGAAAAAAGTGCCTTGGCCGCCGGCGAGTACAGACAGATGGAGTCCGACGAATGACCGGGGGTATGGATGACTTCCAAAAAATCATTGCCAGCCTTAACGAAACGACCATCCGGAAGGAGTTCATCAACCCCGGGACCGTCAATAAATGCTAGCACCTTGGCGTTGTAACGTTCCTTGATCGCCAGGACCCCGGCAGCATGATCGAAATGGTTATGGGTGAGAATAATCTGCTCGACCGCCACCTTGCCGAACCCTGTAGAAAGACGCTCAATTTCCTCAAGCACAAAACCATCGGTCCCGGGATCGATCAGGGTGTTGACATCTTCGACACGGTTCCAGTCCCCTAGAATCAGATATGAGTTGCAGCTGTAAATTCTGCTGTTTTTTGCCAGGGGAATAATTCTCACGCTTCAGTCTCCAACCTTTTTGTAGAGTTGCGCATCTGGAACCACCTGAGTGAAGAGGTGCGCAACTTCCCGCGGGAGCTTCTGGGTATTCTCGTTGGCCAGATAGCCGCCTGGTGCTAAGGCCCGGTGGAACATTTTGAAGACTTCAACCCGCTCCGGGTATTGAAAATGGAGCAGGACATTTTTGCAGACGATCAGGCAGTAATCCTGACCTACGGGCTTGAGGGACAGCAAATCATGGTACTGGAAAGAAATTCGGTCACGGAGGATCGCCTTGACCCGTGAGTGACCTGGCTTGTCGGCTGGCTCGAAATATTTGTCCAGAAGGGGGGCAGGTGTGCGTTGCAGTTCCTCGACCGGATAGACCGCTGCGGTAACGATATCGCCGAAGTTGTTAGCCTGGTCGTAATCGGTGGCATCGATGCGGAGGTTTTTGAAACCGAAGGGGTTCATTTTCTCGGCGAAAATCATGGCGATTGTATAGGTTTCCTGACCCAGAGCGCTGCCTGCGTCCCAAATTTTAATCCGACTTCTGCCGCTGGCATACGGGATCATGTGGTCGGCAGCGTGTTCCAGGGTCGGTTGATCACGCATGAAAAAGGTGAATGCCATGGTTATTGCCTTATAGTTTATCGTTCGGGTTAGAGGGTTTTGTCCTTCAGTAGAGCTGGTTCAATCAGGTCATGCTCAGTTACTTCGGCCATTTTAGCCAGATCACCAGGGGAAAGAATCAAGGCTACCGAGCCATCCCCGAGAATGGTAGCTCCCGAGATGCCTTTGACGTCGTGGTAGAGCACACCCAGCGGCTTGATCACAGTCTGGTGCTCGCCCACTACGAAGTCGACCACAAATCCAATCCGAACCCCCTGCACCGAGACGATGACGATCTGCTCGATTTCCGGTCGGTCGCCACTAATGCTGAATTGATCACGCAGGCAGATGAAAGGAGTCAAGTTGCCACGTACTTTGGCTAAGTTGCGGCCATGCGAGGCCTGGACATCAGCTCGCGACAACTCTACGCACTCTTCCACCGCGGCTAGTGGCAGAACAAAATGGCTGTCGCCGATTTTCACCAGCAAGCTCTCGATAATGGCGAGCGTCAGTGGGATTTTAAGGGTGATGGTCGTACCCCTGCCCAATTCGCTGTCCACCACGATTGTGCCACGCAAGCCTTCAATGCCCCGTTTGACCACATCCATCCCCACACCGCGTCCGGAGACACTGGTGATTTTGGCAGCCATCGAAAAACCGGGAGCAAAGATGTAACCGTAAATCTCCTGATTAGTCAGGTCAGCGCCGGGGGCAATCATCCCCAGCTCTATAGCTTTGGCACGGATAGCGTCGCGGTTGATGCCGGCACCGTCGTCCTTGATGGTGATCAACACCGAATCACCAGCGTGTTCGGCTCCCAAACGGATGGTTCCTGCAGTCGGTTTACCTGCGGCCATGCGTTTGGCAGGTTGTTCGATACCATGATCGATACTGTTGCGGATGATATGAACCAGAGGATCGTTGAGTTTTTCGATCACGGTTTTATCCAGTTCAGTGTCGGCTCCGAAAGTTTCCATCTCAATCTCTTTGCCCAGTTCCTGGGAAAGATCACGGACCAGTCGTTTGAATTTGCTGAAGGTGCTGCCGATGGGCAACATGCGGATGTTGAGGGCGGTATCGCGCAACTCGTTGGTCAGTCGCTCCACTTCCTCAGCGATGCTGATAAAATTTGCGTCCCCCAGGGTGTTGGAAACCTGAGTCAGGCGAGCCTGGACCGTGACCATTTCACCGACCAGGTTGACCAGTTGATCAAGCCGTTCCGCAGGCACCCTAATACTGGCGGCCGCATCAGGCGTTGCCGTTCGTTCCTGACGAATCTGTTTGATATGCTGCTGCTCGCCCAGAGCTGACTGAATTTTCTCCGGCGTTACAACACCCTGGTCTACGAGGAGTTTGCCTAGGGGTTTTTGCTGATCCAATACCTGTTTAAGTTCAGCTGGCTGCAGATCGCCCCGGTCGATCAGGATCTCGCCGAGTTTCTGATACGAGTCATCGTCGCTTGACTGGCTTGGGTCGTCGATCAAATCTATTGATATCCGGCAATCATCTTCCACAAAGATGAACACATCTTTAATGGCCGCCTCGTCGCGGGTGGTGGTCAGGATGATATCCCAATCGAGATAGCAGTGTTCACCGACTAAGCCATCCAACGGGGGAACCCTGTTAAAATCGGCGGTGACCAGGCAGGAGCCAAGGCCGCGAAGTTCGTTTATCAGTGCTATCGGGTTGCTGCCGCACAGCAGCAGGGAGGGATTGGGTTGAAATCGGATGCGCCAGGTCTTTTGGTTGTTTTCTTCCGAAGCTTTGGCCGTCGGGTGTTGTTCCAGATTGATGTCCGGGTTCTGCACCTCCGGAGCAGATTGCGGAACTAGTCGACGCAAACCGGCGATAAGCGCATCTCCCTGTTGCTTGTCCGCAGGACCGCAGCCTGCCGAGGCATCAAGGAGCGCAGAAATATGGTCCCGGGATTTAAGTGTCAGGTCGAGCAGTTCCTTAGTCACCACCATTTTGCCGTTGCGGGCCAGGTCGAAAACTGTTTCGACTTCGTGGGTAAAAGCGGCGATATCGTCGAACCCGAACATCGCTCCGGAGCCTTTGATCGTGTGCATGGCCCGAAATACCCGATTGATCAGGTCATGATCATCGGGGGTTTCTTCAAGATCGAGCAGAGATGTTTCCAGTTCGGCCAGTAATTCACCGGCTTCTTCACGATAGGTGGCAATGTGTTGTTCAATCATGGTGGCGATCCTTATGTGGTCAACGGAGACTGCGCAGGTCTTGCCAGGTGAAAATTCATTTTTTCGCCCTTGCATCTACCCCAATACTTTTTTAACCACCGCGATCAACTGCTCGGGCTTGAAGGGCTTGACGATCCAGCCGGTGGCACCCGCTGATTTCCCTTCCGATTTCTTCGAATCTGTGGATTCCGTAGTTAACATGACGATAGGAATAAATTTATTGAGGGTGCTGGCCCTGACACCTTTGATCAGTCCGATGCCGTCCATCTTGGGCATATTGAGGTCTGTCAGCAGCATATCCACCTTTTGGGTGGCGAGTTTGGTTAAGGCATCCTGACCATCGACCGCTTCAATCACCTCATATCCGTTTTGCTTGAGGGTAAAAGCCACCATCTGCCGTACACTGGCCGAATCATCGGCAGTCATTATCAGCTTTGCCATTGTTCCAATCCTCCAATCTTTCGAAAACATGTGGAATCGTTATTGACACAGTGATCATGGCGTTCCGCCCCGGCAGCTGCAATGAGATCGATCAGTGCCTTGGGGGGCTGGCCGCGATACGTGAATCGTTTGCCCTCTGCTGCGGCTGTTTTGCAAGCCGAACAAAACAGCTGCAGGGCAGTGATATCCACTTCCAGTTCGGGATCGAACTCCAGAACTACAGTCATTGCCTCGTTCAGTCCCAGACGAATCCGCTGCTGGAAATCGGCCACGGTTTCGATAGTTAATCGTGCGCCCGTGCCGATTACGCACTCGGCTGGTTGTTCTGGGGTGTTTAGAAGTGCATGTTCCATAAAAAAACTCCCGTCTCAATTAAACGTCAGTTTTCGGTTTACAATCGGAAGGCGGTGGGCCATTTTCCGCTGCAACAAAACACCCGTATGCGGCATCGGACTGAAGGATATGGGTGGAAAGCCAATTGTGCAGGAAGGAGAGGACTTCCAGCGAAAGATGGACTTCACCCTCGTGATAGCAGCTTTGCAGTTCACCCACTCTTTTGGAGAAAATTCCGTGTTCTTTTTGATAGATGGCCAGTTCGGGATAATTGCTTTCACGCATCCAATGTTCCTCCATTGAAAAATGGTAGGTGGCATAATCGATCAGCTCATCGAAAAGAGCTGCTAGGTTTTTTGCTGAGTCCCGACTGATGAATTTATCGTAGGTCTGGTTTACCAGGAAAAACAAATGCTGATGATGCTCGTCAATTTGTGGTATGCCGACCGAATAACAATCATTCCAATTAATAACAGGCATATTTTCCTCTATGGTTAGTGGTTCCGCCGCCGTTAAAAGAGATCAACATTATCTCCGAATTCCGAATCAGATGTCATGGAGCTAGTTTCTTGGGCATGGACATTTTCAGTGTGTACCCCATGTTTTCTGGCGATATCTTCATGGATACGCCGTTCGCTTTCCATGGTATAGCGACTGGCCATGAGCCGTAGATCCTCCTTGAAAGCGTCGCTGGCCGGGTATAACGCTCTCGACTGTTCACAAATCTGCCCGAGATTATTTAAGACCTCATCGGCCATGGCCTTGGCCCGCTCGTGAACATCTATTCCGTGGTTAATCGTCTCTATCTCATGAACAAGTGCATCGACCTGTTTATGTATCTGTGAAAGCAGAGCAATTAGTTCTGCCCCCATGTTGCCGAGGATTGTCAGAATATTGTTTAACGCAGCCTTCATATCAATGAGCTTGGCAGCGAGATTCGCCTCACTGCGTTTTGCATCGACATAAAGGGTCCCTGTGGTGGCATGAATTTCTGTTAAAGATGCCGTGATCATGTCGGTGCGGTGCGCATCCCCATGGGAAAGAAACCCGATTTTTTCGGCCAGTACACACAAAGAGGCCCCTTCCAGGCCGGCCCCGGCGGCCTTGATCCGGGCATTTAGCGCTATTATATGAATATCATTACCGATACCTTCAATTTCTGATACGTATCCTGTTATTTCATCGACTGTATCAGTTACCTCTTTCATGATAACCGCCAGTTCACTGTTGGTCTCTGCGCAGCTAGTCAGCAATTCGGTTATCGATTCCATGTGATACCTGACATCATCAATGAACGATCTACCGGAGATATTACTGATGCCCGAATAAGAAAAAATTTCCTGAGCCATCAATTTCTGCTGCCCGCTGATATCAGCTAAATTGTCTATGATTGAGGCAACGGCTCCATAAAGTTCTCCCGAGGCAAACTGCAATTGCGCTTCTTGGAGTTCGCAAACATCTCCTACACTTCTGATTACTTCCTCAAGGGTGACATCTCCTGGCGTCTCGATGTCGAGATTGCTTATTTCGAGGGTAGGCAGCAATCCTTCTAAGGCTTCGGTGACATGCTCGACCTGCTGCCTGAAAATATCGTGAAATTGCATGGATTGGACCACCTGGCTGATATGGTTTGAATTTTCGGTGGCAGTAGAGGTGACGGTGCTCCCCAATATGAAAAACTGCTGATTTACGGATTCAAGTTCAGCGATGCTGGTGGCTGTATTGCCGTGAGTTGAGAGCACCATAGTCTCTTGGGTTGACAAGGCAGCACTGGCAACTTTTATATTTTTTGAAATTATCGAGGATAACAGCAGCTGATCGCTTTGAATGGTGTCGGATTTTTCTTTAATCTGGTGGGTGAGTTTATTGATATCCAGGGCAAGATTTAAAAATTCGCCGCCTATTACACCTACATGAGAGCTTTCTATTTTAATCAGAACTTCAAGGATATAGAGCTCCTTGCTCATTTTTTTAAACCCTTCCAGTGGGCCAGCAATCTGCCCTAACTGGCTTTCAACGGTATTAAAGGCAGTGCAGTAGTTCGAGTTTTGGCCTTGGGTTTCCTCCAGATATGTTTCCATCTCGTTCAGAATTTGGCGAAGTTGTTCAACCAGGGTATTGATACGCTCTCCAGAAGCAACTTCCACAAGGTTTTGGGCTGTTTGAGAAAGGGTGGTTGCACGCTGGTAGACGCCTTGCATCTTGCTGCCGATTTGTAAAAATTCGTTCTCTGTAGCTCCTGCCAGTTGACGAAGAGTGACCAGGGAGGATGTGAGGGTCGAGGCCCAGGTTGCAAGGGATATGGAAGCGGTAGATTTGTTGCTGCAATTCTCAGTTAAAGGTGTGATGCCATTCTGCCTACTATCGAGCTGACACGATCGATCTTCTCGGATGCGTTCGGGTTGGGACTGGACGTGTTCGGCATCACTCTGTAATTTAGAGTTATTCCCCCGAAAAAACCGGAACAGTGCCATAATACTCCTCAAATCCATGAGCGTATGGTTCATCTGTCGAGCGGGCTCTTAATAAGACGCCGTTCGATTATATTTATTTCATTAATCAGTTGCTCGCGACTGAACGGCTTTTCAACAAAGCCGTTACAGCCATTTTTAAACGCTTCGAGAACCAGACCGGTATCGGCATAGGCGGTCATAATTAATACAGGCAAGGTTTGATGACGCTGCCGAATTGCCAGCAGCAGATCCATGCCGTTGATTATAGGCATTAAGTAATCGGTTATGACCAGATCAATGCCGTGTTCATCACCAGACAGGTACTCCAGCGCCTGTTGGCCGTTATTGAACCCGATGACGTTGTATCCTTTGCTTATCAATCCAATTTTGATGGATTCCAGCATCATAACTTCATCGTCAACAACAAGGATTTTCATTGCTAACACCTTGGTAAGAGCAAAACTAATTCACGAACAGGCCAGATTCGAATAAAAGCGGAGTCATTTTTTTCTAAAATCACTTGGGGTACGCCAACTTGGAACGACCCGGGGGCTTCCGTGGCATTCTCCAGTTATTAAAATGCGCTTTCCATTGACAAAGCAATTGGTATGCCACATGAGCTAAACGCAGGAAAATGTGATTAACTATCCGACATATTAAACAAAAGAATTTGAACAGGGGGAGGGGAGGGTGCTCAAGAAAGCGGGTTGGGAGAGCAGGCGGTGTGCCATTTTGGAACAATAGAAGGAAAAATATTAGTGAAAAAGGACGGTTGAACCTACCGTTCCATTTTGGAATGGTAGTTCCTTAATGGCACCCCTAGACAATGCCATACGACAGCAGCTTGCGGCGAAGGGTGTTCAATCCAATTTCCAGTAAACGCGCGGTTTGCAGTTTGTTTTCGCCTGTATGTCGGTAGGCTTTGAGAATATGTTCTTTTTCCACGTTGGCGAGTGGGACGACGGTGTCAAAAGTCACCTGTGGCACAATCGAACGATGTTTTTTGGCTAAAGCTACCATCACATAGGCTGGCAAATGATGGATCGAGATTGATTTTCCCTTGGCCATACTGGCGGCATATTGCACAATCGATTTCAGTTCTCTGACATTTCCAGGATAATCATAAGCCCCTAGCATGGTCCAGGTCGACTCCTCAAGGTCCCTGCTACCGTTGCCGTCATCACCATCTTTTAAAAATTCCTCGACCAAAGCGGGGATATCGCCCTCTCTCTCTCGCAAAGGGGGTAAATCCAACCAAGCACCGCACAGTCGGTAGAATAAATCTTTCCTGAATAGCCCCTGCTCCTGCAACTTATCGAGTTCGGCATTGGTCGCTGCAATGAAGCGAACATCCACCCCCAAGGGTCTGCTGATTCCCAACTTGAAATATTCACCCTCCTGAAGCACCCGGAGCAGCTTTCCCTGCAATTCCACGGGCAGGCTGCCGATTTCGTCAAGAAACAGCGTCCCGCCGGAGGTTGTTTCAAGATATCCTTTTCGATCCTGAGTGGCCCCGGTAAAGGCTCCTTTGGTATGCCCGTAGAATTCAGCTTCGAACAGTGAGACATTTATGGAGGACATATTGACCGGGGTAAAGGTGCGCCCTGCCCTGGAACTGGCACGATGAATGGCTTGGGCTAGGAGTTCTTTTCCGGTGCCGGTTTCTCCCGTTATCAGCACCGGCACCTTGCTGGCGGCATGGAGTTCTGCTTCCTTCATAATCTGGAGCATCTTGTCCGACCGGGTAATTATGGATGCAAAGGCCTCAGGGAACACCAGGTCCGGCACTTTCTTTTGTTTACCTATGCGCTGAATTTCCAGGAAATTTTTTCGTTCCAGGGCCTTGGAAATCACAATGAGCAACTCTTCCATATTGAGCGGTTTGACCCGATAATCAAAGGCCCCCTTTTTAATGCAGCTGACCGCCAGATATGCCTCATCGAGGGCAGTTACCATAATACATTCGGTAGCAGGGCTACAACTTCTGATCAAGTCCAACAATTCGATGCCGGTCATCCCTGGCATAGTGATATCGATGATAGCAATATCCACCGGCTCGCCCTGCTGAAACAATGCTGCTGCTTTACGGGGATCACGTTCAGTTCGAATGTTCCGAAACCCACTGATGAGCAACCCACGTTCCAGGCTTTCCAGAAAATCCTGCTCATCATCAATTAAAAAAATGCGGGATTGCATGCTTGTTATCCTGTCATGATAGGTTTTAATGGCGTTGACATAGCCTTGAGCAGCACGAGGAAGACGCTCCCCACACCAACCATACTTTCAACCTCGATACGCCCACCAAGTTCCTCAAGCAAGCGATGGGTGATGGACAGGCCTAGCCCGGTGCCGATGCCAGCAGCCTTGGTGGTGAAAAATGGGTCGAAAATTTTTCGTTGGGTTTCGTCATCTATTCCGCAACCATTATCGCTAACCTCTATCATCACATCGCCATCGGGTTGCTCAGGCGCGATTATACGCAACCGCACCCATGATTCTTCTTTATCTGATGCTTGAATGGCGTTGATCAGGAGGTTCACGACCACCTGCTCTATTGCTAAGGGGTCAGAGTTGAGGGCAGGCAACCCTTCGGGAATATCGACCTCAAAGGTCTTCACGGTTTTCCGTATACGCCCCTGGCAAATAAATATAGCTTTTTCGACTACTTGCTTCAGATCAATCCGCCGATTTTCCCCTTTCCCTCGCTCACGCACAAACTCCTTTAGGTTGCCTACAATCTGATTGATCCGGATTGAACCATGCTCAATATTGTCTAACAATTTAAAACAATCCTCCCGGAAAGCCGAATAAGGCCGATTGAAAACCTGCAAATCCGGATGCGCTTCAACGTATTCATCGACGATAGGGAAAAGGAATTCAAGGTATGATCGTAAAATAGGAGTGTTGAAAAAAATAAAATTATTAGGGTTGTTAATTTCATGTGCGATTCCGGCAATCAACAGACCTAAGGTGGCCAGTTTCTCGCTCTGGATGAGTTGTCGGTCCATCTTGCGCGTCTGGGTGGAGGCTTCAGTCGCTCCCGACTCATTGCTCTTTTTGAGTTTGCAATCCAGCATGTGGCGGTGCAGGGCAACCTCGATGGTGGCAGCGAGTTCCCGTTCAGATACAGGTTTGATGAGATAGCCATAAGGGGCAGCAATCTTGGCCTGTTGCAGCAGGAGATCATGGGAGTAACCGGTTAAAAACACAACGGGAATATCCGATGTCCTGAATATTTTTTCAGCTGCAGTGTCACTATTGATGGTGTCGCTCAACTCGATATCCATGAGCACAAGGTCAACTTGATTTTTCTCTAAGAAGGCAACAGCTTCTTCCCTGGATCCAAATGGCCCAGCCACAGTATGGCCCAGGAGAGAGAGCATCATCTGCAGGTCCTTCGCCATGATTGCGTTGTTTTCGACAATCAGGATGGTCGCTTTACGCATGTGATTCTTTCCTCTTACGCATCGAAAATGAGCGCGTAAATAGTGTTCCATCAATCTGGTCGATCTCGTATCGCCCTCCCAGATGATACTGGTAGCCAAGCATCCAGACCAGGGAAAGGCCAAGGGTTTCTGCCGTGTCCAAGTCAAAACCAGAAGGCAGCTCGATTTGTGGGGGCCAAGACTAATATATGTATAGTCAAGAGTGGGGTGGGGTGTCAATAATGGACACCAATGGCTTCATGCTGGTGCAGTTTTTTCACAATAGATTTTGGCAAAGATAGCTGGCGCAGGTAGTCGAGTCTAGCCTATCGTTACTGCCGGTTGAGCCTCTTGCAAAATGAACACACGTATAGTCTGTCGACAATAAGGAGATCCCTGACGTTCGTTCGGGATGACAACCGGCAGCCTTTTATGGCATTTCGACCAACGGGAGAAATCTCTTGCGTAACGGGGGCGAGATTTCTCGCTATCGCTCGAAATGACAAGAAAAAACGGCTTCGTATTTTTTTTTGATCACAGGGCGCAAAAAAAATTTAATCGTTTTGTGAAAGGCTCCCATTAATCTGTTTTCTGTTGAATGGAAGGCTGTTCTGGTGTTTGCTGAGACTCAATATTAAAAAGATAAAATCGCCGACATCCCGATTGCCAGGCAAAGAAAGAGGTTCGATTATGGCCCGGAAGAATGCAGAGCTGCAGAAAAACAAAGTTTCCGCGTCGCCGATCCAGCCGATCCAGTCGTCGGTAACATCTTTCCCCATCATCGGCATCGGCGCCTCTGCAGGAGGATTAGCTGCCTTTGAAGCCTTCTTTTCCGGCATGCCCGCTGACACCGAACCTGATATGGCCTTTGTCTTGGTGCGGCACCTGGCTCCTGATCACAAGAGTATCCTTGCCGAACTGGTACAGCGCTTTACCCGCTTGCACGTTTTTGAGGTAGAGGATGGGGCCGTGGTCCACCCCAACTGTGTTTACATTATCCCTCCCAATTGTGATATTACCATCTTGAAGGGTTCACTCCATCTGGTTGAGCCTTCTACACCGCGTGGTCAGCGTTTACCCATCGACAGTTTCTTTCGTTCTCTGGCTCAGGATCAGGGTGAATTGTCCATCGGTATAGTGCTCTCCGGCACCGGCAGTGACGGCACCCTTGGCGTACAAGCTATCAAAGGGGAAGGCGGCATGGTCATGGTCCAGACCCCTGAATCCGCAGAGTACGACGGGATGCCACAGAGCGCCATTGCCACCGGCCTGGTGGACTATACCTTGCCACCTCGAGAAATGGCCGACCAACTCATCGCTTACGCCATTTATCTCTTTGACAAGTCTCCCAAGGAAAAGACAGCGTTGGCACTCGATAGCGAGAACGCCTTAAAGAAAATCTTTATCCTCTTGAAGGCTCAGACTGGTCATGATTTTTCCCAGTATAAGTTGGGCACCCTCCATCGTCGCATTGAACGTCGCATGGCCCTTCATCAAATCAAAACCATAGCCGGTTACGTCAAGTATTTGCAGAAAACGCCTGATGAAGTGGCCGCCTTATTTAACGACCTCCTGATCGGAGTGACCAACTTCTTTCGCGACCCTGAGGCCTTTAAGGCGCTTGAGGATCAGGTCATCCCCAAGATTTTTGCTGGCAAACGTGCTGATTCCGTGATTCGCGTCTGGGTACCGGGATGCTCCACCGGCGAGGAAGCCTATTCCATCGCTATTTTACTCGCTGAACGGCAAGAGGCCATGAAGCAGAGTTTCAAGGTACAGGTCTTCGCTACTGATATTGACAAACGGGCCATTGCCACCGCCCGTAGCGGGATCTATCCGGCCAGCATCGCAACCGATATCTCTCCGGAACGGTTGAGACGGTTTTTCGTACCCGTTCCGGATCGCAACGCCTACCGCATCCACAAAGGTATTCGTGATATGCTGGTCTTTTCCGAGCATAATCTGATTAAAGACCCACCTTTTTCCAAGCTCGATCTGATCAGTTGTCGCAACCTCCTGATCTATCTCGATAGCGATCTGCAGAAAAAGATTATCCCGCTGTTCCACTATGCACTCAACCCCGAGGGGTACCTCTTTCAGGGGACCTCTGAGACCGTAGCCGAGTTTATCCAGCTTTTTGCAACTGTGGATCGAAGTCTGAAATTGTATCAGCGTAAAGAGTGTGCTTACGGTGTGCAGCCTGCCAGGTCGAGCCGTTTTTTACCATCCATGCCAGCCGTAAGTGTTGGTGTGTCTCACCACTCAACGCACGCAACCCCATTCCCAGCAGAACTACCCCTGCAAGAGCTGACCGAAAAGGCACTGCTGCAGCGAACACCCGCCGCAGTACTAGTCAATAACCAGGGCGACACCCTGTACTTCCACGGCCGCACCGGAATGTATCTTGAACCTGCACTCGGCAAGGCGGGGGTCAGCAACATCGTCAAAATGGCCCGCGAGGGACTGCAGAGTGCATTGACCACTGCTCTGCATAAAGCTGTGCTTGGACAAGAAACCATTCATCATTTGGGTCTTCGCGTCAAAACCAACGGCGATTTCAGTGCAGTCAACCTAACCGTCCAGCCAATACCAACTGGTCCTGTCACCTCAGCAGATGCTCCTTTATACCTGATCATCCTCGAAGCGGCACCGGTGCCACCCACCGTTGTAGTGAAAGGGACTGAGATGTCCGAAGCGACTGATTCCAACCTCCAGGTGGAGAATGCCCAACTGAGAGCGGAACTGCTCGCCAAGGAGGAATACGTCCAGGCACTTCGCGAACAGCTTGAGACCTCAAGCGAAGAGCTCAAATCTTCGAATGAAGAGATGCAATCAGTCAACGAGGAATTACAATCCACCAACGAAGAGCTTGAAACCTCCAAAGAAGAGCTGCAGTCTGTGAACGAGGAGATAACCTCGGTCAACAACGAACTGCAGACCAACATGGCGAGTCTGTCGCAGGCTAACGACGACATGGACAACATGCTGGGAGGGACCGGCATCGGCACGGTCTTTGTGGATCACAAGCTGCGTATCCTCAGATACACCCCAACCGCCACACGGATGATCAACTTGATTCCCAGCGATGTAGGGAGGCCCGTTGGTCACACAGTGACCAACCTGGTGGGCTACGATAGTCTGGTAGCAGACCTGCAGGCGGTATTGAACACTTTGATCCCTAAAAATGTGGAAGTGCAAACCGCGGATGGCGGCTGGTTTTCCCTGCGCATCCAACCGTACCGCACAAGAGAAAATGTGATTGAAGGGGCGGTTGTCACCTTCATGGATATCTCCGAGATAATACAAGCTAGAGAGGCTCTGCGTAAAGCCAATGAGCTGAACCGATTGGCAGTGGTTGTGCGAGATGCCTATGATGCCATCACCGTACAAGACTTGGAGGGCCGTATCATTGCCTGGAACCAAGGCGCCATACGAATGTATGGCTGGAGTGAGGCTGAGGCGTTGATGATGCACGCTGCTGACCGGATTCCGAAGGAGCATCGAGCGGACGCCTTAGCCAAAATATATCAGTTGAGTATGGCAAAAGTCCTGGAGCCGTACCATACGCAACGGCTTGCAAAGGATGGTGCCATAGTCGAGGTCTGGTTGACCTCCACAGCGTTGGTTAATGAGACCGGGAAAATGTATGCAATATCGACAACAGAGCGAGCCGAAGAGGTCGACCAGAGGAGTGCGGCCCAGTCACCGGAAGATATTGATAGCCTGTCGGCAGAAGAAATCCGGCTGAGATTCCATGAGCTGCGGGTGCATCAGATCGAGCTCGAGATGCAGAACGTACAGTTGCGGCAGACGCAGGAGGCCTTGGCAGCTTCACAGACTCGCTATTTTGATCTCTATGACATGGCACCGGTCGGCTATTGCACCATCAGCAAGCAAGGATTGCTGATGGAGACCAACCTCAAAGCCTCCGATCTTTTGGGTATGGCGAGATCAGAGCTAGTCGGGCAGCGATTTTCCCGGTTCATCCACACGGAAGACAACGATGCGTATTACCTGTTTCGCATGCATCTCTTTGAAAGCTCTGCATCCCAAGAATGCGAACTGCGCATGGTTCGATTGGATGGAACGACCTTCTGGGCCCATTTGTTGGTTACGCTTGAACAGGACGAAAGCGGCGTGCCGGTGATTTGGATGATACTGAGTGATATCACCGGGCGCAAACAGGTGGAAATGGCGTTGAAGGAAAGCGAGACACGATTCGACCAGTTGGCACAACAAAGCGGCACCATCGTCTGGGAAGTCGACGCCCAAGGGCTGTATACCTATGTCAGTCATGTAGTTGAGGATGTTTGGGGATATCGCCCGGAGGATTTGGTGGGTGAGCGGCACTTTTACGACCTGCATCCTGTCGACGGACGCGAGGCGTTCAAGACTGCGGCTTTTGCGGTCTTTACTCAGAAAAAATTGTTTAAGGATTTTGAGAATGCGGTCCAGGCCAAAGACGGCAGCATTAAGTGGGTACTGACAAACTGCCTGCCTCTTCTGGACAGCAAAGGCAATCTACTGGGCTACCGTGGCAGCGACACTGATATCACCAAGCGTAAGCAGGTCGAGACCGTCTTGCATCGTAAGCAGGCTATGTTGGGTCGCACGGAAAAAATTGCTCAGGTCGGCAGTTGGGAATGGGATGTTGCCACCGATACCATGACGTGGTCCGATGAACTGTTCCGCATTTTTCAGCTCGAAACGACAGAAAGGGCACCCTCCTTTGCAGAACAAACCGAACTGTTTCATCCGGAAGACATGGAGCGGCTCAAATTGGCAATAGAAGCCGCTGTAAGCAATGGAACACCTTACGAGTTTGAACTTCGTGCTCTTCGAAAGGATGGGAAAACGAGGGGGTTCTTGTGCCTGGCCCGCGGCTATGCGGAGGTAATCCAGGGTGGCGGAGTTACACGCTTGGTTGGCTCATTGCAGGATATTACCGAACGCAACCGAACCGAGGAGGAGAACAAGAGTCTTCAAGCACAACTCCTCCAGGCACAAAAAATGGAGGCCATCGGTACCTTGGCAGGTGGCATTGCCCATGATTTCAACAACATCCTCGGTGCGATTTTGGGCTACACTGAAATCTTGAGCGATCACATTCCTCCTGAATCCATTGCTACCGAATATCTGGACAAGGTCATGATGGCAAGCCAGAGGGCGGCAGGCCTAGTCAAACAGATTCTCGCCTTCAGTCGCCAGGCAAACATCAAAAGAGTTCCCCTGAATCCTAGCCATATCGTTGAGGAAGCCATTAAGTTTCTGCGTCCTTCTTTGCCGTCAACAATCACTATCAATCAGTCGATTGATACCGCAAGTAGGTTAATCCTTGCTGATCCGACCCAAGTTCATCAAATCTTGATGAACCTTTGCACAAATGCCTTTCATGCCATGGAACACACCGGCGGCATTCTCGAAATCAGTCTTGAAGTCCAGGAACTCTCCCAGGAAAATCTTCAATATCAACCAGAGGTGCATCCAGGCAAATTCGTATTATTTTCTGTCGGCGATACAGGGTTGGGAATTGATCCGGAAATACTGGATAAGATATTCAATCCGTATTTCACCACAAAAGAGGTCGGCAAGGGAACCGGTATGGGGCTGGCAATTTCCCATGGTATCGTCGCCAGTTATGGGGGGTTCATCACTTGTGAAAGTGAAATTGGAAGAGGCACTGTTTTTCGAGTCTACTTTCCTGCAATTGAGGAAGTCATCATATCGAAGGTCAAGCCTGTCGATGTAGTTGCGACTTCTGGCAAAGAGCGCATTCTTTTGATTGACGACGAAAAGATGCTGGCTGATTTAGGAAAAACGATGCTTGAACGTCTAGGGTATGAAGTAACAGCGCTAACTAGCAGTTTAGAAGCTCTTGCCATCTTTCAGAATCAACCAGACCTTTTTGATGCAATTATTACAGACCAGACCATGCCAGGCATGACTGGTATAGAGCTTTCACGAAAAATACTGGAGATTCGTCCAAAAATTCCGATTATTCTCTGCACCGGTTACTGTACTCTCACATTTGAAGAACAGGCGAAGATCATCGGGATCAAAGAATTCGTTGAGAAACCCATGACCAAGATAGTTATTGCAAAGCTCCTTAGAGGAGTACTTGATGAGAGCAGAATGGAAAGTTTTAAGTGAATAGTAGTATTACGGTGAGTCTATGCGGGGCAAACATGACTGTCGAGAGTATGGCAGATAAGATTATAGAAAGAACTGATGTTGCATTGTATCTGGCCGAGAACAAAGGCCGAAATCACGAGGCCGAACACCTTACAATTTGGTTGCTGGAAGCAATGTATCGATTCCTCAAGAGAGTGTGTGTCGCCACGGTCGAATAATCACAGAGGACAACCAATGAAAATAATTTGCACGATCATTATGAGTTCGCTGATTCTTCTTTCATCCGGTCGTACTTCGGCAAGTGATGTTTTTGTTATCGGTATTGCACCGCATACCAGCCCACGCGTCATACTGGAAATGTACGCACCATTGCGTCTGCACATGGAGAAGACACTTGGCATGTCAGTTGAGATTGTGACCGCCCCCAATTTTGACATATTTGCACAGCGTAGTCTGGCACAGGAATTTGACATTGCCGTAACCACCGGTCATCAGGCCCGTCTCTTTCAGAAAGACGCAGGGTACATCCCTCTGCTGACCTACAAGGCAGACTTCAAAGCGGTAGCTCTTGTAGGCGCGAATGGGACGATTAGAGAACCTTCTGACCTGAAAGAGAAAGACGTTCTCGGTTTGAGTCGTGCCTCATTGGTTACCCTGTGGGGGCAGCACTGGCTTGCTGAAAACAAAGTGGTCCCTAAGTCTATCAAATATATCAGCGCCTCTGACAGTGTGGCCCAATTAATTATTTCCGGAGAAGCTGCCGCAGGCTTTACCTCGTTGGCAAACTATCAAAAACTGGATCAGAGCGTGCGTGATCAGTTGCGAATTATTGCCGAGAGCAAACCCATGGTGGGTCGTGTGTACGTGTTAAACAACCGTAGGGAAGCCATGCAAAAGGAAATTTCCGCCGCGCTCTGGGCTTTTGCAGCGACGCCAGAAGCAAAGCAATATTTCGAAACTAACAAACTTGAAGGCTATCGTATGCTCAATGCGAACGAGATGGAAGACATGGATATTTACGCCGATGAAACCAGAAAGCTGCTCGGTATCTTGAAATGAAACGAATGTATCCCTGGCAGACCGTCCGGGGCCGCCTCCTTTTTTTAGCTGTCGGATTTGAAGTGTTAATGCTGACGGTCCTGATCACCAACAGTACACGACTTTTACATAGTTCCATGTCCAGCCAGGTTCAATCACAGGCGCAACAGTTCAGCCCTGTGCTGATAGCAGCCCTGACAGCGCCTTTGGCGGCGCGCGACTACGCAACGATGCAAGCTGTCGTTGACGAAAGCCGGACAAAAGGCGGTCTGGATTATATTGTGGTCGTGGACCGTTACGGCCATCGTCTCGCTGCAAACGGCATGTCTGCAGATACGCCTCTGCCGGAATCGAGCAAGGAATTATCGCTGTTTGAGATCAATAACGACCCTCATTATAATGTGATCATACCCATAGAATTCCTGCACCAACCCCTCGGCGAATTGCATTTCGGTATCAACCTATCTCAGATCGTTCAAGCTCGGAAAACACTCCTGATACAGGGGATAGCCATAGCCGCTATTGAAATATTTCTTTCCACGGTGATCCTGCTATTCTTGGGCTTTTGGCTGACTCGACACATGAAGTCACTCACAAAAGCCAGCATGGAGGTGGCTTCTGGAAATTTATCACCTCCTCTTGTTCCTGAAGGGAACGATGATGTCGGCAGGCTAGGCGCCGCTTTTAATATCATGTCACGTGTCATAGCAGAACGAGTCAGCGAATTGACTCTTGCCAAGGAAATCGCCGAAGCCAGCGAGGCACAGCTGCGCGGCATCACGCATTCTGCCAATGACGCCATCCTGATGATGGACCCTCAGGGGTTAATTTCGTATTGGAATCCTGCCGCTGAACAGATTCTGGGCTATCGGCCTGAGGAGGCACTCGGACAAAACCTCCACAAACTAGTGGTTCCCGATCGTTATCTTGCTGCCCATCAAGCGGCTTTTTCGGAGTTCCTACATTCAGGCAGTGGTAATGCCGTTGGAAAGACGCTCGAACTATTCGCCCGCCGGAAAGACGGCGAGGAGATTTCGGTAGCCTTGTCCTTGTCGGCGGTTTTTCTATACAGTGCATGGCATGCTGTGGGAATCTTGCGCGACATCACCGAGCGCAAACAGTACGAGCGTGAACTTGAACAGGCCCGCGAAGCAGCTGAAGCAGCAAGCCGTGCCAAGAGCGAATTTCTCGCCAACATGAGCCATGAAATCCGTACGCCGATGAATGCAATCATTGGAATGTCGTACTTGGCACTCCTGGGTGATCTTTCATCCAAGCAAAGAGAGCAAATAACCTATCTCCACAAGGCTGCCGAATCGCTCATTGGAATCATCAACGAAATTTTGGATTTTTCTAAAGTTGAGGCAGGGAAGATGATTTTGGAGAAAACACCTTTTGTGCTCAAGAATACTCTGGATGACGTAATACGGTTATTGAAGCCACAATTTGAAGAAAAACAGCTGGAGTTTCACTACGAGGAACATGATAGTGTTGTAGCGCAAGAGGCCCCATTACTCCTTGGTGATGAGCTACGACTACGACAGATCTTGATCAATCTGCTTTCCAATGCCACTAAATTTACCCAAGATGGTTTCGTCCGATTAGGCGTCACTTCATCCACTACAGATAATACCCTCCGAGTGGTCTTTTCTATTCAGGACAGTGGTATAGGAATGAGCAATGAGCAGGTGTCGCGGCTATTTGAGGAATTCACCCAGGCTGACGCATCCACAACGCGCCAATATGGTGGGACGGGGCTAGGAATGGCGATCGCCGGGAAGCTCATCACGCTGATGGGCGGGAGGATAGATGTAAAGAGTCAACTTGGTCAGGGGAGCTGTTTTACGGTGGAGATTCCTTTTAGCATAGCACAGCTTGGGGACAGACCACTCAGGGAACGTCGAAAAACCAAGGAGACTCTTGATGCACTTCAGGGCGTACGAGTCCTTTTAGTGGAGGACCACCCTGTAAACCGCAAGGTGGCAGTTAAGGCACTGGAAATTACAGGGGTAGAAACGGATACTGCTGAGAATGGCGAGGAGGCCGTGAAGATACTGCAAAGCGTACCTCCAGAAACCTACGCGGCTGTTCTTATGGATTTAGAGATGCCCATAATGGATGGCTACGAAGCCACGCAAATTATCCGAAATGACAGGCGGTTTGATGCGCTCCCCATTATTGCCTTGAGCGCTCACGTGATGACTTTTGAAAAAGAAAGGTGCTTCCAGGTCGGCATGAACGGCTGTGTGAACATACCCTTCGACCCGGAAAATTTGTGGAACACCCTCTTGCGTGCTATTAGAAAAAATATGCCTTATCTCGCTATGTCTTCTTTGCAACCAGAGCAAAAATTCAAGCAAAACGATTCTGAGGTTGCAATTCAAGACTTGAATCGCCGCGAAGGTGCGAAAAATGAGGGGGAAAGCCAATCTGTAGAAGCTGATGTTGCATGGCTTGAAGCATTCAGGGCCAACCTCAGTAAAGGGGATTTTGAAGCTATCGATTTGTGGGAGAATAACAAAAACTCACTGAGAGGTCGCTTGTCACCTGCAAATTTAGATATGGTCAGCAAGGCTCTCCAAGATTTTGATTTTGCGCTAGCTCTTACTCTCCTAAATGCTGAAATGATAACTAAATAAAGTCGATTGCGCAGATTGCCGCTGATCCGCCACCTGAGATAAGCTGAAAATAATGTACACAAAATGCTGGAAAATACTCCAGACACTATAGGAGCACTAATCGGTGATTAGGAATGTTTTACGTGGAAATGATCTATTGGCTTCTGGTGAATCACTGCTCCCGTCCAAGGGGGCAACGAGAAGGTTCCTAAACCGTCATCCGTATGTATTACTCCTAGTTACGCTAAGCTCATGGTTTCTTATATCTTTTCTCGCTGTTTCAGCTGTTACCGATAAACGCTTTGCAGCTGATCTTCAGCAGCATGCCATAGAATTGAATCAGACCGCAGCCGCAGTTACATATCACTTTGAGCGATCCATGGCACTGTTGCGGGTTCTGCCTGCGACCGTTGCCGATAATATTGAGGTCATCACAGCCCTGCATTCATTTGATTATCAATCCCTTGGAAAAATAAAAACTCCTGAAGGCAAAGTCTCGTTTCTCACTACCGAGACTGGTTTGGTGGAACTCAATCATTATTTAGCCGAAAAACAATTGTATCTGGATGTGAATGTTATCTGGATTCTAGCTCCCAATGGCGATTGCATCGCAAGCAGTAATTACGATACGCCTGAATCGTTTATCGGCATTAACTATGCTGATAGGGCATACTTCAAGAGCGCAATGACCGGTCAACAGGGGCGGCAATACGCGGTTGGACGTCAAACCAATGTTCCCGGTTTATTTTTCTCTGCTCCAATACTGAACGGGAAGAACGTAATTGGGGCGGTGGTCGTCAAGATAGATATTCCAAAATTTTCGCAATGGATTCAGCAATTCAACTGCTTTATAACAGATGACGCTGGCGTAGTCATTCTTTCCAGTGATAAGATTTTAGAGCATCATACCCTTGTTGATGCCCCAATTTTCCGAATATCTCCCGATGATCGTGACCAACAGTATAAACGTAAAGATTTCCCACTACTGAAAACAAGCAGCTTCATCAAAGGGAATTCTTCTTACGAGGCAATCAATCTGCCAGGAAAAGATGGCCTTTACATGCTCGCACGAAGCCAGCAAAGTAACGATGGGTATACTGTTTCCACCTACACCAAGATAGGCGAGGCCGAAACGTCACGCTCAGAAAAATGGCAGTTCACCATTTTGATATTCATATCTGGTGCGACTCTCATCCTCTTGGCAATGGAATTAATCCGGCGAAGCGCATTAGAGCAAGAGTTGCGGGAAAAGACCGATCGCCTCGAGCTCCTGGCTATGGAGTTCCAATCGATTGCGTGTCGTGCCGAAGAGTCCTCGTTGGCTAAATCGCAATTTCTAGCTAACATGAGTCATGAAATCCGTACGCCGATGAATGCCATCATCGGCATGTCCTATCTAGCTCTTCAGAGTGATCTCACTTCCAAGCAAAGGGAGCAGATAACCCACCTCCATAATGCTGCAGAATCTCTCCTTGGCATTATTAACGACATTTTGGATTTCTCCAAAGTTGAAGCTGGAAAGATGACTCTAGAGCAAACTCCTTTCATGCTTAGAGACACGGTGAATGAGGTTGTAAGACTACTAAAATCTAAAATAGAGGAGAAGCAGCTCGAGTTTCGCTACGATGAGCAGGACATGATGCTGGCCCAGAATGCCCCGCTGCTCATCGGTGACGCACTCCGGCTACGACAAATCCTAACCAATATTTTCTCCAATGCTATTAAATTTACCGACAAGGGTTTTATTCAGCTGGGCATCTCTTCGATTACTCAAGAAAGCTCGATTCGAGTCATCTTTAGCATACAGGACAGTGGCATAGGGATGAATAACGAACAAATAGCCCGGCTTTTTGAGGAGTTTACCCAAGCAGACGCTTCCACCACGCGCCAATACGGTGGCACGGGGCTCGGCATGGCTATTGCCTGGAAATTTACTGTACTGATGGGTGGGAAGATCGAGGTGAAGAGTCAGCTTGGTCAGGGCAGCTGTTTTACGGTGGATATTCCGTTTGCAGTAGCTTTGATGGGGCAAACTCCTCTCAGGGAACGTCGAAGAAGCGTTGAAATCCGCGATAGCCTCCTCCGAGGAACACGGGTGCTCCTGGTAGAAGATAACCCCGTTAACCGTCTGCTGATAGTCGAACTGTTAGCAATGAAAGGGGTGCTGACCGATATTGCTGAGAACGGGCAGGAGGCGATTCGAAAAATGCAAAGCCTTCCGCCTGAGACCTTTGGTGCTGTGCTGATGGATCTGCAGATGCCGGTCTTGGATGGTTATGAAACCTCAAAGATCATCCGGAGTGACCCAAAGTTTGACACGCTCCCTATCCTCGCTCTGAGCGCTCATGTGATGAGTTCTGAAAAAGAGCGATGCCTGCAAATTGGGATGAACGGCTATATCAACAAACCTGTAAATCCTGAAGATTTGTGGCGCATCCTTACGCGCGCTATCAGGAAAAATGAGCCTGTTGATGCTGTGCAGCTTTCACAACCGGTGCAGATCCCCATACAGAGTAACCCGGAAATCAGTATCATCGGAGTGAATCTCAGCAGTGGCATCAAGAGGGCTGGTGGAGACGGCACTCTTTATGCGAAGGTTGTTGCAGAGGTTCTGGAAAATTATACATCTGGCTGTAATGATCTTTTGGAATTTGCCACCCAGAAGGACAGCAAGCGTGGCCATGCTCTAGCCCATGAGCTCAGAGGAGTGTTGGGTGCCATTGGTGCCGAGCAAATGCAAGATGCCTTGGCTTCCATAGAAGAAATTTTTAGAATTGGCACTGATCCTCGTCAACAGATTCAGGAATTGGTGCACCCCTATGCGATCCTCATGGAGGCACTTCGGGGCTATCTAGTCACTGTGAATGCCCAGGCACGAGAGGTAGACCAGTTACATGTTGAAGCCTCGGTAGAGGAAATAACCTGGCTTGAAGCGTTTGCCGACCATCTGGGCAAAGGAAATTTTGAAGCCATCGAATTATGGGAGAACAACAGCAACACTTTGGGAGATATGATCTCCCAAAGTGAGCGAGAGCAAATCAGCAGGGCACTCCAGCAGTTTGATTTTGCAGGTGCTCTAAAACACCTTACCACCAGAGTTGAACGATGAAACCACTTGTTTTGATTGTCGATGATACGCCAGTCAACCTGAATCTCTTGGCCAATCTTCTTAAGAACTCATACAGCATCCGTGTGGCCAATAGCGGGGCCAAGGCACTGGAACTTGCTCAAATCCAGCCGTTGCCGGATGCGATTTTACTAGACGTTATGATGCCTAACATGGACGGATGGACAGTTTGCGAAAAACTAAAATCCATGGAGGCCACAGCCCATATCCCTGTTATTTTTTTGACGGCAAAAAATAGTATTCAGGACGAAGAACTTGGGCTCAACCTCGGAGCCGTTGATTTTATTTCCAAACCTATTAGTCCCCCTATCGTTCTGGCACGTTTACGTACGCATCTGCAGAACCGGGAGTATCAAAAAATTTTGGAGGATAAGGCTGGCTGGTTGGAAATGGAAGTGCAAAGAAAACTCTCTCAAGTTAACCGTCTCCAAGAGGCTTCCATCACAGTCATGGTCTCGCTTGCAGAATTCAGGGATGAGTGTACAGGTTGGCATATCAAACGAACCCAGGAGTTTGTCAAAACGCTTGCACTGGATTTGGCGCAACTTCCTGCATTAACTAATCTATTAACTGCGGAATACATTGAAAAGCTTTTCAAATCAGCTCCGCTGCATGATATAGGAAAAATTGGCATACCTGATAATGTGCTGCTCAAACCTGGGAAACTGACCACAGAAGAATTTGAAGTGATGAAGACGCACGCCGAAAAAGGTGCTGATATGCTCAGAAAAGCACAACAATATGCATCTGATGAAGATGGTTTTCTTGAAGTGGCCATAGAGATTGCCCATTATCATCATGAGAAGTGGGATGGCAGTGGATACCCAAAAAAACTTTCAGGAGACGCTATCCCTCTTTCCGCCAGGATTATGGCCGTTGCTGATGTGTTCGATGCACTTACGACCGCCAGACCTTACAAGCTGCCCTTCAGCCATCAAGAGGCGTATGATATGATCATGAGCAGTTCGGGGTCTCACTTTGACCCGACAGTGGTCTCGGCATTTGTGAAAAGTCAGGATCGATTTGTGGAAATTGCTTCGACGTGGATCGACACTCCTCTGCAAACCAAGTGATATTCAATTTCATAGCTACTCTTAGTCACTCAGATCTGAGTGATAACCGGACTACAATATTATTGCAATTGCTGTTCATTTACTGCTTTCGGAGACCTATTATTTGTCCATGAAAATTGTTTTCTTTGATATACGGTCCTGTCGGTTCATGGCAACCTGATTAATGTCTTGTTGCTGAGGAACACTTAGCTTAGCATACGTCCTTTACGATATAAATTTCGCCAAAATGAATTTTGATTCTGAACCGTTAAATTCTCAGGGTTTCTTTGCATTGATGCTGAATCTGAATAGGAGCTTCCATGGGAAGAAAGACCTGAAATAAAATACATTCGTATTTTCGAATCGCAATTTTAATCGATGTAACCGAATAAAATAATTGGAATTCGGTTACTGATTGGATGTTGAAAACATATGTCAAAAAGAAGACTGTTTTCAACATCGAAAAATAAAGCAATTCCAGGTGAAATTGCAGCCTCATCAGATGACAACTTAGAATTGATCTCGGCAGAAATCAAGTAACCAACCTTGAATCAAACCAAGAATTAGATCAAGTTGATTTGAAATACTAAGTGAGCAGCTAAGCAGAACAACTATTTTATAAAACCTAATATATCTGTACTCGGGCAACTGCGTTTATTACTATCACATCATGAAACAGACAGCCTGCGAGTCCACAAACACTGCAACTGACAATCAATAATATTAAATGTTTTCAAGCGATTAAAATCAGTTGATTGGTTAATCTCTCCAGAGAATTAACACTTCAATATATTATTAAGCAATTATCATTTTGCCTTGATAACCCAAGTATAAAAAAAACCGGGATCATGGCAGATATACGATGATCCCGGTTTTTGGTTAATTGTGCTTAGCCGTTTTTCTTGGCAAAATCGGCCATAAACTCGACAAGTTTTGCCACACCTTCCGTGGGAAAGGCATTGTAGATAGAGGCCCGGCAACCGCCGACTGATCGATGGCCTTTGAGTCCATCCAATCCCACCGCTGTGGCTTCACGGATGAACTGGGCCTCGAGTTCAGGAGTAGGCAGATTGAAGGTTACGTTCATCAGTGAGCGGGAAGTTTTTTCAGCATGACCCCGATAAAAATCGGTACAATCGATAGCCTCGTACAGCAAGGCGGCCTTGTTTTGATTGATCTTTTCGATAGCCGCGGTCCCGCCCATCTGCTTCAACCAGTTCATCACCCGGCCAACGCAATAGATGGCAAAACAGGGAGGGGTGTTAAACATGGAGTCTTTCTCGGCGTGTGTCTTGTATTTCAGCATGGTGGGCACCGTATCACTTACCCGGTCGAGCAGATCTTCACGGATGATAACTACGGTTACACCGGCGGGTCCCATGTTTTTCTGGGCGCCGGCAAAGATCAGACCGAAGCGGCTGACATCCACCGGCCGGGACATTATATCCGAAGACATATCGGCAATCAACATGGCATCCTTATTGGGCATGGTGGGGAACTGGGTGCCGTAGATAGTGTTGTTGGTGACGAAATGAAGATACTGGCTGTCGGCAGACACTGAATATTCATCATCGGTCGGTACCCGCGTGTATTTCAGTTCTTCACTGCTATAGGCGACCTCAACTTGACCGAAAAGTTTAGCCTCCTTAATGGCTTTTTTCGCCCAAACCCCGGTGTTGAGATAGGTGGCTTTCTGGCCGCTGCCCAGCAGGTTCATCGGCATCATGAAAAATTGCGATGAAGCTCCGCCTTGAAGGAAAAGCACCTTGTAATTCTTAGGAATAGCCATGAGGTCGCGGATAAGAGACTCGGTCTCGTCTGCTACAGCCATGAACTCTTTTGAACGGTGGCTGAGTTCGATCAGGCCGATCCCTTTGTTTTTGAAATTGACGATATCGACCGCTGCCTCCTGAAGAACTGAATAGGGCAGGGTGCCGGGACCGGGACTAAAATTAAAAATTCTGTCAGGCATGACTTTCTCCTTGGGAATTGTCGTGGTGTTGGTTAATAGTTTGAATTATCGGCAGATCTGCCGTAGGGCTTCATAGAGAACAATACCCGCAGTCATGGCCAAGTTGAGACTGCGAATATTGGGATTACTCATAGGGATCGTATAGCAGCGGTCACTATACAGCTTGAGAATATCTTCCGGCAAGCCTTTTGTCTCCTTGCCGAAAATCAGCATATCCCCTGGTTGAAATCGCGCTTCCGTATACGATCGAGCGGTTTTAGTGGTTAAAAAATAGAGTCGATGTTCATCGTGCTGTTGGAGAAAAATTTCAAGACTGTCCCAATGGTTGATGGTCACTTGTGGCCAGTAATCGAGACCAGCCCGCTTAAGATGCTTGTTATCTATTTGAAAACCTAAGGGATGGATCAAGTCAAGGATGGTGTCCGTAGCCCCGCAAAGCCGGGCGATCGACCCCGTATTGGGTGGAATTTCCGGTTCAACCAGAACGATGTGCAGAGCGGGTGGGGTCATGAGGAAACCATTGCTGAAAAATGAGAAAAGTGTTCCCGTATGTACAAAATATGGTTTCAGGTTGCAAATTTAAAAATACGTCTTAAATTCGTTGCTCCGCTTTTTGTTGTGATTTCCGACCGAGACGACTGAGCAGCAACGATACTAAAACGATGCTTGGCAACGCCTTGATTAACGAAAATCGGCATTAAAACAATCTGCTGCGATTTAAAATAATAATTCCTCATTTAACGATTTCGCACCCAACCTCTTCTTTTTTGCGGACACGATTATGGCGCTCATCGTTCAAAAATATGGGGGAACTTCTGTGGGTTCTCCGGAAAAAATTAAAGCTGTAGCCCAACGGGTTATCAGAAACCATAAAGCAGGGAACCGGATGGTGGTTGTCTTGTCGGCAATGTCCGGAGAAACCGACCGATTGACCGGGCTGGCTCATGCCATCCAGAAAATACCAGACCCTAGGGAAATGGATATGGTCCTCGCCACCGGTGAACAGGTAACGGTTGCTCTGTTTGCCATGGCAGTAAAAGCGGCGGGTTGTGATGCCATTTCCCTGTTAGGGGATCAGGTGGCCATCCATACCGACCACATGCACACAAAGGCCAGGATTGAATCTATTGATGCAAGTTTGATCAACAAATACTTGGATCAAGGTAAAATAGTCACTATTGCTGGATTTCAAGGTGTGACGGATCATGGTGACATCACTACGCTTGGCCGTGGTGGTTCCGATACCACTGCCGTTGCCTTGGCTGCTGCTATGAAGGCCGATGCGTGTGAGATCTTCACCGATGTTGAAGGGGTCTACACGACCGATCCCAATATCTGCAGTAAGGCACGGAAGATTGACCGCATTAGTTACGACGAAATGCTGGAACTCGCCAGCTTAGGGGCAAAGGTTCTGGATATACGGTCAGTCGGGATTGCGAAAAGGTACAGTGTGCCTGTTCATGTCCGTTCTACTTTTTCTGAAAACATAGGCACCTGGGTGGTTGAGGAGGACAAAATCATGGAATCCATGTTGGTATCCGGCATTACATACAGCAAAAACGAGGCTCGAATTACAATTAAAAAGGTACCGGATCAGCCCGGTATTGCGGCTAAGATCTTTCTTCCGATCTCAGATGCTGGTATTCTTGTCGATATGATTATCCAGAATACCCATGATGGCCGATTGACGGACATGACCTTCACAGTGTTGCGCCGTGATTACGACCGGGCAATGGAGATTTTGAAAAAAGTGGCCCAGGAGATTAATGCTGAAGCAGTGACTGGCGACAAGGATATAGCTAAGATCTCAATCGTTGGCGTCGGCATGCGAAATCAACCCGGCATAGCCTCGACCATGTTCCAGATTCTGGCCAAGGAACGCATCAACATGATGATGGTTTCAACTTCTGAGATCAAAGTCTCCTGCATTATCGCCGAAAAATACACCGAACTTGCTGTCAGGGCTCTGCATGATGCCTTTGCCCTGGACAAGGAAAATTTACCATTGGAAGAATCTGAGTAAGGCAATGGCCCGAATCATTGAACTCTACGACACCACCCTGCGGGATGGCACCCAGGCCGAAAACTTTAACCTTTCGGTAGACGACAAAATAAAGATCTGCCGTCAGCTTGATCGGCTCGGCATTGACTTTATCGAAGGCGGCTGGCCCGGCTCCAATCCCCTGGCTGTTGATTTTTTTCAGCAAATGCAGGGTATCGCTCTCAAGCATGCTAAACTGGCAGCTTTTGGATCAACTCGCCATTTTCAAAAATCCCCTGAAAAGGATATTAATATCAAGGCCTTGCTCAATGCTAAGACCCCGGCAGTAACCATTTTCGGCAAGAGCTGGGATATTCATGTCATCGATGCCCTGCGGATCGAACTGGAAGATAATCTGCAAATTATCGAAGACTCTCTCGCCTACCTGCGCCCCAGAGTGCAACACCTGATCTACGATGCCGAGCATTTCTTTGACGGTTTTAAAAACAACCGAGAATACTGCCTGGCGACGCTCGGCAAGGCAATTTCCGGAGGAGCCGAGACCCTCGCCCTCTGTGACACGAATGGCGGAACCCTTCCTCATGAGATTCCAGAAATTATCCAGAGGGTCCAGCAATATTGCGCTGAGTTAAAAAGTGACATCCGTATCGGCATTCATTCTCATAACGATTCGGAAACAGCAGTGGCTAACGCCTTGATCTGCGTTCAACTTGGTGCCAATCAGGTGCAAGGAACCATCAACGGGTTTGGGGAACGGTGCGGCAATGCAAATCTGACATCCATCATCCCAGCCCTGGTTTTTAAAATGGGACTGGAGTGTAATGTCGGCAAGAGTATTGACCAGTTATACACCACTGCTCGACTAGTGAATGAACTAGCCAACCTGCCGCACAATCGTTATCAGCCTTACGTCGGTGACTCCGCCTTTGCCCACAAGGGAGGAGTGCATGTCAGTGCGGTACAACGCAATCCAATGACTTACGAACATATTGCCCCGGAAAAGGTAGGCAATGTTCGGCGCGTGTTGATCTCGGATCAGTCTGGCAAAGCTAATGTCATTCATAAAGCACAAAAATACGGGCTTGCTCTTAACCCAGACGATCCATTGATGGCCACTATTATCAACGAATTAAAAGAACTGGAAAACCAGGGGTATCAATACGAGGCAGCTGAAGCGAGTTTTGAGTTGCTTATGCGTCGGGCCCTTGGATTGCAGCGAGAATTTTTCCAACTCGAAGCTTTCCGGGTTATGAATTACAAGGATAGCATGACTAAAAATCCGATCACCGAGGCAACCATTCGGTTGTGCGTTGACGGCAACGAGGTGCATACAGCTTCAATGGGAGATGGCCCGGTCAATGCCATGGACCGGGCGCTCCGTAAGGCCTTGACCCGTTTCTATCCCAGCCTGGAAGATGTGAAACTCACCGATTACAAGGTTCGAGTCTTAACCGGCGAGTACGGAACCGGTGCAAAAGTGCGGGTCCTGGTGGAAAGCAAAGATTTTGAGAGCAGTTGGGGCACAGTGGGCGTGTCGGTAAATATTATTGAAGCGAGTTGGCAGGCATTGGTGGACAGTATCAATTACAAGCTGATGAAGGATGAAAAGGCAACTTCCTGACACAAGATCGGTTCCGACCGATTCATCTATTGCCAAGGACAAGCGAACGCTTGTCCTTTTTCTTTTAGGGCTAGTGATACTCTTGGTCGAGTTTTGGCCTATACAAAGGGATTATGCTCGATTCTACTATAAAGTTGCTTTGAATGAAAATAAAGATCAATGGCTGGTGCTCAGCCTTTCCGCTAACGATGCCCTAGACAAACCAGAGGTAACAAAGGCACTTGCTTTGAAAGAAAACGCAAAGATTTTACCTCTTGCCCAAGAACAGAAAGCTGCTAACGAAATGCCGGCGTCACTGTCGTTATTCACCAATCGTCCATTGCCTATCAATAAGGCTGGCAAGGAAGATCTTGAAATGCTGCCGGGTGTAGGTCCGCATCTTGCTAATGCTATTTTGACCGAGCTACAGCTTCAAGGCAAGTTTGCTGGTCCAGACGACTTCATTAAGGTTTCCGGCATTGGCCCCAAGAATATGCAACGACTTCTCCCTTTAATCAGTTTTGAATGATGATCATCATTGAGCCCATAATGACGCCTGTTTTGGTCCTTGTAGGGCCGACCGCCATTGGCAAAACCGATCTATCGCTACGAATAGCCGCAGAGTTCGGCTGCGAAATCATCTCAATGGATTCGATGCAGGTTTACCGGTATATGGACATAGGCACCGCTAAAGTAAGCAAAACGGAACGTCAACTGGTGGCGCACCACCTTATTGATATCATCGATCCCGATGAACAATATGACGCAGCCCGTTTTGTTAACGATGCCAGAAATGCTATCACTATGATTACATCTCGGGGGAAAATTCCCTTGATCACTGGTGGGACAGGTCTTTATCTTCGTTCTTTAATTAACGGGTTGTTTGATGAAATTAATGTAAAAGATGAAGAGAGAGAAATGCTTCGCAGGCGACTTGACAACGAGGGCAGGGAAGCGTTGCACCAGGAGTTGCTCCAGGTTGACCCGGAAAGTGGCAGGCGAATCCATAAAAATGATACCCAGCGACTATTAAGAGGCTTAGAAATTTATTACAGCACTGGTATGCCTTGGTCAGAGCATCTACAAAAGCAAGCACAAGCCGTACAGCGTCCCCTGTTAAGCAAGGTTTTAAATCTCGGCTTAACCTGTGATCGTAAACTATTACACGATAGAATAAAAGCTCGATCTGTTAGTATCATGCAGGTCGAATTTAAAAATGAAGTTGAACTTCTCTTCGAGAGAGGCTACTCACAGGATATTCCGTCCATGAGGTCCATAGGCTATCGCCACATGTCTGCTTGCATAACTGGCCAATGGGACCTGGAGACTGCTACCGATGCTTTAATTAAGGACACAAGAAGATATGCTAAACGCCAGATGACCTGGTTTCGGCGACACCGGGAAATGCGCTGGCACGATATTCAATGTACCGACGAAGCTCTCGCAGATATCACTAAATTCTTACAAACCGAACAATAAGGAGGGGCCCAGTGGACCCCTATCGCAGTTCCGTGAAATCACCTTCACTGCTCCCCCAGTATGCTTTTCCCCATAATGACGAAAGCCCTCAGGCTGAGGCATTTGGCTCGTTAGTAGCTAAAAATTTTCCCTTACCAGTACCGCTTGGAGAAATACTGTACCATCGTGGAATAACGGAACTTTCAGAGGTTAACGATTTTCTTTATCCACAGTTATCTGCACTACCCTCACCGTACATCATGAGTGGTATGCGACAAGCGGTTGCGTGCATCCTCGAAACTATTCAAGCTCAAAAACCAATTTTTATCCACGGTGACTACGACGTTGACGGCATTACGGCAACCGTACTTCTGGCATCATTTTTTAAAGAAATTGGAGTAAAAGGAAAAGTTTATTCCTGTGTCCCCAACCGACTCATAGAGAATTATGGATTATCAGTCAGTTCTATCAACCGCTTAGTCGCCATGTCTAGTTATGCTCAGGGAGGGCTGTTGATTTCCGTTGATTGCGGCATTACAGCGGTTAAGGAAGTTGCCTATGCAAAAGAACTCGGACTTCGCGTCATCATTACCGATCACCATGAACCCAAAGAAGTTCTGCCAGATGCTGAGGCTATCATTAATCCCAAGCAAAAAAGTTGCAAATTCCCCTTTTCCTTACTGTCAGGAGTGGGAGTAGCTTTTTTTCTTGTGATTGCCCTGCGCAAGGCTCTAGTCGAAAGTAACGTTTTAACAGTTAGCTCGCTACCTAATCTTAAAAAATACCTAGACCTAGTCGCACTCGGTACGGTAGCTGACGTTGTGCCGCTAGTTGGCGTTAATCGTATTTTAGTTCGAGCAGGGCTTGAAGTATTATCAGCAAGGCGTCGTATTGGTGTTCTTTATCTTTGCGAACTCAGCGGAATTGAGGATCGACAACTTCAAGCTGAAGATATCGCATTTAAGTTAGCACCACGCATCAACGCTTCCGGGCGCCTGGGTTTCCCTGAGATTAGTGTCAGCTTGTTGTTATCGGATGATAAAGAGCAGGCGCTAAAGCATGCGCAGCAACTTGAAGTGATGAATGCCCAAAGGAAACAGTTGGAGCTTAACGTTCTGGCGGATATTGAAAACAAGTGTGAACAACGGATTCGCTCAGGCGCGACAGGCCTAGTCGTTTATCAAGAAAATTGCCATCCGGGGGTAATAGGCATCCTTGCCTCGAGAATGGCTGATCGCTTCGGTCGACCGTCAATCATATTTACAAACGATAACACAATCAGTTGCGAGCAACACTTAAAAGGCTCAGGGAGGTCTGTGATCGGAATGAATCTTTTGCAGTTACTGCAACAATGCACACGGTGGATAGAGAAATTTGGCGGCCACTCCATGGCTGCTGGGCTAACGATCAAAAAGGTAAACCTTGAAGAATTCATGCTCAAATTTCAGGATATTACAAATTCAATCGAAGAACTACATGCGAGCAGGGATACAGTTACGATTGACTACCATTTTCGAGATAAAAAATATCTAACCAAGAAATTTGCTCAGGCATTGCAATTGATGCAACCGTTTGGAGAAGGGAACCCTGAGCCAAGATTCCTACTTTCAGGTGAACAAATTCTATGTGCTAAAGACGTAAAAGGGCATGTGACGTTTCAAGTTCGAGCAAACGGATGCATGCTGCCTGGAATAGGATTCCGCTTAGCGGGAGCCATTCCAGATTTCAACAAGCCAGTTGATCTCGTTTTTCAGTTAAAACAATCTTGGTTTAAAGGAGAGGGGCGGGTTCAGGTCCAAGCCTTTCGTTTTATATCTATCTGATATTAAACATTATAATTAATTTAACATAATATATATTATGCGACATTTAAAACTATTGGTTTTTAAGGATAAACTTTGCCTTCGAGCAATCCTGTTGAACTAATCAGAGAAACGAGCTAAAGGCCTTTTACGCTTAACTTTATTATTTTAAATATGAGAATCTCTATGAATCGTGACATTTACCAAGAACCCCTGGTTTCCCGTTACACTAGCCGCGAAATGCAGGAGTTGTTTTCTGAACGTTTTAAGTTTACGCATTGGCGGAAATGCTGGGTGGCTTTAGCCGAGGCTCAGCACGAACTAGGCTTAACGACCGTAACTGCTGAAATGGTAGCTGAGCTAAAGGCAAATGTTGAGAATATTAACTATGAGCTTGCAGCTGCCAAAGAAAAGGAAATTCGTCACGACGTTATGGCCCATGTTTTTGCCTATGGCCAACAGTGCCCTCTTGCTGAACCTATCATCCACCTTGGCGCAACATCCCAGTTTGTAGTGTGTAACACTGACCTCCTGATTCAAAAGCGGGCCTTATTACTCGTTAAGAAATCCCTATTACGAGTTATCGCCAACCTTGCAAGCTTTTGCAAAAAAAACAAAGACTTGGCCACTCTAGGATTCACCCACTATCAGCCTGCCCAGCCTACCACAGTCGGTAAACGTAACACTTTGTATATTCAAGATCTTTTGATGGATTTGGATTATATTGAACATCTAGAAAGCCAGATCAAGGCCAGGGGGGCAAAGGGAACCGTTGGTACCCAGGCAACCTTCATCGAATTGTTTAAAGGCGACCATAAGAAAGTTCGCGAGCTTGACCGCTTAGTTTCAGAGAAAATTGGTTTTCATACTGTTTTTGCAGTTACTGGACAGACTTACCCTAGAAAACTAGATATGAAAATATCGGAAACATTGTCCGGGATTGGTGCTTCTGCTCACAAATTTGCGGTTGATCTTCGCTTGCTTTCAAATTTAAAGGTCCAGGAGGAGCCGTTTGAAAGTAAACAGGTCGGCAGCTCTGCCATGGCTTACAAGCGCAATCCAATGCGCTCCGAACGCATGACTGGCCTGGCGAGAAAATTGATGGGACTGCCGGCCAATTTTGCTGCAACGGCTGCCAATCAATGGTTTGAACGTACCCTTGACGATTCAGCTATTCGCCGTATGGATTTGGCGCAGGCTTTTTTACTGACGGATGCTATATTGAAATTATATGTTAACATATCGAGCGATATGGTTGTCTATCCGAATCAAATTGAGCGTCATTTGAAAGAAGAGCTTCCTTTTATGGCCACCGAAAAGATTCTGATGGCTTGTGTAGAACGAGGGAAAAGCAGGCAGGATGTTCATGAGGTTATTCGTGAGCATTCAGTAGCCACAGGGCTTGACGTGAAGAATCTCGGGATACGCAATGATCTCCTTGAGAGGCTGGCAAAAGATGAACGTATCCCCTTCGATTACGCGGAGCTTGATGGGGTGCTCGGCAACTATCAACAATTCACCGGTCGTGCTGCCATGCAGACAACAGAATTTCTTCAAGAAATAGTTACTCCAGTTCTCAAAAAATACGAAAGCATTATAGACGACAGTGACGTTTCTCTAAGAGTTTAGATTGGGATAATTGATGTTAATTAATAAGTTAGCTAGCGACGCACCGTGTCTAGTTGAATGGTATTTACTTATCCGACCGGAACAGATCGGTTGGTTGCGTTTCATCCTTGAGGGCTACGACGGGCTCGCAATCCTCACTACGATGTCTGCAAAAAATGGACTAGTGCGACTCCAAGCCTTAAACTCAAGCTTTGAGGAGGCCATGCACCTCCTCGATACCTTGGCAGCAGACCTGACTACTTTTCACTCTCATGAATAACATTATCAATGTTTTATTTTTCGCTGTTTTAACAAAATTATGAGCAAGAACCTTTACATAAAGACTTTTGGCTGCCAGATGAATGTGCGGGATTCCGAGATCATCGAGCAACTCTTAGCGCAAGAAGGATATATTAGCACGGATAGCGCTTCGGGAGCCGATGTGGTCTTGATTAACACCTGTAGCATCAGGGAAAAGGCAGAACAGAAAGTATTCAGTCTGCTCGGCCAGTTACGGGAAGAGAAAATCAAAAATCCAGCAATGTTGCTTGGGGTCACTGGTTGCGTCGCTCAACAAGAAGGTGAACATATACGTGAGCGGATGCCGCATGTTGACCTGATAGTAGGCACTCAGCAGGTTTATCAGTTGCCAGAAATGTTGACTCGCCTGAGGGGGGGGGTGACGACCAGGGAGATCGCCACTAACCTTGAGTCCTCATTTGTAATTCCCCCTTTCCAAAAACTTCTTTCCAGTGCCCCCCCCCTCTCTCCTTCTTATCAAAGCTCTAAAAGGTTTGTCACTATTATGCAGGGCTGCAATAACTTCTGTAGCTATTGTGTTGTGCCGGGTACAAGAGGCAGGGAAATCAGTAGACCAATGGCGGACATTATCGAGGAGGTTGAAATCCTTGTAGATCAAGGAGTCAAAGAAGTCACGCTGCTTGGGCAAAATGTCAACTCGTATGGTCTGACCAATGTGGTTTCTGATACTGCCGTTTCTTTTCCTCAGCTGTTACGTCGCGTGGCCTCCGTTGATGGATTAAAACGGCTTCGATTCACCACCTCTCACCCTAAGGATCTTTCCGAAGACTTGATGCGAAGTTTTGCCGAAATTGATATTCTTTGCCCACACTTTCACCTGCCAGTTCAATCCGGTTCTAACTCCATCTTGTATCGGATGAACCGAAAATATACAGTTGAATCATATTTGGATAAAGTTACAACCCTTCGTTGTTTTCGACCCGACATTGCTTTGGCAACTGATATCATTGTAGGGTTTCCTGGTGAAACTGAAGCTGATTTTCAGGCTACTCTTGACCTGTTATCTGCCGTTCGCTTCCACGGCTCATTTTCTTTTAAATATTCGGACCGACCTCACACCTCTTCCGCTGATTTTAATGACAAAATTTCGGAAGACGTCAAAAGTCGGCGTTTGAAGGAATTTCAAATTTTACAAGATTCAATCGGTTTAGAGCGAAACATTGAATGCATAGGGCAAACAGTTGAGGTAATGATTGAGGATTCAGACAGTGATAGTTGCAAAGGTCGCACCCCAGCCAACCAAATGGTGCACTTCTCCATCCAAGACCAACTGTTTGCACCTGGCGACCTGACTATGGTCAAAATTGACCAGGCAGGTAAGCACTCCCTGAAGGGCAAACTTTACATGCAAGATTAACTTTTTCAAGTAAAATACTTTAATAGGCTGACAAATGATTGATCTCCATTCGCATACTTTTTTTAGCGACGGGGCTCTGGTGCCTTCGGAGCATGTTCGCCGTGTTGAAATTCTTGGCTACGAGGCGATCGCTATAACCGACCATGCCGATTCCTCCAATATACATTTCTTAATCCCAAACCTGATCAAAGTCGCCCGTGATCTAAATCCAATTAACACTACTCAGTTAATTGTCGGCGTAGAGCTAACCCATGTCCCCCCTGCCCTCATCGCTTCTATTGCAGCACAAGCGAGGGCACTCGGGGCCCAAATAATCGTGGTTCATGGTGAGACCCCAGTGGAACCAGTACTCCCGGGAACCAACAGAGCTGCTTTAGAAGCCGGCATCGATATACTTGCGCATCCCGGTTTCATTACCGAAGAAGAAGCTGCTCTTGCAGCACGCAACAACATTTTCCTCGAGCTTTCAGGACGAAAAGGGCACTGCCTGACCAATGGCCACGTAGCAAAGATGGCTGAAAAAACAGGGGCCCTGTTGGCTATCAATGCAGATGCACACGCACCTGGGGATTTTTTGACCGCAGAAATGGCTGAAAAGGTTGGCCTCGGCGCCGGAATAAGCAAGGACCGTTATCAACAGATACGTCGTGACATGACCAAACTGGTCGCACGACTTAAACCTCTCGCTTAGTGTATTACGTAGCTGCTTACAACACATCGAGTGCAAAAAAACACAGGTCTCATTTTCTTTATGAATACGCTTTATTGCAGCTCACATTGGAGCAGGAACATGCATTATGAATTATCAGGGAACCATTTATCGACCGCCCAGTGAAGCCAACAGTATCCTCCTGCAAGTCACTACCGGTTGTTCTCACAATAAATGCAGCTTTTGCGGCATGTACAAAGGGCAACGCTTTACAATTAAACCCGAAAAACTTATTTTTGCAGATATCGATCATGCTGCCGATCATTTTCCTTATGCCCGACGCTTGTTTCTCTGTGACGGCGACGCTCTTATTCTGCCCCAACAACAATTGCTCACGATTCTCAAAAGGATTGAAACTCAGTTGCCGCTGGTAACACGTGTTGGGATTTACGCCAATACTAAAAGCCTGCGATCAAAATCGATTGAGGATTTGCGGAATTTGCGCCAACATGGCCTTGGGATCGTTTACATGGGGTTGGAAAGCGGCGATGACGTTACTCTGGTCAGTATGAACAAAGGGGCTACCGCCGATCAGATGATCGAAATGGGGAGAAAGGCGAAGCTTGCCGGGATGCTAATATCAGTAACAGTGTTGCTCGGGATTGCCGGACCTGAGCGATCGTCAATCCATGCCATTGAAAGCGGTCGTGTCCTGACCGCCATTGACCCCGACTATATCGGGGCCTTGAGCTTGATGCTAGAACCGGGGACACTCCTACACGCTGCTTATCAGGCAGGAAAGTTTGCTCTGCCCGAACCCCTGGCGATTCTCCAGGAACTGCGCTCTATGATTGCCGCCACCAACCTCACTCAGGGCCTGTTTCATGCCAACCATGCCTCCAATTACCTGCCGATCCGCGCAAAATTGCCGGAAGAAAAAAATGAGACCCTCGCCCTGATCGATCAGGCTCTTGCAGGGAAACTGGCATTAAAACCCGAATACCTGCGGGCGCTTTAAACTCCCCTTTTCTCCTTTTAATGAAATCCTCGCCCCCTGCCTCTACAGGACGACTCGAAAGAAACGCACCTGCTATGCCTACCAAACAACACGTCAGCAGCAGCATCGCCATAATTACCACTGAGTATATTGAACTGGATAAGCTACTTAAGCGGGAAAACCTTACGGCCAGCGGCGGCGAAGCCAGATACCTGATCAGTCAGGGGTTGGCACAGGTCAACGGTGTTCTGGAAACCAGGAAACGACGAAAGCTCTATCCAGGAGACGTTGCACTTTTCAATGGAATTGAGGTGAGGGTGGTAGACGAAAAATAATACCCCTCTGTCTCGTCTCAGTGTAGAGGACGAAACAGAGGGGACATGCGTGAAGACAGAAACTTATAGGGTGAGAATTTGTTGCGCCTCTATGTAGCGGGCTTTTGTCTTCTCCAGAATCTCAACGGGCACGACCGGTGGTGGTGGCTGCTTGTTCCAGGCGAGCTTTGAGAGATAATCTCGGAGAAATTGTTTATCAAAGCTTGGTTGGCCTTGGCCGGGTTGATATTGATCCACCGGCCAGAAACGTGATGAATCCGGGGTCAGCACCTCGTCAATCAGAAGAAGTGAGTTGCTGCTATCCAGACCTAGTTCAAATTTAGTATCCGCTATAATGATCCCCTTGGTGCGGGCATAATCGGCGGCTCGCTGATACAACTCGACACTTACCTTAGCCATTTTATCCGTCCGCTCTAATCCGATCAGTTCGCGCATCCGCTCAATAGAAATATTTTCGTCATGCAGCCCTTGCTCCGCCTTGGTGGAGGGAGTAAACAAGGGTTCGGGAAATTGGTCGGACTCGCGCATCCCCTCCGGCAGTTTGAAACCACAAACCGTTGTATTCTTTTTATAAGCACTCCAAAATGAACCGGAAAGATACCCCCGGACAATGCATTCGATTGGTACAACCCTGGTCCGCTTGACCAGCATGGAACGGCCTTCCAGTTGGCCCCGGTACTGACGGCAGATTTCAGGAAATTGGTCAACATCGGCAGTGAGCAGATGGTTGGGTACGATATCGCTGAGCAACCCAAACCAGAACAATGAAATCTGGGTCAAGACCTTGCCCTTTCCTGGGATAGGGTCAGCCATGACCACATCATATGCTGAAATCCGGTCAGTGGCCACCATCAGCAGTTTGTCTGCATGGCCCGGGATCTCATACATATCCCTGACTTTGCCGCGATGTAATAAAGTCAAATCCGGACATTCGGTGGTAATCACAGTATCAATCATCTTCTTGCTCCCTGATACAATAGGTTTTAAATAAACTGACAGATGCTGCTAGTGTTGTCATTTGAGCTAAACACTCAACCGACTTACGATCAGTTGTCATCCTTGACAACTTCTTTCGGCATCTTACTATTTTTAATCATTAATAACCACAACCCCCAAGAGGAGGTACAACATGGCATTCGTACGATTTGCAGATCGACCGGCCTTTCGGAATCCCTGGGCAGAATTCGAAAGAATTCGCCAGGGGCTTGATGAACTCTCACGAACCTATGTCGACAAAGGCAAAGCGCAAAACCGGACCAATGTCTATCCGGCACTCAATATTTTTGAGGAAGCTGACCGATTGATCGTCACTGCTGAATTGCCGGGTGTCAAGATCCAGGACCTGGAACTTTCCCTTGAAGGAGAAACGCTCACCATCCAGGGCAAACGTGACAACAAGCAAAACGATAAAAGCGCGTCGTACCATCGTCGCGAGATCGAATCAGGCAGTTTTAGCAGGGCCATCACCCTGCCGATCAAAGTTGACATGGAACAGATCGGGGCTAAACTCAACAATGGTATTCTTGTCATTACCCTGGCAAAAGCATCGGCAGCTACTCCCCGTCAGATCAAAGTCAGTGCCGAATAGGAGGCCAACGTCATGACTGAGCAGGAATTGAAGATCCAGGAGAAAAAAACAGCAAGCCAGGGTGGCGAAACAACGAAAAACGAAACCTATTTTTCTCCACATGTCGACATTTTCGAAACGGAAAAAGATGTTATTGTGATTGCCGACATGCCTGGTGTAGCCTCCGAAAGTATCGATTTATCCCTTGAGGACAATATTCTCACCATCCAAGGGCACCGAGCTCCACAAAAACAGATGGGACGGATTCTGCTAGAAGAGTATGAAAGCGGTCATTATTTACGGCGTTTTACGGTCGCTGAGACCATCGACCAGGAAAAAATCGAAGCCTCGCTGGCTGATGGCGTCCTACGGCTTCGGCTCCCCAAAGTCGGACCGGCACAGCCAAAAAAGATTGAAATCAAAATTGGTTGAGCCGTCACGGCTTCACTATCACAACTGCAAGGAGCAACGGCAGGGTTCAACGGACCCGCTGTTGCTCCAGTTCCTTGCAGGCCGGATTCGTATATCCGACCAGTTCAGCAACTAATGACCCCACCACAATCTTGCAATGAATTTCAACTGGCACACGGCATTTGTCATCCGTGAGCCAGAGAATTGTGTCGCCGCTCTTCTCATACAAGCCTTTAAACTGCATCTTCGGGTGAATTTTAAGCGTCATCTTTTCACCGAACAGAGTGTTCCGCTTCTCTTTGCTTGCGAGAGAGACCTGAACCTCATGGCGTTTATTATCGGCAAATGTAGGCACCACAATTGACTCTTCTTCCTTGAACAAAAGGGCCCTGCTTATGATGAAAGAGGCAAATTCATTGTAGACGGTCCCCTCGAAATCAGTTCGTTCTTGTGGCCCATGGTTTTTTTGAAAGGTAACGAAGCGAGAGTGTTGATCATACAAGGTCAACCGTAAGGTCTCGCTTGTATACCCTTCTTTCTGATGGATCTCGTATTTGTATGGCAATTTCATCGGGCCACTGACAAAGCAGCGAAAGGTATCATCAATTGGATAAATCACCTTGAGCGGACCGTAATCTTTTACCTTTGCAGAAATGTTGTAGGCATCCTTCTTTGATTTTTCTGGTTTGATTTCCATGTAGATATCGCCGATTTTAACGCCGCCGCTCCAGGAAACAGAATAATGCAGTGTCTCAGCACCTGAAAAGATAGTGGCCAGGATATCGTGATCAATCTGAGCGGGACGGACTTCCGGTTTATCGGCCACAACCGGTTCAGCCATGGCATGGCTAATGAATATTAGGGAAAGTAAGAGTGCGGTCAGGCCGACGCGGAAGGAGAGCAGCATCTCAGTGCTTTGTTGCCAGAGAAAGCCAAGTTGCGAAAAAAAGCGTCAAGGCGATCAGTCCGTTCATGGAAAAAAATGACTGGCGGATGCGTGATAGGTCTTTTGGGCTGACGATCAGGTGCTGATAGAAGAGCGCACAGCCGGTCATTCCTAAGCCAACGTAATACCAGACATTAAGGCCTGTCTGTATTCCGGTCAGGGTGAAAAGACAAAAGGCCAAAAGATGAAAAACAACCGCCACCCGAAAACCGTTGCGTCGTCCAAAAGTTGCCGGCATCGAATACAATCCAGCCTCACGGTCAAAATCAGCGTCCAGGCAGGCATAAATACAGTCAAAACCAGCCACCCAGAACAAAACACCCAGCGACAAAACCCAAGGGTATCCTTCTAGGCTCGCAGCCACCGCAACCCAGCCGCCAAGCGGCGAAAAGGCAAGTGCCACACCGAGGACTACATGACACAGCCAGGTAAAACGTTTGGTCAGTGAATACCCTAAGGTCAGCGCTAAGGCCGCTGGTGCGATAAGTAGGGCCGTGGGATTGAGCATGTAACAGGCAAATATAAATAGGGCTGCAGCAAGCAGAACCATGGCCCAGGATGCAACCAGCGTGACCTCCCCAGCAGGTAGAGCTCGAGTGGCCGTGCGCGGATTAGCGGCATCAAACCGACGGTCGGCAATCCTGTTAAATCCCATGGCGCTGGTACGCGCTCCTACCATCGCCAGGAGAACCCAGAAGAAAACAGAAAAACTCGGCACACCCTTTGCGGCTAGGAAGGCCCCTATTAAGGCAAAAGGAAGGGCAAAGACCGTATGTTTGAATTTTATCATCTCCAGCAGGAGGCTAATTTTCTTCCACATGCTCAAACTCCCTGCCAGCGTTTAACATCTACCGAGGTGACCGGAACCCCCAAAAGATCGCAGATACGGGCGGCAAAGGCCAAGGCGATATCGTTCAGGTCTTTGGGGCAAGTGTAGAACGAAGGCATCGGGGGGCAAATGATTGCTCCAGCTTCATGTGCTGCCAGCATGTTTTTGAGATGGGTTCGGTTGAGCGGGGTCTCACGCACTGCGAGGAGCAATGGTCGTCGCTCTTTCAAGGTGACGTCGGCACAGCGTTGGAGAAGATTGCCGCAATAACCATTAGCGATCGCCGCAAGGCTACCCATAGTGCAAGGAAGGACTACCATCGCGTCATACAAGGCAGAACCTGAGGCGGGAGGTGCGGTGAAATCGTCGGCAGAAAACCACTGCGACACCTGCGGCAACTTTCCAGGATCCAGGCCCAGTTCGATCTGCAATACTTTGCGACCGGCTTCAGACAAAATCCCATGCACTTCCACGTCCTGTGCAGCTAACAGTCGCAACAGCGCCGGAACATAGAGCATGCCGGTGGCACCAGTGATCCCTAGAATAATTCGCTGACACCCTGCCATCTTATTTTTTTATTCCTATGTAGAGTGAGACAATACCGAACGTCAGCGGTACCCGTGAGACTGAGGCAAAACCGGCTTCTCGCATCATGGCCAGCAATTCTTCCGGCTCATAAAAAGCGGCAATTGATGAAGCAAGATATTGATAGGCCTCCTTATCTCCCGAGATCAGCCCGGCGACAACCGGGAGAATCCGGTTGAGATAAAAGGTGTAAATCGGTTTAATGATTGGGTTGGTTGGCCTGGAAAATTCAAGAATTAGCAATTTGCCCGAAGGACGAAGGATGCGATGCATCTCTTTGATTCCTTGCAGGGTTTGGGAAAGATTACGTACTCCAAAGGCCACGGTGCAACCCCAAAACGAATTTGTTGGGGCTGGAATGATCTCGCCATCACCGCAAACCGGAAAAATACGTCCCCTGCGGCCATCGTTCGGCAAGGCCTTGGCTCCTGCTTGCAACATATCCTCGCAAAAATCGATAGCCAGGACCTGTCTCTGCGGTGCCTGCCTGGTCAGTTCCAGCGATAACGGCAAGGTACCGGCGCAGAGGTCCATGACCCAACCCTCAGGAAACTCACGGAGCAGACGAATGGTCCGCCAGCGCCAATAACGGTCGATCTGCAGAGAGAGCAGAGAATTTAGGAGATCGTACCGGCCACTGATCGAAGAAAATTTTTCTTTCACAAATTTTTTCTTTTCGTCGGGCAACTTCGTATTTTCCATCAGTTCAACTTGCACAAATTGTATAAAATAGCGCCAACACAGCTATTTAAATATTTTTAAAGGTAAGGTGCTGGCCGGAGCCTCTCCCCTGTCCACCAAATATTGAAAAAACCGCTCTAATGCCTCAATTTTCAGGGGTGGCAGATCATGTTCAATACCCATCAAGTAGAGAGAACAGGCATCGCAATCCATGGGGATTCGACGTGCTATCCGGTCACAAATCTCTGCCATTCGCAACGCCCCTTGCTCCCGGCAATCGATGAGCATACGCCGTATTGCCCTGGCAGTCTCAGGTTGTTCGGCAAGGAAGGTCTCAGTCACCGCGCAGACAGAAAAAACAAAAGGGAGCCCTGTATTTTTGTGCCAAATTTCACCAAGATCTAACTGGAAGGGATAACGTTTTTCACTTTTTAGCCGCAAGGCATCGTCACCGATTGCCATTACGGCACTTGCCCCGCTGGTTTTCGCCATTTCTCCATAGACATCGCCAATGGAATAGTGTGGTTTGACCTGGAAGAACTCTTCTAAAATAATCCGCACCAAGCGAATAGATGTATCGGATTGTCCAGACAGGAGCACTGTCTTTCCGTCAAGTGCAATGGGTTGCAGCTCAGAAAACAGAAAGACACTGCCCACCGGACCGGTGGCACTGATGGAGAGATCAGCCAGAATCTGATATTTTTCAGGACTAGCAGCATAGGCATAAGAGGAAACAAAACCCATGTCAATCCGATTTTCCGCCAGCATCGTGTTTAAATGGCTCGGCTGCCCCTCGATTATTTCCCAGTCAACAGGGAGCGATTGTTCTTTCCATATCTCGTAGATGGGTGCTGTATTGATATAATTGACCATACCGATGCGCGCCATGACTCTCCCTTTCTATCTTTGTATGCGTAACGGTTGCAAGCGACTACCGGTTGTTACCAAATGGTCATACACCTGAGCGGCTGTCATCTTCTCCTGAGGCAACGGAACGGCTAATAAATCGGCGTCCTTCCCCGATTCCAGTGTGCCAAGCCGATTTCCTAAACCCAGCGCTTCGGCACCGCCCCGAGTCGCCATGGCAAAGATGGTTGCAGTATCAACTTCGGTATGTTCTTCCGCCAAAATCTGCATCTCACGCCAAATAGAGAGTTCAGGATTACTCGCCAGGCTGTCTGTGCCCAAAGCGGGCAAAATCCCATTCTCAAGATATTGTTGCACCGGTGCATGTCCGGTGCCAAGAAATCGGTTACTGCCAGGGCAGAGACAAACTTTGGCGCCCTCCCCTGCCAGGATTCGAATTTCTTCTGCGGCAACATGGACGGCATGAACGCAGAGGGTATGGGCGTCGAGTAATCTCAGGTCGTGCAGGTAGTTAATGGAACCGCCGCTGCCTCTTGCGATAAAAGAACCATCCCAGAATCCACGCTGACGTACAAATTCAACGAGTTCCCCTCTGCCCTGCCGGATCATCTCTCCTTCGGCAGCCGGCTCAGCGGTGTGAATCGGGAAAACATGGCCAAAGGATACAGCCCGTGCCTTCAACTGCTGCAGCAAGCGGGCATGAGTAGAGTATGGAGCGTGCCCTGAGCAAAGGACATCGGCAGGTTCCTGTTGTAAACGCGATACATTTTTTTCCAGGGTGAACGCTGCTAACCCGAGATATTCTTTGAAGGGAAAAAGAATGCCAGGAAAAGTACTGGCAAGGTGTTGGTTGATCAGGGAGTTGCCGATATCGGCAAGTACACTCACCCCGGTAGCATACTGTTGGTTAGCTACCTTTAAAGCTGTCTGCTCTGCCAGTTCGCCAGTTGCGCCTAAATCATCGCGGAGTTGCAGCAACCGGCTGATCCAACCAGTGAAACTGCCTAAAAAAGGAGCGGCGGCAAGTTCAGCCAGATGGGACAATTCAAGGTGTATATGGCCATTGACAAGAGCAGGCGTCAAGACAGATGTCGGATAATTTACCACCTCGGCCTGTGGATATTGCTGTTGTAACCGTTGCAGATTATCAACCGCGACGATCTTGCCAGCAACAATCGCCACCCCACCGTCAACGATGATAGGATGGCAGACCGGCGCAACCCAAGGGGCACTATGAATACGAACCGAGGCAGCGACCATCAGACAGGGGTGTAATCCATCAGACGCTGTTGAGGTTGAAATCCGGCATCGCTAACAAGTCTCCTGATCTCTTGCTCTGAGAGACGGAAACGGACTCCGGCCGCCGCCACTACATTTTCTTCAATCATGGTGGATCCGAAATCGTTGGCGCCAAAGAACAAGGAAAGCTGAGCAATTTTAGGCCCCTGAGTGACCCATGACGCCTGGATATTTTGGAAATTATCGAGAAAAATCCGGCTAAGTGCCAGTATTCGCAGATAGGTTACGGCCGTGGTCTTTTCGATTTTACGTACAGCGGCCAGCGGAGTGTGATCCGGCTGAAAGGGCCAGGGAATAAAGGCGGTAAAGCCGCGGGTACGGTCTTGGAGATCGCGCAACCGCTGCAGATGTTCCAACCGTTCCTCGATCGTCTCGATGTGGCCAAACATCATCGTGGCTGTGGTGCGCAGGCCAAGATGGTGCGCTTCTTCCATCACCGTAATCCATTGATCGGCACTGCATTTTTTTGGCGCCAATTCCCGGCGCACTCGATTATTGAGAATCTCCGCTCCGCCACCGGGAATGGAATCAAGGCCGCTTGCGATCAACCGTTGCAGAACGGTGGTGACCGGCAAACCGGACAACTGCGAAAAATGATGGATTTCAGGTGGGGAGAATCCATGAATATGGATCCCGGTTGCTTTGATGAACCGGAGCATATCCTCGTAATATTCAAGAGGTTTGTCAGGATGAAGTCCGCCCTGCAACAGAATCTGGGTGCCTCCAAGCTCCTGTGTTTCTTTTATTTTTTCGGCCAGTTCGTCCTTGGAAAGCAACTGGCCGCTTTGATCTTCTGGTGCTTTGAAAAAAGCGCAGAATTTACACGCGGAGATACAGATATCGGTATAATTGATGTTGCGGTCAATAACATAGGTGACCACCGGCTCAGGGTGCAGCCGCTTTCGGACAGCGCCCGCGAGAAATCCTAACTGGTGCAGGCTCGCCTCTCGCTCCAGGCGGAGAAACGCCGCACCGTCGATCCGCTCACCCTGCTCGACCTTGTCTATAATCTTTTGCATAATCAGAAGGTTGCCAGGACGTTATAGAGGGTATCCCGTTGCACTGGTTGCCGCCCGGCTTCTTGAATCAAGCGGATCAAGGTCTTGTGCCCCATGGCCTGTTCGGTTTCGGCTCCGGCCATATGGGTGATCACCTCTTCTTTGACCGTTCCATCCATATCGTCGGCGCCAAAAGCCAGGGCAACCTGCGCCAGTTTGGGACCGATCATGACCCAATAGGCCTTGATATGGGGAAAGTTATCCAACATCAGCCGACTGACAGCGATATTTTTCAGATCGTTGATGCCTGTGGTGTTGGCGTGGTTCGCCATTTCCGTATTCTTGGGATGGAAGGCCAGAGGGATAAAGGCAAGAAACCCACCGGTCTCGTCCTGGGTGCGGCGGAGTGCATCCAGGTGCTCCAAGCGTTCCTCTATGGTCTCGATATGGCCATAAAGCATAGTAGCATTGGTTCGGACGCCCTGACGATGGGCAATCCGAGCGACCTCAAGCCAGCCTTCGCCGGAGAGTTTATCTTTGCAGGTAATTTGTCGGATACGCGGACTAAAGACCTCGGCGCCTCCGCCGGGAATCGATCCCAGTCCGGCATCGACCAGGTCCTGCAGGGTCTGGTCAACCGGCTTCCCTGCCAACTTAGCCAAGTGATCAATCTCCACACAGGTAAAGGCCTGGATGTGCACCTCGGGACGAACCTCTTTAATGCCACGTAACAGTTCGAGATAATAAGCAAACGGTAGATCAGGGTGAATGCCGCCGACCATGTGGATCTCGCTGATCGGTTCATCGAGTCGAGCCCTGACCTTGGCCTTGACATCCTCGACGCTCATCTCATAGGCGAGATCATGCCCCTTCTCCTTACCAAAGGCGCAAAATTTACAGAGATTGGTGCAGATATTAGAATAATTGATATGCTGGTTGTAGATGAAAAAAGCTTGGTTACCGTTCTTGCGCTCTCTGACGATGTTGGCAAGATAGCCAAGGGCCAGAATGTTGGAATGTTGGTAGAGTTGCTGTCCGTCTTCCAAGGAGAGACGTTCACCGCCTCGGACTTTAGCTAAAATCCGGCCCAAACCGGCCTGCTCGATGTATGCATCCATGAGTTTATCTGCAACGCCCCCAAGGGGAAAAAAAGAAGCCCCTTGAAGCAAGGGGCTTATGTTCGTAGACTAGGACAATGGGCTTAGTCGAGGAAAAAACGGAGTTTTTCCCTGCGGCTCGAGTGCCGCAACCGGTTCAACGCTTTTTTCTCGATCTGCCGAATACGCTCCCGGGATACGTTGAATCGCTTGCCAATCTCTTCCAGGGTATATTCTGCTTTTTCGCCGATGCCGAAACGCAACCGGATGATTTTTTCTTCGCGATCGGTCAAGGTCGATAACACCTCGGTGACCCTATGCGCCAGTTCCCTGTTTTGCACAGCATCGTAGGGCGATTCTGACTCCTGATTCTCAAGGAAATCGCCCAAAGTTGAATCATCATCACCCACCGGGGTTTCCAGAGAGATAGGTTCCCGGGAAGCCTCAAGGATCGCCAGGATCTTATCCATCGGCAGGTCGGTCATTTTCGAGATTTCTGACGGCGTCGGCTCTCGTCCCAGTTCTTTGAGCAGCGAATAAAAAGCCTTGAAAAACTGACTGCGTAGCTCAAGAAAATGGACCGGCAATCGTATGGTCCGGGTCTTGTCAAGGATGGCCCGGGTGATTGCCTGCCTGATCCACCAGGAAGCATAGGTGGAGAACTTGTTACCTTTTTTATAATCGAACCGGAAAACAGCTCGCATCAACCCCAGATTGCCTTCCTGAATAAGGTCGGCCAGGGTCAAACCCTGGTGCATATAGCGTTTAGCGATGGAGACTACGAGCCTGAGATTGGCACGAATCATCGCGTCTTTCGCGAACTCGATAGACCGATTATAAGCCTCTATTTTAGTATTCAGTTCAAACAGCTCTCTCTTCTCAGCATAATTGCGGTGAGCCATATTCACGCAATGCTTCATGTAGTTGAGTTGCTGTTTTTTAGGCTTGAGGGTCGGATCACGACGATGCCAGAGATCAATGCGGTCAACCAACATCTTGATCTCAACGACCCCGGACGTATCGAGACGAATCGCCTCGATAATGGCATCAAAACCTTCACGGATTGTTTTGGAATATTTCGCCTCTTCCTCAGGGGTGAGAAGGTCGAATTGTCCCATTTCCCTGAGGTAGGTGGTGGTCGTTTCTTCTGATTCGTGTTCTTCGCTGTCCGGGAGAGTGTCGGAGATGTTGTCATCCTCACCACTCTTTTTTCCTGTCCATTCCTCACCAGAGAGCGTCTTTCTTTTACCGGATTCTTCCTGGGTAACAATTTCGATATTGTTTTCACCTAGAAAATCAAAGAGTTCCTCAATGGCTCCAGGGTCTTTCACCTGTTCAGGAAGCAATTCGTTGAGATGCTGAAATGTTATACAGCCCTCGTCTCTACCCGCCTCAAGAAGGTCATTTTTTATACCAGCTAGCACCTGCCTTCTCCTTTTAAACTATATAGTCATACATAAAGTGATTTTAGACGCAAAAAGAATATTATAGTTTAATCTTTTATGAGATAAAAGCAATCAAAGAGTGTTTTCAATGCGGAAAAAGCGTATATAATAAAGATGAACATATAAAATGCATTAAGTAATAGTAGGGTTTGTCAATGTTATCGCATAAGGAAAACAAATGGACAATGGTACATCGGTAAACATTCTCCAACAAAGGTCAAGCGGAATTCTGCTGCCTATCTTTTCCCTGCCTGGATCGTTTGGTATCGGCGATATTGGCAAGCCAGCCCGAGAATTTATCGATTTTTTAAAGATAAGTGGGCAAAGTTGCTGGCAGATTCTCCCGCTTGGCCCCACGAGTCGAATCTTTGGCGACTCTCCATACATGAGTTTTTCTGCTTTTGCTGGTTCCCCCTTAGTGATCAGTCTTGACCTGCTGGCGGAACATGGCCTGATTACCAAAGAAGAGAACACCCCTCCTTACTTCTCAGAATACGTTGTTGATTACAACAGGGTTGCAAATTACAAAAACAGCATCATCGAGCTGGCATGGAAGCGATTCCAGACCATTGCAGAAAATAGAATTGCGTTTGACAACTTTATTTTCAAGCAACCTTGGGTCACCGACCATGGGCTTTTCCTGGCTCTCAAAGAACGATACATGGGACAACCTTGGTATCAGTGGCCTTTGCCATTGCGGCAGCGCCAGGCCATTGCCCTGAAACAGGCCGCATCAGAACTTTCAAAAGAAATAGAGTTTTTCATTTTCAAACAATATCTTTTTTTTGACCAGTGGCAGCGACTGCGAAGCTATGCGCACGAACAAGGCATAAAAATTATTGGTGATTTACCTATCTACGTTGCCCTAGATGGTGTCGATGTCTGGGCCAATCAACCGCTTTTCCAGTTGGATCTGGAATTATGCACAGCTACTCACGTGGCCGGTGTCCCCCCAGATTATTTCAGTGCCACGGGTCAGCGCTGGGGAAATCCGCTGTATCGTTGGGATAACAGCAATCCGCATGAAAAAGATCGCTTATGGCACTGGTGGGAACAGAGACTCAGGTGTAACTTTACCCTGGTCGACACCTTACGGATTGATCATTTTCGCGGTTTTGAATCCTACTGGGCTGTTCCTGCACAAGAAGAAACCGCTCTAAATGGTCAATGGCAAGCTGGTCCGGGCCAAACATTCTTTGAGGAAATGGAGAGACGACTTGGTGGTATGAGTATCATCGCCGAGGATCTTGGCGTCATCACTCCGGAAGTTGAAGAGCTTCGCTTAAATCTTCGCTATCCTGGAATGAAAATTCTGCTTTTTGCTTTTGATGGCACTGTGGATAATAGCTACCTTCCTTACAACATCGACAAAAACAGTGTCATTTATACCGGGACTCACGACAACGACACCGCAGTCGGCTGGTACCTCAGCCCTGAAGTATCCCCAAAAAATAAGCAACAGGCCAAACGATTCGCCAACCGGAACGATGACAATGCCGGAACCTTCCACCAGGACCTGATCTATCTAGCCCTATCCTCACCATCGAATCTTGCGATCCTGCCCATGCAAGATATCCTGGGGTTTGGCAACGACTGCCGCATGAATACCCCAGGCACCACTGCTAACAATTGGCAGTGGCGCTGCGCCTCGCGCTTCATTAACGATGAGATCGCTGCCTGGTTGTATGATCTCACCTGCCTGTTCGGCCGGATTCCCAGCTAGACATCATCCTTTTTGTTTTGGCTGGTTGCAGCGGCAGGTACAAAACCGTCGCAGCCCCCCTTCTCGTTTCAACATGTAGCATTCAAGTAGTATATAGCAAATATATTAGAGCATATTGACCAAAACTGACATTGTTGTAGAATGTTATGTATAATTCATCAATTAAGGTCAATTGCCCGTAGGAGGGTGTTAATGGGGACGGAAGCGAAGACCGATGCAGATAAAAAAGTGAAGGCGATTAAAAACGCACCGGCCGATACTATTACTATGGCCAAGGTTTTCGATCTCACCGTACCCGAATGGTATCTCAATAGGGAGTTGAGTTGGCTCGAATTCAATCGCCGCGTCTTTCAAGAGAGCAAAGACGAACGTAACCCCTTGCTGGAACGAATCTTCTTTTTATCCATCATCGGCTCCAATCTGGATGAATTTTTCATGAAACGGATTGGTGGCCTGAAACAACAGGTCGGCGCCGGTCTGAAGCTGTTGTCGATAGACGGAAGAACGCCTCAGCAACAGATCAACGAGAGCTATGAGGTTGTCCGGGACATTCTTAAAAATCAGCAGGACCTGGAAAGAGAACTGCTTGTTCTGCTGGCTAAACAACATATACACATTGTTAAATATTCCGCTCTCAGCGACCAACAGCGCCAGAAAATGGCCAGCCATTTCCGTGACAATATCTACCCCCTGTTGACACCGCAAGGCATGGACCCTGCCCATCCATTTCCCTTTATCTCCAACCTTTCGCTTAATCTTCTGGTCGCTACCCGCCACACCGAAGGCGAGCATGTCTATCTCAACCGGATAAAGGTGCCGACCACCGGCACGGGAATGCCCCGCTTCATACACGTCCAATCAGGCAAACATATCTATGTGCAGTTTGAGGAAGTGATCGCCAACAATCTTGACATCATTTTCCCCGGGATGATCATCGAGAGTTGCGAACTGTTCCGCGTCACCCGCAACGCCATCACCGAGAATTTGCCGGAGCAGGCAGTTGATCTGCTGTCAATGATTGAAACGGCGCTCCAGGATCGAAAATTTGCCGAGATCGTCCGATTGGAGGTCGACAGTACGATGACCCGGCAGCATCGCGGCATGCTCGCCTCAGAACTGGGGATTGATTCCCGCAAAGATGTCTTCACTGTCGATGGCATCATGGCGAAACGCGATTTCATGGAAATCGTAGCCATCGACAAACCGGAGTTGCATTTTCCACCGCACCAGCCGCTCGATCACTATAAACTTGCCGGAGATTTTCCCAACATCTTCCATCATATTCGGGAAGAAGGGCCATTTTTGCTGCAACATCCCTACGAATCGTTCAGTTCGTCTGTGGAACGTTTTCTTCGTGAGGCCAGCATCGATCCCAAGGTGCTGGGGATTAAGATGACGCTCTATCGAACTTCAGCCAACTCCCAGATCATTCAGTATCTCCTCGATGCCGCTCGTAACGGCAAGCAAGTTGCGGTGGTGGTGGAACTGATGGCCCGGTTCGACGAATCGGCTAACATCCACTGGGCAACCCACCTCGAACAGGCGGGAATTCATGTCACCTACGGTGTTGTCGGGCTCAAGACCCATTCCAAGGTGATTTTTGTAGTCAGGCGTGATTATAACGGCCTGAAACGATACGCCCATATCGGCACGGGAAACTATCACGCCGGCACAGCGAGGGCATACAGCGATCTTGGTCTGCTAACCTGTGACTGTGACATCGGCAACGATTTGACGGAATTTTTCAACTTTCTCACTCTCGGCTATGCACCGGCTCGACAATACAAAAAATTGTTGCCGTCCCCGAAGATTCTCAAAAAAACTCTGCTGGAAAACATCAAACGGGAAATAGAGCAGCACAGCAAAGACTACCCTGGCTTGATTCAACTCAAATCCAACGCCTTGACCGATCAAGATGTTATTGCCTCCCTGTATAAGGCCTCACAGGCCGGAGTTAAGGTGGACCTCATCATCAGGGACAGCTGTTTGCTTCGGCCCGGCATACCAGGGCTTTCCGAGAATATCAAAGTTGTCTCCCTTGTCGGCCGCTTCCTTGAACATTCGAGAATTTTTTATTTTAAAAACAATGATCAGGAACAATATTACATAGGTTCCGCTGACATCATGAAACGCAACCTGGAACGCAGGGTGGAGGTGATTACTCCCATTGAATCGCCGGTACTGCAAGCCCAACTGCGTGAAATAATCAATCTGCAGTTGGCGGACCGGCGCAGCGCCTGGGATATGCAACCCGATGGCACCTATGTACAACGGACGCCAGAATCGAGCGGGCAGAAACGTTCGGCCCAGGAACAACTGATAGAGAGAAGTGAGAAACGGCTGGCTGAGGCTCGTCGGCTCTATAAAAAGCAGTATTCAAAAAAAATCGCCAAACGAAAGAAACAATAAAGGGCTGAAGCGCTAACTGATAGCGTTTATCCATGTGGTCCGGGGGTACGGGCGAGGGAGCTGAGGAGAAAGAGCATGCAAGAAATCCAGATCACCAAGGCCCTGACCCTGAACGTTTCAGAGATTGAAACCACCTCGATCCGTGCCCAAGGATCCGGAGGTCAGAATGTCAACAAGGTTTCCAATGCGGTGCACCTGCGTTTTGATATCCACAAGTCTTCCCTCCCGGAGCATTACAAAACCAGGCTTCTGGCAATGCACGACCAGCGCCTCACCGACGGCGGCATCATTGTCATCAAAGCTCAGGAGTTCAGGAGTTTAGAGAAAAATCGCGAAGTAGCCTATGAACGTCTGGCTGTAATGATCCGAGATGCCGGGATGATCAAAAAAAAACGAAGGCCCACACATCCGAGCCTGGCCGCCCGCAAACGGCGGATAGAAACAAAGATCAAGCATGGCCAAACCAAATCCCTCCGCAAAAAACTGACCTGAATGCAATCAACTAAAAAAAACGAATCAGCTTTGTACCGACAAACAGTGAACATCCGTAACAGAAGTATGATTCTTTTTCTAGCCTCAAACCATGATTGCTCATAATCCCGAACTGCAACTGGCGGAAGACTTTGTCGAGCACACCAACTGTACACTCTTTCTCACAGGCAAGGCTGGCACCGGCAAGACCACCTTTCTTCATGCCATCAAGAAACAGACTCATAAACGGTTGGTAGTCACCGCCCCGACCGGGGTTGCTGCTATCAATGCCGGCGGGGTAACCCTGCATTCCTTTTTCCAACTACCCTTCGGGCCGTTCATCCCTGGCAGCGAGGTCCATACCAGCCAGCACCGGTTCAGTAAGGAGAAAAAAAATATCATCAGGAGCCTGGATCTTCTGGTTATCGATGAAATCAGTATGGTTCGGGCTGACCTGCTCGACGGAGTTGACAGTATCCTGCGTCGATACCGCCGCTCCGAGCAACCTTTTGGGGGGGTGCAACTCCTGATGATCGGCGATCTGCACCAGTTGTCTCCGGTGGTCAAGGAGGCTGAGTGGCAACTCCTCAAGGTTCTCTACAAAACGCCTTACTTCTTCAGCAGTACAGCTCTACAACAAATTGAACTGATCCCCATTGAGCTTAAACACATTTACCGTCAAGCGGACAGCCACTTCATCAATCTTCTGAACCGGGTACGCAATAATCAGCTCGACCCACCTACCCTGCACCAGCTCAATACCCGCTACATTCCCGATTTCTCACCCAAGGATGAGGATGGGTACATTACCCTCTGCACCCACAACAAAAATGCCGACACCATCAATCAAGCCAAGCTGCAAACCTTGCCGGGCAGAACCCTCAGTTTCGAGGCTCTGGTTGACGGCAATTTTCCGGAACACTCCTACCCTAATGCCGCCAACCTGGAGCTGAAAACGGGAGCACAAGTGATGTTCGTCCGCAACGACATGAGCCCTGAGAAACTCTATTTCAACGGCAAGATCGGGACAATTACCGGGATCTTAGATGAAACAATTGAGGTAGTCTGCCCTGGAGAGCCGGGTACGATTACTGTCGGCCCTGTCACCTGGGAAAATATCGAATATAGCGTTGATCCTGAAACCACCGAAATTTCACAAAAAATAATAGGCACCTTTAAGCAGTATCCCCTGAAACCGGCCTGGGCCATAACCATCCACAAAAGCCAAGGCCTCACCTTTGACAAGGCTGTAATCGACGCCCAGGCAGCCTTTGCCCATGGCCAGGTCTACGTGGCATTGAGCCGCTGCCGCACCTTTGAGGGAATGGTGCTTAGTTACCCCCTACGTGAACAGGGAGTGAAAGCTGACCAGGCCGTCATCCACTTTATAGCCGAGGCTGAGAAGAATCCCCCTACACCGGAAATACTAGCAGTAGCGAAAATCCGTTACCAGCAACAGCTGTTGCTGGAGTGCTTCGACTTCCAGAAGCTGCGCCGTCATCTCGGTTACCTGACCGCCCTTCTCCGAGGCAATGCCAGTGTGCTTGCGATCCAGGCCAGCGGCGATATCTTTGCTCTCCAGCAACAAACCGAGGCAACCATCTGTACTGTCGGAGACAATTTCAAACGGCAATTGCTAAGCCTTTTCAGGGACGGCACATCGCCTGTCACCAATCCCGCCATCCTGGAACGACTGGCTAAAGCAGCAGTCTATTTCAAAGAACAATTTACCACCATCCTCTCACCCTACCTTGCGACTCTTGAAATTGAGACCGACAACAAAGAAATTCGCAAAAAAATCTTAGACGCTCTTAAACAACTGCAAGAGGAAACCTCGGTCAAGCAGGCTGCCATCCAGTCCTGTGAAGATGGTTTTTCGCCCTCGAAGTATCTCCGGGCCCTCTCGCTTGCGGTTATTGACACCGTGCAGCGTACGCGCAAAGCAACGAGCCCTACCTATTCTGAGAATGACGTTGGTCATCCGGAACTCTTTCAACGCCTGCGGGCATGGCGGACAAACAAAGCCGAAGCTCAGAGTGTTCCAGCTTTCCAGATTCTCCATCAAAAACCCCTGGTACAGATTGCAGTGCACCTGCCCGATACCCTTGCAGCTCTCAAAAATATCAAAGGCATTGGACCGCGGTTGGCCGAAAAATACGGCACAGAACTGGTGGCCATGGTTGTCGACTATCGCCGGGAACACGGCATTGAGGAGGTCTCCCTTCCTGCTCTCACTTCTGTAACGCAACAACTTCTTAACGGCAGAGAGCCTGCAAAAGAGCCGATTCGCAGGGAAGACAGCAAAACAATCAGCCTGGAGATGATTACAAGTGGACTCTCAATTCCCCAAATTGCCGAAGAACGGGGTTTGACGCCACAAACCATTGAAGGGCATCTGGCCGTATTTATCAAAAAGGGCGAGCTGGCAATCAGGGGCTTGGTGGCGGAGGGCAAACAGAGGGTTATCGAACAAATAATTACCGAGCACCCCGACCTCTCTCTCAAAGAGTTGAAAACGGTTATCGGCGATGACTATTCCTACGGCGAGCTCAATCTGGTGCTGGCCCACATGCATTACCTCGGCAAACCATAACAGTCTCCTTCACCTTCCCGCTATTGCCAGAGAAAGCTCTACCAGACTGTATCTTCTCTTGCTTTTTCCTGTTTGCTCTTTATAATGCCGAACTCTTAATTTCACGCATCTCCTCGTTATTCCATTAATATTAAATTAATAAAATCAACAACATCTCCCTGCATGCCGTTTAAAAATTTCACTATCCTCACCAAGACGGCCAGTGTCGTCTGCTCGGTTACGGCGGCCCTTGTCGTCGCATTGGCCTTCATATCACATTCCTTTGTCACCCATCGATTTACGGAATTAGAAAAAAAAGATGCAAAAATCCAGGTGCAGCGTACTGCCAACGAGGTAAAGAAAGCCCTCCAGAAAGTCGAAGCCAGCACCAAAGATTATGCGCCTTGGGACGATACCTGCCGGTTTGTTCAAGAAGGTCATAGTTCCTATATTGAGGGGAACATGCCGGACTCAACTTTCGTGAACCTGCACCTCAACTTCATGTTGTTTTTCAATGAAGATGGTCGGTTGACGCAGCAAAAATTTTTCGATCTCAGCGGGTCAAAAGAAGTTGAGCAAGATAACGAGGTGCTCAACACGATCCTCGACGCTCCTCCATTAATGATCCACACCTCCCAGGATACGCAAGCCCATATTTCAGGTATCCTGGTGACGCCTTCGGGCAAACTGCTACTCGTTGCCGCAGCACCCATTGTCACCAGTAAGTTTGAAGGACCTATCCGCGGTACGCTGGTAATGGGCCATTGTCTCGATGAAACGGAAATCAGTCAGATAAACGCCAATGACCAATTATCGATACGAATACATCCCTATCAGAAAATGGCCACTGTCTTACCCGCCGAGAAAATTCACGAAAAGATCCTACTGTCTCAAGGGCCGTATGTCCTGCCTCTCAACGACCAAACCATCGCCGGATATGCCGTGCTTCCCGATGTTATGGGCAAGCCGGCCGTTACCATCGAAGTCTTGCAGGAGCGAGAGTTGTTCCAACAGGGGCTCACTATGTGGAGACAATTCGCCATAACCTTGGGGATACTAGGATTTGTTTTCATTGTTCTGATGCTTGTCCTGCTCAACCGCTTCATCCTGCAAAAACTGATCAAGGTCACCAACGAAGTCGATCGTATTGTTGAAACAGGTAACCAAGATCTGCGCCTTACAGTACGAGGAAACGATGAAATCGATCATCTGACAGAACGGATCAACTCCATGCTTGAGGGCCTAAAGCAATCACTGACACTTCAAGAAGAAAATGAAAATTATCTTAAGGTGTTACTAGATTCGATCGACTGTGGTGTCATGGTGATTAATGTCAATGATCGCCTTGTCACTGATATCAATAAAGCCGGTACAACCATGCTTAACCGGACGAAGGAAGAGGTCGTCGGTCAACTCTGTCATCAGTTTATCTGTCCTCAGGAAAGTGACAATTGCCCGATACTCGATCACGGACAAGTGATCGAACTCAGTGAACGAATTATGATGCGAGCCGATGGCAGTGCCTTATCCGTGCTGAAAAGTGTGGCCTTGGTGGAAAGAGGCGGGCAAGACTATCTAATTGAAAGTTTTATAGATATTGGAAAGTTACGAGAAACACAGAGGGCTTTGGAGAACAGTGAAGCCAAGTACCGCCTATTTTTCGAAGAGGATCTGACCAGTAATTTCATCAGCACGCCGGATGGGCGCATTCTCGAATGCAATCCGGCCTTTGCCCGGATGTTGGGCTATCAAACGGTTGCCGAGGCCAATCTGGCCAATATGTTTAACCATTGCTTTACCCCTGCTGATCGTGAATCGATTTTTGAAAAATTACGCCGTAAGAAACGGCTGGAACGCTATGAGTTAAAACTCCGGCACTTGGATGGTAACCCCATCTACTGCATCGGCAATCTCATCGGCGGCTTCAACGATCAGGGCGAACTGATAGAATGCCGCGCCTATATTTTTGACGATACCAGACGGGTCGTTCTTGAGAATGATCTGCGCCAGAGCCAAAAAATGGAGGCCATCGGTACCCTGGCTGGCGGCATCGCCCACGATTTCAACAACATCCTTGCTGGAATTATGGGATATACCGAAATCGCCATACGGGATCTGGCGGACAATCCCTCCTCAAGAGTCCACAAATATCTGCACAATATTCTTTCGGGGGGAGAACGAGCTCGTGATCTGATAAAACAGATTCTTACCTTCAGCCGTCAATCAGAAATAGAGCTGCGACCGGTTCTTCTTCAACAAGAAGTTGCAGATGTTATTCAATTGATGTGGGCTAGCCTACCTGCGACGATCACTATCAAGCAGCAACTCAAGTCCCAGGCAACAGTGATGGCCGATCAGGTACAAATACACCAGATCATCATGAACCTGTGTGCAAATGCTGGTCACGCTATGAAAGACGATGGGGGTGTCCTTACTATCAGCCTTGAGGATATCACTTTGGACCGCACGTTCACCGACCGATATCAAAACCTGGCGCCCGGTAATTATGTACGAATCCAGGTGAGTGATACCGGCAAGGGAATCCCGTTGCATCTGCAGGATCGGATCTTCGATCCTTTTTTCACCACCAAGAAAAAAAATGAAGGTACAGGGCTGGGACTTTCCATGATCCATGGCATTGTCAGCAGCATGAATGGGCTTATCACCGTTGCATCCGAAGAAGGGAAAGGTACGCAGTTTGATATTTATCTGCCCCGAATCGAGAATCCCAAGGAGCAGGGCCGGGTTGAACAAGTATCCCTGCCGACCGGATCGGAACACATCGTCTTCGTAGACGATGACCTGTTCCTGGTTGAGATAGGCAAAGAAATTCTACGCGGGTTGGGCTACCGGGTAACCGATTTCAGCCAAAGTGCAGAAGCCCTCCATTATCTCAACGAACATCATGGTGAAGTCGACCTGCTAGTGACCGATGTGACCATGCCCACTATTACTGGCTTGGATCTGGCCAGGAGTTTACAGAAACAAAATGCACAGGTACCTGTAATCCTCTGCACCGGTTACAGCGAAGAATCTATTGTTGATCAGGCGAGGACGTTAAAAATCAGCGACTTCATCCTCAAACCTATAACCTTAAACACCTTGGCCGACAAAGTCCGCGCTGTTCTGGACAAGGCACAACACGAGCGACATACTTTCTGACCGGCCAGAACTAAAATGTTTCGCTGGGCAATCGAGAAGTTAAAGTTTACCGACACCCTCCAGAGATCCAACTATCCCCTTCTTGCTTGGCTACGGACCTTCGCTGTGGTATAGAATATCCGGCTACCCCCTGAAGGGCTCGATGTACGCACAAGGAGAGAGGAAATGGTTATAACCAAAATTGAAGTTTCAGACATGATTACGACCGATAACCTGTTCAATGAAAGCGGCTATGATGTAAGTAAAAGTGCTGACAATCTTGCCGAATTAAGAGGACAAATTATTATGCAATATCTTGCGGACGAATTTCCCAATGTCGAAATTTGTGCAGATATTGCCATTCAACAGGCATCGGGCAGGCCTCGCCCCTTGGAAGTGTTGGTTTATAACGAGAATAATGAAACAAACAAGGCAGAATCAGCTGCCCTTCAGGCACGTTTGTCCCAGAAGATCACGGAAGACACGGCCGATTATTCCTGGGCCGTAAAAGCGGAATAGTAACATGCATGGTGCCGGCACCAGAGTTGGTGCGTACCGCATGCTAATCTGCAGTATCGTTCTGTAAGCAAAATCATCTAAAAAACCGATACCCTGAACTGTGCGTGTTCACCTTTGTAACACGCACAACGCCTCTTGAGACGACGGCTGAACTATCTTAAAAAAACGTCTGCTCTCTTTTCCAGGTATTTATCGATCTGCCTGGAATTCAAAGCCAATTTTGGTTGCAATGCCATAGCCTTCACCGTTGATACCGCCATTTTTCACGGAATAGTCTCTGTCACGATAGTATTCAAGACTAAAAACCGTGCCATCAAAGATGACCATGGAAGCCTTAGTGACGTATCGCTGTTCGGGCAAGTATAATTTCATTGATTCCGATGACTTTTGATATCCTACTGCCAAGACAGTTTCTTTTCGTAGCAGCTCTGTGGTGTAGGCAATTTCACTGCTCCAAGCCCCAGATTCTGTCTCGTTACTAGTAAAAGATGGTTGATTGGGGGCATATCTGTCAATGGCGCGAATATATCCGCCAGTCAACGATAAGGCCTGGTAGCTTGCGCCAAGATTGAAGTTGACTCCAGGTACCTTGTCAGGATCACCTTCAAACCCAGCCTTTTGAAAGGTTTCGGACCCCCCCCTGGAATCGGCAAGGTTCTTAATCCATGAGATGCCGGAATTGAGGGCCACCTTGTCTGTTTTATAGCTATAGCTCAATGGTGTTTTACCGGCTTTGACCGTAGTAATGGGAGCAACGCCCTGCAGCTCTTTTGAGACAGTCACTGTTTTTAAGGAACTGTTGCTTTCAAGAAAGAAGAGTTGGTCGAAGGCATATCTATCTTCAATAGAAAAAACCATCGAATGAGGCAATATGGTAGCAACAAAGTTTTCAAAGACAGGAGAGTCTTTTCTTATGGCCAGTGGCTGTATGTTGATTCTATCCGAAGTTACAGAGAGAGGATTGAAAGGACTTTTGAAGAAACGACTGAGATAGCCGCTCTTGAAAGGGCCTGAAGCCCAATCCACAGCATTGGCACTGACAAGATGGTCAACGACAATTGGGTCAAAGGCACTGATGCGGCTGTCAATAGCATTGTCTAAAAGTAAACAGCCAAGAGCGACAAACTCACTGCTCTGCGGCCTTTCGTATTTACGGCCTCGGCCCTCTTTCTTGTTATTGATAGTCATCCTGTTTGTGACTACCGCCCGGACACACGTATTATCCTCTATCACGGATGGTACCGTACCGGATTGAACCGACGAAGCATTGAGCAGGCTCAAGGCTCCTGCTACGGCAACAGTTCGATAGAGTATTCTGACCATCTTCTTGATGCACCTCAAAGCTTCCTTGAAGATTTGATTAATTATTCAACTAACATCTTAGAAATTTTATGTAAAGAATGCAAGCTATGCTGGCTTGAAAATGTATTCGGCAGATGGAAATTTACAAGGTATACTTAAGATGCAAACAAATTCGAAAAAGAGTCAACAAGAGGTGTTTACCTTAGCTACTCTTCTGATGCGTTTACCTTCTCCCCTCATAGACACACTACGATCGATTGAAAAGATGGATTGGTGCTAGATATACACAGTGGAGAGAGGCAGAAAGGTGCAAAGAGCTACAACCTGCTGGACACCGTATCGCATCGCACTTTTTCTCGGCCTTTACGGGCTTTCCATTTTTATTGTCCCGACCTGCGGCTACAGCAAAGAGCATTCAACCATGGAGACTCAATTGTCCGAACAGAATATTATGGATCGACCTGAAATAACCCAACTCATTTTTCACCCGATCAAGGTCAAAAAAAATGCTACCCCTCCCGGAGCTATCGATCTCGAACCCCAGGTCGATGACGGCATCACCATCGGTTGTCGACTCTTCAGCCACTCCACCACAGCCCCCACTTTGATATTTTTTCATGGTAACGGTGAAATCGTTCCTGATTACGATACAATCGGTCCTTATTATCTGCAGCAGGGCATCAATTTCCTGGTTACTACGTACAGAGGCTATGGATGGAGCGACGGAACACCGCTGACCAGCGCCATGCTACCGGATAGCAATGCCCTCTTTGTGCAATTACAACGATGGCTCAGGGAGCATGGTTACACTGGTGCCCTGTTAGTAATGGGACGTTCGCTGGGCAGCGCCAGCGCCATAGATGTTGCTGTCAATCACAGCGATGTGATCAGTGGCCTGATTATCGAGTCGGGCTTTGCCAAAACCCTGCCGTTGGCCAAGGTCCTTGGCCTCGACCTCGAGAAGATAGGTATAACGGAAGAACAGACCTTTAGCAACAGCAGCAAAATAAGCAAATTTACTAAACCAACCTTTATTCTTCATGGTCAGTACGACCAGTTGATCCCACTCTGGCAGGCAGAAAAACTCCATGCGGAAAGTGGCGCAAAAAGCAAGGAACTGCAGATCGTTCCCGGGGCCGATCACAACTCGCTCATTGCTGTCGCCGGTCAACTCTATTTTCAGGCCATTAAAAAATTTGTTGATAAAGCAGCCGGCACCGCCCTTGATTGGCGGGAACGGAGACGTCAGTTCAAAGCGCATCAGGTGACCAATGAGCCTCTCAAGTAACCCCATTACCAAAAGAACAGATTATCTTTCCTGGGACGAATATTTCATGGCCGTGGCGATCCTTTCCGGGCATCGCTCCAAGGACCCGAACACTCAGGTGGGGGCCTGCGTGGCCAACAGTCGGCAGAAGATCGTCGGGGTGGGGTACAACGGTTTCCCCTGGCGTTGCTCGGATGACGAACTGCCTTGGGCAAGGGAAGGTAACTACCTTGACACCAAATATCCTTATGTCTGTCATGCCGAACTCAATGCCGTGCTCAACTCTATCACCTATGACCTGCGGGATTGCCGAATCTACGTTGCCCTCTTCCCGTGCAACGAATGCACCAAGGTTATTATCCAAGCAGGCATTAGCGAGATCATCTATCTTTCGGATAAATATAAGGATACCGATTCGGTCAAGGCTTCAAAAATTATGCTGGAAAAATCAAAGACCTCCTTTCGGCAGTTTTCCCCCTCACGCGAGAACGTGCTGCTAGATTTCAAGATTTCCTGACTTGGACAACGGCTCCAACCGCAGTTTTGGCGGAGGCAGAGTTTTTGTACTGCTTTTTTCAGGGCATGAGCACGCCGAGTAAACCGTCTTTGGAAGGTTCACATTGCCATATGCGGTTACGATGCTTATAATAATTCCAGAATTACAAATAAATATTAATTTTTTTTACAAGGAAAATGGATGCAATTTGCAGAACTCGCTCTACCTGAATCCTTAAGCAGAGGCATTGCTGAAGCAGGATTCACAACATGTACACCTATCCAGGAATTAACACTGCCTTTGACCCTGGGCGGTAAAGATGTCGCAGGTCGGGGGCAAACAGGCACCGGCAAGACGGCGGCCTTTTTGGTCACCCTTTTTGACCGTTTACTGAAAAACAAGAACGCTACAGGCAAGAATCCCCGTGCGCTGATCCTGGCACCAACAAGGGAACTCGTTGTTCAGATCGACAATGATGCCAAACTGCTAGGAAAGCATTGCGGTTTGTCAGTCCAGGCGATTTATGGCGGCGTGGATTACATGAAACAGCGCGACGCTCTGCGCAATGGCGCAGATGTTATAATCGGCACACCGGGCCGCCTGATTGATTACCTTAAACAAAAAGTTTATACGCTCAGTGATGTCGAAATGCTCGTTATCGATGAGGCTGACAGAATGTTTGATATGGGGTTTATTGCTGACCTTCGTTTTATTCTGCGACGTCTGCCTCCGTTTGACAAGCGTCAGAATCTGATGTTTTCCGCCACACTCAATCAACGGGTTATGGAGTTAGCCTACGAGTTCATGAATGTTCCGGAAAAAGTAAGCGTCACCGGTGATCGGATGACAGCGGATAATGTTGTGGAGGTCCTCTTCCATGTTGGCCGCAAGGAGAAATTTCCGTTGCTGCTCGGCCTGCTGCGCCGGGACGGCATGGAACGAACGATGATCTTCATTAACACCAAACGTGAAGGTGAGTACCTGCACGACCGTATGAATGCTAATGACTTCCCTTGCCGCTTGATTTCAGGAGATGTCGCCCAGGAAAAGCGGCTGCGCATCATGGCGGATTTCAAGAATGGGAAACTGCCGATCCTGATTGCAACTGATGTGGCCTCAAGAGGACTGCATATCGAGGGGGTCTCGCATGTAATCAACTACGATCTCCCTGAAGATTGCGAGGATTATGTCCATCGCATCGGACGCACAGCTCGTGCTGGGGCTCAAGGGAAGGCTATCTCCTTTGCCGATGAAGAAGGAGCCCTTTACCTGGACGCTATAGAGGATTATATTCATCATAAAATCCCAACTGAATGGGCCGAAGATGAATTATTTGTCAACGATTTCAAACGAGTAGTAAAACCAAAATTTAAGAAAAATTTGAATAATGCAGACAAAAGCGGTCAGCGGAGAAGCAACCGGCCTCCTCCCAGGAGATAACTGCCCCGTTTTTTTCGTTGTGTAACAACCACCAACACCTCCTTAACTATCAGGTGAGGAAGTGTCGGTGAAAAACCAAAAACAACAATCTCTAAAAGGTACCGACATGGCTAAGGAAAAAAACACCAAACAAGTGAATGTTAAGAAGGAACCGACTAAATCTTTAAAAGAAAAGCGTGCGGCTAAACAAGCCAAACGGGATGAAAAATCAAGAGGCTGAAAATAGCCCCAAATAGTCCTGCCAGATGCTCTTACGCTCTGGCAGGCGTTCCGTATCCACCTCTTCTGCAAATCAATATTAATACATCCGATGTCGAAACAGCCAGGTAGCCATGAACAAGGTTGCGGCGGCGATGATCGACATCGGCCAAAGGTCATTCCAGAAATATTCCAGCCCGGCTCCTTCGAGAAAAACCCTACGAACGATGGTTAGGAAATATCGCATGGGATTAAGGTAGGTCAACGTCTGCATAAAGGTCGGCATGTTGGCGATGGGAGTCGAAAATCCGGAAAGCGTGACCGCCGGCACAATAAAAAGAAAGGCCCCCAGCAAAGCCTGTTGCAATGTGGTTGAGAACGAAGAGATCATCAAGCCAACGCCGATGATCGACAGCACGTAAATGATTAATGCCGGATACAGGGTTGCGAGCGACCCAACAAGTGGTATCCGGAACCAGTACACCGTGACCAGGATGATCAGGGATGCCTCGCCCACACCAACGATCAATCCAGGCATAGCCTTGCCGATTAATACCTCCCATGGACGCAACGGTGTTACCAGTAGCTGGTCGAAGGTGCCAGCTTCTCGCTCCCTCGCCACCGAAAGCGCCGTCACCACCAGGGTGACAATCATGGCTAACAAAGCAATGATGCCTGGCACGATGAACCAGCGGCTCTCCAAATTGGGATTGAACCAGGCGCGGATAGTTAGCCGAGCGGGCAGCTTGGTCCCGTTTGACTGTTCCATCCATTCCTGATTAAAATCCGAAACAATAGTTCTGACATAATTGAGCGCCAGCATGGCCGTGTTGGAATTGCGGCCGTCAATAATCACCTGCACAGGGCAACCCTCTCCCCTCACCAGGTTAGCGGAACACTGTTTGCCGATGTGCAGGGCCAGCAAGGCGCCTTTGCTGTCGATCAAGGGTGCTATCTCAGCATCAGATTGGAGATAGCCGACAAGTTTGAACCCTACCGATCCCTGAAACCTGTTGATCAGTTCGCGGGAGACTGCCCCTGAATCCTCGTTGAATACTGCCAGGCCAGCATTTTCCAAATCAAAGGTTGCGGCATAGCCAAAAATCAGGAGCTGGAGAATCGGCGGCACAATCACCGCCATGCGGCTCTTCTTATCCCGGAACAGAGCCAGGAATTCCTTGATGATCAGAGCGAGGATACGATGACCCATTACCTGCTCCTATTCAAGGGTCTTTCTGGTCTTGCGATAGACCAGACCAAGAAATAAAACAGCCATAACTAACAGGGCCGCAGAATTGGGTAAAACTATACTCCAGACATCACCCACCAAAAACAGGGTTTGCAGAATCGAGACATAATACCGGGCAGCAATCAGATGAGTGATCCCTTGAATAAAAAGAGGCATGCTCTGGATGTCGAAAATAAAGCCGGAGAGAATAAAGGCCGGAAGAAAGGTGCTGACCAGGGCCACCAGGGCAGCCACGAATTGCGACCGGACCAAGGTGGAGATGAACAGTCCCATGCCGAGCGCCACCAGCAGAAACAGTGCCGACGTTGCCAGCAGCAACCAGATGGAACCGCGCATGGGCACATGAAAAAGAACATCGGCCATAAGCAGAGAAAGCATCAGCCCGCCCATGCCGAGAATGAAATAGGGTATCAGCTTGCCGAGCAGGAGTTCGGCTACTGAAATTCTAGTTACCAGCAGGGCCTCCATGGTGCCCCGTTCCCATTCCCTGGCTATGACTAGGGCCGTGAGCAGGGCGCCAATCAGGGTCATGATCACCGCTAGGACCCCAGGTACCAGAAAATCGGTAGACCGCACCTGGGGGTTGTACCAGATTCGTTGCTCCAGTTGCACTGGCGCCTGCAGTTTCTTGCCAGCCTGCTCGGCTTCCTGTTCCAGCCAGCCAAACCAGATCCCCTGGACATAGCCCTCTACCAGCCGGGCAGTATTGGCGTCCACACCATTAACCATGACACTGATTGGTGGCGATTCTTTCCTCAGGTAATCACGATCGAAGTCCTGCCGCAACCAGACAATACCGCTTACCTTCGACTCTCTGAGGGCCATCTCCGCTTCCTGAACAGAGGTCATGAACACAGGTGAAAAATAAGGAGATTGGAGAAAGCCACCGCTGAAACTCGACGCCTTATCTCCCGGATGTTCGACCACCAAGGCGATGGGTACGTTTTTGGCATCCAGGGAAACCCCGTAACCGAAGATAAGCAAGAGGAGCAGCGGCAGAAAAAAGGCAATAGCAATGCTGGAGGGATCGCGGATGACCTGCAACCATTCTTTGCGGATCATTCCTTTAATGCGCAACAGGCTTCCCGGTTTCATCAGACCGTCTCCTGTTGGCGGCTTGTTTCCAACAAGTTGATGAAAGCATCTTCCATGGTCGCTTCCCGCCCCCCTGCCCCGCTGTACTGTTGCTTCACGGTTTCAGGTGTTCCTTCCGCCAGCACCCTACCCTCGGCCATGATCATCAGACGGTCGCAATACTCGGCCTCCTCCATGAAATGGGTAGTGACCAACACTGTCACACCTTGGTCGGCAAGGCTGTTGATCTGGGTCCAGAATTCCCGGCGGGCCAAGGGATCAACCCCTGAAGTTGGTTCATCAAGGAAAAGCACCTCCGGTTCGTGCATCAGGGCCACTGCCAGGGCTAGGCGCTGCTTGAAACCAAGCGGCAGAGATTGGCTTTCAGTAGCGACGAACTGTTCCAGATCAAAGGTGGACAGAGCCCAGTCAATCTGAGTAGTACGTCGCCTGCCGTGCAATCCGTAGACGCTGCTGAAGAATTTAAGGTTCTGCAGGACTGTCAGATTCCCGTAAAGAGAGAATTTCTGAGCCATGTAGCCGATTCGCGCCCTGGCTGCTGCTGCGGCGGTCCGCAGGTTCATCCCGGCCACGGTGCAAGAACCTCCTGAGATGGGCAAAAGACCGCAGAGCATCCTGAAGGTTGTGGTCTTGCCTGCACCGTTTGCCCCGAGTAGCCCGAAGATCTCGCCGCTTGTCACCCGAAAGCTGACCCGGTCGACCGCTAAAAACTCACCAAACCGGCGAATGATGTTATCGACGGTGATTACGTCCTGACCTGAAGAGGGTCCAGCCTTTCTCTGCAGGGTAATTCTGTTGTTTACGGCCGCTGTATCGCCTTTGCCCTTGAGGGTTGCAACGAAATAATCCTCGAAACGAGGGGCAACCGCACTGATATCGCCTGCAATAGTATCCGGCAGCAACGCTTGGCTCGAGATATTTTCGTTGTGGGTGATAACCCTGATCGCTGTGCCAAGAATCAGGGCATCAAGCACTGCCGGATTATGGCTTAGTTCGCGCTGCAGGGTCCTTTTTGAAAGAGTGGGCGCCTGGACTCGCCACGTACGCCCAACAACTTTGCCGCTAAAGGCCTTAGGATGATCGTGACCCAAAATCTTGCCATGATGCATGAGGACAACCTCGGCGCAGCGTTCTGCTTCGTCGAGGTAGGCGGTGCTGAGAAGGACACTCATACCCTCAGCTTCCACGAGGTGATAGACAATCTGCCACAGTTCTCGCCGTGAAACAGGGTCAACACCAACGGTCGGTTCATCGAGCAACAGCAGCTTTGGTGGCCGCACCAGGGTGCAGACCAGTCCCAGTTTCTGCTTCATCCCTCCGGACAGACGTCCCGCCAAACGGTTGCGGAAGCCTTCCAAACCTGACATAGCCAGCAGTTGTGCATATCGTTCACTGCGCAAGGATTCGGGTACGCCTTGAAGATCGGCGTATAAATCGATGTTTTCCTGAACGGAAAGATCCTCATACAGGCCAAAACGTTGAGGCATGTAACCGATACTGGCCTGAACCTGAAGCGGTTCCCGAACGACATCAATGTCAAGAGCGGTCAATCGTCCCTCGTCCGGGGTCAATAATCCTGCGCAGAGCCGCATCAAAGTAGTTTTACCAGCACCATCCGGACCGATGAGGCCGGTGACTCTGTGGGGACGGATGGCGCAACTGACCTCATCAAGGGCAGTTATCCGTCTCTTATTAACGAGAAAGGTTTTTGAAACCCGTTCAAGGGTTATGGCGGCTGGTTGCTGCTGCGGATCAAAGGTGAGCAAATCGATGGTGTTTAGGTTTGCCATTGTTTACGAGGAAGAGGGAGTGACCGTATAGACCAAATTTATGCAACCCTGAGGAGGATTCGGACAGGCTGGGTTGAATCTGCATACCGTAAGGATGGAATCTCAACCAATCTCTATTTATTTAGAGTTGACAGTCATCATAACACACGCCCTTGAGTTTTCTATGCTTGTCTGAAAAAAAATACAGACCCTTAGATCCTCTATATATCGTACCGATTTCGTTCAACCAGTCATCGTATCGGCCTGTTCCCCGTCACTCACGCGATGGGTTATAACAACGGTGGCACTTTGTTCGCTTGTACTCAACGATCTTTTTTCATTCGGCATGTTATCAACTTCTTATTGAGCCGGAAAAGTCTCAGCGCCCCTATTTGATAAACGTGCCGTTATTGTATTCATCAAAAGCGACTCGCAACTCCTCTTGGGTATTCATCACGATCGGTCCGTACCAGGCCACCGGTTCATTGAGTGGTTTTCCTGAAACGAGCAAAAAGCGGACAGGCTGTTCTGTCGTTGTCACTTGTACGGTGTCGCCACTCCGTTCAAACAGCACCACCGTCTCACGCTCACAGATACATCGGCGTTCCACGTCAGTCCAACCATGGCCCACCACTTCATACGCGTAGGCATCACGGCAGTCATCAAAATAACCTGCGCCTTCAAGTATGTACATAAAAAGAGTATGACCGACGGGTGCTGTATGAGAGAACACCATCCCTGGTGGAACCGTGATGTCAAGCATTGCCGGTTCGATGACAATATCACGCACCGGCCCCTGTACACCGGCTACCTCACCGGCTACCACTTTGACCTTTACGCCGCTTTCCAAGGCAACTTCCGGTATGTCGGATGCTTTTACCTCCCGGTACCAGGGCGACATCATCTTCTGGCTAGCCGGGAGGTTAGCCCAGAACTGGAACCCCCACATAGTGCCAGCGGGGCTTTCCTTGGGCATCTCCTGATGGACAATACCACTACCTGCGGTCATCCACTGTACATCCCCAGCAACTATGACACCGGCATTGCCCATGCTGTCGCCATGTTCAACCAACCCCTCCAGCACATAGGTGATCGTCTCGATACCTCTGTGCGGATGCCATGGAAATCCCGGGAGGTATTCGTCGGGATTGCTGGTATGGATGTCATCCAGCATTAAAAACGGGTCGAACTGCGGCACCTGGGAATACCCGAAGGCGCGCTTGAGATGCACGCCGGCACCTTCGATAGTGGAGTGGCTTTTGAAAACCTTGGCGATACGACGAATGGTCATAAGTATTTCTCCACGGTTAGAAATGGTTAAGGGAGGACACTCGAGGATGTTAGAGACGATTATTACCCTTTTTGTGCCACCGCGAACAGCTCCACGCTCACTATATCATGTACCAGATGCATGCCGAGACGTTCGAAATATTTGCACGATCCATAGAGGACACCCCAGAGGGTGCGATCAATATCAAATACCGCGTGGATCTTGATGCTGCCATCTGGCTGTGGGGCCGCAATAGCCGGAAAACGAACAGGACGGCTGATGCCTTTGATTGTGAGTTCACCAGTCGCAATCCCACGAGGCGCCTCCGGAAAGATAGAAGCATCTACCTCCCATCCGGTCAGAATAAGTGATGCAGTTGGAAAACGATCCACGGCAAAAAAATCATCCGATTGCAAGTGGTTGATCAGCATGTTGCGGTATCCTGCATCCTGAATATCAAAATTAGTCAGAGAATGCATATCAACGAGAATAAGCCCTGAAGACGGTAGGCCAGCTGCAATGATCAGTTCCCCTTCGAGGATGGCGAGCTGGCCGATGTGCCGGTTGTTGAGGTTGCGACCGATCCACTCCAGACGGCTGTTTTCAAAGTTGATACGATAGACACCATCTTCCGGAGCGCTCTCGGACAGCACTGTATCCACGCCTCTTTCCACAGGGAAGCAACTATTATTCCATGCTGACAGACCACCGGCGAGGATGAATACCCGAGAGTAGCCTGCCTGGAGCAATCTGTCCCGAGCGATCTCAGCTGCCTTGCCGGCGCCAGTGGCGTCGTAGACAATCAGCTCAGTGTTTCGATCGGGAACGAATTCGACTATCCGTTCGAGAAAAACTATCTCGTAGATACAGGCGTTCTGCGCACCCGCAACATGGCAGGCGGCATAGTCTTCCGGGGTCATCACATCGATCACAACAGCGCCTGCATCTATAAGTTGTTTCACTTCATTACTCGATATCATAGCATTCATTGCGGTTTTCTCCTGTGATTCCCTTGGCAGGGAGGGGTCAAAATGCAAAACAAGTGCATCCAATTCCCCAATCACCTTGCTCACCACGAATTGTATGGGTGTGTTGATGGAGGGGATTGCTGCAGGAAAAAGCATGTGCATGCCTGGCTGAATGGCTGACAGCGATTGGATGTGCGTGGTGATGGGTGCCTCCATAGATCCCGGTCGGTGACCAGTCGGGAGAAACCGGTGGCAGTGACGGGGCCAAATGGCCAAACTCCTCACTGCCATGGACGATTTTCCCGTCCATAATGGTCAACACCGATTCGATTTCCTTGATATCCTCTTCCGGTATTCCGAAGTAATCAGAGGAGAGGACCGCCAGATCGGCCAGTTGTCCAACCTCAATCTTGCCTTTCTTTCCATCTTCACCGGAAAACCAGGCGCTTCCCTCGGTATACAGACGAAGTGCTTCGGTTCGACTCAATTGGTTTTCTTCTTTATACAATTTAAGCCCACCGACCGTTTTTCCACTCACCAGCCAATACAAAGACACCCAAGGGTTGTAACTGGAAACCCTTGTTGCGTCGGTGCCTGCTCCGACCGGGATACCGAGGTGCAACATGCGGTTGATCGGCGGTGTCCTTTGCGCCGCTTCAGCCCCATAGCGTGCGACAAAATATTCGCCTTGAAACGCCATCCGGTCCTGGATGGCTATACCGCCTCCAAGTGCCCTCACCCGCTCCATGCTCCGCTCTGAGATGGTTTCGGCATGGTCAAAAAACCAACGCAGATTGTTGAAGGGAATTTCCCGGTTGATCTCCTCAAAAACATGAAGAAAACGGGCAATGGATTCATCATAGGTGGCATGCAGACGGAAGGGCCAGCGTTTTTCCACCAGCAGGCTGACTACTTTTTTCAACTCAGCTTCCATGATCGGATTCAGGTCAGGCCGTGGTTCCAGAAAGTCCTCGAAGTCAGCAGCGGAGAAAACCAGCATTTCCCCAGCGCCATTCATTTTGTAGAGAACATTCCCTTGCCCGGGAGCAACAATCTCTGCCCAGTGGGCGAAGTCATCAAATTCCTCTTTCGGGCGTTGAGTAAAGAGGTTGTATGCAATGCGCAGGGTCATCTGGCGGTACTCGACCAGATGATCGATCACCTGGTAATCCTCAGGGTAATTTTGGAATCCTCCGCCAGCATCGATACAGCTTGTCACGCCCAACCGATTCAGTTCCCGCATGAAATGACGCGTGGAATTGACCTGGTCGTCAAAGGCAAGTTTTGGTCCCTTGGCGAGGCTGGCATAAAGAATCAAAGCATTTGGCTTAGCCAGCAGCAGGCCTGTTGGATTGCCCTTCCTGTCACGTTCAATAACGCCGCCAGGAGGATCAGGCGTTTCGCGATTATAGCCCAGCACCCTGAGAGCAGCACGATTGAGCAGGGCTCTGTCATAGAGATGCAGGACAAAAACCGGTGTGTCTGACGAGACAGCGTTAATCTCGTCAAGCGTCGGCATCCTTCTCTCGTTGAACTGGAATTCGGACCAGCCGCCGACCACACGCACCCATTGTGGCAACGGGGTGCGAAGGGCCTGTTCTTTGAGCATTCGTAGCGCAACGGCCAACGAAGGAACGCCATCCCAACGTAGTTCCATGTTGTAATTTAGGCCGCCTCGAATAATGTGGATGTGGGAATCATTCAAGCCTGGAATGACGGTACGTCTCTTAAGATCGATTGTTTGAGTTGAGGAGTAGGTATAACTGCTCATTTGGCGGTTGTCGCCGACGGCCAAGAAGCGGCCATCCCGGATGGCCACGGCACTTGCACCTGGAACCCGAGGATTGAGAGTAGCGATGCGTCCGTTGATTAATATGAGATCTGCATATTGCGGGTTCATAACGGCTCCTCCTTGGCAAGGAGAACGCTGACGGGAAACAAACGGGTCAGTAACGAAGGTGAGCGGTTCAAACCGCCCACCTGGTCTGCATAGCGCTCGCTTAAATGGTTCAGCAGAGGCCCTACACTGTCGTTCGACTGGCAGGTGCCCCGTGCACCATGGTGTAAGCATATTCCACACCTTGACCGTAGGCGCCGCAGTGCTCTTTGACAATTTCTATAACCTCATTGTAGGTTTCCTTATGGGCCCAGTCGCGCTGGTACTCAAGCAATACCTGTAAGGATGACACCGGCACTGCACCAGCCTGCTCGATACGGCGCATTGCGGCGTTATGAGCCACAACACTGGTGCCGCCAGAGGCATCCTCCACAGCGTAGAATTCGTAGCCAGCTTTGATTGCTTCCAGAGCTGGGAATGCCAAGCATACTTATGTCCAGAGAGCGGCCATAATCAGTTTTTTCTTTCCGGTGGCCTGCACGGCAGCTACGAACTTCTTATCCTCCCATGAATTCATGGAACTACGTTCAATTGGCTCCTGATCTGGAAAGATATCCAGCAACTGCGGCCACATGTTTCCCGAAAAGCTCTTTGTTTCGACGGTGGTCAATATGGTTGGCACTTTGAATATTTTAGCGGCTTTGGCCAGCAACAGGACGTTGTTGAATAAGATTTGACGGTCAATATTGGCAACGCCGAAGGTCATTTGCGGCTGATGATCGATAAAGATGACGGCACTATTTTGCGGATTCAAAAGTTCAGTCTTCATGGAGTTCCTCTTCAGTAAGAGTTAAAATGAGGGGGCTCAACGTTATAAAAATAAGACGGGTTATTATTGCTGCAGTATACTTTTTTCCGTTGCCTGGTATGTTCTTCTGTTATAGCTTGCTGTGTATGGAAATGCGCCACTTGAAGTACTTCACAGCCGCCGCCGAGGAACTCAACATCAGCAAGGCCTCACGTCGCCTGCACATATCCCAGCCGGCGATTAGTCGCCTTATCCGTGATTTGGAGGAGGAACTCGGAACGCCCCTTTTCATCCGGGAACGTTTTGGTCTCTCCCTTACGACCGCGGGAGAAAAACTCCTGATCTATACTCGCCGTATTTTGGAAATAAGTGATGAGGCGGTCAGGGTGGTTCGGAACCTGTCTGACTCCAGCCCGATCATCACCATCGGCTCTATGGCTTCCGCGGCAGGCTCTTTTCTGGGAACCGCAATAAACTCTTTTTCTAAAGATAATCCCGGGGTGTGGATCAGGTTCAGAGAATTGTCTCCAGGTGATCGATAAGCTTACTGAGAAAACAGCAAATCGATATTGCTTTGATTGGTAATCCGTGCGGAACGGTTAATGAAGAGTTCGCAACCAAGATTTTGTTTGAAATGGAGATGAAGGCGGTCATTCCCAGTTCTCATCCTCTGGCCGGACGAAAGTGCATCAGCTTGAAGGAATTGGCTAAGGATATGTTCATCGGTTTCAACGAGGAAAATTATCCAGGTCGAAATCATACTCTTATAACAGTCTGCGGTGTGGCTGGTTTCAAGCCTGATATAGGTTGTCAGGCCAACAGCTTGCTGGAGGTTTTAACTATGGTCGGAACCGGCAGGGGGGTTTGCTTGATGCCAGTTGATGTGGCAAACCTGCCCCACCTTGGTGCCGTCTTTGTTTCTGTGTCGGAAAAAATAGACCCCATCCGCTTCACGGCGGCATGGCGACGAGACGATACTCGTCAAGTAATCTCTGAGCTGATTGCGACCCTACGCAATTCTAAGAAAAGAAACGAAAAAAAGTCTATTGCAGCCTCACCTCAAATTGATCGTAAACAAAAAAGATAGGGGTAATTTCGAACATATCTCACTACGTTCCGATTGTTATCGAGGTGGCGTTAACAGGTGCCTGTACCACAGAATAAGGAGGGAATATTTGAATCGGCTAACCTAAAAGAAGGGTTGAGGTCATAAGGCTCTTGTATATGTAGTTAACAATTTTGAACAATAGAAGATGCTCAGACTTGAACCCAGACTCTGAATCTCTAATTTTCAAAGTTACGTTTTATCTGAAAGATTACCATCGAATGACTTCTCGCCTAACCATTTAAAATGAATGATTATCTCTCTGTATAATATTCAAAGTGAGTGCAGAGGGTGCAATAAAAAACTGTACCATTCTTCATTCTGGTACATATCGATTGTGCCGGCAGGTGTTTAAGCGATCTGCCAACTTCTACGATACTGGGGGAAAGGCGGCCATGACCCGACAAACCAAAGCGGAACAAATCAGGCAACAGATTGACTCCTTCCCCGTCCTTCCAGCTACCGTATCCAGGATTATGCATGTGACCGCAAATCCGGAGAGCTCGGCTAACGACTTAGTGCAGGCTATTCTCCCGGACCAATCTCTTTGTTTCACCATCCTCAAATTGGCGAATTCCGTTCTGTTCGGACGACCTCAACGGATTGATTCGTTGCCAGCAGCAATCATGGTACTCGGCTTCGATGAGATCCAATCCATTGCCCTGGTAAAAGCTATGAACAACTCGTTCAGGGAACTGAACCTGGTCACGACAGCCCCGGTTGAACAATTCTGGGAACACTCTTTTCTCACTGCAATGGTAGCCCAACATGTTGCCCAGCATCTGCGACTAACATCAGGTACCCCTTTTATGGCCGGATTGATGCACGACATTGGCAAACTGGTCATGTTGCTAACCTTTGAGGACGAATATGCTCCTGAACAATGGATGACCTCTTTCAGCACTGAAGAACGTCTTGCTATCGAACAACATCTATTTGCGTTCAACCATGCATCGCTAGGAGGGCAACTTCTGCGGCAGTGGAATTTTCCAAACAACCTGTTGTCTGCACTGGAACACCATCATGTTCCTGCAAAGGCCCAGTCTCACCATGAACGGTCGTTGGCTCATGTTGTTCAACTTGCGGATCTACTATCTCATTTTTGCATTGAGAGTGACGCAAATGAAGATAATAACGTGATTGATGAGCTGCCGAAATTCCTACCTGATTTGACTTCATGCTGGCGCAACACGGGTATGTCCTGGAACGATGAACATTTTACGGATTGGTACCGCTGGCTTTGCAAAAGCCGTGAACAGAGCCATGCTATCATGGAAATTTTTTCGACCTGAGGGGCGGTATCGTCGTCAAGGTATCCTTTGCCATGAATTGAAGCATGCAACTGCGAGCTAGATTTTTTTTATCTGTACATTCAGGTCACACCATACCGGTTGCAACTCAATGATATTCGTAATAAAATGTAAAATAAACGTAAAAGATGTCATGTTGTTCCCAGTTTAGCCGAATTTTATAGCGGCCTGTTCTTTTTGCCCCTTTAACCAGGAGGAACTCCCATGCGTATGAATTTGACCATCAAACTGGCATCTCTGCTGCTGGGGATAATGGCGCTGCTGGCCATAAGTATTGTGGTTGCGATCAAATCCATAAATCTCGACCAAATCAAGGAGCTCTTGACGACACAGGTAAAATCAGCAACCGGCCGAACCTTGACTATCTCTGGTCCGATGGACTTACAGTTGGGCCTGAGTCCTAAGGTGGTTGCCAGCGGTGTGACTCTTTCCAATCCAGCCGGATCGACCCGCCCTGACATGGTGAAAATCAAACACTTTGAGATGGAAATTTCGTTATTGCCTTTGCTCAAGCACGAAATCCTTATCAACCGACTGATCATCGCCTCTCCTGACATCCTGATCGAAACCGAGACTAAGGGTCCGGGTAACCTGAGTTTCAGTCCAACTACAGAAAAAAGCGAACCAAAGCCTGCCACCCCTGCACCCGGTGGCGGTTCAGCATATCAGTTAAATCTCCTTGAAGTACAAATCGAAAACGCGATAGTTGCTCAACACGAGCGCAGCACCGGCAAAACCGAATCTGTGGAGATCCAAAGCCTTACTATACACCCTGACAAGAAATCGAGTGAACTTCTTGCTGTCCGACTGGTGGCCAAGGCACAGGGGCGCATAATTGAAATGAACGGCACAGTAGGCAGGTTAGCCACCGCCCTAGGAGGCAAACCGTGGCCGCTCAACATGAAAGGAAATTTCGAAGGGCTGGCAATCACCGCAGAGGGATCTATCGCGGATTTATCTGCTCGCCGCGGATTTAATCTTAAACTGACGGTACAGGGCGAAGAATTGTACAAAGTGGTGCAACTCGCAGGAATCGCAAAGGCCACCCCACCTAAAGCCCTCGGTCCGTTCAAACTGACAGCACGTCTGACTGATGCCGTCGCCGGTTCTTTCACCCTCACCGATGTGGTTGCGGAGGTGGGCAAGCCAGACACCCTGCTACTCAACGCCAAAGGAACAATTCAGGATCTCACAAAAACGATGACTACAGATTTTGCGCTGACTTTAGAAAGCGTCAATCTCAGCGGGTTGTCTCCACTGGTTGGCACCGATATTCCGGCTCTTGGGCCGATGAAGTTCTCGGGCCTGGTGCGCGGCAGCGGTACCGCCTGGAAAATCGACGATATCAAAGCCACGATGGCAGGCAGCGACATAAACGGCGAACTGGCGGTGGATAGCACCAAGCGGCCGCACCTCTCCGGCAAGTTGATTGCCAGCACCCTGAATTTAAAGGATTTTACTGGTAAAGCTGTGCAAACAGGTGAGAAGTCTTCCGCCAAACCGGCCCATTCTGCTGGTGGCGATGGTCGCATCTTCTCTAATCAACCTCTTCCCGTTCAGGCCTTACGGACTGTAGATATCGATCTTTCTCTGAAGATTGGCAAACTATCCGCAGATGATCTGCAATTGACTGACATGGCAGCAGATCTGCGGCTCAATGGCGGACGCCTTACGCTCAAACCCTTCCGTACGGGCCTGGCCGGCGGTACTATCGAGGGGTATGTCAGTTTGGATGCAACCGGCAAGGTACCTGCTGTCCTAATGAACATGACCGCGCGCCAGGTGGAGATCGGCAAGCTTGGGAACCATAAAATTATGAGCGGCGGCAAAAGTGACCTGAAGGTCAGCCTGAAGGGCCAGGGTGAATCCTTGCGGACCCTGATGGCCTCGCTTACCGGTGAAACCGTATTAAGCGTCGGCGAGGGTAAAATACAGAATAAGGCAGTTAATTGGGCTGCTGGCGATCTGCTATTCCAGGTAATGGGGGCGTTGAATCCAATGGCAAAAAACGAGGATACTACCTCCTTGTCCTGCGCAGCAGCCCGTTTTACTATCCTTAACGGTATTGCCACTACAGATAAAGGCATTGCGGCCCGTACCGACAAAGTCGACGTAGTTGGATCCGGAACCGTGGATTTGCAGTCAGAAAATCTGGATTTGGGTATCCGCCCCAATCCCCGTGAAGGTGTGGGCCTATCGCTATCCAGCCCAATAGCCGGCATGACTCGGATACGCGGCACGCTCGCTCATCCCGCCGTCGGTATTGACACAGAGGGCACCTTGCGCACCGCCGCCTCAATAGGTGCAGCAGCGGCGACCGGTGGGCTCTCCCTGCTCGGCGAAAAACTGGTCGACAAAGTTACTGGCGATGCCGACCCCTGTCGCACGGCTTTGGGCCAAACTCAGGCCGCAAAGAAGGAATCGCAACCACAGAAGAACCAGCCCCAGAAACAAAACAGCGGCAACCTTTTCCAGGGCATATTCGGGCGCTGAACTTAAAATGACGAACGTCAATATTCGGGACGGTGCAACGAAAATTTCTTCATTCGATACCCCATCTGTCGCTGCGTCAGCCCCAACTCCCGGGCTGCTCTGGACTGAACCCAACCATTTCGGTGCAAAGCGGTTTCGACCTGTTCGCGTTCCAAGTCCCGCAGGGATTTTCTCGATTTTTCCTGTGCAGGGATCGCGATGAGTGGTGACACCGATAATTCCAGGGAAGGCGGAATCCTGCCCGTTCCCGGCCTCAACATATATTCGGGAAGATCCTCAACCCGCAATACATCACTGACCGCCAGAATAACCAGCCGTTCCACCAGATTCTGCAGTTCCCGTACATTTCCTGGCCAATCATAACCGGTGAGGAAATCGAGGAAATCACGCGACATTCGCAAGGTTTTGTTGTTGCGCTTATTGCTTGCCCGAAAAAAGTGATCCAGCAGGAGCGGGATGTCATCCCGTCGTTTTCGTAACGGCGGCAGGTTGAGAGGCACCACATTGAGGCGGTAATATAAATCATTGCGGAATGTACCCTGAGCTACCGCCTGTTCAAGATTTACATTGGTGGCGGCAATAATCCGAACATCGACACTCTGGGTTCTGGAAGCTCCAAGACGTTCAAACTGCTGTTCCTGAAGCACCCTAAGCAGTTTTGCCTGCAGCAAAAACGGCAACTCCCCCATCTCGTCAAGAAAGATGGTCCCGCCATCCGCCTGCTCAAAACGACCGACCCGAGCCATTACCGCCCCTGTGAATGCTCCTTTCTCATGACCGAACAACTCACTTTCCAACAGGTTCTCGGGAAGAGCGGCGCAGTTCACCTTGATAAAGGGTCTATCTTTCCGTGGACTGGCATCATGTATCGCCCTGGCGACCAGCTCTTTGCCGGTTCCGGATTCCCCCAGGAGCAAAACAGTTGCCGAAGAAATGGCTACCCGTTCAATGCTCCAATAGACTTCCTGCATGGCCTTGGACTGACCGATGATCTGATGACGATGGTAACGCCCGTGTAATTTCTCTTTGAGACTGAGATTTTCCTGAACAAGCAACTCCCGATCCTGGCGTATAGCCTGATGCAGATTGAGAAACTGAGCTATCAGGGTGGCTAGTACCGTGAGAAAACGTACATCCTCTTCAAAAGAGATATCCGATCCGAACAGCCGATCGACACTCAGCACCCCCACCGTCTTCCCGGAAAGCACCACCGGGACACCGATAAAAGAGATTTTTTCCTTGGAAATTTTGGCGCGGGATCCGGTGCGATTCAGGAACAGGGGTTCACTGTGGACATCTGGCACCACAAAGGGAGAGGCCGTCGAAAAGACCTGTCCATAAATGCCTTCGTCGAGTCCATAGACACCGCGCTGTTCTTCCTCGATGCTTAAACCATACGAAGCCCGAATTGTGAGATACCTGCCGGATTCATCCAGCAACCCCAGGGTTGCTCGCTCCATGCGGAGGGTATCATTCAACACCTTGAGAATTGAGGACAGGGCTGTATCCAAATGAACTGCCGAACCGATGAGATTGACAATACTATACAGAGCCTGCAACTCAAGTGCTGAAGTCATGGTTGCCTTGGATGATTCAGCCAGGACCATATCTTTTTCTTTCTGTTTCAACATGAGATACCTCTGGAGGGATTTTTCGCTTGTACCTCTTCTCAAAGCAAAAACCGTTCCAATCCTTGCTGCAGGTATCGGGCTTCAGTTTCTCAATCTGTATTCCGTGTAACCGTGCCATGTTACGTTAACGCTGGACAACCACGGCACCTGCTGTTGATGCTATAAATAGTATTCAAAATTGTAAACAGTTGATAAAATTACTAACATAAATGAACAATAATAATTTGCAATTCAGTGTTTAAGGAACATCGCCTAGACCGATGCAACGTTTCCCTTTTACCTCTGTCTTGCCGGAGTTGTTGCTTCGTTTGCCACGAATGGTTTAACCTGTGCAAAATCACATTGAGGCGACGATATCATGAACGCACCGCACCAAACACTCATTGATCAGGCCATCACTCTGGCGGAACAGTGGCAGGAGCGCGCCAATAAGTTGCGCACCCGCGAAGAAAAACGCCGCCACAGGCAAATGCATCGCCTTCTCACCCATCCCCGCGACAAGATCCTGCTCAGCCGGATGATCGATCAGAGTTTCCGCTCCCGGAACCCGCAACGGGTGGCAGATCAGCTGGGTAGCCTGCTGCACGAATTTGGGGTGCCGCATTTTTTCAATGCTCTCGAAAAATGCTTTCTCTATCTGTTTGCCCATGCCGGCCCCCGGCTGGCCGCCCTGGCCATCCCCCACCTGATCGCGCAGATGCGCCGCGGCAGCCGCCATGTTATTATCCCCGGAGAATCCGAGGAACTGCAGGCTCATCTCCGCAGACGCCTCCAGCAAGACGTGCGTATGAATATCAACCACCTGGGAGAGACGGTGCTCGGCGAATCCGAGGCGGCTCAGCGTCTAGCCACCTACATTACGGATATGGAAGATCCGGATATCGAGCACATCTCGATCAAGATCTCCACCCTCTATTCCCAGATCAACTCACTGGCATTTGACGAGACCGTGGCCATCCTGAAAGAACGGCTCTCCGTCATCTACCGGGCCGCAAAAAAGAACTTTTTCATCAGGCCTGATGGTATCCGCCTCGCCAAATTCGTCAATCTCGATATGGAAGAGTACCGGGACCTGGAGATCACCTGCCACGCCTTTATCGCCACCCTCGACCAGGAGGAACTACTCGACTATTCAGCGGGGATAGCCCTCCAGGCCTATCTCCCGGACAGTTTCGCCATCCAACAGCAGTTAACCGCCTGGGTCCTGGCACGGTTTGACCGCGGTGGAGCGCCGATCAAGCTGCGCCTGGTCAAGGGCGCCAACATGGAGATGGAAAAGCTCGAGTCTGCCCTCAACAACTGGCCGCTGGCCCCCTATGACAACAAACTGGATGTGGATGCTAACTACAAACGGATGCTGACCTTTGCCATGCAGCCTGACCATATCGCAGCCGTCCATCTTGGCGTCGCCTCCCACAACCTGTTCGAGCTGGCCTATGCCGCAACGCTTGCCCAGACCAACGGGGTTTCGCAATTTTTCTGTTTTGAGATGCTGGAAGGTATGGCTGATCATGTCCGCCGGGCTCTTCAAGAGACTGCGAGCGAGGTCGTCCTCTATGCACCGGTGGCGAGCAAAGAGGCGTTTATCAACGCCATCGCCTATTTGATCCGCCGTCTCGATGAAAATACCGCCCCGGAAAATTTTCTGCGGTATGCACCGGGCCTGCAGGTAGGGTCCAGAAAATGGGACTTGCTCAAAGAAGGGTTTATCCGCTCCTGTTTACACCAGGAAACCGCACCAACCGCTGCCCACCGCGTGCAGGACCGGTCTCGGGAGACCTTTGCTCCGGAAATTTTAACTTGTAACAAGAGCCGTTTTGTCAACGAAGCAGATACCGACTGGTCGCTCGCTCCCAACCGACGCTGGGCCGAGGGCATCCGGGAACGCTGGATGAAGAGCCCTGCCGATAAACCCATGGAGATCCCTCTGGTGATTGACGGGGCAGCGATCTTTTCCGGCCGGCAGACCGTGGCGTGTTTCGACCCCAGCCAGGACAATGTTCAGGTTGGCTGTTTTGCTCTGGCCACCCCCGAAGATGCGCAGCTTGCCCTCTCTGTGGCGGCGGCGGATCCGGACGGCTGGCGTGACTTGGAGGGTCGCGAACGGCATGTGCTTTTAGCGCAGGTGGCGATAGAACTGCGCCGTTCGCGTGGCGATCTGATCGGTGCTGCGGCCGCCGACACCGGCAAGGTCTTTGCCGAAGCCGATGCGGAGGTCTCCGAGGCTATCGACTTTGCAGAATTCTATCCCTATTCGGTGGAACGGTTCGACCGACAGCCCAATCTGCGAGCCAGAGGAAAAGGGGCGATTCTTGTAATCGCTCCCTGGAATTTTCCGATCGCCATCCCCTGCGGTGGCATTACCGCAGCGCTCGCCGCCGGCAACACGGTGCTCTTCAAGCCCGCCTCGGATGCGGTGCTCACCGGCTGGATACTCTGCCAATGTTTCTGGCGCGCCGGGATCTCGCAGAAGGTGCTCCAGTTTCTTCCCTGTTCAGGTACCGAGACCGGACCGCTCCTCACTGCCAGCCCCCTGTTGGCCGGCATCATTCTCACCGGTGGCACCGAAACCGGCCGCAACATCCTTGCCCAGATACCGGGAGTCTTCTTGGCGGCAGAGACCGGCGGCAAGAACGCGACCATCGTCACCGACACGGCCGACCGCGACCAGGCAATCAGAAACGTTGTCCACTCGGCCTTCAGTAACTGCGGCCAGAAATGCAGTGCCACCTCGCTGCTCATTCTCGAAAAATCGATTTATGAGGACTCCCATTTCCGCCAGCAGCTGGTCGATGCGGCGGCTAGCCTCAGAGTCGGCTCGGCTTGGCAGTTCAGCAACAAGATAGCCCCCCTGATCCGGCCGCCGTCCGGCCCGCTCCTCCATGCTTTGACCACCCTGGAACCGGGTGAGGAGTGGGCGCTCAAGCCGGCTATGCAGGATATTAATCCCCAGATCTGGTCGCCCGGTATCAAGTATGGCGTACAACCCGGCAGCTTTACCCACTTGACCGAACTGTTCGGCCCGCTCCTCGGGGTAATGTGCGCCAACAACCTGAAAGAAGCGGTCGCGCTCGTCAATCAGAGCGGATACGGCCTGACCAGCGGTCTGGAGAGCCTTGATCTTCGCGAGCAGAAGATCTGGCAGGAAACGGTCCGGGCCGGCACCCTCTATATCAATCGCAGCACCACCGGCGCACTGGTACTGCGCCAACCTTTTGGTGGCCTGGGTAAATCGGCACTCGGACCAGGGCTCAAGGCCGGCGGCCCTGATTACGTCTCCCAATTCATGATCTTCACCGAAGTGGCCCACCCACGTGTGGAGACGATTACCGGCGATCACTGGTTACTGCGGCTGTCCCAGGAATGGCGAACGCTGATTCAGTGGCACCAATGGCAGGATATCAAGGATGATATCGAACAGACCATCAGCGCTATCGTCAGTTATCTCTATCAGATGGAGACCCGGTTCGGCCGGGTACAGGATTTTTTTCATCTTCGCGGCCAAGATAATTTCCTACGGTATCGGCCGATCGCCGACTTGGTCATCCGCCTCCATCCAGACGATACTCTGTTTGCGACCCTGGCAAGGTGCGCGGCAGCCACTATTGCCGGTTGCACCACCCGTCTCAGCATGCCTCTGGAACTGGCAAACCGGGTCACCACTTTTCTTGACAGCCACCACGGTCGTCGCTTTCTTCAAGGGATGGTTGTCGTCCGACAGAGCGATACAGAACTGGCAGCGTTGGTACCGACCATTGGCCGTCTACGTTACGCAGCTCCTGACCGGGTGCCCATGGAGATTTTCGTGGCCGCCGCAAATACGGGCGTCTGTATCGCCCGAACCCCGGTCTACATGGAGGGGCAAATTGAGCTGCTACACTATTTCCAGCAGCAAACCCTCTGTAATACCTACCACCGCTACGGTAACCTCGGTGAACGGGGGGGGGTGCTGGATTGACGGCCCAAAAAACGCTGTAGGGCACTCATATTGACTCGCAGGAGGAGGACAAACAGGCCTTCGATGAAATATAATAAAAGCTTGTTACGCATGCAGGGTGAGTTCACTGAACTTGATCAGAAATATCAAAAACTGCTCAAACCTGCTCGCTCTCCTAAAGGCAAGCAGGTGGTCGAGGTTATGTACCAGAAGACCGGTTGCAGCATCCGTAGGCAAGGTGAAGGGCGTTACCGTAACCTCGACCGGGCAGCATAAGAATGCGAACGGGGTGCGATAAAACCTTTTTCGGCAATGATCTGTACGTCAAGATCATCATTCCCGACAACAGCGGCCTGTCCTACCGTGAAGAGTGGAAATTCACCAGCAATATCTTGAGTCGGTACGAGACTGTTACTACCAGTCTACTCAAAATGTGCCCGTCGGCTAGGCAGAATTGCCCTCCCCTTAATGCGCTATAACCTGTTGCCACCTCTCATCCTCTTTCTTGAGCGGTGCTCAGGCTCCCGGCGATGAGGCGGCAATGCGCTGCTCAAGCCTCCGGGCCAGGGCGAGCATGTTTTCGATTTCCGTTGCCGTTGGCACTTTGATGGTGCAGATATAGGGATCGCAGATTTCCTGGTAACTGTCTAGAGCTCGTACTGATTCCTCTAAACCCTGGATCGTCCCTGGAAGCCACTCCACCAGTGCTGCCACCAGATCGTGCATGGTGTGATTGTACGGCAAACGACCGATTTCCATAAGAGCACCCATAACCATTTTTTCAATGGCCATGGCAATGAGGTTGTAAAGAATCTCGGTAGTGAATGCCTCTTTTTTATTGAGAAAAGCCCCTTCAGCAAGATTAAGAAACTGTTCCCCTTCCAGCCGGTACTGTTCCCAATCATCAATAGCCAGAGGCCGGATATCGGCAAATCCTACGAGTGCGGGATGCAGTGAGTTGATCATAGATATCTCTCCATTCGTACGGCTTGGTTATGTTTGCTGCTGCTGAACCACCCAATTAAAGAAAGCGCCGCAGGCAGATCAGCGCGGTCGTACGCCAGCCAAGATGCTCATAAAAGGCAAGCCCTGCCTCGTTGTACTTATCGGCCAGGAGTTGCATGCGGGTTGCCCCCTGCTCCAAAGCCCAACCCGCCATAGTGTTTAACAGGGAGCGGCCGACACCACCGCCTTGATGGGCAGGATTGACCACCAGGTCTTCGACCAATACTGCGGGGCCCCCTTCGGCGGTGGAAACCACTATCTGTCCGGTGCACATGCCGATCACCTCTCCAGCATCTTCAGCCACCAGGACACACCCACGGTCATTATTCAGCATCATCAAGAGCCCCTGCCTCTGCTTCGCTTCATCGAAATTGAAATCTGCTTCAATAGTAAAAAGAAGTCTGAGCAAAGTTGTCAGATGATCCAGATCCTGTTGTCGGGCTTTACGCAGCGTAGGCATGGTTATTCTTCCTATTCGATGAGATAATCACCCGCAGGTTCGCCCTCTTCAAGACCATCAAGAATAGCGTCGATAGCATCGGTGCTGGCTACCCCCTTGAACCACCAGTTTTCGGGCTGAACCACCATGATCGGACCAGACTCGCACTGCTTGAGACACCCGGTGGCGACCACCTGGATGTCAAGGCCGCGGTCCAGTATCTCTTCTTCGATGTATTGGAGAAACCCGTCGGTCTGTTTATGACAGATGCCTTTGGGATCGCCTTTCGAGCGGAAACTCTGACAAACCAATATCTGTTTTTCAGGGAGAGCCATGGTGTGTTCCTTCCTATGAGGTGAATAATTTATTAAAAGTTTATATTTTGTCACAATTCAGGCTAGTTATACTGTAGCCTTCAGGTATAGAATAAACAATACCAGGCTTGCCGCCTCACCACCTGTTTTATTTTTTACACTTCTGTTTCTTGCCGCCACCGTAGAGGACGTCCACTGAGCCTTCGATATTTTCCTCAGTGATCAACACCCGGATGCCGCGACCAGCAAGCACCTCCCGAGGACGCTGTCCGGCACTGGCGGCCAGCAGGGCAAAGCAGTCGGGGAGAAGGTCGGCCAGTTGATCCCACCTTGTTTCACCGCTGCCAGGTTCAGGTGCCTGGCGAGTTTCCAGCAGGCAGGTAAGGCCATCGCCTCGAGGGCCATAAATAAGCAGAGTTTTCGCCTGACCGAGATGGAGATCGACATCCATACCGGTGGCACTGGCTACCGCCACCCTAGGTCGCTCAGAGCTGGGCTTTGGCAGTCCGGGTTGAATCGTCGCCCCGGAGGTGGCTCCACAGCCGCAACCGCATGCACATCCGGATGACGAACAACCGCACGCATCCACAGCCACCTGCCGGACTCGGGTGCCAAGGAACCGGCTGGTGAGTTTACCAATCTGTTCCATATGCACACGGGTCGACGGTGACGGGCCATCTTCCAGCTTAGATGCGGGGGTAAACGGCAACAGTTCTATTTCCTTCGCCCCCAAATCAGCCATTACCTCGGCGAGGTCTACCACCTGATGCGCATTAACTCCGGGGTAGACTGTGGTGCGAATAGTTACGGCAATCCTAGCTTCGGCCATGGCTTGCACTGTTTTCGCTTGTTCATCCAGCAACATGACTACGGTCTTGTCGAGCGGCAGGGTCTTCTTGCCAGGTCGAATCCAGGCATAGAGCTTTTCAGCAGTTGTCGAATCCAGGGTATCGATCAGCAAATTGATGCTGCCCAGTCCAGCGGCAGCCAGATCAGCCGCATACTGCGCACCACCAATTCCCAAGGTAGTCAGGCTGACTGTTAGAGTTGGAGACAGTTGTTTCAGCAAGACGATGGTTTCCAGTGTCTGCGTTATCGTGGCCAGAGGATCACCGGGTCCACCCAACTCGACCCCGACCAAATTCTTATATTGACCGACCTCTGCCACTGCTTCAGCCGGCGATAGTGGTTGAACCGCCTTCTTCTCGCTGGTAAATCGCAGTCCACAGACTGACCGGGATGCAATCGGCAGAATCAGAGTGTCCTGGGATGCATCGGAGGCAGGAGCGGCACTTCGGGCCGATCGGGGGAAAGGGATAACATTCATGGCAACTGCCTCTTAGGGTGAAAGAAAAAATGGTCCAGCGAGGGAATCAAGGAGAGGACCAAGAAATACTCCCCCGCTGAACCATGAAGACTACAATACCAGTTCAAACTTCTCTTCCGGATCGTCACGATCCTTACGATCAAGCACAGCATTGAGGATTTTCTCCAGCATACGCAGACCACCCTTGTAGCCGACGGTTGGGAAATACTGGTGTCCCTGCCGGTCCAGAATCGGGAAACCCCAGCGGATGAAAGGGATATCCTCGTCGCGAGCGATGTACTTCCCATAGGAGTTGCCCATGAGCAGATCCACCGGTTCGTTCTTAATCCACTGGTGAAGGAGAAACATATCGCCCTTGGCTCGGACATTGACCTCAAAAGGCATGTCCGCTGTCAATTCCTTAATCCGTTTTTCAAAGCGCTTGCCCGGCGTACCAGTGATTACATGGATCGGGCACATGTCGATGGAAACCAGGAACTCGGTCATAGCGATCACCTGATCTGGATCACCGTAGATCGCCACCTTTTTGTGATAGAAATACTGGTGCATGTCGGAAATCAAATCCACCATCTGGCCGCGTTCGTAGGAAATTTCATCCGGGACCACGGTACCGCTGATGATCCGCAGCGCATCGATAAACCGGTCAGTAGCTTTGAGGCCAAAGGGCATGTCCAGGATCTTGCACGGGACCTTGTGCTTGGTGTCGAGCAGGCGGGCGGCATCGGCCGAGCACCATTCGCCTAGTGCCAAGGTGCCAATGGCATCACCGCAGCCTTTTAACTCCGCAACAGTTACCCCACCATCAGGAAACATCTTATATTCTCCTGACAATGGACCATTGAGCACACCCGAGGTGTCAGGAAAGAGTGTGATATTTGCACCGACCAATTTGGCCAGTCGCTTGATCTCTTCCATGTCCGAGGGCTCGACCCAGCCAGGGATAACGTTGACTTTGCCATTTTTCTTGCCCACCGGTTCCGCCAGATCGGCCATCGCCTTGACCATATTGGAAAAACCGGTCACATGCGAGCCGACATAACTCGGAGTTGGTGCGCCGACCAGAGTCTTACCCGGAGGCACGGTTCCTTCCTTATAGGCTTTGTCAAAGATCTGATTGAGGTCGTCACCGATGGTCTCCGACAGGCAGGTGGTGTGGACCGCGATAATTTCCGGGTTGTACACGGTGAAAATATTATTAATTGCCTGCAGCAGGTTAGCCTGCCCACCGAATACCGACGAACCTTCGGTAAACGAACTGGTGGAGGCGGAAACGGGTTCCTTGTAGTGCCGAGTCAGGGCGCTGCGATGATAGGCGCAGCAGCCCTGGGATCCATGACTGTGGGGGAGACAGCCATGGATGCCCAGTGCCGCGTACATCGCGCCGATGGGCTGGCAGGTCTTGGCCGGATTGATAGTCACGGCACTGCGTTCGTCTATTTCTTTAGGTGTATGTCGAAGTAGCATTGTCTTGCCCTCTTGGTTGATGCTTTATTCCCACACATAGGTGGCTGAGAGTTCGGGGCTTTCCTGCCAGGGGGCCTTCATGTAGCTCCAGACCTTACTGTTCACCAGCCGGTCGATCTCCTGGTAGAAATTGACCGCGCCCTTAAACCCGGCATAAGGTCCGCCGGAGTCGTAACTGTGCAGTTGCTTCATGGGGATGCCCAGTTTCTGGATGGAAAATTTTTCTTTAATACCGGCGCAGAAGATATCGGGCTTCATCATTTCGACCAGTTTTTCAGCTTCGTACTGGTTGAGATCGTCAACAATGATCGATCCCTTTTCCATGTCCGGAACGAGGCCGTCATATTCTTTAAACTTGTAGCCTGAATCTTCCAAGGCCTGCATTTCTGCCGGCGTCTTACGTGCCCGGTAGCGGGCCTCGTCTTTTTCGACATCGAGCTCCTCGATGTTACGACTGTCAGCATCCACCTTCAAAAACGGTATGACATCGCGACCCTCGTAATCATCACGGTGGGCGAACTCGTAGCCGGCTGATACCGTTTTCATGCCCATTTCGGTAAACAGATCCTGGTAATGATGCGCCCGGCTGCCACCGACAAAGATCATGGCGGTCTTACCCTGGGTGCGGGGCAGAACCTCGTTACAAACTGCGTCCACCGCTGGCATTTCCTCAGCGATCACCTGCTCGACCCGGTCGATCAATTTCTGATCCCCGAAATATCCGGCAATCTTACGCAGGGACTTGGCCGTTGATTTCGCCCCGATAAAATTCACTTTGACCCACGGGATGCCGAACTTGGTTTCCAACATGTCGGCCACATAGTTGATGGAACGGTGGCACATAACACAACTTAAGTCAGCCATGTGAGCTGAGGCGAACTGGTCGTAGGTCGAGTTGCCAGAAAAGGTGGATATTGTTGTTATTCCGCATTTTTGCAGAATCCGATCGATCTCAAAACCGTCACCGCCGATGTTGTATTCACCCAGCAGGTTGATCTTGTACTCCCCTGCCTTTTCTGCGTTGTTCTCGCCAACCATATGGGCGAAGACCTGGTTATTGGCAATATGATGGCCAGCGGACTGGGAAACACCCTTGTAGCCTTCGCAGCTAAAGGCGAAGACATTGCAGTCGCCAAATTTTTCTTTCATATTACGGGCGACAGTGTGGATATCATCGCCGATCAGGCCCACCGGGCAGGTCGCAAACACAGTGATCGCCTTAGGATGGAAGATGTCGTAGATCTCCTGGATCGCTGCGGCCAGTTTCTTCTCCCCGCCGAAAATAATGTCGGAATCCTGCATATCGGTAGAAAAACAATAGGGTATGTAGTTCTCGCCATCAGGGCCGGCATCGGTCTGGTTACGCCGGGTCAGCCAGGCGTAAAAACTGCAGCCGATAGGACCATGCACCAGGTTGACGATATCCCGGGTCGGCCCCATGATAACGCCCTTGCAGCCAGCATAAGTGCAGCCGCGCATGGTAATGATGCCCGGGATAGTCCGAACGTTGGCGACGATTTCCGGGGTATCGTTTTCCAGGGCCTCGTTGATGAGGATCTGTTTGGCACGTCGGCGTGCCACCTTCGGTGGATATTGTTTCAACAGCTCTTTTTTGATATCAGTGGGTTCCCACTGGACGAGCCTTTTTTTTGCAGTTGCCATCTTCGTTTCTCCTTGGGCTTTAGGATATTGATTTCATACCGGATTCGCCCGTTCGTACGCGGACAGCGTCACCAATCGGCAGAATGAAGATCTTGCCGTCACCAGGTTTCCCGGTCTTGTTGACGCTGATAATCGATTCCACCACAGTGTCGACAAAATCATCTTCAACAACAATGGTGATCAGCCTCTTCGGATACAGCTTGCCTTTCTCGCCAAGGAGCGAGGCCGCCTCTTCATACCCATCTTCTGCACCAGCCAGGACCTGAGGATTGACGAATCCCTTCCCTCTACCGTTGGCCTCGTGGGCGAAAAAGGCATCCACCCCGGCCGCGGTCAGGGCCTTTTTGGTCTGGTTCATCATGTTCATGCGCACAATGGCGATGATCTCTTTCATGCCGCCACCTCCGCTCCTTCTTTAATGCCTGAACTGATGGTATAGGCGCATTCGACCTCGTTGATAAAGATTTTGCCGTCACCAAAGGCACCCTTGGTGCCAGTCCTTGCTGTGTTCATAATGGTGTTGATGACAAAATCCTTATCCTCGGCCTGGATAACACTCATCAGCATGGTCTTAGGAATCTCGTCATAGGTCACTTCGCCGATCTTGATACCGCGCTGCTTGCCGCGACCGGCTACTGAATACTTGGTTACTGCGGGAAAGCCGGCATCCATGAGGGCTGCGAGGACGGCGTCTGCTTTTTCAGGTCGGATAATGGCTCTGATCATGATCATCATGGTGGTGTCTCCTATATATATCGTTGATTATGCTTCCATCAGACCGTAGTCAAGAAGTAGAGTTTCCAGTTCTTCAATAGCCAAGGGTTTGGGAATAACGAAATTCTGGTTTTCATCGATTGCCTTGGCCAGGGCACGGTAAGCATCAGCCTGTTTCACTTCCGGGTTCCACTCGATCACTGTCTTGCGATTGATTTCAGCCCGCTGCACATCGTTGTCACGGGGCACGAAGGAGATCATCTGGGTGCCTATTTTTTTGGCCAGCTCCTCAATCATTTCCCGTTCATTATCGACGGCACGGGAGTTACAGATCAGGCCGCCGAGGCGAACATTACCGGATTGAGCAAATTTCATAATACCCTTACAGATGTTGTTGGCCGCGTACATGGCCATCATCTCACCGGAAACAACGATGTAAATTTCTTCAGCCTTACCATCGCGGATCGGCATAGCGAACCCGCCGCAGACAACGTCGCCGAGGACGTCGTAGAAGGCATAATCCAAACCTTCACTTGGAGCATAGGCACCCAGCTGCTCGAGCATATTGATGGAGGTGATGATACCGCGGCCAGCACAGCCAACGCCTGGTTCCGGTCCGCCAGACTCAACGCACCAGGTGCCGCCGTAACCCATTTTTCGGAGATCATCGAGTTCCACATCCTCACCTTCTTCCCGCAGGGTATCGAGAACCGATTTCTGGGCTAGGCCGCCGAGGAGAAGACGGGTTGAATCCGCCTTAGGATCGCAGCCGACGACCATTACTTTTTTGCCCATTTCAATCAGGCCTGCCACGGTGTTCTGGGTGGTTGTGGATTTGCCGATACCGCCTTTGCCATAGATCGCTACCTTTCTCATTGTCTTGCTCCTAATAATTCAGGGATGTTACTGGAAGGTTCCAGCCCGTTGTCCGCATTGCCTGTGAATGGAAGAATAAGTTCCTCTGTCTTGCCCCTCTTATCGCAAGGGCTGTGCCAACAAGAAATATTCATAATTAAGCAATATAAATTCAGTATGTTGTACGATTTCATGCAGCATGCTGACCCTCATTGGTCATTAATGACACCTGTTCAATATTGTAGACATCTGGACAATTAAGTTCTCTGGCGACATAATTGTTGGGACACAAAGGGGGCTATTTTTTAAATATTATTTAGACTTTCAAGCCAGACCGCCATGCCATCAGGAGGATAGGCCGATGTGCGGAGCTAAACTACGTTGAAATGCGCTTGACTTTCAACCGGTTATTGGGTTTTTAACGGTTGACGCTCGACTCTTCGGCCTTTGTAGTAACCGACTTGCCGATTTGTGATCCCTTACCCCGCAAAGGACCAGCTATGAACAAAACGGTGCCCGATCCCTCCTCTATCGATATTTTCTCCTCGGCCTTTTTGCTGCCCAATATCGGTGCTCCTTTCCTCGTAGGCCTGGCGGTTGGCTATTTCGCCAAAAAAATTCTGAAGGTGGCTTTGTTCCTGGGGGGCGCGGCATTGATTTTGCTCTTTGTCGGCGAATATTACGGCGTAACCACGGTCAACGACCAGACCTTGCAGCAGACCGCCCAAACCGCAGCCGATCTGGCCAATCAGTCTGGGTCATTTCTCTACGATCGCCTGGCCCGGCTCACCTGGAAAGGGGGCAGCGCGGTCGCCGGTTTTCTGGTGGGACTGAAGATAGGATGATGCGGATAGGATGATGGAATAGAGAGCAGATTAAAGCGGTATCGATGAGCCCGATGCCGTCAGGTAAACGTGGACGAGGATGGAAGCAGGCTTTTTCACAGAGGAGATTGGATTGTAAGGGTGTGGCCAAAAAAGGAATCACTGTACTTATTGCTTACAGAAAACAGGGAAGGTATCCCCTCTTTTTTATTCAGATCGCTACCAATCTATTTTGATAGAACTCCATATACTATTTCTTCAAGAAGCAGATCTTGATTGAATATATAAATAACATTCTTTTTTTTATCAAAAATAGCGTTTCCTTTCCCCGCATCATTCAAGGCATCACGTACCTTTTCATAGGAATCGCCGATCATAAATCCATTAACATCTTTAAATGTCTGATCGAAAATAATTATAATTCCAACCTTACCAGTTTTTTTCTCGACAGCGACCTCTACTGTTCTATATTTGCAATATATAAATTTATCGTTACTTCTTTTAGAAATTGGTGTTCCCAATATTCTGATTGTATCATTGAGTGTTGCAATTTCAGGCTCCAGCCCTTTGTACATTGCCGCCTGCCTATTTGCTGAAATAGCAGGAGATACATAAAATAATGATAAACACAGAACAAATATTAAATAATATTTTCTCATTGAGACGACCTGTTTATTTACAAACTGGTTAATACCCCGATGATTGCAGCGCAGCGTAAAAGATCAGGTTTTACAGCAACTATCGATTCCCAATATCGGCTTCCTTCCTGTTTCTGAATTTTTCGCGACACTACCATGTCTCGGGAAATATCAGAAACAATCCTAATCGGTCTGCCAGTGGTCCATCTTTGTGCTGCTGAGTACCGAAACTGCACTCAACGAGTATAACGGGTAAACAATCTGACCAAAAATGCTAGTTTTTTTGCCATCCATCAGGACAAAAACACCGATACAAGGTGCCTTCCTCAACGGGCTGATCAAATAAATTGCTCAACGACAATGGTCTAGCGCCATAATCCTAATCTTCTTACCAATATAAAAGTTGACCACGGTCGACTTTCTCCTTGACCAGCACCCCTAGCCATATTATTTTCGACCGTAGTCAACTTTTACGTCGAGGATATGTATGGCAGGCATCAGAGAAAAGAAAAAACGTGAAACACGAAAAGCGATCATGCAGGCTGCGGTGCAACTCTTCAGCGAAAAAGGTTTTGAAAAAACCAGCATCGAAGAACTGGCAAAAATGGCCAATATCGGCAAAGGGACTGTATACAGCTATTTCCAGACCAAAAGTGACATTCTCCATGCCTTCTGCGAAGATGAACTGGACAGCCTGCACAACGAACTCACCACCAATGCGAACCAGGATATTCCGCTCCTTGAGCAGATGGTCAGTTTGTATATGAGCGAGTTCCATCACATCACTGAAAACCGTGAATTCGCGCGCATCTTTATGCAGCAGACCGCCTTTCCGCGGGATGTCAATATCAAGCACCTGGAACACGAAGACAGCTATTTA